>JAXJWH010000001.1:0-1953 GCA_036308125.1 Agathobacter sp.
GATGTAGTTTGATTAAGATTCTTTGAGTATCAAACCATTAAGAAGAACTTGCATGAGAATGGGCAATGGATAAGAAATTGCTAACTTGTTTTGTTACACTATATTCCTCATGCTTTTCAAATAACTCTTTTCTTAGTGCAAAGATAAGCATTTTCTTTAATTATTGGACAATGATTCTTCTCTAAATAATCGTTTTATTTCCTCAAACATAAATTCATTATACTTCAAACCGAAGCGTCCTTGAGCACAACCTTTAATGTAAAATTCAAATTCATCTTCAGAAAAAAGACTATGGCGATTATGGGTCGATGATTCTAAATTGTATGGTGACCGCGTATTGAATAGCACAAATGCCCCACGATAATAACGGCATACTCTTCTCATATTTTCTGTTGGAATATAACCTTGATATTCTTCTCCGCTTTCCCATACTTCATATGGGGCATAATCACTTGGAGACAATTCAGTCAATTCTTCATCTGCTTCAGTCGCATCAAGAGGGATATTGTTCAAATAAATAGGCTTAATATCATCATATGAATCAAGTCTAAAATAATTCCACTCAGCATCGTTTCCTACAGAGTAAAAAGTCAAAGACTTTGCTGGGAATAGACATATATACCCCATATCAATTTCTATAAACCTCTCTTCTGTATGCTTCTTAGCACCTTTATAATGCATTCCACCACGTGGTAAAAACACATACGCTAGACTTTTATATTTACAAAGGAAATTGAGTATATCAACAATATCTTCCTGTTTTGTCCAAACAACTTTATATGGAACATTCCTAGGAAATAACTTATCGGTTATTTCTCGCCATTCATAATTATTCTTTTGATGAAAATCCAAGTTTATTTCTATCCATTTACAGAAGCGATGAATAACATCACCAATGGATGGTCTAAGTGATGGCGCGTTATCAGTACACTCCGTTAGTAACTTATCTAATGGTGTATAATACGGAATGCTTGGTGGTATGTTGTCATCAAATGTGCCTATAGTTTCATATCGTTCTAGGGCAATTGTTGTTTCTGGACTATACTGTCCTTCAAAGCAATCATAATCTTCCGTTAGAATCATCCATATAGTTTTAGCAACAGAATAAATATCTGCTTTATATGGATTTGCATGATATCCCATACTCCTTTCCATCTCAGGAGCAATAGTTCTTTTAGCACCTATTCTTTCCTTATCTTTTTCTTTCGTAATTCTTATTGCAGCTTCAATAAAGATTAGTCCAAAGTCTGACAGATAATGTTTTCCATCGTAAAACAAGATATTCTCAGGTTTAATATCCCGATGCGCGATTTGCAACTTATGCAATGCTTCAATCCCATTCAATATATCATATATGGCATCACACTTTTCTCCCAACGAATTTAATTTGCGATTCTTTAATGGTTCCGCTAATGGCATAACATAGTATGGGGTTTCACATTCAAGATCCTTATCTATAATAGGTAAAACTACTTTTTGCGTTATCAGCTCAGGGTGCTCCTCTATAAAAGAAGTTTCCCTTTTAAATCTATCTATTTTTTCTGGTTCTTTGCTGTCTAATCTTTTTAGCGCAAAATATTCACCAGTGTCATTGCAAACTTTAAAAACGGTTGCATTTCCGCCATTACCTAAACATCCTTTAATTTTCCAATTCCCTATTTGAGCCATACATCCTCAATATTATGTTTATGATACAAAAGTAATATAAAAGTTTCATACAGAATCAAGTAAAGAAATATTTCGTAACCAGAGTTCACCAAACCACAGGCAAAGGTAACTCGTGTTCTTTTCGTCCAAGCAAGGTCAAGCCCTGCGGGTGTCGTGGAAAAATCATCCTCGCCCCGTGGGGCTTTCTGTATTTTTCCACACAACCTTGCCTGACGAGAACACGACCTTTTAGAGCCTGTAGTTTGGGAACTCCGGCCCCGAATAGCCGGACTAACAAGAAATATA
>JAXJWH010000002.1:0-1588 GCA_036308125.1 Agathobacter sp.
AATTCTGTCTACTAACCTAAATATTTAGGTTAGTAATTACCCTTTTCTTTTATCACCTGCTTTAATCTGAAATTATTGTCAAATACATATTCATTTAATTTGTTTATTTCAAGCAGATTTCTGATGCACCATTCAGGATCCTGAGTATGGAATGTGTAATAAACATCATTTAACTGTTTATAGGGAAAAATTTGCATAACAAATTTTGTTGACTGTTCTCTGGTATATGAAATGTAACGGTATAGATAACCGATCCAGAATAAAGAACTTTTTGAGTATTTAATTTTTCCGTAGGTAGAATCTCCAAATTCGTTTGTAATTTGAGAAAGTCCTTCTTCCGCATCAAGTGACAAATTTGAATTGGTGTTATCATCAAGAGCTTTTGATAAATTAGAATGAAGAAACCTTCTCAAAAAGACAGACGAAGAACAATCCAGTTCTGCAGATTTTTCGAAGATTTTTCCCTGGAATTCACACAGTAATAAACCATTATGATCAAAATTTTTCATTTGAAAAGTTCCTCTATGTATAGACCTGTTTTAAATTCTCTTTTTGCAAGTTTGAGTTTTGTATCGATTTCAAAACTTCTTTCTACTAACCTATTTCTGCAGTCTTCACGTTCAGGTTTTGACAGATAATATTTTTCAACTGGAATTAAGTTGGATAAAGCTTTATCTGTCTTAAATATATATTGGAGTCCCAGTTTTGAAGCAGACAAAGAATGAAGAGCAACATCTGCATTGATTTCCCCTTCTGTAAATTGGGACATGATGTAAAACATCTTATTATCTGCTATTGGAGCAATTACAACGTCCGCAGTATTTGTTTCTACAACAATATTTTGTATAGTCTGATTTGATTTATACTGTTCCAAAGTGCCACGGTGATAACAAATGGCAAGCATCCATTCAAGGTTGCATTCAAACTTTTTTATTTTCAGGTTTTCTAATGAATATCTAAAGGAATATACAGAAGCACCATCTTTCTCAGATACAAAAGATAAAGCTTGATTATATGTTTCCCCTAAGTAAAAGCCATTTCCAAAATCACAGTTATTTCGTGAACCTGTTGTAGTAACAGTTGATAGTCCATCTCTTGAACCGTGGAACAAGACAGTACCGTATTTTTCTTTTATGAGTTCTTCTTTTACAGAGTTGATTCTGTATTTGTTTTTATAGATGTAAGAATAAATTTTTTCGCATACATCTTCTCTTGCAGAATTTCTCTTTTCAATTTCATTCAATGTGGTTCTTGAAATACCCGTTCGTTCAGATAATTCAAGCATATTGATTTTTTCTGTTTCCAGAATGAAGTGTATATCTTCTTTTAGATTGTAATGACAGTCAATTGTTATCATGTAGATAATTATAGAGTTTTAAACTTGTTTGTTCAATATGAACAAACAAGTTTGAGTTAAGAATGACAAGTGTAATTTATTTTGTAATTGTACGAACTACGCGGAAACCTACGGTTGGTTGACGACCCTCCAAAAATTGCGGGTCGTTATACTCAAGATACACGATTCATGTAACATCACAATTCCCGCCGTTTCCACTGATCCAGGGCAGCTGCGACACAAATACCTGCC
>JAXJWH010000003.1:0-1732 GCA_036308125.1 Agathobacter sp.
CCTTTTAACAGAACAGCCCTCATAGGTAGAATCCGGGAAAAAAGCAAGAATCCCGGCAAATCAAAGAGGGTTTGATAAATAATAAAAGCCCCCGGACATTGCCGGAGGCCGTTATAACGTCATTATCAGTTAGTAATAAAGCCCTCCACCCGAAGGTGAAGGACCGCAGCTTTTCCGTTCAGACCACTCTGAACATTTTTGTGTTATCTCTCTTGATCCTGTTTTCGCGGAGAACTAAAGAGCACCTGCTATTACTCAATCTGTCATCCAACCAACCATTCTTATGGAATAACCTGTTTTATTTTCACATATCATCTTTCGAAAGAATAAGAAGAGTAGAGTTCAATTTTTGTTGATAATTTCTATATTCATCATATGGAATCACCACACGAGAAAAAATGGATATAAAGCCAGTGTTATCACCTCTATTGAAGGAAGCTATGCTTGCATCAAGCATTTCCTGATGTGTAGTTTCAGTCAAATCTAATACGTATCCACATTCCATGCACAACTCTCTTGCAAACTCCCTTTGCGCCCTCCCGTTTCCTTCTCGAAAGGGATGAAGTGCGTTCATATCCGCATAATGTTTTGTAAGTGCTGTGATGAAATTACTTTTATCCTCCCTGCACTCATAGCAGTCCATGAAAAAGCATGAAAAAATACTATCCGCGTATGAATCAATGAACTGTGTCCTGCAAAAGAGATTGTTCTTTCCGATATCAATAGTTCTAACCTGTCCGGCCCAGTCATAAACATCCTGAAAGATAAAATAATGGATATCTTTTAGGTGTTGAAAGTCAAATTCCCCTCGAATTGGATGAAGCTGAAGCCAGGCAAGGTTCGCACCTGTTGAAAGTGCTTCAAGTTTTTCCAGTTCTGCTTTATTATGACAGTCGAATTTATTGATCAGAATATCTGATCCTGGATAAACATACTTATCTATGCTTCCCATCCCTGCTGTAATTCTCCTTCAGTTTGCGTTGAAACTCTTCTCTGGATATTGTCCCGGTAACTACATCTGCAATTCCTGATATCTCAGAATCCGACAGTAACAGATCCTCTATAGCAAGTGTTGCCTGCATCTGCCGGATTGCATCAATCTGCTCTGGTCTCAATTCATTTTGTATATATCCGTCGGATCTCATAACACGTGAAATCAGGGATACCAGGTAATTAGGAGGAGAAGATACTCCCTGCTCCCAATGCTGGATATTGGCAACCGGGATTCCCAGGTATGTTGCAAATCTGCTCTGACTCATATTTGTCGTTTTTCTCAATTCTCTGATTGCGTTCATCTTATCACCTCCATATACTATTATTATATGATAATCATATACACCTTGTCAATCGTAATGACATATAAGACTCAAGCTGCGCCGCCTGACGATTCTTCAACATCCAACAACAAAGCCTGAAAAACCGGAACATCCCCTCCCTGTCAGAAGTGAATATCCCGGTTTTGAGCTATATCACGACTATCAACTGTCCCAAAAGTGTCCCAATTTCCCGCCTGCATTCCCCGGAAGTCCAGTAAATACAAGGGCCTCAGGCAGAAGGGAATACCCTGCCGTGGCAGACAAACAGTATTTTTATCACCTTTTTATAACCTCTTGTAACTTCTCTAAATATTTATACTTCTTAAGCCAAAACTTGTTTGCATGATCTGTACATATAAGTTTAATAATTTCCTCGTTCTACCATAATTCTCTTCAATCTAAGGTTATTATCAAAA
>JAXJWH010000004.1:0-30589 GCA_036308125.1 Agathobacter sp.
AAATGCTCTTTTTATTTGCAAACTCCCTAAAATAAAGGTTTTTAATAAAAAATGAGGTAGTAAACTTGACACTACCATATATTTTAAGGAGATTTATTTATGAAAAAGAAAAAAATTATAGTTTTTTCTTTGTTTATTGTTTGTATAGTAGTTGCAGTTATTGCTGCAACTTACTTTATGGGCAAAAATAAGGAAAAAGCTGATACAGTAAATGAGTTTGGCTTTGAAAGTGATTTTAAATGTTCTACCAAGAAAGTTGACCTTGAAACAATGAATTTTAAGGCTGATAAAAATGGTAGCTATGAAGAATCAAATGAAAGTTTTGCCATGACTGAAGATGGAATATATTATTTTGTTGATGAGTATTTAAAATTCTATGATTTTAGTTCTAAGAAAAAAGTTACTGTGTGCAATAAGCCTAATTGCAAGCATGATAATAAAGAATGTAATGCTTATTTTGAAACATCAGTGGCAGAAAAAGGATATATGGATACAACAACCATTATTTATTACGAAGGTTATTTGTATATGGCAGGGTGCGATGATGATGGTAAAGTATATCTGTATAGAATTAGTAAAGATGGTTCATCAAGAGAAAAATATATGCAACTTTATGGGGCGAATTTTACTGATGTGGGAAGACAGGGAGAGACAGAAGATTTTTCAAGAACATGGATTTGTCCTGATATTGTGATTAGAAATGGGTATGTATATTACATGTTTACTTCAGAGGATACATGTTCCGGGCTTATGAGAAAAAAATTAGGCAGTGATAAAGTGGAATATGTTGTAAAAGCGAAAGAAGATATGCATTTTCAGGCATACAGGATTAATTCGAATGGAGATTATCTGCTATTTCAGGTGGGAGTCTATAATGAAGATTATACAGATATGGATGCTGCCTTATATGCCCTCAATGATACCACTGATGAAATTGTTAAGTTAGTGGATGATTTTCAGGGTAGGTATTATATGCGTGATGATTGTATGTATTACTTAAAATATAGAGAGGGGCTATATAGATATTCATTTTCAGATGGTAAGACTAAGAAAATTTTACCGGCAGAATATTTTGTAGATTTTATTACTATTAATAAGAATAGCATTTTATGCTATTCTGTAGGGGAGCCAGTAAAAGAATTTGATTTGGATGGAACTTTACTTAGGGAACATGATGAATTTGGGTATATAGCTTATAAAAGTGATGATTATTTGGTGTCTGAAAATCCCGAGGCGATGGGCGATGAGTATTTACTTCTTGACATAGATACGTGTGAGGTTATTGAAAAATTAGATTAATTAGGGGAATTCAATGGAGATTTATAATATTATTTCGAAAAGGAAATATATTTTCTTTCTTTTTATTATGATAATACTACAGTGTGGCATACTTGCGTATAATTGCTATCCGGATAGGACTAATGATAATAAGAAGGAAAATGTAAAATATGTAAAAGAATATAGTAGTGAAGTAGAAGGGATAATTCATTCAGCGGATGAGAATGATACTGTAAGTATATTTAGTGAGGAAAGTGAATTTTCGAAGAATAATACCAGCAAAACAAGACAGGATTTTGAGAAGATAGCTGACGTGAAGCCAAAGAATATTTATACAAAATCCTTTGATAAATTTTTCGGTTATAACTTTTTTTACTATGGTACTATTGTTATCTCTTTCATTGTTGCTTTGATAGCATTGGATGATAAGAACAGAGGATTGGAGTGTATAATTCATTCAAGCAAAAAGGGAAGGCAAAAACATGTTATTAAAAAAATAGGTTCAATATTAATTATGAATTTTGTTTTAATATTTATTAATATGTTTTGTCTGGCATTGACAAGTCAGCTTATATATGGTGACAGCTGGGGCAAATATTTAAGTTATCCGATTCAGTCTTTAAGCAGATTTGCGCAATATACAAGTCCGATAACTATTGGAAAATATCTGATTTTATTCTATCTTGGCAGAAGTTGTATAAGTTTTGTAATAAGTCTGATATGGTGGGCGATACTTATGATGCTTAGCTCTGTAATAATTGCCAACGGAATAGTTATTTTTGCAGGAGTTATTGAAGTATTGCTCTATAAATTCATTCCGGTGGGAAGTAATTTTGAATTGCTTCATTATTGTAACTGGGTATACATATTAAAGGATAACAGGCTGCTTGAAAAATATGTAAATTTAAATATATTAAATCAGGCTATAAATATGCGTACAATTGCCTTTTGGGTAATGGCTGCAATGTTTGTTATTTCAATGATTGTTACTTTTGTATATGGTAGCAAAAAATATCCTGTATCCGGCAAGGTAAGTGCTCTGGATAAATATATCAAGAAAGCAAGGGAAAAATATTGTGATATTATGGGGCGCATACAGGAAAAATTAGGCGTTTTTGCCATGGAGTGGTATAAACTTCTTGTGATTCAAAAAGGAATAATTGTTCTTATTCTGATTGCTGTTATCTGGGGAAGATATTTTGATTGTGATAAGATTACTTTATTCCAATATCAGCAGCAATATCATGATTTTATTGATGAATATAGCGGCAAAATTACAGATGAGTCTGATAAATATATCAGTGACGTAGAAAAAGAAGTAGAGGATTTCTATGCTGAGTATGAGGATGTTGCAATAAAAGTTAGCGAAGGAAAGCTGGATAATGATGAGCTTGACAGAATGGATATGCTTGCACCAGTTTATAAAGCAAAGGAAACTTTCACTAAGATAGTAAATGTTCAGAGAGAGTATCTTGTTAATCTAAAGGAAGAAAGAGGAATTGAAGGCGGGTATTTAAATCAGTATTCGTATGTAAGATTTTTTGATGAATCGGAAACAGTTCCATACTTTATTCTTGGTATAGCAGTTGCAATTATATGCGCCGGTATATTCATGATAGAAAATACCAGCAAAATGAATAAACTTTTGAACACATGCAAAAAAGGTCGCAAATCTTTGTATATCAAAAAGATGGGATTTATCATGGGATTTACCACAGTTTTATTCCTGATTGAAGTTTTTATGCATATATTTGAAGTTGCATATGTTGATGGATTAGGACAGTTTGGTGTTTTGGCACAGAGTTTTAAATCGTTGAAGAATTTAAGATTTGAGTGTTCTATGTTGGTATATATAATTGCTTTCTATGTTGCCCGATGGGTAATGTATATGGCGATAGGAATAATATCAGCAAATGTTGCTATATTGACAAATGCAAAAGTTGCAACAATATCCATGACGGTCTTTGCTGTAGGTGTTGTTACGTATTTTGTTAATTTCTGGCAATTGGGAACTGATGCACTTTTGGTTATTGCATCATGTGCTGTTGCAATAATATGTATGGTTGGTAGTTGTATAGTTGGTTATAATAAATGGAGAAGAGAATGATACTTGAAATAAAAAATTTATCCTTTAAATATGATAAAGACGAGGTACTTAAAAATATTAATTTGAAGATGGAGCCGGGAATATACGGTCTCCTTGGACCAAACGGTTCCGGAAAGAGTACATTAATTAATCTGATAACAGATAATTTAAAAAGAATAAATGGAGATATCCTTGTAGACGGTGTTGACATTTTGAAGATGAAGGACTCCTATCTTGATATGTTAGGATATATGCCGCAGGAGCAGGGATACTACAGGGATTTTACAGTTATGTCTTTCATGATGTATATGGGAAGACTAAAAGGTCTTGATAAGAAGAAAGCCAAAAGCAAATCCCTTGAACTTCTTCGTCTGGTTAATCTGGAAAATGAAGTGAAAAAAGGCGTAGGGGAATTATCCGGAGGTATGCGCCAGAGATTGCTGTTGGCACAATCCCTGCTAAATGATCCTAAGTTACTTATACTTGATGAGCCTACTGCAGGTGTCGATCCACAGGAACGAATAAATATACGAAATATTATAAGTAAAATTGCAGATAATAAGATAATTATTCTTGCAACCCACATTGTATCAGATATTGAGGCAATCTCTGATAAGATTGTTCTGCTGAAGAAAGGCGAGATAATAAGGATTGACAGCCCTAAGAATCTGATGGACAGTGTTGTTGATTATATTAAGGAAGTTGTAATCGACAAGAAGCAGATGAATGAGGTTCAGTCAAATTATGTTGTAAGTAATATCAGACATTATGGAGATGGTTTCAAAGTAAGGCTGGTATGTAAGGACGAAAAGGAAACTGGCGAAATTAGGAAACAGTTTGAGGAAACCGGCGAAAAAGCACTGGATATAAATCTTGAAGATGTATACCTTTACTATTTTGAGAATAAGGAAAATGCAATGAAAGCTCTATCGTAAGATAGGGCTTTCCCTTTTTATGGAATTAATTATTAAAAAAATAAAAAAAACTCCTAAAAAAATTCTTAAGAAAATTCTTAAGATTTTCTTAATCTTATTGAAATAAATTTATATGTATATTAGTATTAATTATGCAGTTGACCGTTATGCAGAAAGATAAAGGGAAAAATAGATTGTTAAAATAAAATTATATTTCTTAACTGTGTGATACGGCAGAATTTACTATACAACAGGAGGAGTTACACAATGGAAGATGTTAAAAGGAACTGGGAAATAAGCTTATAGCTTTTCGTAATGAAAAGAAGATAACAAGGGAAGAACTGGCAAAATGCATGGGAGTTTCGATGCAACAGATGTATAGAATAGAAAGAGGAGATGCATCTGTTAAAGCTGAAGAATTAGGTAGAATTGCCAAAACTTATAATGCAAGCATCGACAGGCTGCTTGAGATTGATGAAGGCAATAGACTTGATATCAAATCTGAATTGGAATCCTGCCTTGATAAGATGAAGAAGATTTACAATAAAATCGATACTAAATAGTGGGAATATTAATATTAATATTTATATTTATAGTATTTTATATTACTGATATTATTTTATCATAGTAATAACAATAGAAATTATTACTAATCGAAAATGATGAATTTTCGTGAAAAACTCATCAAAAATGATTATTGAAATATAATATAACAAATGGTACAATAATATAGAGGGGTGTTTTTGCAAAAAATAAATTATGAAAGGAGTTTTTTGTATGAAAACAAGAAACAAATTTAAACGTGTACTTGTAATGTGCATGGTAGCACTTATGGCATTGGTAAGTGCTGTGCCTACTATGAATGTGGAGGCAAAATCTAAGACAATTAAGGTGCAACCACTTTCTTCTGGAGTGTATAACTATGAGTGTTATGGAAGAAGGAGTGGAAATAATGCAACTGTAAAAGCTAGATGCAAAAGGGTGTACCCTTTAGATGATGGAATGGAGGATACTTTTACAAAAATTAGGGCTACTGCTTTTAAGAAAACTGAAAGTGGTAAGATGGTTCAAATAAGTAAAGGAACTCTTTATGTACTAGAAGAAACTAAGTCTGCAGTTAGTATGAGAATTAGAGATGGTGAGCTTAAAGTTAAGTATGTATATTTTGGCTTTATTGGAAATAGCAATAACTACGGTGCACACGCACTTGTTGGTTATGATGCAAATTAATTAGGATTGACAGGAAGATTTTGTTCTTACTGCCAAATAGAGATATTAAGGAGATGTATATGATAAGAAATATTAAAGCACAGGTTAATATAATAATAAGACAAAGCGGTGCAAAAACCTGTTTCTTAATAATGATGTTGTTGATTATTTTTAATTATATTAACAATCTGATAAATTTACAGGGAATAGATGTTGGTCAGGTTCCAAATTTTCTTGAAATTAGTGTTTTATCAGAGAATAATGCGAAAGGATGGTATATACTTACATTCCTTTCTTTTTTTGTAACTTTACCTGGAGCACTTTCCCTTGCAAAAGAAAAGAAAACTAAAATTAATATTCACCTTGTTAACAGATGTGGCGGAAGGTTAAAATACTATGTTGGAAAAATTTTTGCAGTCATGATTGTGACTTTTTTATGTTTTCTCATTCCTTTTATAATTGAGCTTGCGCTTAACCTTTGTGCCTTTCCTATTCATAATACAAAGGAATTTGTTGATGTTTATATAGAGTATTCTAAAACCACAAGTGGATTTATGTATGATATTTTCCAAAGACAACCGGTTTTTTATGCAATTACAAGGATTATTTATACAAGTGTAATGGCATCTCTTTTGTCATTAGTACCATTGGCTTTTTCCTGCTTCTATTCTAAATATTATGCATGTCTAATTTTACCATTATATTTTATTCTGGAATTTTATAAGGGCTCAGCTTTTAAAGTTTTTGGCTATTATCCAAACCATAATTACATGGGGTATTTCTGGTGGGGACTGCTGAAAAACAATCGTAAAGATTTTATCTATTTTACAGGTATGGTAGCTGTTTTGGCGGTTATTTCCATTGCGATTATAATAATAAATGCTATTAGAGGAGAAATCGAAAATGAAAACGTATAGAAAATTTTTTGTGCTTCCGTTTATTTATGGAATAATTTTTTCGTGGCACTGTTATTTTAGATACACAAATGCCCCTTCGGTTGGTGATGTTTTGTCTGAATTTGATGGAGGTTACTGGTCTAATGCTAGGGGAGAAGGATTAATTAGTAATTATATTTCTTTATTCGTTCCTTTTTTTATGTTTGTATTTGTTTTTTCTACATATATATACAGACATTTTTGTAATTCCAGTGTGTATGTTTTTTCACGTTGTGAGAATAGATATAAGTGGTTTTTGAAAGAAAGCGCTAAGCTTTTTATTTATACTGCAATAAATACATTAACAGTTTTAATTGGTTTTTTCATAATGGGTCTTGTAACAGGAAGACTGCGTTATAGTACAGGGGATATAAATATTCTGCTTTGGTACTATTTCATGTATACATTATGGGCTTACCAGATTGTTCTTATGGCAAATATTATTGCATTTTACAAGGGAAGTACTATTGGTGTAGCTATATCAATGGCAATTCAGCTTATGATGGGATTGTTTCTATCTGTTCTCCCAGAGAAAAATTTTTCTCAAATGGATACATTAAAGGCTAAACTTTGCCCGCTGGCATATTTAGGGGCAAGCTGGTATGAAAATCCTAGGTTTTTACCTGAGATTTTCAGAAAAACAGGATCGGAACCAGTGGCAGTTTTAGCAGTATCGTCAGGTTTTATAATCATGACATTGTTTGTGCTGGTCACTCTTGTGGCAGGTATGATTGCTGTCGAAAAAGTGGATATTATTGAAAGCGATAAGGAAGTTTAGGATTTGGAGGAAGATATGGAATTAATAGTTAAGAATATTTCAAAAACAATCAAAAAGCAACAGATTCTTACAGATGTAAGTGCTACATTTGCAAGTGGAAAAATATACGGAATTGTAGGACGTAACGGTTCAGGAAAGACAATGTTTTTCAGAGGAATATCAGGGCTTATGAAAGTAAGCGGTGAAGTTATTTATGGAGATAAAGTTCTTGGAAAAGACATGAGAGTGTTGCCAAATCTTGGAATGATAATAGAAAATACACAGATGTATCCTGAATTTTCCGGATACACCAATCTTAAGATGCTTGCAGATATTAATAAGAAGATAGGCAAAAAGGAAATTGTTGAGAGTCTTGAAAGAGTCGGACTTGATCCATCAGATAAAAGACCGGTTGCAAAATATTCCCTTGGAATGCGTCAGAAACTTGCCATTGCTCAGGCGATTATGGAAAAACCTGACATACTTCTTCTTGATGAACCTACTAATGGTCTTGATGATAATACAGTAAAATCTTTCTGGAACATCATGAGAGAGGAAAAACAAAGAGGAACCATAATTCTTCTGGCAAGTCACAGTAAGGAAGATATAGAGATTCTTGCAGATGAGGTTTATCACATGCATAAAGGTGTTCTGACAAAGGAGGAGGCAGATGAAAAATAGAATTATTACAATCGGTTTTCTTCTTGTTCTTTGTACTTTGTTTATAATCGGCGGGGTGTCAGGTTCGAAAAGGAACAACCTTTTCGGGAATGAAGACAACTGTGATGAAAGAATTGTCACTTTCTTTGGTGAATATTATGCACCATTGCTTAATGAAGTAAAGACCACCATCAAGGACGAGACGAAGTATGTCGTGGAGGTTGAGGCAACAGGGGACAGGGAATTTGTCAACGGAGTGCTTATTCAGAAAGCGAAATTCGTAAAAATGATTCAGGGAAAACCAGATAAGAAAGTCAAAGAAGATGTATTTATAATAGGAAGAAGTTGGATGGAAGATGAGAAAACTCTTAGTACCGGTTTTGTAAATCTCATGCAAAAAGGCGACCATTACATGGTATTTTTATCAGATATATATGACGATTACAGTGGCAATGCTACGGTGCTTAATGATGTTCAGGATTTAATGGGCTTTTCTTATCTTAATATTTCAAGGGATGAAAGCTTTGCCTGTGATGAGAAAGAAGATGTAACGAAATACAAAAATGTCAAGGGAAGCGAATTCATAACCAACGATGAAGAAACCCTTAAAAAAATCGAAAAGATGAAATATTCACTCATGGACAAATACGGCGTGAAGCCATTATGGGAAGATGGAAATTAATTGGGAATCTGTTGCTGGAATTATTCTGCGGGAATGGGGTTGTAAATTTAAAATAGTACTTGCAAACTAGTTTGTTTTGGTGTATACTATATGTTGCACTATTGTGGTGCAGAAGGCGAATTTACTGAATGATTGTAAGTAAACCTTGTGTCAATAGGTGAATATTTCACAAAAAAGCCTACGCAATATTGTGCATATCGGGAAATACAATATATTGATATGTATAAGATATTTTCCACAGTATATAGTTAGTTCTACATGGTGCATATGTTTTTGGCATTGTACCATATATAAAATAAAAACGAGAGGTGAAACGTCAATGGAGAAAAACAGAATACGTCCAGTCAAATCTGGCAAAAGCATGCGTATGAGTTACTCAAGACAAAAAGAGGTTCTGGAAATGCCAAACCTTATTGAGGTCCAGAAGGATTCTTATCAGTGGTTCTTAGACGAAGGTCTTAAGGAAGCATTCGCTGATATCTCTCCAATCTCAGATTACACAGGTAAGCTTAGTTTGGATTTTGTCGATTTTACTTTATGCGAGGATGATGTAAAGTACACTATTCCTGAGTGTAAGGAAAGAGATGCAACATATGCTGCTCCTTTGAAGGTGAAGGTAAGACTTCACAATAAAGAAACAGATGAAATAAACGAACATGAGATTTTCATGGGTGATCTTCCAATCATGACAGAGACAGGTACATTCGTAATTAACGGAGCAGAGCGAGTTATCGTTTCCCAGTTAGTTCGTTCCCCTGGAATCTATTATGGTATCGCACATGACAAAGTTGGTAAGACACTTTATTCAAGTACAGTCATTCCTAACCGTGGTGCATGGTTAGAGTATGAGACTGATTCCAATGACGTTTTTTATGTAAGAGTAGATAGAACACGTAAGGTACCAATCACAGTATTGTTGCGTGCACTTGGTGTTGGAACCAACCAGCAGATTATTGACATGTTTGGTGAAGAGCCTAAGATTATGGCTTCTTTCGGCAAGGACCCTGCAATCACAGAGCGTGAGCCACAGGGAAGTTTTGAGGCGGGACTTTTAGAATTATATAAGAAAATCCGTCCGGGCGAGCCGCTTTCAGTTGAGAGTGCAGAAAGCCTTATCACAGCAATGTTCTTCGATCCAAGAAGATATGACCTTGCCAAGGTAGGTCGTTACAAGTTCAACAAGAAGCTTCATTTGAAGAATCGTATCAGCGGACAGATTCTTGCTGAGGATGTAATCGATCCTTCAACAGGTGAGATTCTTGCAGAGGCAGGAACTACTGTTTCAAGAGAACTTGCCACACAGATTCAGAATGCAGCTGTACCTGCTGTATTTATTCAGACAGAGACAAGAAATGTCAAAGTTCTTTCTTCAATGATGGTAGACATCACAAGCTGGATTCCTGAGCTTACAGGAGAAAATGACCTTGGAATTAACGAGCTTGTTTACTATCCTGCACTTGCAGCAATCTTAGAAGAATATGACAATTTAGAAGACAGAATAGAAGCAATCAAGAGAGATATGGCAGATCTCATTCCTAAGCATATCACTAAGGAAGATATTTTTGCATCTATTAATTATAATATGCACCTTGAGTGGGGCATTGGTACAGATGATGATATCGACCACCTCGGTAACAGACGTATTCGTGCCGTTGGTGAATTATTACAGAATCAGTACCGTATCGGACTTTCACGTTTAGAGAGAGTTGTTCGTGAAAGAATGACAACACAGGATATTGAGGGAATCTCACCACAGAGTCTTATCAATATCAAGCCTGTAACTGCAGCCGTTAAGGAATTCTTTGGTTCTTCACAGCTTTCACAGTTCATGGATCAGAACAACCCACTTGGTGAGTTAACACATAAGAGACGTTTATCAGCCTTAGGACCTGGTGGTCTTTCAAGAGATCGTGCCGGATTCGAGGTTCGAGATGTACATTATTCTCACTACGGACGTATGTGTCCTGTAGAGACACCTGAAGGACCTAACATCGGTCTTATTAACTCACTTGCTTGTTACGCAAGAATTAACGAATATGGATTCGTAGAAGCTCCATATCGTAAAATTGATAAATCAGATCCTGCTAACCCTGTTGTAACAGAAGAAGTTGTATACATGACAGCGGATGAAGAGGATAATTACCATGTAGCTCAGGCTAACGAGAAGCTTGACAGCGAGGGACATTTTGTTCGTAATTCCGTATCAGGTCGATACAGAGAGGAAACTCAGGAATACGATAAGACTGCATTTGATTATATGGACGTATCACCTAAGATGGTATTCTCAGTAGCTACTGCACTTATTCCATTCCTTCAGAACGATGATGCTAACCGTGCCCTCATGGGATCTAACATGCAGCGTCAGGCAGTACCACTTTTGACAACTGAAGCTCCTGTTGTAGGAACAGGTATGGAGACAAAGGCAGCAGTTGACTCAGGTGTATGTGTTGTTGCCAAGGCAGCCGGAACAGTTGAGATGGCTGAATCTAACCGTATCATCGTTAGAGAGGATGACGGAAACAGAAGAGAATATATCCTTACTAAGTTCTCTCGTTCTAACCAGTCAAACTGCTACAACCAAAGACCAATCGTATTCAAGGGTCAGAGAGTAGAAGAAGGCGAAGTAATCGCTGACGGACCATCAACATCCAACGGAGAATTAGCCCTTGGAAAGAACCCGCTTATCGGATTCATGACATGGGAAGGATATAACTACGAGGATGCCGTACTTCTTAGCGAGCGTCTTGTAGAATATGATGTATATACATCTGTTCATATCGAGGAATACGAAGTAGAATCAAGAGATACAAAGCTTGGACCAGAAGAGATTACTCGTGACGTTCCAGGTGTAGGTGATGACGCACTTAAGGATCTTGATGAAAGAGGAATCATTCGTGTAGGTGCAGAGGTTCGTGCCGGTGATATCCTTGTTGGTAAGGTAACTCCTAAGGGAGAGACAGAGCTTACTGCAGAAGAGAGATTACTTCGTGCTATTTTCGGTGAAAAAGCAAGAGAAGTAAGAGATACTTCATTAAAAGTTCCTCATGGAGCTTACGGTATCGTTGTTGATGCCAAAGTATTTACAAGAGAAGACGGTGACGAATTATCTCCAGGAGTTAACCAGTCAGTTCGTATTTACATTGCACAGAAGAGAAAGATTTCAGTCGGTGATAAGATGGCCGGACGACATGGAAATAAGGGTGTAGTTTCACGAGTATTACCAGTTGAAGATATGCCATTCCTTCCAAACGGAAGACCACTTGATATCGTACTTAATCCACTGGGTGTGCCTTCACGAATGAACATCGGACAGGTCCTTGAGATTCACTTAAGTCTTGCTTCTAAGGCACTTGGTTTCAATGTTGCAACTCCTGTATTTGACGGAGCTAAGGAGATTGATATTCAGGATACTTTAGAGCTTGCAAATGATTATGTAAATATGCCATTTGATGCACCTGAAGCCGAAGAAGGTCAGGAGACATTCTATGACAAATATGTAGATATATTACTCCCAGAGGTAATGGATTACCTTTCAGAGAACAGAGAGCACAGAAAATTATGGAAGGGCGTACCTATCTCAAGAGATGGAAAGGTACAGCTTCGTGATGGTAGAACAGGTGAGCCATTCGATGGAAAAGTAACAATCGGACACATGCATTACCTTAAATTACATCACCTCGTTGATGATAAGATCCATGCACGTTCAACAGGTCCTTACTCATTAGTAACACAGCAGCCACTCGGTGGAAAAGCACAGTTCGGTGGACAGCGTTTTGGAGAGATGGAAGTTTGGGCACTTGAGGCTTATGGTGCTGCATACACATTACAGGAGATCTTAACAGTTAAGTCCGATGACGTTATCGGTCGTGTTAAGACATACGAAGCAATCATCAAGGGAGATAATATCCCAGAGCCTGGTATTCCTGAGTCATTTAAGGTACTTCTTAAGGAATTACAGTCACTCGGTCTTGATATCAAGGTATTAGATGAAGACAGAAATGAAGTAGAATTAATCGAAACAAGTGAATATGGTAACACAGATATTAATTCTATAATCGGTAATGACAAGGATTATGCATTTGAAGACAATGAGTCATTTGAGAAACATGGATTTACAAAGCAGGAATTTGACGGTGACAGCGAAGAATTAGTAAATGTCAGCGAAGATGAAGAAGAACCTGCTGTTTTATCAGATGATGATTTCTTCCAAGATGACGTAGAACTTGATGAAGAATAATTAGAAGGGAGTGCCATAAATGCCAGAAGTAAATAGTAAAGATAGTAATCAGGCAATGCAGTTTGATGCGATTCAGATTGGATTAGCATCTCCTGAAAAGATTAGAGAGTGGTCACATGGTGAAGTTAAGAAACCAGAGACTATTAACTATAGAACATTAAAACCTGAAAAAGACGGTTTATTCTGTGAAAAGATTTTCGGACCAACAAAAGATTGGGAATGTCATTGTGGAAAATACAAGAAAATCCGTTATAAGGGTGTAGTCTGCGACCGTTGTGGAGTTGAGATTACAAAATCAAGCGTTCGAAGAGAGCGTATGGGACACATCGAGCTTGCCGCTCCTGTATCTCACATTTGGTATTTCAAGGGTATCCCTTCTCGTATGGGACTTATTCTTGATTTATCACCAAGAGTACTTGAAAGAGTATTATATTTTGCTTCATATATCGTGCTTGATGCAGGAGAGACTTCTCTTGCATACAAGCAGGTTCTTACAGAGACAGAATATCAGGAAGCAAGAGAGAAATACGGAAGTGAATTCCGTGTAGGAATGGGTGCAGAAGCTATTCATGAATTATTAGCTTCTATCGACCTTGAGAAAGATTCTGAAGAATTACAGGCAGAACTTGAAAATGCAACAGGTCAGAAGAGAGCCCGTATCATCAAGAGACTTGAAGTAGTAGAGGCTTTCAGAGAGTCTGGGAATAAGCCTGAGTGGATGATTATGAGCGTAATTCCAGTTATTCCACCAGATTTACGTCCAATGGTTCAGCTTGATGGTGGACGTTTTGCAACATCTGACCTTAATGATTTATATAGAAGAATCATTAACCGTAACAACCGTCTTAGAAGATTACTTGACTTAGGAGCACCTGACATCATCGTTCGTAACGAGAAGCGTATGTTACAGGAAGCTGTAGATGCACTTATCGACAATGGTAGACGTGGTCGTCCTGTTACAGGTCCTGGAAACAGAGCTCTTAAATCACTTTCAGACATGTTAAAAGGTAAGGGAGGACGTTTCCGTCAGAACTTACTTGGAAAACGAGTTGACTACTCAGGACGTTCAGTTATCTGTGTAGAGCCTAAACTCAAAATATATCAGTGTGGTCTTCCAAAGGAAATGGCTATCGAATTATTCAAGCCATTCGTTATGAAAGAGCTTGCTGCAAACGGAACAGCACACAATATCAAGAGTGCTAAGAAGATGGTAGAAAGACTTGAGCCACAGGTTTGGGATGTTCTTGAAGAGGTAATCAAAGAGCACCCTGTAATGTTGAACCGTGCTCCTACTCTCCATAGATTAGGAATTCAGGCATTCGAGCCTATCCTCGTAGAAGGTAGAGCTATCAAGCTTCATCCATTAGTATGTACAGCGTTCAACGCCGACTTCGATGGAGACCAGATGGCTGTGCATCTTCCACTTACAGCAGAAGCACAGGCAGAATGTAGATTTATGTTATTATCTCCAAACAACTTACTTAAGCCTTCGGATGGTGGACTTGTAGCCGTACCATCACAGGATATGATTCTTGGAGTATACTACCTTACAATGGAAAAATTAGCTGACTACAAGGATGATCCTAAGGCAGTTGCTAAGGTTTCTTCAGACAGAATCTATAATGACATAGATGAATTAAAAGCTCTTACTACTCCTAAGGAGAATGAGAAAGCTGAATTAGATTTATATGACTATATCTGGTTTGAGGATGTAACAGACGATAATCGTCGTATCCTTTGCAGACCTGTTGACCTTTTTGGTCATTACTATGGTAGTGAAAATCGTGCGCTTTTAGCATACGAGAACAAAGAGATTTCATTACACCAGCCAATTCATGTTTATAGAACAGTAGAATTACCTGATGGAACAACAAAGTCAGGTTTCGTTGATACAACAGTTGGATTAGTTATCTTCAATGAGAACATTCCACAGGATCTTGGATTTGTTGATAGAACAAACCCAGATGAAGTTCTTAAATATGAAGTTGATTTCCACGTTGGAAAGAAACAGATCAAGAAGATTCTTGAGAAAGTAATCAATACACATGGTGCAACAACTACTGCAGAGGTACTTGATAATGTAAAGGCAATGGGATACAAATATTCTACACAGGCTGCCATGACAGTATCAGTATCAGATATGACAGTACCACCTCAGAAACCACAGTTAATTGAGGATGCACAGAATACTGTAGATAAGATTACAAAGCAGTATAAGAGAGGTCTTATTACAGATGAAGAGCGTTATCAGGAAGTAATCCAGACTTGGAAAGAAGCCGATGATGAACTTACAGATGCTCTTCTTACAGGATTAGATAAATATAACAACATCTTTATGATGGCTGATTCCGGAGCCCGTGGTTCTTCACAGCAGATTAAACAGCTTGCAGGTATGCGTGGACTTATGGCGGATACAACAGGTAGAACAATCGAGTTGCCTATCAAGTCAAACTTCCGTGAAGGTCTTGACGTACTCGAGTATTTCATGTCTGCACATGGAGCTAGAAAGGGAATGTCAGATACAGCTCTTCGTACAGCCGATTCTGGATACCTTACAAGACGTCTTGTTGACGTATCACAGCACATTATTGTTCGTGAATCAGATTGTTGTGCAGGTAAGGATTTCGCTGAGATTCCAGGAATGACAGTTAAGGCATTCATGGAAGGAAGAGAAGAAATCGAGTCATTACAGGAGCGTATTACAGGACGTTTCACATGCGAAACAGTATATGACAAAGATGGAAATGTAATCGTTAAGAAGAATCATATGATTACACCTAAGAGAGCTGCTGCAATCATGAGCAAGGGTGTAAGAGAAAACGGAGAACCAATTGATGAATTAAGAATCCGTACAGTATTAACATGTCGTACACACATGGGTGTATGTGCTAAGTGTTACGGATCTAACCTTGCAACAGGTCAGGCTGTTCAGGTTGGTGAAGCTGTAGGTATCATAGCTGCTCAGTCAATCGGTGAGCCAGGAACACAGCTTACAATGAGAACATTCCATACTGGTGGTGTAGCCGGAAGCGATATCACACAGGGTCTTCCTCGAGTAGAGGAAATCTTCGAGGCTCGTAAGCCAAAGGGACTTGCAATCATCACAGAATTTGGTGGTGTTGCTACAATCAAAGACACTAAGAAAAAACGTGAAGTAATTGTTACAAATCAGGAAACAGGAGAAACAAAGGCATACTTAATCCCATATGGTTCTCGTATCAAGATTCTTGATGGTGCAGTACTTGAAGCCGGTGATGAACTTACAGAAGGTTCTGTAAATCCACATGACATCTTAAAGATTAAAGGTGTTCGTGCGGTTCAGGATTACATGCTTCGTGAAGTTCAAAGAGTATACCGTCTCCAGGGTGTAGAAATCAACGATAAGCATATCGAAGTAATCGTGCGTCAGTGTTTACAGAAGATTCGTATTGAAGA
Source organism: Agathobacter sp. (assembly GCA_036308125.1). Classification (GTDB taxonomy): domain Bacteria; phylum Bacillota; class Clostridia; order Lachnospirales; family Lachnospiraceae; genus Roseburia. The sequence goes on from JAXJWH010000004.1 coordinate 16,194, forward strand.
ATCTGGAGATTCAGGATTACTTCCAGGAAGCATGGTTGACTCACTTGAATTCTTAGAGTTAAATGAGAAACTTGAAGCAGAAGGTGGCAATTTAGCAGTAGGTTCACAGGTATTACTTGGAATCACAAAAGCTTCCCTTGCTACTAATTCATTCCTTTCAGCAGCATCATTCCAGGAGACAACTAAGGTTCTTACTGAAGCTGCAATCAAGGGTAAGGTTGATCCACTTATCGGTATGAAAGAAAATGTAATTATCGGTAAATTAATCCCTGCCGGAACAGGAATGAAGAGATATCGTAACATCAAATTAGATAGTGATATCGATATGCAGGAAGAATTATCATTCGAAGACTTCGAGATGTTCGGCGATGGAACATTTGATTCATCAGACGAAGAAGTTGAATTCGAATCTGTTAACCCAGATGAGATTGACGTAGATGAGATTTCAGATGTATTATTCTCGCAGGACTCAGAGGAGAATAACTAATATTAATTCATGATTTGCCACAAATTCAGGAATTAACATAAGTTCGTGATAAGGCACAAATTCAGGAATTAATCTAAATTCATAAAATGACATTAAATAGGTCGATGAAATATTAATTATGAAGCTGGTTAACAAAGCCGATTAAAAATAGTTGGCGCAATAAATAACCGTAAAGTTATTTAATAAAATTGATTAATGATAAAGACTAGTTAGTGAGATTAAAAGGAGTTTTAGGGAAACCTAAAACTCCTTTTGTGTTGAAAATATTACCCAATAAATAGAAACAAAAAATATTTGAATGAAATTCTTGAAGAAATAGAAATAAAAAATTTGAAAGCTATTAAAATAATATTAGCAATAGAAGTTAATTTCCTAAAAAATTAATAAATATACTGAATCTATAGCTGAAATTGTGCTATCAAGATAAATAATATACAATCATGTATACAAGCATAAATATGGAGGAGAAATATCAATGGAAAAAATATGGAAAGAATTATGTGAAAAAGCGAAAAGTGTTATTTGCCCCAAAGAAATTTCTGCGAATATGTATGCCGGAAGTGTAGGTGCTGCGGTTTTAACAAAGGAGGGGAATATTTATACAGGCGTATGCATAGATACAAGCTGCTCTCTGGGAATGTGCGCAGAAAGAAATGCATTGTCAACGATGATAACCCATGGAGAATACGAAGCTGACAAAGTGGTTGCGATATACCAAAATGGCGAAGTGATGTCACCATGCGGTGCATGCAGGGAATTTATGATGCAGCTAAAGGGTGGAGAAAATATTCAGATTTTATTGAATAATGAAGGCAAAGTTAAAACCTTAGGAGATCTGATGCCAGATTATTGCTATTAAAAAAATTAATGAATTTAGATTTTTGTAGAAAAATCATAAGTAAAAAATTAGAATTATTTTTCAGTAACAATATTTATAAAAAAATAGAAGAAATTATTTTCGTCAATGCAGGGAAGAAAAGTATAGGAATAGATGGGAATATTTTAGTAAAAAAGCAGGGAAGAAAAGTATTGAAGAAAAGTATAAGAAACAGATGGAATAGTTTGGTAAAAAAATTCAAGTCAGAAAGCCTTGATGAAAAAGCATAAGGAATAGATGAGAATATTTTAGTTAATAAAAGCAAGGCAGAAATTATTGATGAAAAAGTATAAGAAATAGATGGTAATATTATAGTTAATAAAAGCAAGCAAGAAAAATATTGATAAAAAGAATATAGGAAATGAATGTGATTTTCGGAAAATTCAAAAAATAACCGGGAGTCTATTTAAAAGATGCAACAATAAATGAGAGTGTATTAAAAGGCTGCAGTAAAAAAATAGATTGTATTAAAGCGTTATAATAAATGAAAGTGTATTAAAACGAGAGTCTGAATTTAAGTTGGTTTGCCGCAAATTTTAAAGTATCATGCAGGTTGAGATTATCAGATTATAGATTTAAATCAATAATCTGATATATGTTATAGAATATATCAATATGTAAAATTGTAATTTGTATATACAAGAATTAGAAAGTAAATTAAAATGTCTGTAAATTTGAAGTTGCGTTATAGTGGTTCTGCGGTACTATAATATATAATTATGGTAAGTAAACAAAAGATTTTGTAAAATTCCTTGACATTTCTTTTGGAAATTTATATAATACAAAAGCGTGCACGAGATGTGTACGATTCAAAATAAAACAGGAGGTGAAATCAATGCCAACATTCAACCAGTTAGTAAGAAAAGGACGTCAGACTACAGTAAAGAAGTCTACAGCACCTGCACTTCAGAGAAGCTATAACTCTCTTCAGAAGAAGCCTATCAATACTTCTTCTCCACAGAAGCGTGGTGTTTGTACAGCTGTTAAGACAGCTACACCTAAGAAACCTAACTCAGCTCTTAGAAAGATCGCCAGAGTACGTCTTTCAAACGGAATCGAAGTAACATCTTACATTCCAGGTGAGGGACATAACTTACAGGAGCATAGCGTTGTTCTTATTCGTGGTGGCCGTGTTAAGGATTTACCAGGTACACGTTACCATATCATCCGTGGTACATTAGATACTGCAGGTGTTGCAAATAGAAAACAGGCTCGTTCTAAGTATGGAGCAAAGAGACCAAAGGCTGCTAAATAATTAATTGTTTAGCAAAAAATAGTGTATCACAAACAGAACTAATAAGTAGGTTAGTGTTGGGATTATAATGATTTCACATTATGGAATAGATTCCGCACGAACACATTAGTAAGACACATGTGAGTACCGTTGAATTAATCGAAACAAATATTCTATGATTAAGGAGGGAAGTAACGTGCCACGTAAAGGACATACTCAAAAAAGAGACGTATTAGCAGATCCAATGTACAATAGCAAAGTAGTTACTAAGCTTGTAAACAGCATCATGTTAGATGGTAAGAAGGGCGTAGCTCAGAAGATTGTATACGGTGCATTTGCTACTGTAGAAGAGAAAACAGGAAGACCAGCTCTTGAGGTATTCGAGGAGGCTATGAACAACGTAATGCCAGCTCTCGAAGTTAAAGCAAGACGTATCGGTGGTGCAACATATCAGGTACCTATCGAAGTTCGTCCTGATCGTCGTCAGGCTTTAGGTCTTCGTTGGTTAACAAATTTCTCACGTGCCAGAGGAGAGAAAACTCAGGCAGAGAGATTAGCCAATGAGATTATGGATGCAGCTAACAACACTGGTGCATCTGTAAAGAGAAAAGAAGATATGCACAAGATGGCAGAAGCAAACAAGGCTTTTGCTCACTATCGTTTCTAATTTTCATAACGAAATTAATTGTAATGAAAGTGCGGCGTGTAGCTTTCGAGCACACGCCGGTTTTATGCAATATGCATATAAATTTTAGGAGGACAAAATCTTGGCTGGAAGAGAATATCCATTAGAGAGAACAAGAAACATTGGTATTATGGCTCATATCGATGCCGGTAAGACTACACTCACAGAGCGTATTCTTTACTATACTGGTGTTAACTATAAGATTGGTGATACTCATGAAGGAACTGCTACTATGGACTGGATGGAGCAGGAACAGGAAAGAGGAATCACAATTACTTCAGCTGCTACTACATGTCACTGGACACTTCAGGAGCAGAATAAGCCAAAAGCGGGTGCTTTAGAGCATCGTATCAATATCATTGATACTCCTGGTCACGTAGACTTTACAGTAGAAGTAGAGCGTTCACTTCGTGTACTTGATGGTGCAGTAGGTGTATTCTGTGCTAAGGGTGGAGTTGAGCCTCAGTCAGAGAATGTATGGCGTCAGGCTGACACATACAACGTACCAAGAATGGCATTCATCAACAAGATGGACATTTTAGGTGCTAATTTCTACGGAGCTGTTGATCAGATTCGTACTCGTTTAGGAAAGAACGCAATCGTTCTTCAGCTTCCAATCGGAAAAGAAGATGATTTCAAGGGAATCATTGATCTTTTCGAGATGAAAGCATATATCTACAATGATGATAAGGGTGATGATATTACAATCACAGATGATCTTGGAGATATGGCAGAGCAGGCAGAAGAATATCGTACAGAGCTCGTTGAGAAGATTTGCGAGTTAGATGATGACCTTATGATGATGTATCTTGAGGGAGAAGAGCCAACTGTTGAGCAGATGAAGGCTGTTCTTCGTAAAGCTACATGTGAGTGTACAGCAGTACCTGTTTGCTGTGGTTCAGCATACAGAAATAAGGGTGTACAGAAGTTACTCGATGCAGTACTTGAGTACATGCCAGCTCCAACAGATATCCCAGCTATTAAGGGAACTGATCTTGATGGAAACGAAGTTGAGAGACATTCATCAGATGATGAACCATTCTCAGCATTAGCATTCAAGATTATGGCAGATCCATTCGTAGGAAAACTTGCATTCTTCCGTGTATACTCAGGAACATGTAAGTCAGGATCTTACGTTTTAAATGCAACAAAGGATAAGAAAGAGCGTATCGGACGTATCCTTCAGATGCATGCTAATAAGAGAGAAGAATTAGATGTTGTATATTCAGGAGATATCGCAGCAGCTGTAGGATTTAAGTTCACAGCAACTGGTGATACAATTTGTGATGAGCAGCATCCAGTTATCTTAGAGTCAATGGAATTCCCAGAGCCAGTTATCGAGCTCGCTATCGAGCCTAAGACAAAAGCTGGACAGGGTAAGATGGGTGAGGCTCTTGCAAAACTTGCAGAAGAAGATCCTACATTCCGTGCTCATACAGATCCAGAGACAGGACAGACAATTATCGCTGGAATGGGTGAGCTTCATCTTGAGATTATCGTTGACCGTCTCCTTCGTGAGTTCAAGGTTGAGGCAAACGTAGGTGCACCTCAGGTTGCTTACAAGGAAACATTTACAAAGGCTGTAGATCAGGAATACAAATATGCTAAGCAGTCTGGTGGACGTGGACAGTACGGACACTGTAAAGTTAAATTCGAGCCAATGGATGCCAACGGAGAAGAGCTTTTCAAGTTCGATTCTACTGTAGTTGGTGGATCTATTCCAAAGGAATACATTCCATCAGTTGGTGAAGGTATCGAGGAAGCTACAAAGGCTGGTTCACTTGGTGGATTCCCAGTAGTTGGTATTCATGCAACAGTATATGATGGATCATACCATGAAGTCGATTCTTCAGAAATGGCATTCCACATTGCTGGTTCTATGTGTTTCAAGGAAGCTATGCAGAAAGCTGCACCAGTATTACTTGAGCCAATCATGAAGGTTGAGGTTACAATGCCTGAGGAATACATGGGTGATGTAATCGGTGATATCAACTCACGTCGTGGACGTATCGAGGGTATGGATGACCTCGGTGGTGGAAAGATCGTTCGTGGTTATGTTCCACTTGCTGAGATGTTTGGATACTCTACAGATCTTCGTTCTAAGACACAGGGACGTGGTAACTACTCAATGTTCTTCGAGAAGTATGAGCCAGTTCCAAAGAACGTAGCTGATAAGGTTCTTGCAAACAAGGACAAATAAAATAAATAAATCCTATTCAAAAGGTTGATTTATATCAATCTTTTGAATAGTTATATAAAATAGCTTGAAATTTTTATGATTATTATTTATAATCATAATAGTCGGGTTAAGAACAATAAAAATAACAGCCCTAGTGGGCAATTTATCAAGGAGGACGTTTCAAAATGGCAAAGGCTAAATTTGAGAGAAACAAAGCACATTGTAATATTGGTACTATTGGTCACGTAGATCATGGTAAAACAACTTTAACAGCTGCTATCACAAAAGTATTAGCAGAGAGAGTTGAAGGAAATGAGAAGGTAGATTTCGAGAACATCGATAAGGCTCCAGAAGAGAGAGAGCGTGGAATCACAATTTCTACAGCTCACGTTGAGTATCAGACAGCTAAGAGACATTACGCACACGTTGACTGTCCTGGACATGCTGACTACGTTAAGAACATGATCACAGGAGCTGCTCAGATGGACGGAGCTATCTTAGTAGTAGCTGCAACTGACGGTGTTATGGCTCAGACAAAGGAGCACATCCTTCTTTCTCGTCAGGTAGGTGTACCTTACATCGTAGTATTCCTTAACAAGTGTGATATGGTTGACGATCCAGAGCTTATCGAGCTCGTAGAGATGGAAGTTACAGAGCAGCTTGAAGAGTACGGATTCAACGATTGCCCAATCATCAAGGGATCAGCTCTTAAGGCTCTTGAAGATCCAAACGGAGAGTGGGGAGATAAGATTATCGAGCTTATGGATACAGTTGATAGCTATATCCCAGATCCAGAGCGTGATACAGATAAGCCATTCCTTATGCCAGTAGAGGACGTATTCACAATTACAGGACGTGGAACAGTTGCTACAGGTAGAGTAGAGCGTGGAACACTTCACCTCAACGAAGAGTTAGAGATTCTTGGTGTTAAAGAAGACGTTCAGAAGACAGTTGTAACTGGTATCGAGATGTTCCGTAAGATGTTAGATGAGGCTCAGGCTGGAGATAACATCGGAGCACTTCTTCGTGGAATCAACCGTGACCAGATCGTTCGTGGTCAGGTTCTTGCTAAACCAGGTTCAGTAACTTGCCACCACAAGTTCACAGCTCAGGTTTACGTATTAACAAAGGATGAAGGTGGACGTCATACTCCATTCTTCAACAACTACCGTCCACAGTTCTACTTCAGAACAACAGACGTAACAGGTGTATGTGAGCTTCCAGCTGGAACAGAGATGTGTATGCCTGGTGATAACGTAGAGATGACAATCGATATGATTCATCCAGTAGCTATGGAGCAGGGTCTTACATTCGCTATCCGTGAAGGTGGACGTACTGTAGGTTCAGGTAGAGTTGCTACTATCATTGAGTAATCTTTGATAGTTAGAACCAAATAAAGAGTAAATTATCCCGCAATCTTTGAGAAATCAAGGGTTGCGGTTTCTTTTTGTGTAGAAAAGAATTGCGAACAAAGAGAAAGAACCACAAGCTGGAATGCTATGAAAATCCGGTTGTGGTTCTATTTTGGTTCTAAAAATATATAATTGCAAAAAAAATACGGAAACAGTGCAGGCACCATCTCCGCGGAAAAAACCGATGTTTTTTTGTTCGTCATACTATTATACTCACATTTACTGAAAAAATGCAAGTATTATTTACGATATTTGTTGCAGAAATAATTTACAATTTTTGAAGTGAATTTGTAACTCTCAGTAATGGTATTGTTCTTTTCAAAATATTCTTTATGTGCAGGCATTCTTTCGTTAAAGAGCCATAGCAGGTTTTGTATGCCTTTTTGCTTTATTCCCGGACTCTTAATTAGTTTTACATATACAAAAACCAGGATAACAAAGTCGTGAATAACAGGATTGGACATCCATTTTTCACGAGTATTTGAAGAAATTCCTTTTATTTTTGATAGTTCAAACAAGATATCTTTGGTTTTATGTATTGTAACATGATAAGGAGCCTTTAAACTGTTAAGTAAGCAATTATTGTGTGCAGCAGCATTGCGTAGAAATTTTATTGACCATAAATAGCTGCTGAAATCATTTTCTTTTGAGGGATATGTAGAATAGTATAACTGGTATAAATCTATAAACTCTCCAAAAGACATTACTTCTACAAGCTCCCATAAGGCATAACTATCACCGGTGTCTTTTCTTTTTTGAATCAAATCGCTAGCAGCAGATTTTCCGATTTTATCATAGAGAGATTTTAAACGTAAATAATCTTCATCTAGGTACTTTTTAACAATTTCATATCCGTCCTCTGCTTCGTTTTTGCTTAAATCGTATAAGAGTTGTGTTTTTAGTGCGTGTTCAATATCTAAAGCCATAGAAAGAATTGTTTTGCGTAGATGCATATCTATAGTTGATAATTCTTGTAAATAAACAAAATCAAGATTAATATATTTTCCTTTGTTGGCTGTTGCGAGATATTTAGCGTAATTTTTACCATATGATTTTAATTTGAAGTAATAGTTTTTGTACTTTAAAAAATCACTTACACTTTTCTCATCATTATATTTAAAAGTAATCCCTTTTTTTATCATATCCTGAATTTGCTCAGATATGGTCAATTTTTTCTTGAGCATATATATTACCTGCCTTTAATAAACTGATATTGCTTTGATTGTTTGGAATAAGTTTATAATATGGATGAATTAAATATAATCATCAATCGGCACATTAAACAATTTCAAAGTATCCTCTAACCACATTTGATATTCTTCTTCATCCATCAACCCGGAAGCCAGTTCCTCATTGACTTTGTTCCAATCAGGAATGAAGGTGGCTATCTGGGCATTTTTTATATCTAACGATAAATGAGCCATAAGCTGATTATCCTGTTGAGAATAAGTAGTATTTCCTTTGATGGAAAGACCTCGTCTATCCAAGTCTATCAGTATAGAAAGCAAGTCTGCAAATGTTTTAACAGTTACTGTTTTCGGTGCAGTAACCTTCAATTCTAATAAGTTTTCCATAGTAATATTTAAAACATCACAGAATTTAACAATAATCTCTGCCGGAGGTTCGCTGTATCCGTTTTCGTAATTGGAGTATGAGGAATTAGATAAACCGAGCTTAATTGCCATATCACGCTGACTGATACCGGCATTGGTGCGTGCTGTTTTCATCTTTTTTCCTACTTCTAAATATTCGCTAAGTCGCATGATAAAATCCTCCTTTTTAAATACTTTATCACATAAAAATACAAAAATCAATGTAATGATTACAAGAAATTAAATAAAATATATTGACAAACAAGGAAATGTGTAATAAAGTATGATTACAAGAAATCTTGTAACAATACAAGGAATATAAAATCAACATGAAAGGAGAAATAGCGAATGAAGAAAAATTATATGATGAGTGCTGAGGATGTAGCCAATGAATTAGGTGTTTCTAAAGGACATGCTTACAAATTGATTAGACAGCTAAATGAAGAACTAGAAGCGTCCGGCTATATTGTTGTATCCGGCAAAATTCCCAGAGCGTTTTGGGAAAAGAAATTTTATGGTTACCAGGCAACAGCATAAGAAAGGAGACTAAAGATGCCAGCATACAAAGACGAGCAAAGAGGTACTTGGTACTGCCAGTTCTATTATGAGGACTGGCAAGGCAACAAAAAGAAAAAGCAGAAACGAGGATTTAAAACAAAAAAAGAAGCATTGGAGTGGGAAAACAATTTCAAACTGTCTGCAAATGCCAATATGGATATGACACTGGGAGCGTTTGTTGAGATTTATTTTCGGGATAAGGAAGGAGAATTGAAAGAACGTTCTATTAAAAATAAAAAATATATGATAGAAGCTCACATTCTTCCATACTTTGGAAATAAACCGATGAACGCAATAACACCATCGGATATTATACAGTGGCAAAACGCAATGAGAGGGAAAGGGTATGCACCTACTTATTTACGAATGGTTCAAAATCAAATTACAGCACTCTTTACCCATGCAAGTAATATATATAATCTTGCAAATAATCCATGCAAGAAAGTGAAGAAAATGGGAAAAGCGGATGCAGAAAAGATTGATTTCTGGACAAAAGAAGAATACGACAAATTTATAGCAACTTTTGAAAAAGGTAGCAGATATTATGTATTATTTGAAATTCTCTTTTGGACGGGGTGCCGGGAAGGAGAATTACTTGCACTAAATAAATCGGATATAGATTTTGAAAACAACAAACTCCATATAACAAAGACCTATTATCGAACGGAACGAAAGGACATTATTACAGTTCCAAAGACGGAGCAATCCGTTAGGACCATTGATATACCGGAATTTTTAAAGCAGGAAATCAAGGATTATGTGGATAAATTATATGAATTGCCGGATGACGAGAGGATATTTCCGATTGTGGCAGAAGCAGTACAGCATATGATAAAGAACCATGCCGAAAAGGCAGGAATAAAGAGAATTCGAGTTCACTCATTGCGACATAGTCATGTGGCTTATCTTATTAATCAGGGAGTACAGCCTTTGATTATTAAAGAAAGATTAGGGCATAGGGATATAAAAATAACGTTGAATACTTACGGACATTTGTATCCAAGTCAGCAAAAACAGGTGGCAGAGATGTTGAATGAGCAAAGACAAGAAAAAAGCCCCAACAGCGGCAACTGTTAGGACTTGTGATAACAGGAAAACCTCTGTTACCCATACTTATTGAATTACTAATGTTCAATAAAATATGTAATCACAAAATAAGTATAACAGAGGTTCTCCTTTGTAGCAACGAGATTTTACAGAATGGAGGACATTATGGAAGAACAGAAAACAGAATTAAAGCTAATTAAAATGTCAGAGGTGCAATCACAGAAAATAGAGTGGTTGTGGTTTCCCTTTATCCCTTATGGAAAGCTGACAATTATTCAAGGTGATCCGGGGGATGGAAAGACAACACTGGTGTTGAACATTGCAGCTAAATTGTCTAAGGGAGAAAGATTAGATGAAAATATGAATATTACAGAACCAGTCAACGTTATCTATCAGACTGCGGAAGATGGGCTTGCAGATACCGTAAAGCCAAGACTGGAGTTGGCAGGAGCTGACTGTGAAAGAATAGCGGTCATTGATGAAAGCGAAAAATCACTTTCCATGATAGATGAAAGACTGGAAGAAGCCATTGTTAAAACACAAGCAAAGTTATTGATTTTAGACCCGATACAGGCTTATTTAGGCGGTGGAATGGATATGAACCGGGCAAATGAAGCAAGGGATATGACAAAGAAGCTGGGGGCATTGGCAGAAAAGCATAAATGTGCAATCGTTCTTATCGGTCATATGAATAAAGCTGCCGGAAACAAAGCTGCTTACCGGGGCATGGGTTCCATTGATTTCTTTGCGGTAGCAAGAAGTGTATTGCTGGTGGGCAGAGTGGAAGGAGAACCGAATATCCGGGCTGTGGTGCAGATAAAAAATAATCTGGCAGCTTTCGGACATTCCAAAGCCTTTGAATTATCCGAGAATGGCTTTAAGTGGTTAGGAGATTATGAAATAACGGTGGATGAGGTTCTTGGCGGTATAGCACCAAAAGCAAATAAATTGGAGCAGGCAAAGCAACTGCTCCGGGAACTGGTAGAAACATCAAATGTAGTGCAAAGCAATGAGATTTTTGAAATGGCAGATGAGCAGGGCATTTCAAAAAGAACATTGGAAAATGCCAAAAAGGAGCTTGGTATCAGGGCGAAGAAAATCAACAATTCATGGTATTGGGAACTAGATAAGGTAAAGCCGGATTTGGGCAAGAACGCAACAATGCAGACTATATAGAAATTGCGGAGATGAACCTTGCAAGGTTGCAAAATCTATAGGTATTGCGTTGTTGCGTTCTTGATAGCAAGAGGAAAGGATTGATGGATTGATATGAAAAATGTACAGATTTCGCAGGAGCTTTTCATTGCACTTATGAAATATTTTCTGCTGGAGCAGGAGGAGTTGTTACCGGAGATACAGAAAGGTCTTGAAAAGAAACTGGATGCACTGGTAATGAGAGAACTGTATACGAAGTATAAAACTGCACCAAGCGAAGAAGAACGGGAAAAAGCTCGTCTGGAATATTTGGATAAACGTGGTGTGCCGGAAAGCTTCCGTTGGTAGTTTTCCTTAATCATAAATGACGGGTGCGTGGCACGCTCCCGTTAGATATGGTTAATGAGAAATGTGGTACAGTGGACGATTGCGGATATTTTAGCAGACATGCTATTGATTTTAGTAAAAAGTTGGAAAGTCGCTCTTTTCATATTAACAGAGTATTCTGCCAGCTTAAAAATTTGAGAAAGAAGGTGTGTTTTATGACAGAAGGAAGATTAGGATACAATCCGGCAAATGACAGATATGGATTGCTGGTGTCGGATTTATGGGTGGATAACGGATTTTGTTGTGGTGAATGTTTAGAAGTTTTAGTTGATGGAAAGTGGATAAGTACCAGAATGGAAATGTCGGCAGAAAGAAAATGGTATCTGGTGGATACACCTTATTATGGAAATCTGGAATATGTGAAAGCACGTATCTGAGTTAAAGTGATGGATTAAAAAATGGAATGATGAAGATTGTATAGGTAAATGCGGTGGCAGTGATACAGTGGACGCTTGCGGACACTGGTTACCGCAGGCAGATTAGCCCCCGGCAGGGCGCAAAACCTGACTTGTCAGGTTGCATTTTTGATGCCGCAGGTGTCAAAAGTGCTTTTGCGTTACTTTCGGCGAAAGTAACAAAGGAGGGGCTTCGCCCCGATACTTCCCGAACTACTAATGTTCGGGAAGGTTCTATGATTATGTGCCTGTCGGCACAAAATAGGACGGATAAAAAGAGAAAACGAAAGAGAGGTGTCAGCCTATTGGAGAGAACGATTAGTGGCATGATGGGGAAAGGTTCTGTTAATCATAATACACGAGCCTTTAGTGCAAAAAACGTAGATAAGGAACGAAGTGAGTACAATGTGGAGTTTTGTAATAAAGACATTAAAAAAGTGTATCACGAATTATTTGATGAAGCGAAAGAGCGTTACAATGCAAAGCAGAAACGAAGTGACCGGAAGATTGATAATTATTATGAGAAAATAAGACAAAGTAAGCAGGAGAAATTATTTCACGAGGTTATATTTCAGATTGGCAATAAAGATGATATGAATGCGAAAAGTGAGGAAGGGAAGCTGGCAAGAGAAATTCTAATAGATTTCATGAAGGATTTTCAGAAAAGAAATCCCAATCTTTATGTATTTTCTGCTCATCTGCATATGGATGAAGAAACACCACATATTCACATTGATTTTGTCCCTTTTATTCGTGGCAGTAAACGTGGTCTTGATACAAGAGTTTCACTGAAAGGTGCATTAGCTGAGCAGGGATTTAAAGGCGGCACAAGAGGTGCTACGGAATGGAACCAGTGGATAGAAGCCGAAAAGCAGGAATTGTCAAAGGTCATGGAACGATATGGAGTACAGTGGAAACAGTTAGGAACCCATAATAAGCATTTGTCGGTGCTGGATTTTGAAAAACAGGAGAGAACCAAAGAAGTTGTCAAACTGGACAAGCAGATTGAAAAATTCGAAACAGTGCTTTCACAGATACAGCAGTTAGTAGATAAGCGGCTGGATAGGGCAGAAGAACTGGCAGAAATGGGGGAACAGTTGAAAGAAAAAAACGACAGACTGTTATCGGATAATTCAGAATTAGAAAAGGCAAATAGTGAAGCAAGGTGGAGTAATGCACGATTAACAGAGGAAAATAAGCTGTTACAAACTGAAATAAATGATTTAGCCGGGGAAAAGGTAAAACTGCAATACGGTAATAGGGAGTTGGAGGAGCAACAGCAGAGGCTTCAGGCAGAAATAGAAGCTATGGCAGGTTCTAAAGTGAAATTGGAACGAAATGTGCGAGCTTATGATGAGGAAGAACAATGGAGGTTGCCGGAACCGGGAGCATTTACAAGTGCAAAGTCTTATCGGGAAAATAGTGTAAAGCCACTGGTAACAAGGCTAAAAGAACTTGTAAAGAGCCTGACAATTAAATGTGTTAATCTTATGGAACAGGTGAAAAGGTTGAAGGAGAAGGTAACACAACAGGCTTCAGATATTGAGTGGTACAAAGGAAAGCTAAGAGAGCAGGCTGGTGTTGTGGAACAATTGCAGGAAAAAGTAGTCGATTTGGAGCGTGTAAAGCGTTATGCCGGGGCTGATAAGGTGCAGAGTATGATTGATAGTGTGAAGGAGATTGAAAGGCTGGAAAACGAACAAAAACGGTTGCAGAGAAGTTATAACAGAGGAATGAGCAGATAGGAGATGGATTGATATGATGGATAATGAAAAGGTGTTGGAGAAACATATCATTGGAGAAAATGGAATAAGCTACACACTGGGAGAGGATGGCTTATACTATCCGAATTTGGAATTGCCGGAGGAAACGCACTATGAGATAGGACAGTATGGATTAATGCGGTGTGAGTTTTTGAAAAAACACCGCAGAGGGGAGTACATCAGATTACTTGTGGATGGGAAACTGAATGAACATTTGCATGAGGTTGATGAAGAATGTCATGAGAGAGTGGAACTTCTTATGGAGCAGATGAAAGCTGGGGCTGGTATTACGGAAGAATTAAAAGCTATTGACCAGATGAAGTGGGGAGGGCTTATGAATAACGTGAAAAGTGCTGCGGAGGAGATTGTTGCAAAAGAGATAATATATATGTGAGGATGTGCGGAGTGTTATCACTCCGCATATTAAAAAATATTGTACGAAATCATAATATAAAATTGTAAAAAACTCACAAAAGATAAAATGTGAACAATGGTCATATTGACAAAATGCACAAAAGTGTTATAATAATAACATATGATTTGCGTAAAGGAAATGGAGAAAGGACTTGTTTAGTATGATAATAAGAAATATGATTGTTCAGAACAGAACAGAACAGAACAGAAC
>JAXJWH010000005.1:0-1850 GCA_036308125.1 Agathobacter sp.
ATCTATATTTATTATTATACATTTTCTTCAAATCCACAACCTGTGGGTTTATTAAGTTTACCCTTTTTTAGGGATTTGATCTCAAATATTTTTATCTAAAACAACTTGACATACATTAGCAAGATTTATCGCTCTGACAAACTCAATTTTCATCTAATGTTTAAACTCTTTTTTCTATAATCCGATGATACAAAACACATATTATATATATTCCAACAATAAATGCAGACACCTTTACTAAAGAATTTACAATTACTCCTTTAGTTCCTTCAATTTGTCCATTTTCTCTAATATACATACGCAGTTCAAATCCAATAGTATCTTCTAATATACGTCGTTCTGAACTATCATCATCGTAATATAGATACAAATACCAATCACCTAATCCCTGTTTACAACCTATTTGAATCAATTTTCCATTCAAAGGAATATCTTCTGTTTCACACATATCTGAAACTAAACTCCTATTTTTATCATCTATTTTCAAATAGACATCACCTCTTAATCCATAAAGAAAGCTTAATACAAAACAAATCAAAAGAGTAATACCTGCAACTAGCGATATGTATTTAAAATAATTAAGAAATTTTTCCACACAAACCTCCTACTTTGAAATGGTTTCTATAATTTTTAACACTTGATTTTACATCTTACTGCATTGTCAAATTCTTATCTATTAGAACTATTGGAATTTGTCTATCGGCTCCAAGCCATAACCAACTCTTTTTCGTTGGTATTATCATCCGTGTTTTCTGATTGAACTACAAATTGTTCTCTCTGATAAAATTGAATTGCACGGATATTCTTATTATAAACGCTCAAATACATATTGGATTTAATGCCTTTTGCATAATTCAATAGTTGTTTCCCAATGCCTTTCGACTGCATATCTTCTTTTACGAATAATCCCGCAATATAATTATCTGTCAATCCAATAAAGCCTTCTATTTCTTTTGTGCCATTGTTTTCATACACATATATTTCTGCTTGTGGAAGAATCTTTTTTACCATATCATAATTATCCATCCAATAGTGCTTTGATATGAAACTATGTGCTTTAATGTTTATATCAAGCCATATCTGCATAACAGCAGATAAATCATTTTCCTTGACTGCTCTTATCACAATATAACCTCTACAAATTTGAATTTACAGTTATCTATACTCATTTGGAATTTCGATATGAAATGTCTCACACAATAGCTTCACATCATGTACATCATTTTCATCAAATTCATATCCCAAATGGAACATTACTTGACTATATGGTTCAATACAAGAAACCTCTATCTCCTCAATTTTTCCTTTACCAGAAAAAGTTTCTACCGGAAAGTTATCCCCCTCATAAAGAATTTCACCTTCGCCCGTATATTCAAAACAATGCAAATCAACAATCCTGTTTTTCGCATCTTTCCATACAGTATGGTTCAATGTTGTATATTCCATCTTAATCTCATAAAAGTCATTAGCTTTCATTATCTCTATAAAGTTCTGATAATCTTTCTTTTCTACAAAAATATCAATATCGTTATGGACTCTTGACTGATGTCCAAGCAACGCATCTACCCCCCAGCCACCATCAAGAAAGACTTTAATCTCGGCATCTATCGCGAGTTGAAGAATCTGTTTTACATCTGTAATATTGACCATCTTATCCTCCATTCATTACAAATTTCTTAATCCACTATAATCTAACTCGTATATTTTATCACATACCTCATCAATATACTTTCTATCGTGAGAAATACTGATAATAGCTCCAGGAAACTCTCTAAGCATTTTTCTGATTACAGGTCCCGATAAGGGCGAAAAGTTTCTTGTTGGTTCATCTAAAATAAGCACATTTGCTC
>JAXJWH010000006.1:0-2673 GCA_036308125.1 Agathobacter sp.
GATTAAAGCACTTGCTTCCGCTGCCGACAATTTGAAAAAGTCAATAACGTATCTTCGTATGGACTCTTGGTTGTGGATATTGTCATCGCTTAAACATTGAAGACAAGGGAGAAAAAAATTGTCAAATTTAGGTATCATAATCTATAATTTATATTACTTTGCCAAAGATAGTAAAAATTATCAAATGGCAGGATTTTTATGAACGCTCAACTTCCGAGATTTTTATGTAATTTACGTAATTTTGTACTGATTTTTACAAACGTTGGCATCTTTTAGTGGATGTTAGTATGCAAAAATCATTTCCCGATGCAAAATATTTTTTTAACGCCTATTTATGTTTTTGTAAGTGCTTGATATATAATATATTGCAGGGTTTTACCGAAGGACATAAGTTCGTTCGGGGGGACAAACTGGGGACTGCATTTCTGCAAAGAAACTAATACAATCTGCAAAAATGCACTTTTTTTAGATTTTTTAGCATATTTGCATTTCTTTGCATGGTAAAATGGCCTTTAATTTGAGCTGAAATTGCACCTGCGATAGCTATTAAATTTAGTGGTTTAGTTTAGTCCAATGTATATATAGAATAGAAGTAAACTAAACTGCCTTCATCGTCAAATCTAAGAGGTCTGTTATAGCAGTGGCTTTACACTCTTCTAAAATGGACTTTGTTCCTCTCATTTGCAGATGTTATGTGTTTCTTTATATCCGTCTACCTTTTAATACGAGTTTCTGAGAAGTGCCAAATATACTCTTTTTGCTTCTCAAAAGAAGAGAAATTAAACCAGATTCTGTTCATTTTTCTTTTGTCAAGCAATCAAATTTCTGAAAGCATCTGGTCTAATTTGTCCAAAGCATTATGGTAGCTTTCTTCCTCCGTTTTTGTAAGTTTCAAGTCGGTCAAGATAGTCGGATCATCAGATTCTGTTTTGGACGTATCATCTGACATTAACGGTGTGGTAGATGGTGATTCTACAGATTTTGTATTTTCAGATAGTATATGAATTCTTTTCAGTTCATTAAGATATTCGGTTACTTTTTCAAGTATAGACTCTGCCTGAAGTCTGTTTTGACTATTAGCAATACGAGCTTCTGGAGTATCATCATCTGTAAGGTATAACCCAAGGAATTTTCTCTTGCGACCTTCGAATTTATCATTTCCTAGATAGATGATATTGGATCCGAAGTTGCAGTCAAGGAAAAGCGATAGACGATTATCCTTTATCTTCCTATGTCCTATGTGAATTGAAATTGTATTGATGTTGTTGATTACGCATTTTGAAGCGTTCACCATCAAAAGTTCAGAAACGGTATTTGAAGATTTGGCCAGCGAACTAGGCAATTCAATAGGTTCGTCCTTTGATTTCTTTACAATTGGCTGTAGACCATCTTTCTTCAAGGCATCAAGCTCTGCCTTTTTCTTTTCCAAAATCTCCCTTGCTAACTCCATAGTTCTCTCATTAGCCAATTTGTCTTCAGGGGAATTTTCTGGAATTAAATAAAGACCAAGATGCTCTCTCACTCTTTCACCACGCTGCTCGTTTGATAGGTATTCAACATTACCGTTGTAGTAGTCAAGTATCAACGAGAAACGGCCTCCTTGAAGTGGCTTCTTTCGTAGCTTGACTGTGAAGCGATATGTCTTTCCCTTTTCACTCATAAATGGTATCTTGTCTAAATTGTCCTCAAAGGTAGTGATAATCCTTCACTGAACATTGAGTTAACCTGATTTTTTCCTCATTTTAGCTGATTTAGCCAAGGCATTAAGAGTTTCTTTCTTTTAAAAGCATTACCTTTGCAATCCTTTTTTGAATTTTATAAATAATCAGATAGAGAACTATGACAAAAGCAGAAATTGTCAGCGAAATCGCTGCAAAGACAGGTTTGGAGAAGCAGGTTGTATTAACTGTTGTAGAAGGTATGATGGATACCATTAAAACCTCAATGATCAATGGAAATGAAGTGTTCCTTCGTGGATTCGGTAGCTTTATCATTAAGCACAGAGCGGAAAAGACTGCACGAAACATTTCTAAGAATACAACAATCATTATCCCTGCTCACAACATTCCGGCATTCAAGCCTGCCAAGGAATTTATGGAGAAAGTTAAATAATGATTATATAATTATATAAGTATATAAATCTATAATTATATTGCATTTTTGCAATGGTATATAGGAGGTTAGCTCAATATCGGAATGACTAACCTTCTATTTTTTTATTATATAATCCAAAATTGGAGGGACTGAAGTAAAATGTTCAAACCCTCCAATTCTCGTGCTTCTTTTCCGATTAAGGCTGTTTCACAAAAGAACTTTAATAGAAAATCTTAGCCTGTTAATATGCATATTCACTTATATAACAGTTATAAGTCCCTTTTTGTTTTCTTTAACTTGTATTTTTTTGAACAAAGGTAATGCCAATCTTGTTATACGAGGTTTGTCCTTTCTATAAGATTATATCAATGACCTGATTGGTGAGTTCAGTTGCAAATGTAGAACCAATGATTTTCTAGTTTCAAGGTCATGTCTTCGATTTATTTCGAAATCTCCACACGCCAGTAGTCGGTAGTATTTCTTATAAAACCTTGCACAAGTATCATTGCTCCATTTCAAGCAACAGAATTCATCCTTCAGGTCAGTCAGATGATAAATGAGGGAAAAGTAAAACTTAAA
>JAXJWH010000007.1:0-1541 GCA_036308125.1 Agathobacter sp.
ATAGAATACTTACTTTTAAATTTGCGATTATATTGCAGGATTCAGAAAAGTCCTGATAGGGATATCATACTTTCTATCATAGAGAAACGCACAGCAGACATGCAGTTGGTCTAAAATGTCACACCTATAGTAACGAATGATTTAATTATAACATATAATCAATAGGCGATTGAATAGACAGAATGGTAATTAACTATTCAAAAAAGGGATCAGGTGCAAAAGTATGTGTTTAAGCATATATTTTAGTAAGTCTGAACAGAAAGTATTTAACATCAGACACACCTCTTAGTTGTGCTCTGAATGACTTTATCTTTGCGTTGAAGGATTCAGCTGAAGCATTTGTTGATCTGTTGTTGAAGAAGTTCAAGATCTGCTCATAGTTTGCCTGTATAGTTTCAGCAATCGTCTTGAACGATTCATAGCCAGCCTTTTCGACATCGTTATACCAAAGTGCAAGTTTTGGAAGAGCTGATCCTTTTGTTTTGGATTTAGCATATATCATTCTGAGACGATGGGTCAAGTTGTATGCAGCCTCTATATCTGGATAATGACTGAACAATATCTTTGCTCTGATTTTCTGCGATTTAGTCCACTTCTCGGCAGATTTGAAAAGCAGATATCGGCTCCTGGCAAGCAATTGCTTACGGGTATCTCCATTCTCAAACACTTCTGGTTCATAGTCTTTACCTATCGCTTTAGCTTCTGACTTCTTTCTATTCTCCTCGTCAAGAGCATCCCAGCGGAAGCGGATGCGGAGTTCCTGCAGAGCATCAAGTGCAAGCTTCTGAACATGGAAGCGGTCAGCAACAAGAGTTGCCTTTGGGAAAGAGAATCGAGCTGCTTTGCGCATAGTCGGCGACAGATCCATCGTTATTTCTTCAACCTGTTCGCGCAGTTCCAATGGTATAAGCCAGAGTATCTCAGCAATGTCCCAAGCCTTTGTGCCAGCGATGATTGCGACTATCGCACCCTTGCCACCATGTGCATCCTTGTTAGTGACTATAGTGTATAATTCACCATCACTGAGACTTGTCTCGTCAATGCTTAAACGAGGACCTATGTTCTCCGGGAATATAAGATACCGTTCAGCATGGACACCCTCCTCAGTCTCCCATTCACGATAACTGCTCAGATGGTCTTTGTATTGACGTTCTAGTTGATCACCATCAATGTGATAATGTTTCTCAAGACTCCTGGCACTGATCGGGTACTGATCCAAATATTTTTTTTAAGAACTCAGCGAACTCCTTAGAGTGCCGAGTTCCTTTTGCGGTCAGTTCATAAGTATTACCTACACTCTTGCCGGTAGTGCGGTCTATCCACCTGCGACGCTTTACATTCAATGTCACACGACGATCACGAAGGGGAAAGTCATTAATGCGAGCTGATTCATAAAAGCCGTTCTTATCATACTCGTGACCAGGAAGAGGGTTCTGAAGAACATCACGTTCCTCCAGATGGAATACAACATCGGTAGGAGTCTCGGTGATATGTACTAATGAAAAATGATCAAGCAGTTCCGATGGGAACATCAACTTTGC
>JAXJWH010000008.1:0-1693 GCA_036308125.1 Agathobacter sp.
CTATACAAGCATACAACTGACTGGGTAAAATGGAGATGGGTGCATCAGAACGAACGTGTGTATAAATTCGTGTATAAAAATTTAATAGATTTCTGCGGATCAGTCGCACAAGTATGTGTCTAAGCATAAATCTTTGCAAGTCTGAACAGAAAGTATTTAACATCTGATACACCTCTCAGTTGCATTCTGAAAGCTTTGATTTTAGAGTTAAGTGATTCTGCAGAAGCGTTAGTGGATCTATTGTTAAAGAAGTTCAGGATGTTTGAGTAATGTGTCTGTATCGTTTCTGCTACAGTCTTGAACTCTTTGAAGTTGGTTTTCTGAACATCATTGTACCATAGTGCAAGTTTAGGTAATGCCCCACCTTTGGTTTTGGTGTGTGCATATATCATCCTGAGACGATGAACAAGTGAATATGCTTCCTTGATATCCGGGTATTCTTCAAAGAGGATTGCGGCTCTCGTTTTCTGAGACTTGCTCCATTTTTCAGGAGACTTGAACAGTAGATGTCGGCTACGAGCCAGCAACTGCTTTCTTGTATCACCGTTGTGGTATGTGTCGGGGATGTAATCTTTACCAGTCGCCTTTGCCATCATCCTGGATTCATTGTCGGCATCGATTGCGTCCCATCTATGTCTGATACGGATATCCTGAAGAGCTTCAAGTGCAAGCTTCTGAACATGGAACCTATCAATGACTTTGACTGCCTGTGGAAATGACAGCGAGCATATCAACCTCATGGATGAAGACAGGTCTAAAGTCACTTCTTCAACTCGCAGTCGGATCTCTTCTGGTATCAGTTTCAATGCATTATATACATCATCCACTTTCGTTCCATATACTATAGCGGCAATAGCCCCATTACGGCAGTGTGCGTCTTTGTTGGACAGGATTGTGTAGACCTCTCCATTGCTCATCGAGGTTTCATCAATGCTCATCCTTGGGCCAATGTTCTCTGGGAATATCAGCCATTTGTCTGCGTGATCTTTTTCCTCCCAGTCTGTATAGCCGCTTAGATGCTCCTTGTATTGCCGTTCGAACTGCTTGCCGTTTATGTGATAGTATTTCTCAAGCGAAGAAGCCGCTATCGGGTATTGATCCAAGAACCCCTTTTAAAAAAGCGGCAAACTCCTTCGAGTGCCGTGTGCCTTTTGCAACAAGTTCATAGTCGTTGCTCACTATCTCGCCAGTCTTCTCATCCTTCCAGCGTCTACGCCTGACTATCAGCGTCGCACGCTTGTCACGGATAGGAAAATCGGTGATGCGACTTTCCGGAAGAAAGCCGTTCTTTACATATGTGTGACCAGATTTCTTTTTAAGAATACGATCGCGTTCATCCAGACGAACACTGATACTATCTTCATGAAGTTCAAAACCTACAACTTCAAAATAATCCAACATCTCACGTGGAAACATCAACTTGACTAATGCTAAAAGTATTTTCTGTTCGTCTGTCATAACCTTTGTATTTATATATCCATACAAAGGTATCACTTATTTATCGAAACACATACTTTTGCACCTGAGCCGATTTATCAGGCTCAACGGAAAATTCCGGTTGTTTTGAGTTTTCCGTATCACCGGCACAAAGCATGCGGAGCGAGCCCTTTGGCGTAGCTCGCGCAGCTTGCTTTGAGCAGCTGGCTGGCGTATTTGCCAGCTGCGGTGCCCTGCACTACGCAAAGATCTTAGC
>JAXJWH010000009.1:0-39510 GCA_036308125.1 Agathobacter sp.
ATCCGGTACTTGCATAAAACAAGGTGGGAAATACCCGGCCTATAGCCTCAAAAATCCGAAGACATACTACAAAATATGAATTTTTCAAGGTGGTATAGAAACAGGGGCAAATCTATTTATGGTTTTGCCCCCAACATCATTATATTAGAACATAAATCACATATAACTATATAAACTGCAGATAATTATGGCAGTTTAGAATACAAGATAATAAATATTCACAGAATAATGTGGTTACCCATAAAAATAAATGGAGGGAACTATAAATGAAAATAATTACCTTTGCCACTATGAAGGGTGGAACAGGAAAAACAACCTGTTGTTACAACATATCATGCACACTGGCAAAAGATAGTAAAGTATTAGTCATTGATTGCGATCCTCAGGGAAATTTATCATCTAATTTCCGTTGGGATGTATTCGATGAAAACACATGTACTATTTCTGATTTGTACAGAAATCTGGATATCTCACCAGAGGATATAATTCAGCCTATCGACACAATAGAAAATCTTGATTTAATTCCCAGCTCAATGTATCTATATGGAACAGAAGTAGAACTTGCTTCTAAATCATTTCGAGAAACAATGCTTTCTACCTATTTACAAATGAATATGGGATTTTTCGCACAGTATGATTACATTTTAATGGACACAGGCCCAAGTATGGGATTAATCAATCAAAATGCTTTCAACGCAACTGACAGCATCATTCTTGTAACTGATCCAGACGTAAACGGTGCTCAGGGTGCTGATATCTTTGTTAAACTTTGGAACACAGTTCGAGATACAAGAGCAAGCAGCGACGATAAAATTGCTGGTCTTATTATTAACAATATGGAAAAAACAAATATTTCCAAATCCCTTATGGAATATATCAATGAGCATGAACGTTTTTCTGATTTAGTATTCGAGCAGACAGTTCCACATACAACACGTTTCAAAGAATGTGCCGAACAGAATCTGCCAATCTATTTACTGGAAACTAAATCCGGTGACAAGGCAAAGGGAAAAGCTATTGATTCAATTAACAATTTAATAGAAGAAATGAAAAACAGGGGGATTTTGTAAAATGGCTTTTGGCAACAAAAATACAATTCAACCAAAAAATAAAAAAATTAATGATAACTCAGATAAACTTGCCATGAAAAATCCTGTGGAACATTCAAGTACATTTCCACTTCATATGAAAATTAATCTTCCTATGAATTTGATTGATGTTAATCCAAAGAATTCTAAATATTTCTCAATTGAAAATATTGAATCTCTGGCAGAAAAAATCAAATCACATGGTTTTGAAGGAACAATTTTAGTTTTTGATAAAAAAGATGGAAGATATGAAATTTATTCCGGTGAACGAAGATTCAGAGCAATGCAGCTTCTCGGTCAGAAATACATTCCTGCAATCATTGATGAATTACCGGAAAAAGAATCTGATAAAATTGCACGATTATTGGCAGCAAACTCAGAAGCCAGAAATTTATCAGCATTTGAAATCGGAAACATGTATCGAGCTTATATTGATGAGGTTCTTATTCCTAATGATTACAAAGGGGATAAAATTGAAGCAATAATCAAGTTCTTCCCAAACACCTCAAAGACATCTGTTAAGAGATATTTAAACATAAATAAATTAATACCTGAATTACAGGAAATCTGCAAAATTAATGATTTCCCATTTAGTGCATTTGACAAACTTCCTGCAATGGATGTTGAAAAACAGCAACTCCTCTATAAGCAGTTACAGTTACTTAATCAGGATAATCCGGATTATTCAGCACTTGGCAAAAAAGAGATTGTTGAAATGGTAAATTGGATAAAAGAAAATGATAACTTTGATAACTTCATATTTGCCAAGAATCAATCTCAGATTCAGGATAACGTAGCCAAAAATAGTCTTGCTGAAAATCAGTCATTTGATAATAACAATGAAAACAATGCTACCAATAATATAGAAGAAACAGATTCAAAACCTCAGACTATCTGTATTGATAAAAAAATCCACAGTCTGAAAAATAACATCATGAAAATGACTGATACACAAATTACAATTAACGACAAGGAAAAAGTCAAAGAGGATTTGTCAGAAATCCTTCTTGTTGTTGAAACTCTGCTGGAAGAATTAGAACGATAATTTGAATTATCCGTAAAGTGTAATAAAAATAATCCGATATTTTTTCTTGTTTTATAGCCATTTAAAATACTTATAAATCCACAAAATAAGAAAAAATATGAACTATAAAAAAAGAAACTATATTTACAAATGAACCGCCCCCCAAAGTTAAACCCAATAATCTAACAATTAGGAGGTCAGTTCATAAATATAGTTTCTTTTTAGATTTCTATTTATCTATTTTTTATTCTCTTAATTTTTCCCCAATATGTAAGAACAGTTTCTGGTTTCTATAGGAATTTTCCATACAAAACTTTCCGTCAACACCCAATTCATTCTTACCTGTTTTTAATTTTCATTTATATCAGAATTAAGTAGTACCTTCTCTAATTCATCATAATCATATGATCTCTGATTAAAATTCATAAACGAATTATTTCCTGAAGACGGCTTTTCACTATTAGAAGCTCCTCCTCCTGTCTCAAAACCATACTTCATTATATATGTCAATAAATCTCCAAAATCTCTTACATTATCAGATTTTGCAACATGGGCAATTGCCTGAGTCAGAAAAACAATGTCACGATTATTCTGGGAATATGCCTCATATACCTTCCGACACTTGGATTCATTTAATCCCTGTCCTTTTAAGATACTGTAAACCGTTGCCATCATCGGATCATCTTTTTCCTCAATCGCCACAGGCTCATCGCTTACCTTGCTGTCAATAATCTCAAGCTCTCCCTTTTTCATAATCATAAAGTCAACCCTGTTCAATTTCATCTTGCCATTTACCTTCTCCTTAACAATATCAAAGGTGAAAGTAAAATCAATCTCTTCAATATTATCAATAGCCTCCTTTGTAGGCTTAAGAATGTATCTTCGAACATCTGTTGGTCCATAATTTTTTGGATAATTCAATTGTTCCTGAAGTTCAGATAATGTTAAAGAAAATCTTCCAGGAGTTGCCCCTGGAAATTCTCTGTATCTTTTTCTGTCCTCCAACATATAATACAAATTTCTCTGATGCTTCTTCTTACCTGAAATCTTTGCAGCACCCTTTATTCTGTAATAAGCTCCATGGGAAACCGAAGCTGAAATTACAAGCATCTTAAAAAACGGCGTAGGTAAAAAACTGATATAAGAATTTTCATCCCCATCATCCACTTCCTTGGGAGTATACAAAAGACCATCATACCATGGAACAGCAAGCATCTTGGTCTTGCCACTTGGCATAACAACCTCATACTCCAACGGCTTTTGCTTCAAAGAAGTAATTCCATCCTTAATTACCTCGTAAGCATGTCCGCCATCAATATTGCTAAAGTATCCGACAATATCCTTCGTATATATAATATATGAATCATTTTCCGGGAAGGAACTAATCTGTCCAAGAAGAATGTCAAAGATTGTATTCTCATTTGCTGACAAATTTTGTCTGTTTTGAAAAATCAAAGTACTACATCTGTATGCAATATCCGGTCCACCCTTCTTCAAAGGTTTCGCATTGGATTGCATGGATAATAATGTATACAATGCCTTCTTGGTGTTACCCTTTAAATCTCCCCAGAAATTTGAAATCGAAAATTTTCCCGGCTTAAGTAACTCAAGAATCTCCTTATCAGGATCATCGACAAAATTCTCATCTGGCTCCCCAATAATATACGGTGAACCGTCCTGTTCAATTACTGTTGATATAGGCTCTTCTAACTGGTCTATCTCCATATTCGGAGTCAGAAAAAGCTGACCATCCACCTGTTTTTCAAGTTCCCTTTCTGATACAAGACTGCCTTCCCTTATTATCTGTCCCTTCTCATCATATAAAATTCCATTTTCATCTCTAGAAAATTTTGCCATGTCACTACCACCTTAATATTATAGATTCATTTTCTATATTCCATTATATACCTACTATTATAAACAAATCAGAATTTTAAATCAATGTTTCTGTTTTATAAAAATAAAAGAAATTTAAAAATCCAATTCTTTTTTTCATGTCAATTATTCTCTGTTTTATCCTGAAAAATCGGATAACCCTATTTAGGAAAAAGTTAACACATAACTATGTCAATTATTCTCTGTTTTCAGGATTTAAGAAAATAGAAGGCAAAATTCTTTTTTCCATGTCAATTATTCTCTTATTCTATTTCCAACACATAACGTGTTTTCATAATACCTCTTAATATTGCTACATTACGCTCTTGCAATCTGAACAGTGGTCAGTTTTTCACAAAAAATAAGTTACTGCTTTTCCACACCAGAATTTTTTATGTCAATTAAACTCTGTTTTTAGTTCTAAAATAGAAATTCAAAATTTGATATTCTGATTTCTATGTCAATTAAACTCTGTTTTATCCCATTTGCATAGCAAAAAGTTATCTGATTTAAACTTCCATGTCATTTATTTTCTGATTTAGACTTCTCATTAGTTTATGTCAATTAAACTCTGTTTTATTATTTTTAGAATTTTAACTTTCAATATTCTGTTTTCATGTCATTTATTCTCTGATTTAGACTTCTCATCAATTTATGTCAATTAAACTCTGTTTTATCTTTTTCAGAATTTCAACTTTCAATATTCTGATTTCTATGTCAATTAAACTCTGTTTTATTCCTTCGTTCATTTTCAGAAAATTCTAAATATTATCATCAATAAATTTGTCAAAAGCCTTATTTTTAGGTAATAAAGTACTATTTTATATTTTCTATATCAATTAAACTCTGTTTTTTCTATTTTAGAATTTTCACTTTCATTTTTCTGTTTTCATGTCATTTATTCTCTGTTTTAGCTTTTTATGTCAATTAAACTCTGTTTTTATGTCATTTATTTTCTGATGGTATGTCAATTAAACTCTGTTTTTATGTCATTTATTTTCTGAAAAAAAACGCCCAAACCCTTGATTTTAGGGGGTTTCGGCGCTTCTGCTATACATACTATACTATTACTATACATTAATACTATACAACGTAGTAATCCACTATTTTAATCTACTATTTCTATCTCTGTTATGACAGGTTGTTTATCTACATCTGTTATTACTCCATTATAATTTTTAAAGTCTTCAGTTATTTTATCCACAACATCCATTCCTTCTGTTACTGTTCCAAATGCTGCATATTGTCCATCCAGAAACGTTGCATCTGCATTACAAATAAAAAATTGTGAACTTGCTGAATCGTAATCATTAGAGCGTGCCATTGATATAGTACCTCTTACATGTGATATGGAATTTTCTATTTCGTTTTCCTGAAATTCTCCTTTAATGGTTTTAGAAGATCCTCCGGTACAGTCTTTATTTGGATCTCCACCTTGTATCATGAAATTTTCCATTACCCTCATAAATGTTAGATTATTATAAAATCCGTCCTTTGCCAGATTTACAAAGTTAGTTACTGTAACAGGTGCCACATCGGCATTTAATTCCACTGTGATATCTCCATAGTCTTTTACCTTAATTATTCCATGATGCATTCCTGATAATAATTTTTCATTAGATTCCACAGCTGTTGTTTCATCTGTTTCAGTAACAGAATCATTTTTAGTTTCTTTTGCCTGTTGTCCGCATCCCACAAGGGACATCAAGGATATCATAAATATTGTAGTCACGCATAAGATTTTTTTTAAGTTAAACATAAAAGTCCTCCATAATTTGAAAATATATAAATTTTATTGTAGTATGATTATATAATAACTATATGAAAAATTTGTTACTTTTTTGTAATTTATATTTTCATACGAAACTTAAAATAAGAGAGTGAATACACCTCTTATTATTTGTAAGGAGGCTAATTATGACAAAGAAGAACAAGGGAATAATTTGTATAATCATGGCGGCATTTTTTTTCTCGCTGATGACGGTATGTGTTCGTCTGGCAGGAGATCTGCCTACGGCTCAAAAGACGGTATTTAGAAATCTGGTTGCTGCCGTAGTTTCATGGACCATGTTATTAAAATCAGGAAAAAAGATTAAAATAGATAAAAGTAATGTGTGGGACCTGATTGCCAGAGCATTTTTTGGAACATTGGGACTTATTTGCAATTTTTATGCCATAGACAAATTAAATATATCAGATGCAAATATGTTAAATAAACTGTCGCCTTTTTTTGCGATTGTAATGAGTATACTAATTTTAAAAGAGTATCCTTCAAAAAAAGAATGGATATCAGTTGTTATAGCTTTTATTGGTGCAGTGTTTGTAATTAAGCCTGGATTTTCAATAGTTTCCAAATATGCATTTATCGGTTTGCTAGGGGGCTTAGGTGCAGGAATTGCCTATACTTTCGTCAGGAAACTTGGAAAAAAGGGTGTGGATGGAACTATTATAGTTATGTTCTTTTCTACTTTTTCCACAATCGTACTGTTGCCGGCTTTTATTGCCTCATATAAGCCCATGGATTTAAAACAGGTGATAATATTACTTTTGGCAGGAATAACAGCCACAGGCGGTCAGTTATCCATCACAAAGGCATATACTTATGCTCCTGCCAAGGAGATATCGGTTTATGATTACACTCAGGTAGTTTTTGCTGCAATATGGGGATTTTTATTCTTTGGACAAATACCTGATGTATATAGCTATATTGGATATGGAATTATATTAATTGCAACTTTGTTAAAGTTTTTTAACAACAAAAAGATTGTACTTTAGTACTAAATATACTATAATGAATTAAATAAGAGAAATTATATATTTTTACAAGGGGGTACAAGTGATTAAGGTAGGTTCAATTCGTGTTAAAATAACATTAATTTCAGTTTTGCTTGTACAGTTTAGCTTTGTTATTATGAGTGAAGTTTCATTGACAATAATGGAAAAGCGTTACACTTCATCGCTTGTAGATGAATTTGTAAATATCGATGAACAGATGGCATGTCAGGCGGAATATATTCTTAAAAAAGGAGATGGCAATGACGGATTGCAGGCTTTCGTTCAGGAAAAAGCGAATGAATGTGATTACATTGCATATGCGTCCGTAATTGATAAAGATGTTAACGTTGTTGCACATAGTATGCCAAATGAAATTGGAAAAAATTATTCTGATGACGTGGATTACACCTTGGAAGCTGCTGCAAACGGTAAGGTTATGAGTAGCAAGTCATGGGATGAAGAATCTGGTAAAGGGACTTATGACATAATGTATCCAATATATATAAACGATGAAGTTTATGGAACAATGAACGTTGGAATCTACAATGAAAAAGTCGAAACTTCAATACAAAGATTAAAAACAGCCCAGCTGGTTGTCACTGTGGTATTAATGATTCTTATAAGTGGCATATTGCTTGTTTCAGTAAACAATAGTTTAAAGCCATTTAAAACCTTTGAAGCGGTCTTTAAAAAGCTTGGTGCTAATGATTTTTCCTTTGAAGTTAAGGATGATGAATTAAACAGGCAGGATGAATTTGGAACCATGGGTAATTCTATTATGGAGATGAAAAAAGGAATATCTTCCATAATTTCAGAAAGCGAGAATAAATCAACAAAGTTAAGCAAGCTTATAACTAATCTTAAGGACACAATAGAAAATTCAAATGAAGTAGCTATGGAATTACTGGAAAACACCAGTGAATTAAGCGAAGATGTAGCGGAGCAAAAGACTCTTTCAGACAGCAACCTTAATATATCAGAAGACATGTCAAAGAAAGTTAATACAATGAAAACTGATGTACAGGATATATATGATATATCAGAAAGTACGAGCCGAAAGGCAGCTTTGGGTATTGGCAGTGTTAAAAATATGATGTCTAAAATGGACAACATTGAGAGCAACGTAGGAAGAACCTATGAAGAGATTCAGAAATTAAAAGACATGTCAGTTCAGATTAAAAAGGTGGTTAAACTTATTTCTGGTATTTCTTCAAAGACAAATATGCTTGCACTTAATGCATCAATAGAGGCTGCAAAGGCAGGAGAACAGGGCAAGGGCTTTGTGGTTGTGGCAGGTCAGGTTGGAGAGCTTGCGTTTAAATCTAATGAAGCCGCAGGTGAGATAGAAGATATCATTTCCCAGATTATGGAAAGCGTTGATGTCTGTGTAGAATTGATGCAGGATGGAAATGGCATGGTATCTGAAGGAAAAGATATTGCTGGCAATGTAAATAAAGGCTTTACAAGTATAAAAAGCAGAGTTGAAAAATTGGGTGGCATAATAAATGAGTTAAGCGAAAGTATAGAAGACATAAATAATACAACAACTCAGTTTACCAATAATACATACGAAGTATCAGGCATAAGTGATAAAATATCAGAAAATGCTTTGGAAATAATTGAAAAAATAAATAAGCATGTTGAAGTAACGGAGGATGAACTTCACACGATAAAACAGCTTGTGTCAATGTCAGAATTTCTTGAGAAAAGTTTTGATAATTACAAAATATAATCACAATCAACAAAAATATGACTTCTTAAAAAGAGGTCATATTTTTTTACTTTTAAAAGATAAATTTAAAAATAAAATAACAGACAAAAATAAATAAGCCGACATTAAGTCGGCTTATTTAAAGGAAATTGATAAAGAGAAAGAATAAGAAACTATGTTTTATGTACATTTATATTATAGTCCAACGTTAGGCTTAAAGCACTATGTATATTTAATAAAAATTTAAAAAAATATTGTGCATAATGACTATAAAGTTACTGCTAAAAATAAAATTTATGTCAATTAGACCAAAAATGAAAATATAATCAATTGAAACTAGTACCAAAGTACGATATAATTAATATCAGAAAACAATTGGAGGGGTGGATATGTATTCAATAGAAAATTGTATCGTTTTATTTATACTGGCATTAGATGCCCTGGTGCCTTTATATATATTTATAAAAACAATAAATAGTAAAGCATCAGCCGGAAACAATATGTTTTCGCTGCTAACCCTTACGGTAATATTTAATGCTTTATCAGATATTATAGTGGCAACATCTGTTGATGTACCATCATCGCTGATTGGTTCGCAAATTGGAGCAATAGCCAAAATGATGGCACTTATCTTCTTTTGCAATTATGTTGGGGAATATTGCAATTTTGAGGTATATAAGGGTGTTATATATGCTGTAATAGCATCAACTTTATTTATAGCCATTGGGGGTATAAGTTTAGGAAGCGACAGAATGTTTTTTGATAATTACCGGATTGAAAGAAGGGGAAAGCTGGTTTATCAGCAGTATGACATAGGATTTTTTTACATGATGTTATTAATTGTGGCATTTATGGCATTGCTGTGGCTGATGCATAAAGTTATAAAATGTTATAAAAAAGCCATCAATAAAAACGAAAAGAATAAATACATTTTGATTTTTATAGGATTGATGTGGCCATTTATGGGAGTATTTATTAGTATATTAAGGGTTAATTTTAGGATAGATATTATATCGGTTTGCATCTCCATGGCGTGTGTATGCTGTTACTATGGAATGAAGAAGTATGTTATTTTCAATGAAGCAGAGGAAGCCAAGGATTTTGTACTTGATAATTCAGTGGAAGCCATAATGGTAGTGGATTGCAATAAATATATATTATATATGAATGAATTTGCTACGGAAATGCTGCCACAGCTTAAATCATTCAAAAAAATGAAATCGGATTTTTATTTTCTTCAGGAAAATGAAAAGAATGAATTTGAACTAAACGGAAGGTATATGGAGTCCACCAGAACGCAGATATATACAGGTAAAGACCACCTTGGATATCTTATTGAAGTTATGGATATGACGGAAAGTATAAACAAGAAAAAGGAAATGGAAGAACTAATGCAGGAGGCAACCAACGTCAACAAGGCTAAGGATGTATTCTTAAGTCAGATGTCCTATGAGATAAGGACTCCAATCAGTGCCGTTTTGGGAATGAACGAGATGATAATCAGGGAAACTGAAAACAGTGTCATTCGGGAATATGCCCAGAATATTCAAAGTGCAGGAAGCTCCCTTTTATCCATAATTAATGACATTCTGGATTTTTCAAAAATTGAGTCAGGTGAGCTTGAAATTATGGAAGAAAAATATGAAACCGGCAAAATTCTTGAAAATGCAAAAAGAATGGTAATGCCAAGACTTGAGGGAAAAGACATAAAATTTATCATGAATGTGAATAATGATTTGCCACGAATTCTCTTTGGTGATGCAAACAGAATAGAGCAGTCAATGTTAAACATACTTACAAATGCTGCAAAATATACTGAAAGAGGAAAAATTGAAGTAAATGTGGATTTCAAAAAGATTGAGTCCGATGATAATAAACCGGTAATTATGTTAATTTTTCAGGTGAAGGATACCGGAAGAGGTATTAAGGAAGAGGATTTGAAAAAGCTTTTTAAATCATTCCAAAGGGTTGACGAAGGAAACAACAGAAATATAGAAGGAACCGGATTAGGTCTTGCAATATCAAGAAGTCTTATAAGAAAAATGGGTGGAGATATAGAAGTAGAAAGCGAGTATGGCATAGGTTCGACTTTCACCATTAAAGTTCCACAGGGGGTTATTGACTATACCGGAATTGGAAACAAAGCTGAAAAAGAGGAAAGAAACAGTATCAAATACAAAGAAAAATTTCATGCCAAGGATGCAAAAATTCTTGTTGTGGATGATAATTCAGTAAATATACGAGTTTTACAGGGAATGCTTAAGAAGACTAAGATTAATATAACTGCGGCATATAGCGGTGCGGAATGTCTGGAATTAGTGAAGAAAGAAAAATTTGATTTAATATTTATGGATCATATGATGCCGGGAATGGACGGAATTGAAACATTGGAAAAATTAAAAGAAATGCGGGATAATTTAAGTCCTGATATTCCTGTAATTGTACTTACGGCAAATGCAATGCAGGGAGTAAGGGAATTGTATCTTGAAAAGGGATTTGTGGATTACATTATGAAACCTATTGACAGCGAGATTCTAGAGAGCATGTTAATTAAATATCTGCCAAAGGAATTAGTGGAGCTGACACAATAGGTAAAAGGAGGCGGGGGTTTTGGAAAAATATATGTATGAATTAATGCTTACAACGACAATTGTATCTTGTATATTATCAATAATAATTTCAATGGTAACCATTCACAGTAATGTGTCAAAGGGGCAGAATTATTTTCTGATGTTAATAGGGAGTATATTTTTGTATTCCATAAGTGCGCTACTTGAAACATTGTCCAAAGATGAGCAGGCAATTGTAAGTGCTCTAAAAATCGGATATATTGCAAAAATACTTATATTCTTGTTTGGAATTTATTTTGTATCGGAATACTATCATCTAAATGAAAGACTAAAAATATTCAATATGCTGCTGTGGATATTTAATATATTTTTAATTTTTACAGTATTTTTGATTCCGGGAAATAATTTCTTTTGCAAATTCAGAATATACACCGACAGTAATGGATTATTGCATTTTGCAAGGGAATATGGTATTGGATTAAAATTGTTTCTTGCAGAGGTATTTTTAATTGTAACCATTGCAATTATTTACATATTGGCAAAAATTATATCAGACTCTAATAAGTTCTATATAAAAAGAAATATATGTATTCTTATGGGAGTAAGTATGAATCTTGTTGTATCGTTGGTACATGGTCATTTTCCTGACCTTAGATTTAATTTTTACCCTATTGCATTTAGTTTAGTTGAGATTACATTTCTTGTATGCATAAAGAAATATCATATGTTTGATTTGGAACAAAATGCAAAGGAATACGTTCTTGATAATTCCAATGAGGGAATCCTTATTGTAAACAGGCAAAATGAAATACTTTATTACAACGAAAAAATAGCAGATATTTTTCCTGAGATTAAGACAAGCAGAATGCTTGAAGAAATATTAAGTGATAACAAGGAAAAAGTGGATATATACAACAAATGTAAAAACAATTTTTCGAATTATGAGCACGACAAAAATAGAAAAAACAGTTTTGAATTTAAATTAAATGATAAAAATTATCAGCTTTTTATGACGGGATTTTGTGATAAAAACAATGAAATGTCCGGATATTTCATAGAAGTAGATGACCTTACCAAAGAATATGAAAATATGCAGGAACTTGCAAGGCTTACAAAGGCTGCTAATCGTGCCAACAGAAGTAAAAGTGAGTTTCTTGCGAATATGTCCCATGAAATCAGAACTCCTATTAATGCTATCTTGGGAATGGATGAGATTATTCTAAGGGAAGCTGACGAGAATAACATTAAAGAATATGCAGGGAGTATAAAAACTTCAGGAAATAATCTTCTTAATCTGGTTAATGATATTCTTGATTATTCAAAACTCGAATCCGGAAAAATGAAACTGATAGAAATCGTTTACAGTCCAAAGGAATTAATTAATAAAATATACAAAAAAGTATATTCAAAGTATGCATGTGCATCCAAATTTAAAATAGAAATATCCATAAGTCCTGACATACCATCGAAGCTGTACGGTGATGTGGACAGAATAGAGCAGTTTTTGATTAAGGCATTTACTTTGTTGAAGGAAAATGCAAAATATGAAAGATTAAGTATTGAATTAGGTTGTGAGACAAATGGATATATTGTGGAAGGTAAAGAGGTTGTGGAAATTATTTTGAAGATTACCCAGTCTGGCAGAATGGTAAATAATCAAAACAAGGAATTTACTCAGTCAGCCAGGAAACGAAGTAATCATCAGATAGACATGACTTATGGAATGGTGGAATTTCTTTTGGATATTCTTGGTGGAAGGGAAAATGTGGAAGAATCTAAGGATTTGTGCGTTGAAGAATACAGGATTCCACAGACCATAATCGATAAAACACCAATTGGCAAGGTGGAACTTGTAATGCCATCAAAGGAAAAGGATAAAGCTAAGGAACTTATTATTGAAGATAAAAAAATTCTTGTGGTTGATGATAATATGGTAAACCTTAAGGTAATGAAGGGACTTCTAAAGAGAACCAAGGCTGATGTGTGCCTTGTAAAAAGTGGTGCGGAATGTCTTCAGAAAGTTCAGAATGAAAAATTCGACATTATCTTTATGGATCATGTCATGCCTGATATGGATGGAATTGAAACCCTTAACAATCTAAAGAAACTGGAAAATAATATGTCAAAGGATGCACCGGTTATAGCACTTACTGCCAATGCTTTGCCAGGTTCAAGAAAGTACTATATAGAAGCTGGATTTAATAATTATCTAATGAAGCCTGTTGATGTTGAAGAGCTGGAAAAAATGCTTCGTAAATATATAAAGCTTGATGAGAAGGCGTAAAATAAAGCTGTTTTCCATAAGGATAGAATCTGGCAATTTGTCAGAATATTATAGAAATTAAGATATCGATATGTTATAATTAATTCATTAGTAACCAAGAGTAATTATTAAAAAGGAAAGATATTATGAATTCAAAAAAATATATGTATACATGGGAAGACATGGATGAAAGTAATGAGATATTAGATTCTAAGACATTATCGGAAAGTATTATTAATGATGCTGAGTTGTCGCAGATTGAAGAATTAATCATAGGATGCTGGGGCGAGTCATGGGAGAACGGAGCACAGCCAATTATCGATATGATGGTTGAGAACAAGGAAAAATTCAGTCACATCAAAAGCATTTTCATAGGTGATATGGAATATGATGAATGTGAAGTGTCATGGATTGAACAGGGAGATTATTCGAAGTTATGGGATGCACTTGGCAATCTTGAGGAAATTAAGATTAAGGGAAGTACTAGTCTTGAACTTGGGGAAATACACCATGATAAATTAAAGAAACTTACAATCGAGTGTGGAGGAATTCCAAAGAATGTACTTAATAGTATTGCAAATGCGAAACTTCCTGCACTTGAGCACTTAGAGATATATATAGGTATCGACAATTATGGCTTTGATGGAGATATTGATGACATTAAGGCTGTTCTTAATGGAGATTTTCCAAATCTTCAATACCTTGGAATTGTAGACAGTGATATTGAGGACGATATTGTGGAAGCAGTATTAAAATCAAAATATGTCGGAAAAGTAAGCACACTTGATTTTTCCAAGGGTTCACTTACAGATAAGGGTGGGGAAATGTTATTAGAAGCTATTCCAAAGAACCCTAATGTTAAATGTCTTAATTTGGAATATCACTATATGTCAGAGAAGATGTGCAGGAATTTACATGGATTGTCAATTGATGTAAATACAGATGATGCACAAACAGCAGACGAATATGATGGAGAAGTATGGTATTATCCATTACTTACAGAGTAAAGATATGGGAATTATTTTAATAGGTGATTATAGTACAAAAAGAACGGATTTTTTCATGGAGGCGGCAAAAAGTCTGAATGAAGAAGTCACGGTAATGCCTTATTCGAATATTGATACCAGAATGTTAGAAGGAGCGGTCGTAAAAATAGACCCTCCTTCTACTTCTGTTGTGGATTTGGAAGAGGAAAATGAGAATTTGTCACAGTACATAAGGGTTCTTAATGAATTAAAATCAGTAAATTGCCGTTTCCTTAATAACCCGGAAGATATACAAAAAGTATTAGATAAATATGAATGTAAAAAGATTCTTATGGATAATAATATTCCGGTAAGCACTATGTTTCTTCAAAGGATTGCCGATATAGAACAATTACATAATGTGATGGATGAATCCGGAATAAATCAGGTGTTTATTAAACCAAAATTTTATTCAGGTGCGGCAGGTGTTGTGGCATATAGAAGAAATATAGTCAGAAATAAAAGACAGCTTTTTACATCAGCGTGCATTGAAAAGGAACATATCATAAATACTAAGAAACTAAAAAAATTCGAAAATAATGAAGAAATTGATGAGATATTAGAAAATATATTAAAACTCGACTGTGTGGTTGAAGTATGGATGCCAAAAGCAAATTATAAAGGGATGCTTTATGATTTAAGGGTGGTATGGCAGTTTGGCAGGGTGGAATTTATGGTGGCAAGAACTTCCAGAGGACCGATAACTAATCTGCATTTAAATAACGGTGCAGTAAAATGGGAAGATATCGGATTACAGGAAGAAGATATTATGAAAATTAACGCCCTGTGTGAGAGTGCAATGAAATGTTTCCCAGGGCTTAACATGGCAGGAATTGATATCGCCTTTACCAAAAATATGAAAACTGCCTACATAATAGAGATTAACGGTCAGGGAGATTTAATTTATCAGGATATATATAATGAAAATATTATATATACCAATCAGGTTAAGGAGATGAAAAGATGGCTTTTGACATAGATATGAATAAAATTATAAAAGACAAAACTTCTATTTTATTTATATGTCTTGATTCTTTGCGATATGATGTGGCGGTAAATCAGGAGCAGGCGGGTAAACTTCCAAATCTAAGTTGCGAAAAATCATGGGAGAAAAGGCAGGCTCCGGGGAATTTTACCTACGCATCCCATCAGGCGATGTTTGCGGGATTTCTTCCGGTGGAGGAAAATATTAGTCAGATGAAGGAAAGACAGACTTTGTTTTTTTCGGAGAATATAGGTTTTGGAAGGAAAGCTCCCAAAGGCACATACAAATTCAAGGGAAGAACCTGGGTAGAAAGTCTTAAGGAAGAAGGATATACCACCATATGTATAGGCGGTCTTAGCTTTTTTGACGGAAGAAGTGACTTAGGCAAGGTGATGCCGGAATTTTTTATGGAACATTACTGGAATCCATCTTTTGGTCCTAAGGTATATGATTCCACCAAAAATCAGATAGATAAGGCGATAAAAGTCATAAATTCAAAGGACGAAGATGAGCCTTTGATAATGTATATAAATATATCAGCCCTTCATTATCCTTGTAATATATATTATGACGAGTCAAAACCTGATTCCATAGAGGCACAGGGAGCGGCACTTAGATATGTTGATAACCAGATTGGAAGACTGTTTGAAGAATTTAAGAAAAGAAATGATACCTTTGTTATTTGCACGGCAGACCATGGAACCTGTTTTGGAGAAGATGGAAAATGGTATCATGGATTTAATCATCCAAATGTAAATACAGTTCCTTATAAACACTTTATGTTACGAAGAAAGGTTTAAAAGATGAGCATATATAATCAGTATATGTATAGCTATCCTCATAAGCTGGCTTACGGAAAATTGGAAAATGTTAATTTAAGTGATTATGTGAAATATCTAAATGGAAATGATAACACTTTGTATATTCACATTCCATTTTGCGAAGGTAAATGCGGATATTGTAATTTATTTTCGCTGGCAGGACAAAAAAGTGACCTGGTGGATACATATATTAACAGCATTAGCAATCAGGCAAAACAATATAAGGAATGTTTCAGGGAAAATAATATAGATGTAAAATTTAGTGACTTAGTATTAGGTGGGGGAACGCCAATGTATCTTAGCTGTGAGAATCTGCAAAGAATTTTTGACATAGCAAAAGACATGGGATACATTGGACAAAATGCTGTGGTTGAAACATCACCAAGGCAGACCACAATGGATAAACTCAGGATACTAAAGAACAATAATGTAAAAAGAATAAGCATAGGTGTTCAGAGTTTCAATGAAAGTGAATTAACCACATTAAACAGGATTCACACTCCAGACCATATAAGAACGGCAATGGAGGCGATTCTTAAAACAGGATTTGACTGTGTTAACATGGATATAATATATGGAATTCCAAATCAGACCATGGAAAGTCTTAAATATTCCATTGATGAAGCATTAAAATATAATCCTGATGAGTTATTTGTATATCCATTGTATATAAAGAAAGATACATATTTGTATAATAAAAATGCCAGGGTAAATCCAATGGCAGAGGAAATGTATAGATTTATTCGTCCTTATCTTATAGAAAGAGGTTATATAGGATTGTCTATGCGCCGGTTCGTAAAAAAAGAAAAGGCAATTTCTTGCATCAACCAGTCGAAAAGCTGTGGATTTGACACAACCCTGTCATTAGGTTGTGGCGGAAGAAGTTATCTTGGCAATCTTCATTTTTGCAATCCTTATAAGGTTAAACAAAGTGAGTGCAAGGATGAGCTTATGAAATTCATAAGTACAAAGGATTACTGTAAGATAAATCATGGATATATATTAGATGATGATGAGCAAAAAAGACGTTTTGTCATAAAAAATATACTTTTTGCTACGGGAATTAATCTTGATGAATATAAGAAACGTTTTAATGGAAATCTCATATCAGATTTTCCTATTATAAATGAGTGGATTACGAAGGGTTATGTAAAATATGTAAAAAATATAATAAAAATAACTGAAGAAGGAGTAATTTATTCTGATGAAATTGGACCGCTTCTTATGTCTGAAGAAGTGAAATGTAAAATGTATAAGTAAAATATGTAAAGGCTTTTTGGAAATAATTTCCGAAAAGCTTTTTTATTTAAGGAAAAATAAGGCTTTGGGATTTTAATTTTAAAAGTAAAAAAATTTACAATTGTTTTACGGACACTTTACCTGCAACTGATAGTTAAATTTACATAGGATAAATTAATATAATACATGTAATCGGCAAGGAAATTTAAGAAATTAACATCTGCCGGTTGATTATTTGGTAAAGAGAGGAAATCAAAATGAAAAACAGAATTATGAAAGTAGTTGCAACAGTTGCAATGATGTCAGTAATGACAATGGGATTAGTAGGATGCGGTGGCAGTGATAATGCATCAACTAATGAGGATTCAGCAAAGAAGACAGAAGACACATCAAGTGTTGAGTCAGAGGCAAAGGATGATAATACTTCATTATCAGGAAAGATTTCACTTGCCGGAAGTACTTCAATGGAGAAGGTTTGTGAAGGTTTAAGTGAGAGCTTCATGGAAGCATATCCTGGTATTACAGTTACAGTAGAATATACAGGTTCAGGAGCAGGTCTTGAGTCACTTGCAGCAGGTTCTGTAGATATCGGAAATTCATCAAGAAAATTAAGTGATGAGGAAAAAGCAGCAGGTTCTGTAGAAAACGTAATTGCACTTGACGGAATTGCAGTAATCACAGATTCAGAGAACAAAGTAAAAGATATTTCATCTGAGGATCTTGCAAAGGTATATAAGGGTGAGATTACAAACTGGAGTGAACTTGGCGGAGATGATGAGGCAATCGTTGTTGTAGGTCGTGAGAGTGGTTCAGGAACAAGAGGAGCTTTCGAGGAATTACTTGATATCGAAGATGCATGTAATTACGCACAGGAACTTGATTCAACAGGTGCAGTTCTTGCAAAAGTTATGTCAACTCCAGGTGCTATCGGATATGTTTCACTTGATGTTGTAGATGATACAGTAACAGCTCTTACATTAGATGGAGTAGAGGCATCAGAAGAGAATATCCTTGCAGAAAAATACAGCTTATCTCGTCCATTCGTAATGGCTACAAAGGGTGAAATTTCTGAACAGAACGAACTTGTTAAAACTTGGTTTGATTACATTGACTCAGAAGAAGGTCAGGAAGTAATTTCTGGTGCAGGATTAATTTTGCCACAGTAAATTCATGGAGATAATACAATGAATAAGAAAGTATACTTAAAACCAAGTGAGAAAATTGCCAAAAATACGTTTTTAATATGTGCAGTTGCAGCAATTTTTGCAGTAGCTTCTATCACAATTTACATGATTATGAAAGGAATTCCTGCTTTAAAGGAAGTAGGAATTCTAAACCTTTTGTTTAAAACAGAGTGGAAACCTACCGCCGAAGATCCTTCTTATGGAATATTATATATTATTTTATCATCACTGATTGGTTCATCCGCTGCAGTAATTTTAGGAGTTCCAATCGGAGTATTAACAGCAGTTTTTCTTACAGAAATCAGTAATAAGAAAGTTGCAAATTTAGTTCAGCCTGCAGTTGAACTATTAGCTGCAATTCCTTCTGTAATTTATGGATTAATAGGAATGATGATATTAAATCCATTTATGTACAAATTAGAAAAAATGTTATTTGAAAATTCCAAAGAGCATCAGTTCACAGGTGGGGCTAATATGTTATCTGCAATAATTGTTCTTGCAATAATGATTTTACCAACTGTAATAACAGTAAGCGTATCATCAATTAAGGCAGTACCAATGTATTTAAGATCTGCTTCGCTGGCACTTGGTGCAACAAGGATACAGACAATATTCAAAGTAACATTACCTGCAGCAAAATCAGGGATTATGACAGGTGTCGTATTAGGAATTGGAAGAGCCATGGGCGAAGCGATGGCAATTAACATGGTAGCAGGCGGTGCGGTTAATATTCCGTTACCATTTAACTCCGTTCGTTTTCTCACCACTCAGTTAGTAAGTGAAATGGGATATGCACAGGGTGTGCATAGACAGGTATTATTTACAGTAGGATTAATCCTGTACCTGTTTATCATGGCAATAAATTATTGCTTAATGAGAATGAGAAAGAAAGGAGTGGAAGCCTAGTATGTCAGATCCAAAGCAGGCAAACACAGCAATGACACGTAAGAGAAGACGAATTGGGGATACAATTTTATATGGATTAATTTATCTAAGCGCTATTTTTTCAGTATTTTTATTAATCGGGATAATATTATATATCTTTGTAAAAGGGGCAGGACAGGTAAATGCAGAATTTCTCACCAGTGTAACATCTGCACTTAAAGGAACGGTGGGAATTGCAGGAAATATAGTAAATACACTTTACATTATTGTACTTACAATGATAATTGCAACACCAATAGGGGTAGGTGCTGCAATTTACCTTAATGAATATGCTAAACCGGGCAGACTGGTAAATGTAATTGAATTTGCAACAGAGACTTTATCAGGAATCCCATCAATTATCTTTGGATTATTTGGAATGATGTTTTTTGGACAGACGTTAGGACTTGGATATTCATTATTAACAGGAGCTTTAACTTTGATTCTTATGGTTTTGCCATTAATAACAAGAAATACACAGGAAGCTCTTAAGACTGTACCAGACAGTTACAGAAACGGTGCAGTAGGTCTTGGGGCAGGAAAATGGTACACAATTCGAACAATACTTATTCCAAGTGCAATGCCGGGAATAATCACTGGAGTGATTCTTGCAGTTGGTAGGATTGTCGGAGAGTCAGCAGCATTATTATTTACGGCAGGAAGTGCCAAAGTTCTTCCGAATTCTTTGTCAGATTTGTTGCCTAAGGCATTTCAGTCAGGTGGAACACTTACAATTCAGTTATATTTAAGTGCTACAAGTGAAGGAAAATTCGATGTGGCATTTGGAATTGCAGTAGTTCTTTTAGTGATAGTCTTATTAATTAATTTAGCAACAAAATATATTGTGGCAAAATTCGAAAAGGCAAATAATTAGTTATTTTGGAGGAGTCTATGGATTCAAATATAAAGATTTCAGTTAATAATCTTAATCTCTATTACGGAGAAAACCACGCCTTAAAGGATGTAAGCATGAATATTAAGAAAAATGCCATTACAGCTTTTATCGGACCTAGTGGTTGTGGAAAAAGTACATTTTTAAAAACTCTTAATCGTATGAACGATTTGGTTGATAACGTAAGAATAGAAGGCGAAGTGTGTCTTGACGGTCAAAATATTTATGACGAAAAGGTAGACACTACAATTTTGAGAAAAAGAGTAGGAATGGTATTTCAGCAGCCTAATCCATTCCCAATGAGTATATATGATAATATTGCCTATGGACCTAGGGTTCATGGAATAAAGGATAAACACAAACTGGATGAGATTGTGGAAGAAAGTTTGAGAGGTGCTGCAATTTTTGATGAAGTTAAAGACAGATTAAAGAAATCTGCACTTGGCTTGTCAGGTGGACAGCAGCAAAGAATCTGCATTGCAAGAGCTTTGGCAGTTCAGCCTGAGGTAATATTAATGGACGAACCAACTTCCGCACTTGATCCAATTTCCACATCAAAAATTGAAGAACTTATGGAAAGTCTTAAGGAAAAATACACAGTTGTTGTTGTAACACATAATATGCAACAGGCAGTAAGAGTATCGGATGATACAGCATTTTTCCTTGTGGGAGAGATGGTTGAATTTGGTGATACTAAGACAATTTTTTCATATCCTCAGGATAAGAGAACAGAGGATTACATTACTGGAAGATTTGGATAAGGAGAGGGAAAATGAGAAGTAAATTTGATGAGCAGTTAAATTTTTTAAATAATGAGATGACCTTAATGGGAACAATGATAGAAGAGTCAATCGCCAAGGCTATTGATGCATTAGTTAAGCAGGATGTAGAACTTGCAAAAAAGATAATGGCAGGGGATGAAGAGATAGACAGGGAACAGAAGAAAATCGAAAATATCTGTTTTAATCTTCTTATTCAGCAGCAGCCTGTGGCAAAAGACTTAAGAACCATTACGGCAGCAATGAAGATGGTTACTGACATGGAAAGAATTGGTGACCACGCAGCAGATATTTCGGAGATGACAATTATGCTGGCGGATAAGCCTATGCTTAACCATATTGAACATATTAATAAAATGGCATCGCAAACAGTACTTATGCTTAATTTAAGTATAGAAGCTTATGTGGAAAAGGATATGGGTAAGGCGAATGTGGTTATTTCAAAAGATGATATTGTAGATGAACTTTTCATTGAGGTTAAGAATGACATAATTAATCTTATTCATGAAAATCCACAAAAAGGCGAGCAGGCAACTGATATGCTTATGATTGCAAAATATTTCGAAAGAATAGGAGATCATGCAACAAACATTGCCGAGTGGGTAATATATTCATTAAAAAATACCGCTAAATAGAAATCAAATGAGATTCCCTAAAACAGCCATAACGGCTGTTTTTTTACTAGTTTATATTCCTAAAGAATGGTAAAATTTATATATAATACAAAAGGGGACGAAGATATGTTATTAGGAATATTATTGACTGTTTTAGGTGGACTATTTTATCCATTTACTTCCCTGATAGGAAGTTTTGTAATTATTATGATGTTTGGGTTTGTGGTTTTTAGAAACAAGACAGTAACGATTAAAATTTCAGTGGAGAATGTTGTCTTTTTAGGATGCGTTTTGATGTATTTTCTGTCATGTATATGGGGAATTGACAGGGGAATGAACCTTATGGGTGCAATGAAAAATTTAAGTATAGGATTATTTATAATATTTATTATGCAATGCACCGATGAGGAGAAGAATAAAATATTAAATTCAATACCATACGCAGGAGCTATAAGTGTAATCATATCTCTTATTGGATACTTCATACCATCGGTAAAGGAATATGTATTTATATCAGGAAGAATGTCAGGGTTATTCGGATATGCCAACACCTTTGCAATCTTTCTTCTCATTGGAATTATGATTCAGATTACAAAGGAAAAAGCAAAACCCATAGAATATATAACATTACCATTTAATTTTGTAGGAATACTCTGGTCAGGAAGCAGATTTGTGTTTATCCTTACAATTCTCTCATTAG
This sequence comes from Agathobacter sp., assembly GCA_036308125.1. Classification (GTDB taxonomy): domain Bacteria; phylum Bacillota; class Clostridia; order Lachnospirales; family Lachnospiraceae; genus Roseburia. The sequence continues at coordinate 22,470 of JAXJWH010000009.1, forward strand.
CAGTAGCAGGTATATATCTTGTGCATAAGAAGATAAACAGGAAAATGGTTCTTGTAGCATCAGGAGTATTTGTAATAATTATGGCAGGATTATATTTTATACCGATTACACATAATGTCATAAACAGATTGTTCATGCTGTCTGTAAATTCAAGTACCCTGAATGGACGTTTTCTCTATATAAGGGATGGCTTTTTATTGCTGTTAAGATATCCGTTTGGATTAGGCGCAAATGGATATTCACTGGCGCAGGGACTTACGGCATCAGGATTATATCAGGTTAAATATGTGCATTGTGGATTGTTACAGATGATGCTTGATATAGGAATAATTCCGGGGGTTATGATTTTTGCCACCATCACATATCTGATAATTAAGTATTTTAAAAAGAATATAAGAAATTACATTATCCTTTTTCCTGTATTAATCCATGGAATGCTGGATATTGATTTTGAATTTCCATTAATTGTAATGATAATGATTCTATTATTACCTGAGGGAAAAATTCTATACAGCATGTCATATTCAAGGGAAAAACTTATAGCAATTCTGGCTGGAATAATGTTAATTTATTGTACTTTGATACCAATTGGAATATCGGATTTATATTATCTTGGCGATGATTATGGAAAAAGCCTTGCATTCTTTAAATATAATACCCAGGCACGATGCGAAAAAATATCAGAAACCGATGATATTAGCAAGGTGGAAAGCGATGCAGAATTTCTGATGGAACATAGCAGATTTTGTGCAAACGGATATCAGGCTTTAGGAGTCATTGCCTATACCCAGAATGATTACGGGCGAATGTGTGATTATCTTGATGAGGAAATAAAGCTACTTCCATATCAGGGGGAAGAATACAATATGTATTTTACATTGCTTACGGACATAATTCTTGAAGCTGCCGTAAATGATGATTATGACACAATAGATACATATGGTAACAAAATGCTGGAATTATATGACTTAATGCAGGATAAGGAAAAAAGTCTTAGTTATTTCGGAGAAAAAATTAAGGATAAGCCGGATTTTACATTAAGCGAAGATACATATGAAGTTCTAAAGACATTAAGTGAATAAAAAAGGGGGATATGTATGAAAAAAAAACGCTGTCTTATTTTTGTAATTTGTTTTGCGTTATGTTTCATAATTAATTATGGAACGAACGGAGGGGACAAAGATTGTATATTTGCTAAGGAAAAGGAGGAAAATACAATACAGGAAGTCTCAAAAATAACATTAGAGAAAAATGCTTATGTATATACCGGGAAATTAATAAAACCCAAAGTAAATATCTATCTTAAAAATGGTAAAAAACTGAATTCAAAATCATATACCCTTCAATACAGGAATAATCGCAAAATAGGAAAAGCAAGAGTGATTGTAAAATTAAAGGGAAATTATACCGGCAGTAAGATTTTGTATTTTAATATTGTTCCAAAACAAGTTAATGTAACCTATGTAAATTCCACATCAAAGGGTTTTTTGATGCAATGGAAGAAATACAATTATAAGATAACGGGATTTCAGATACAGTATGCGGCCAACCGAAAATTCAAATCAGCAAAGAAGATATGGATTAACAACAATAAAACAAGTTTATATAATTGTGAAAAATTAAAGAAGAATAAAATTTATTATCTAAGGGTGCGGAGTTACAAGATGGTATCCGGTAAAAGATATTATTCCCCATGGAGTGATACAAAGAAAATTAAAACGAAAAAAGCTAAAATTGCCATTGATGCAGGTCATCAAAGAAGGCAGAATTCAGCCGTTGAACCTATAGGTCCTGGGGCAAAGATATATAAGGCAAAGATGGCTGGAGGAACTAAAGGGGTTGCGACGGGATTATATGAATATGAATTGAATCTTATTCTTGCAAAAAAACTTAAGGAAACTCTTATAAAGGATAATTATGAAGTTTTCATGACAAGGGAGTCCCATGACGTGAATATTTCAAATAAGGAAAGGGCACTTGCTGTTAATGCCTCAAAGTCAGACATTCTAATAAGAATACATGCAAACGGCAGTGAAGCACAATATGTGCAGGGGGCTTCGACAATATGTTGCACCAAGAATAATCCATACTACGCCAAGGCATCATATGGAAAAAGTCGTAAACTATCAAAGAGGATACTAAATGGAATAATTGAAAAAACAGGATGTAAAAATTGCGGAATAGAAGAAACTGACACCATGACGGGGATAAACTGGTGTGAGATTCCATCCACAATTGTTGAAGTGGGATATATGTCAAATCTTAAGGAAGACAGGTTATTGGCAACGAAAACTTATCAAAATAAACTGGTAAAAGGAATGGCGGAAGGAATTGAAAATTATTTTGGATTTTAATTAGATTAATGGTAAAAAACACACTAAAGTATGTTAGAATAGGGGTGCTTAATTTATTATTAGAAAATCTAACGAACAGTGTGTTGGGGTTCAACTAATCAAGAAACAATTCGGAGGATTATAAAAATGAGAAAAACAAAGATAATTTGCACAATTGGCCCAGTCAGTACTAATGAAGAAATTCTTAAGAACATGATTGAAGCAGGAATGAATGTTGCCAGACTTAACTTTTCCCATGGGGATCATGCAGAGCAAAAAGGCAAGATAGATGTAATTAAGAAGGTTCGTAAAGAGTTGAATCGTCCGGTTGCAATTATGCTTGATACAAAAGGTCCGGAATACAGAATAAGAACATTTGAAAATCATAAAATCACATTGCAGGATGGTGACACATTTACATTTACAACTGAGCAGGTTGAGGGTAATCAGGAAAGAGTTGCCGTTAACTATGAAGGTTTAATTGATAACTTAAATGTAGGTGATACAATTCTTGTAAATAACGGATTAATTATTTGCAAAGTCAAGGAACTTAAGGAAAAAGAAGCTGTTTGTGACGTAGTAGTAGGCGGAGTTCTTTCAGATAAGAAGAGTATGAATTTCCCTAACAAGGTTATGACACAGGATTATTTAAGCGATCAGGACAAAAAAGATATTCTTTTTGGAATTGAAAATGATGTAGATTTTGTTGCAGCTTCATTTGTATCAACAGGTGATGATGTTCGTGTATTGCGTGATTTCCTTGATGAAAATGGCGGAAAAGATATCGACATTATTGCCAAAATTGAAAACAGAGCAGGAATTGATAATATCGAGGATATATGTGCACTCGCAGATGGAGTAATGATTGCAAGAGGAGATTTAGGTGTTGAGATACCGGCACTTGAAGTTCCTGCAATCCAGAAATATTTAATCAGTAAATGCAGAATGCTTGGAACACGAGTAATTACTGCAACAGAGATGCTTGAATCCATGATTACAAACCCAAGAGCAACAAGAGCTGAATTATCAGACGTTGCCAATGCGGTATATGATGGAACTTCAGCTGTAATGCTTTCAGGAGAAACTGCATCAGGAAAATATCCGGTAGAAGCAGTTAAGAGCATGGCTGATACAGTAGAATATACGGAAACTCAGATAAGCTATGAAAAACGTTTTAAGAATTTTGATTACATTACAAGCAGCAATCTTGATGCCATTTGTCATTCAACATGTGCAATGGCAATCGATGTTAATGCAAAATGTATCGTGGTAAATTCATTAAGTGGAACAACAGCAAGAAAAGTAAGCCGTTTCCGTTGTCCTATTGATGTAATTGGAATGACAACCTGCGAAAAGAGCTGGAGAAAATTAAATCTTAACTGGGGTGTAACTCCTGTACTTTGTAAAAAATATAATTCAATGGAAGAGATGTTTAGAAATGACATCGAAGAGGCTGTTAGCGCATTTAACCTTGAAAAAGGCGACAATGTGGTATTAACAGGTGGTCCAATGAATGGAAAAAATGGAAACACTGACATGATTAAGGTGGAAACCATATAGAGGTAAAAATTGCAGATATATTATAGAGGTGAAATAAATTTTTGTAATTACAAATGTGAATACTGTCCATTTTCCAAGAAAAAACCAACTTCTTATATCATAAATAAAGATAAAAAATATCTTTGTCAGTTTGTTGATAAACTGGAAAATGAAAACCCCAAGGAAAATGTTGCGATAATGTTTCTTCCATATGGAGAGGCGATGAACCTTGAATATTATCATTATGCCTTAGGAAGACTTAGCAGACTATCTTACGTTGATCAGATTGGAATACAGACTAATATGAGTTTTGATAAAGATAATTTTATTAAGAATTTCAATCTGGCAGGCGGAATAAAAAGCAAATTAAATTTCTGGGGAACATTTCACCCTTCTATGATATCTGTGGATGATTTTCTAAAGGAATGTAACCAGTTAATAAATCTAAATATAAAATTCTCAGTGGGAGCGGTGGGAGTCCCTGAAAATATCACCATAATAGAGGAGTTAAGAGGGAAACTTCCAGATGATATATATCTTTGGATTAACAAGATGGACGGACTTAAGAGAAGATATAGTGATGATGAAATAAGGCGTTTTAGAAAAATAGATATATTTTTTGAAAACGAGCTTCGAAGAATAAGAAGTAATGTTAATCATTGCAAGGGAAATTTCTTTATTAAATCAGATGGCAGGATTTTTGGATGCCCGATAGGAAGGGCATCCATGGGAAATTTATATGATGACAATATGGGGCTTTGTGAACTAAGCAAATTAGAACGAAAATGCAATGCCTCATATTGTGACTGTTACATTGCATATAACAATGTTTTTGACAGAAGATTCTCATTGTATGGACAGTATCCCATGTTTAGAAATCCTTTTTTGGGGAAAACGCTTATATTTGATATAGACGGTACACTGCTTAAAAAGGGTGAAAAATCTCTTGATGAAAGCACAAAAGAACATTTGGCAACGGTTTCTAAAACCCACAAATTGTATTTTGCCACTTCCCGAAATATGCAGGATGTAGCGCTGATATTAAAAGAAGAATTAAAATATTTTTCTGGTGGTGTTTTTTCCATGGGTGCAAGGATTGCATTGTGGGATGAAAACATGAAATTAACAGAAGATAGAATTATTGGAATAAACATATGCAAAGAAACCAATGATTTTATTTCATATATAGATACAAATAAACAGAAATATAATTACAAAATCAAAAAATATAAAAATAAAGGCACAATATATAAGATACTTCTCATTTTTGGAAATGATAAAGCCGCTGATATATTTTCAAGGGAGGCGGCAGGAAAATTTGAAGAATTTCTGGAAATGTACGCTGAAGGACGGCATGTAACCTTTGTGGCAAAGGGCGTATCGAAACTAGCAGGAGTTGAGATATTGTGCGATAAATTGGGAATTAAATTATCCGAAACAGCATTTTGGGGCGATAGTGAAGCAGACATTTTGCTTGCAGAAAATGTTGGTTTTGGAGTTATTAAATGTGAAGCATCAGGTTGTGAAAAAATCTGATGTTTTTTCATATCCAAAAGAAAGAATAAAAAAGTAACGGCAAAAATAAAAAAGAACAGCAGGTGTAAAATTGAAATATTGCCGATAGTGTGATATTATGAAAAAAATAGTGATTGATGACAGAAACGGAGGAGAAAAAATGCAATATTTTTCAGTTGCTGAAATAGCAAAAAAGTGGAATGTTTCAGAGCGTAGTGTCAGAAATTATTGTGCAAATGGACGTGTTCCGGGGGCGTTTCTTAACGGAAAGACCTGGAATATACCAGGAGATGCAACTAAGCCCTTGCGAGCAAATAAAAAGGAGAATAAGCCAAAAACTTTACTTTCCATACTTCAGGAAGAAAAGAAAAATAAATATTCTGGTGGAATTTATCATAAAACACAAATTGACTTGACATATAATTCCAACCATATAGAAGGAAGCAGACTAACTCACGATCAGACAAGATATATTTTTGAGACAAATACAATCGGCGTGGAAAATGAAATATTGAATGTAGATGATTTGATAGAGACAACTAATCATTTTCGTTGCATTGATATGATTATTGACAAAGGTGAGTCTGCACTGTCTGAGAAGTTTATCAAAGAATTGCATTCAATTTTGAAATCAGGAACCAGTGATTCAAGATTGGATTGGTTTGCGGTGGGGGATTACAAGAAAAGACCAAATGAAGTTGGTGGTATGTCAACAGCAATGCCAGAAGATGTCAAGAGCGAAATTAAAAAGTTGCTGACAGAATATAATGGAAAAGAAAAAAAGACTTTCGAGGATATTCTGGATTTTCATGTGAAGTTTGAAAAGATACATCCATTCCAGGATGGTAATGGTCGTGTAGGAAGACTGATTATGTTTAAGGAATGTCTGAAATATAATATTGTACCATTCATTATCGATGATAATCTTAAAATGTTCTACTATCGTGGTTTGAAAGAATGGAATAATGAAAAAGGATATCTGACAGATACCTGTCTTACTGCACAGGATAAATATAAAGCGTATCTTGATTATTTCAGAATTGAGTATGAGGAGTAGAGGAAAATACTTAAGGAGGAAAGCAATGCGATATATTATTTCAGATATACATGGATGTTATGCAGAATATAAGGAATTACTTGATAAGATACATCTAAGGGATGATGATATGCTCTATATTTTAGGGGATACCCTTGACAAAGGTCCAAAACCAATAAGAGTATTGTAGGATTTAATGAGCAGGAAAAATGTAACATATATCATTGGAAATCATGATTATTTGTTTTTATATTTTATGCGCAAATTAAAATGTGATTTGTCGAAGACAAATAATCTATCGGAAGATGCTGTTACGGATTTTAAAGGATATCTTGAAGATGGCGGTGCTGTTACAGTGGAGCAGTTTATGCAGTTGCCAATGGATGAAAGAATGTATATATGTGATTATTTAGAGGATTCAAATGTATATGATGTGATTGAGGATTACACAAAAAGATACATTCTAGTGCATGCAGGTATATCAGGATTTAGTGCAGAAAAACCATTGGAAGAATATTTTTTTATAGATTTTATATGTGACAGAATAGATTATGGAAAACGCTATTTTCCAGATGAAAAAACTTATATCATAACAGGGCATACGCAACACCATTGATAAATGCCGACGCATCCAGCAATGTGTATATGAAGCATGGTCACATTGCAGTAGATTGTGGGTGCGTGTATGGTGGAAAATTAGCAGCATATTGTATTGAAACCGGACATGTAATGTATGTTAATGCTAAAGAAAAATATTGTAGATGATGTTTGGGGGGATTTGTGGAGAGGAAGGAGATTGGCGGTAGAAATGAAGTAACCTTGTTTTTGTACTATAATAATAAAGCTTGAACAATCAGATAGGAATAGAAATACAGTAACATAGAAAGTATCAATACAAATCAATATGTAAATATATATTATTGATAAATAGTAAAAAAATACAAACATATTTTCGGAAAACTATTGACTTTTAATTCGAACAGATGTATCATAATTGCAGAGATAAAATCAATAAGCAAGGAAGCAGTTATGAATTCTAATTTGAGTAAGACAATAAGCAATATATCTTATGCATCCAAGATGTATGACAATGTTATCAAGGAGTTATTTGCTGATAAGCAGATATTGGCAAACATCTTAAAATACACTTTGGATGAATTTAAGGACATGTCTATTCCAGACATTATATCGGAAATGGGAGAACCAAGTATTTCAAATATTCAGGTTGATCCGGGATGTACCAACACAGGAAGTGGGGGAAAACAAAATAGTACAGAAAGTATAAAAAGAGTAAATTCAAATACAGGAAACACTGGCACAGTGAGTTCGTATGCTGGCAAAATACAAAAAACTTCTGAGGAAGATATTGTAATAGGTGAGGGAAAAATAGTTTACGACATCAGATTTATTGTGTATCATGGAGATGAAAAGATAAAGATTTTAATAAACATCGAGGCACAGAACATTTCTAAAGCAAGCGGTCTGGGATATGACCTTGATAATAGAATCATTTACTATCTGTGTCGAATGATATCATCCCAGAAGGAAGTGGAATTTACCCATTCTAATTATGACGATATCAAAGCAGTACGAAGTATCTGGATATGTCTTGATGGCAAGGAAAATGAAGATTCCATCAACAGAATTGAATTAACCACGAAAAATATTTTTGGTAAGAAAAGCAAATTTAATAACATAAATAAACTTCAGGCTGTTATAATAAAATTAAGAGAAATTCAAAATGTGGAAGTATCGAAAAACAGACTTATAGCAATGCTTGAGGAACTGGTAAGTAAAGACGATACAGAAATAAAGAAAAAGAAATTGTCAGAGAAGTATAATTTAGTGATGGATGATAATCTGGAGAGGCGGGTGAGCAGTATGTGTAATTTTAGTGAAGCATTAATTGAAAGGGGCAGAGAAGAGGGCCGCATGGAGGGACACCTGATTGGACTGGAAGAGGGCCGCTTAAAAGGACAGGAAAGAGAAAGAGCCCGAGGGGTAATCAAAAATATTACCAATATGCAAAGCTATGACCTTTCTAAAGATCAGATAATGAAATTTCTTAACATACCAGAAGAAACTTACCTTAATATATTAAATCTGATAAATACATATCCTGATTACACTGTTGATGAATTGGCGGATGAATATGTGAAAATCATCTCATCAGATAGTGCTGATAATGGCGATAATTAGAGCAATGTTGGAAACATGAAGACGGGACACTTTATATGGACAATAACCATTGATGTTGTCTCGTTTTTTCACTGTTTATCTGATTTAACAGAAATTACTGTTGCAAAGTTATAGGTTTACAGTAGGATTAGAGAGTGAGGAAAAAGCGTAGTATGAAGAAAATTCCATTTACAAAGATGATGACATCATACATGTGTAAATTAGTGTTGCGAGTTATCATTTTTATCGCAGTTTTTGCATTTTACATAATAAATAAAGAAGGTTTATATCAGTTGGTCACAGAGCCATTTTGGAATAGTGTGTCATTTATTCATGTATTATGGTTTATTTTTATGGCAATGATGATTCGACACATCGTATTTCCGAAAAATGCAACGATGGCTTTGCGTAAAGCCGATGAAACGGAGTATGAAGAAAAAACTAAATATGATAAATTAGAGCTGTACGAGTATGTGTATGACCAGAATATTAAGGCATGGCGTGTTATGTTAGTCTGGCTGTGCGTGAATGCCATTTGGGGAATACTGTATTTATTTCAGGTTTTTGATAATGCAGATTTGGTGATGCTTTCTGTTTTTTATTTTCTATGTGATTATATTTGTATTTTGTTTTTCTGTCCTTTCCAAACGGGGATTATGAAGAATAAATGCTGTGTAAACTGTCGAATTTATGATTGGGGGCACTTTATGATGTTTACGCCAATGTTGTTTATAAAAAACTTTTTTAGCTGGAGTCTGTTTTTTACTTCATGCATTGTACTTTTGCATTGGGAAATAATATATGCAAAATATCCTGAACGATTCTGGAGTGGTTCAAATAGAAAGTTGGAATGTGCAAATTGTAAGGATAAAATATGTAAATATAAAAGAAAAATTAATAGTCTAATGGGCAAATAAATGACCTTTAACATTAATGGTATAGAACTGATGAGGAAGTGCTTTCATTAATTGACAATGTGGGCTTGAATGCGTATACTCTAAGTATACGCTTTGACGGTTTAAAGCGGTACATTAGCATATGGAAAGCATATAAAATTAAACACATTTTAGGAGGAGTGAGATATGAAAAAGAAATTATTTGCGCTTTTACTTACGGCAACAATGGCTGTATCACTTGGAGCATGTGGCTCAGCTGACAAGGATTCGGCTGCCTCATCAGATGGAACAACAACAGCAGAAAGTAATGACAGCGGTTCGGCGGGGGACAAAGAATATAACATAGGAATTTGTCAGTTAGTACAGCATCCCGCATTAGATGAAGCAACAAAAGGATTCCAGGAGGCTCTTACAGATAAGCTTGGTGATTCAGTTAAATTTGATTATCAGGATGCATCAGGAGAGAGTGCAAACTGTGCAACAATCGTAAACGGATTTGTATCAAGCAATGTTGATCTTATAATGGCAAATGCAACAGCTCCACTTCAGGCAGCAGCATCAGCTACATCAGATATTCCAGTTCTTGGAACTTCTGTTACAGACTATGCAACAGCACTTGACATTTCTGATTGGACAGGTGTCGTTGGAAATAACATTTCAGGAACTTCTGACCTGGCTCCACTTGACCAGCAGGCAGCAATGCTCAACGAGTTATTCCCAGATGCAAAGAAAGTTGGACTTTTATATTGTTCAGCAGAGCCAAACTCTGTTTACCAGTGTACTGAGGTAGAAAAATATCTCAAAGATTATGGTTATAAAGTAGAATGGTTTGCTTTTACAGATAGTAATGATGTTACATCAGTTACACAGTCTGCATGTGATTCATCTGATGTTATTTATATTCCTACAGATAACACTGCGGCTTCAAATACAGAAGCAATTGCCAACATTGTTATTCCAGCAAAAGTACCTGTAGTTGCAGGTGAGGAAGGTATCTGTTCAGGATGTGGTGTTGCTACACTTAGCATCAGCTACTACGATATCGGATATTCTACAGGTGAGATGGCTTATGATATTCTTGTAAATGGTTCTGACGTATCTACTATGGAAGTTCAGTACGCACCAAATGTTACAAAGAAATACAATAAAGCTAATTGTGACACACTTGGAATTACAATTCCTGACGGTTACGAAGAAATTGAAACAGAATAAAATTAATGAGATAAAGATTATATAAGATACTTACGCATACCGCACTAAAGGGTGCGGTATTGCTGGCATAAGTGGAGGTTTTTTTATGGAATTTTTTGCAGGTCTTATGAGCTCTATGCCAGGTGCTGTGGCACAGGGTATGATATGGGGCATCATGGCAATTGGTGTATATATTACATACAAAATATTAGATATAGCTGACCTTACAGTGGATGGTTCTCTTTGTACAGGAGGCGCTGTTTGTGTTATTTTGACAATTAATGGTTTTCCAAGCTGGTTTGCATTTGTGGCAGCTTTTATTGCAGGTCTTATTGCAGGAATGGTAACAGGAATTTTGCATACGAATTTTGGAATTCCACCTATTCTTGCTGGAATTCTGACGCAGCTTGCACTTTATTCAGTGAATCTGCATATCATGGGATGGGGAACGGACAACGGAAGTAAATCAAATCTTCCTGTAAGCGTGGATAAGTATTCACTTGTTGTTTCTTCGAGATATATAAGAGAGGTTTCTATTAAAAACCCAATTATTATGTTACTTATTTTCTTAGTGGTAACAATAGTTGTTTTGTATTGGTTCTTTGGAACTGAACTTGGTGCATCACTTCGTGCAACAGGTGCAAATGACAATATGGCACGTGCACAGGGAATTAATACAAACATGACAAAAGTTCTCGGACTTATGATTTCCAACGGATTTGTTACTTTATCAGGAGCACTCCTTGCACAGTATCAGGGATTTTCCGATGTTAATATGGGTAGAGGTGCTATCGTTATCGGACTTGCGGCAGTTATTATTGGAGAAGTAATTTTTGGAAAACTGTTCCACAATTTTGCTCTCAAGATGCTTGCCTGCGTACTTGGTGCAATCATTTATTACATTGTAATTCAGGTGGTTCTCAGACTTGGATTATCTACAGATGATTTAAAACTTTTATCGGCACTTGTTGTTGCGCTGTTTCTTGCGATTCCATTCTGGAAGAACAAGTACATGGCAAAGACAGTGAAGAGGGGAGGAAATGCAGATGCTTGAGATTCAAAATATATATAAGACATTTAATCCTGGAACTGTAAATGAAAAGGTTGCGCTTAATGGAGTATCACTTAAGCTTGAGGAAGGCGATTTCGTTACTGTTATTGGTGGAAATGGAGCCGGAAAGTCAACTACATTGAATGCTGTAGCAGGTGTGTGGCCTCTTGACAGCGGTAAAATTCTTATTGATGGAATGGATGTTACATCTCTTCCAGAGCATAAGCGTGCTAAATATATAGGTCGTGTATTTCAGGATCCTATGACAGGAACAGCAGCGACAATGCAAATTGATGAAAATCTTGCTCTCGCTAAGAGACGTGGTAAAAGACGAGGATTCAGAACAAATCTCTCAAAAGCAGAGATGGAAGAATTCAGGGAGATGCTTAAAATCCTTGATCTTGGACTTGAAGACCGTCTTACATCAAAAGTCGGCCTCTTATCAGGAGGACAAAGACAGGCTCTTACATTATTGATGGCAACACTTGAAAAACCAAAGGTACTGTTGCTGGACGAACATACAGCAGCGCTTGATCCAAAGACGGCAGCGAAGGTTCTTGAAGCGACAGAGCGAATAGTTACAAAGAATAATCTGACAACACTTATGATTACCCACAACATGAAGGATGCTATTGCTCACGGCAACAGACTTATCATGATGGGGGAAGGTAAAGTAGTTCTTGATATCCGCGGAGAGGAAAAGAAAAAGCTCACAGTAGAAGATTTACTTCATGAGTTTGAGAAGGCAAGCGGTCAGGAATTTGTATCAGACAAAGCAATACTTGGATAATTTATTAAACGGAACTGAAATTTCAGTTCCGTTTTTTGTCTGACAAATAACTATACTGAATACAACATTGACGAATTGGCGGATGAATATGTAAGAATTAATTTACCAGTGGATAATTATTAGGAAACTTTTTCGAAGATAATACTATTATAAGGTGCAAATAGATGAAGAACATGGTTTATTAACAGTTGATACAATTATTACTTATTTCTGCAAATATAAAGGGGTTGAAATTTTATGGTCTTGTAGAAGAGTTAAGGACAGAACTTTGTAAAAAGGTGGATGTATTAGACATTAACCAACTCAGGGATAACCTTGAGCTCACAGAAGAAATTTTTAAGGATGGAATAAAGATATATGGATAATGCGAAAAAGCTATCGGATAATTACAAAATAACACATGGAAATATTTCTTGGAGTGCATTAAGTGGTTTGAGAAATAGAATTGTACATGATTACGGTAATGTGGATTTGAATATAATTTATGAAACATTAAAGAATGACATGGGACAGGTATATGTAATGATTGCATTCTCAATCTTCCCGGTTATCATTGTATACTTATTCTTATCTAAACACATTGTTCAAGGCGTTGCCTTAGGTAGTGTAAAAGGATAGAAAATATATATTGAGACTATTGATTTATGAATGTAAATTGATAGTCTCTTTTAATGGGCAAAAGTTTGTGTTAATATGGTGTTATAGGAAAACTTATAGGAATTACATGAAAAATCTTAGGAGAAATTAATTTGAGTTTAAATAATAACAGCGTAGAATTTGATTTATATAAAGACATTGAAGATTTAACAGATGCAAATGCATTAGAGCTTGTATACAATGACAAGGAAAAACTTATGTCCATACCATACATGATGAATGATGGTGTGGAATGTTACATTTTGCTTTATGATTGCAATGTCATGGGAGAATGGATTGATGGTTATAAAGGTCTGGTAAGCCATTCATTATCAGAAAATAATGGCAGAAAATGTCTCATATTAAGGCAGGGTGATAAAAATACAATTTCGATTTGGTTTTCTGATGCCAAAAAGTTCGTAGATTTATATCAGTATCACAGAATAGGACATTTCTGGATAAAAGGTCAGGAAGGTTGGCGAAGACTGGTATATATAATTGGAATCATGCTGGAGAAAAAAAGGCATGTGGGTGAAGAATATTGTACAAAAGAAGAAAATAAACTTGCACAGCTAATAGAATTTGAGCCATTCAGATATTGGACACCAATTAATCCGTCAATGGATGAATATTGTCTGGGAACGGACGAAGGTATTAAGTGTTTTAAAGAGATTGTAGCTAAAATAGACGATAAATCACTTGGCAGAATGGTTAAATGGTACGAAAAAGATTATTATGCCGACAGACTTACAGAATATAAGATAAAAAAAGCTGCTAAAAAACTGGCAAAAAGCGAAAAATTATATAACTATTTAAATGAAGAAATAGATAAAGCGTCCCTTTTGTATCCGGTCAGGGAATATTCCAAAGAAGAAAATGACATTATGAATAAGAAGAGAAAAGAAATCGTATTGGATTTTGAAAAAATGGGTTACAAGGGTAAATATCCTACAATGAATAAAGGAAAAAGAAAAGTTACATTCTATGAAGAGCATCCCTTTATCATGGATAAACTGGAATATGAGGATTTCACTTTTGGAATTAAGGCAGTTTTAGATTATAAGAATAAACATAAATTAGTAGAAAGAGGTTAATGAATATGGAAACATGGTATTATGAAGTAGTAAGCATCGACGGAGATTACGCAAATCTTAAGAGAACAGATATTGAATCAGAGGATTTAAAATTAGTAGCAAGGGCACTTCTTCCTGCCGAGATAGTAGAAGGAAGCAGACTTAAATATGAACTGATGCAGTACGAGATAATTTAGTATTTTATTATAAGGCCAAAGTATCATGGGATTATGTAGCGGATACTTTGGTTTTTTGCATGGGAGAGAAAAATGACACACGAGCAAATAAGAAGCGCATTCGCTGAAGTATATAACGGATATTATCTGAAACACAATAGAAAAGAACATGAACCGGTTCGCACAGAAAAAGAATGGGAAGAGATTGTCGCCAAAGGGGATGAAATCATCAAAAAATATAATTACAACAAACTGGTGCAGCATATGGTTCTTGACTTGCAGGAAGAATTCGAACTTCAGGACATGTCAAAAAAGTAAATAAATGTGTTTAATAGGTATAGTATATTTTCGTTAAAAAAATATCTAAGATACAGTAAATAATATCAAATAGGAATATTATTTTACAAACAGGAAATATAGATACACAATTGTGCATTTTATTTTACAATTAGGAATAATCTCTAGAATTATTTTCTACGTTTGGTAAAATCTATATTGTTCAAAGGGAACAGCAAATCGCATAATTAAACAGATATTTAATTAGTAAAGAGGGGTTACATATTAGAGAATGTTGAAGAGATGTTACAACAACATTTAGTGTATTACTAATATGAAAATAACTTGCGATATAATAAATAGAGCAAAGGTAGGGATATGAAAATGAAGGGAATTAGAAAAAGAATTGGAACAACAATATTTGCATTGACAATGGTAGCATCAATGACAGGAAATGAGCTTACAGCAGTTTGGGCACAGGATGGTGAATCAGATATTGTTGCAGAAGACGAAGTCCTTTTGGAAGAGAACGATGCAGCTAAGGAGAAGGAAGAGACAAAGACTGAAGAAGTTGAGACAGAAAGCAGCGAAGTAGAAGTAGAGACAACAACTGTTGAGCTTGTGGATGGCAAAGTAGAGACAAAGTCAGAAACAACAAAGGCAGAAACAAAGGAAACTGAAGTTAAGGAAACAAAAAGTCAGGATACAAAGACAGCAAAGGCAGAAGTAACAGAGGATAAGGAAGTTAGCAAAACTTCAAAGCTTGTTTATTTTGTAGCATTAGATGGAAAAAGTCATCTTGCACATTCAAGCAAGAATTTCAAGTGCATCGGAACAGGAAGCATTGACACACAGATGCGTGCAATCTCAGCTGAAAAGGATTTAGCAAATGTAACATTAATCAAGGATATGTTAAAAGGAGCAACTTTTTCAGATTCTTTAGCAAATAACATCGAAAGCTATTCAAGATACGTTACATTATCCGATGGAACATATGTAGAGGATGGAAATGGAAATCCTGTTAAATATCAATGGTTTGGAGAATATAGAACAGTTGAAGAAAAAGACGGATGGCATGTTGACGGATACAGAGCTGATTATGCAGGAAGAGCCGCTGAAGGACAAAAATATGTAGTATTCGTAGATGAAGATAATGATTACATCGGAATCCAGAGAGCAAAAGAAGGCAAGGTTGGAGATATTAGAGTAGAAGCTCCTGAATTAGACAGAGAATTTCTTGGATGGGTTGATGAATCAAATGGTGAAGAAATCACAGATGATACTTCAGTTGATGGAAACGTATTAGTAGTTAAGACAGTATATGAAAAGCCAGAGACACCAGAAGTACCAGAAACACCAGAAGAGCCAGAAACACCAGAAGAGCCAGAAACACCAAAGGACGGTGATGAAAATGAAGATGAAAATAAAGAGGATGAGGACGACAGAAAAACCAACGGAAATAGTCATAAGGATAAAGTAGAATCAGATAAGAAAGATAATACAAATAAGAAGAATACAACAAACACAAAGAAAAAACCTGCAGTTATTAAGGTTACAAACAGCAAGAATGATAACAATTCAGGGAATAATGGAAAAAATTCAGTAAGTGGAAAAGCAGATAAGGTTGTAACAACTAATAAAAAATCTGACAGCGGATTATCAAAAATTACATATAAATCAGACATAGACAACGAAAATAATTTAGAAGAAATTGGAAATGAGAATGTTCCTCTTGCAATTGACAAGGAAGAGCATCATAATTGTATTATACATTGGATTATCTTAATTCTTACAATCATTGCAGGGGTATACAATTTAGTACGAGCAATTATGAGAAGTCAGAATGATGAAGAAGACAATGTAGACAAAGATGACGTAAAGATGTATCAGGAAGTATAAGAGTTGGGAGGATATGAATATGTTGAAAGTTTTAGATTATGTAGTATTAGCAGTATTTGTAATAGGATTAATTGTACTTTGCTTTTTGCA
Organism: Agathobacter sp.; assembly: GCA_036308125.1. Taxonomy (GTDB): domain Bacteria; phylum Bacillota; class Clostridia; order Lachnospirales; family Lachnospiraceae; genus Roseburia. The sequence goes on from JAXJWH010000009.1 coordinate 39,149, forward strand.
GGAATGTGGTTTAGATATTTACTTTTTGGTATTAGGATTTGTAGTAGCGGCAATGAGCTTGTTTACGATGATTTTTCAGAATAGAAAAGAATCTAAGAATGAGGAAACAAAGCCGGAAGCAAATGCACAATACTAATTGATTTCTTCATATGCCAATCCCTTCCTATCGTGAAAACGATGGGGAGGGATTTTTTAATAGAAACGTATGAACCTAAAAATTTCGGTTCTATGTCAAGTGTTGGGGTGGGATTTTTTAAATCCCGCTCCATCATTGCGTTTAAAGGCATTTTTATGTTTACAGTGTTCAAAGGGTATTTTTGAGCATGGCAAACAAACCTTCAAGTGCCAGTCTGTAAATAAAT
>JAXJWH010000010.1:0-25693 GCA_036308125.1 Agathobacter sp.
ATCCGGTACTTGCATAAAACAAGGTGGGAAATACCCGGCCTATAGCCTCAAAAATCCGAAGACATACTACAAAATATGAATTTTTCAAGGTGGTATAGAAACAGGGGCAAATCTATTTATGGTTTTGCCCCCAACATCATGGGATTGGATGATGCAAAGGAAGAACTTGAAAGAGTTGAAAAGCTAAAGCAAGCCAAGAGTGAAGTAGAACAGGCAATATCCTAGACTAAATGCGTTTTAGTAAAATGAATTCATTTTACTAAAATTTTACTAAATTTGAATGACAAAATATGCTATTTTATGCCACGATATGCCACAAAACGGAAGAAATAATTCTATCGAAAAATGTCGTGAAAATGGCGTAAAATCAAGGAAAATTAGAATTTTCAAGGAGTTTTGAATATATGATAAAAGTGTTATTCATCTGCCATGGCAACATCTGTCGTTCCCCAATGGCAGAATTCGTTCTAAAGGACATGGTAGAAAAACGTAACATCAAAGAAGATTTTGAAATCGCTTCCGCCGCCACAAGTACAGAGGAAATCTGGTCAGGGAGGGGAAATCCCATCTATTCACCGGCGCAGGCGACATTAAGGGAGCATGGAATCGGGAAAACTGCATACACGAATTTTTCAAATAAGAGGGCAAGGCAGGTTGCCAGGGAAGATTATGGATACTATGATTATATTTTGTGTGCGGACAAAAATAATATAAGAAATACCATAAGAATTACAGGTAGTGATGTTGATGACAAAATTAAGCTTTTACTTGATTTTACATTGGATGCTAAAAGACATGGGCAAAGCATAGCAGATCCATGGTATTCAGGGGATTTTGGTGCAACATGGAATGATGTAAATGAAGGGTGTGAAGGTTTTCTTAAATATTTGGGATATTAAAAAGTAATTTAAGTTATCATGGAAAAATATATTTTATCTTGCCAAAGTAATGTAACAGTTGGTATGATAGTATATGTCTTAATGAGAATAAAGTAAGTTAGGAGATTACTATGAAATATAATACAGTTAATGAATATGACCATTTTGAATTTGATGATGTTCACATTAGTGATTTTGAAAGTCATGGGATCATTTTTAATATAGTTTTGGATGATGTTAAGATTTTACCTGAGAATTCCTGCAACAGGGACATTAGGAAAATGAGAACAAATGAACTTGTTTTTTCGATTGAAAATGCAAGTATTGTTACATTAATTGAAGAAGGATATAAGATTTATAATGCGGACGGTGTTCTTATGTCTGAGGATGAGGATAAAGTTTTAGATGAGTCTTCATATAAGGAGGTTTTTGATTGTATGCCTGATGGATATGCATTTTCCATCACTAAGGAACCTTGTGATGACAAATTTAAATACACTTTTGTTCTTGACGGAACTAATGAGAAGACATATACACTTATTGTGGAAGGAACAGCCGACAGACAAGAGTGGGATCGTTTTATGAATCTGGAATAGGATTATGGCAGAAAGAATAATATTTCATATAGATGTAAATAGCGCTTTTTTATCATGGGAAGCGGTTGAACGCCTTAAGGAGGGAGAGAGGATTGATTTAAGAACAATTCCCTCGGCAGTTGGTGGTGATATGGCTACAAGGCATGGGGTTGTGGTTGCAAAATCTATTCCGGCAAAAAAATACAATATTGTAACAGGGGAGCCGGTTATTAATGCCATGAGAAAATGCCCTAATCTTATTGTAGTTAGTCCACGTCATGATGTATATAAGCGATATTCCAAGGCATTTATGGATATTTTGCGGGAATATTCAGATATTGTTGAGCAATATTCAATTGATGAAGCGTTTGTGGACATGACAGGAACAAGACGACTTTTTGGAGAACCCTTAGAAGCTGCTCAAAAAATAAGCAACCAGATAAAAACAGAACTTGGATTTACAGTTAATATAGGAATATCCACCAACAAACTTCTTGCAAAAATGGCAAGCGATTTTAAGAAGCCGGACAGAGTGCATACTCTTTTTCCAAATGAAATAAGTACTAAGATGTGGCCCCTTAAGGTAGGGGATTTATTTTTTGCGGGTAAATCCACAGTGAAAATCCTTAATTCAATAGGAATAAGAACAATAGGAGAACTGGCTAACACAGACAAAGACCTTATAGTCAAAAGGTTAAAAAAGCATGGTGATGTTTTGTGGAGGTATGCCAATGGCCTTGATGATTCGCCGGTTGAACCTGTAAGAGCTGACAATAAAGGGTACGGAAATTCAATAACCATGTCTTATGATGTTACCCAGTCGAATCAGGCAAAGGAAGTTTTATTGTGGTTGACTGAGAAGGTATGTCAGAGATTAAGAAGTGACGGATTTAAAGCAGAATCGGTCACTGTTTTTGTTAAATATAGTGATTTTACAAAGGAATCTCACCAATGTACTCTTGTTTCCAGTACGGATATTACACAGGAAATATATAGATATGTATGTAAATTATTTGATGAAATGTGGGATGAAACACCTATAAGATTACTTGGAGTTTCAGCGGGAAAAGTTTCAAAAGAGGAAACCGGAAGACAGTTGGAACTTTTTGATACCACAGACTATAGCAAACTTGAGAAACTTGATAAAGCCATGGATGATATCAGAAAAAAATACGGTCAGAATGCAATTAAAAGGGCATCGTTAATAGAAGGAGATAGAGAAAAAAATGAGTAAGAGGGATATTACAATTATATTTGATATGGATGGAACACTAATTGATACGGAAAAATATTTCAGAGTGTGCTGGCCAAAGGCGGCGAAGCATTTTGGATATCACATGACAGATGAGCAGGCTTTATCACTACGTTCTCTGGGACGTCCATACGCACCTGCCAAATTTAAGGAGATGTTTGGCGAGGATGTGGATTATGATAAAATCCGTACATATCGAAAAATTTTAATGGAGGCTGAACTTTCCAAAAACGGTCTTGAACTTATGCCGGGTGCAAAGGAACTTTTGATATATCTAAAGGAAAATAATGTAAAAACGGCAGTTGCCACAGCTTCTGATTTAGGAAGAACAAAAAGGTATTTAAGTGATGCAGGAATTTTGGAATATTTTGATGAACTGATTTCAGCAACAATGGTTGAAAAGGGAAAACCTGCACCGGATATTTATCTTTATGCCTGCAATGAGTTAGGAATTGATCCTGAGAATGTATATGCAGTTGAGGATTCTCCTAACGGTGTATTAAGTGCATTCAGGGCAGGGTGCAAAGTAATTATGGTTCCAAACCAGACACAGCCGGATGAAGATTTATCAAAGTGTCTTTATGCCAAGGCTGATACACTTTTAGATCTTAAAGAACTGGTATAGAATTAAAAGTTACAGATTAATGTTGTTTACTGCATTAACTTATCTAACATAACCTACTATTATAATAGGTATAATCTAAAAACATACTTTATTTTTTTAAGTTTTTTCCTATTGGGGTTGAAAATAAAAAAATGATATGATATAACTTTATTCAACAAAAAGATTATAAAAATGCATTGAAGGAGACTCTTATTGACAGAGGCCGACAGGAATACAGCGTCACCGACTGAGAGCGCTGTTTGGAAGAGGATATTAAGGGAACACTCTGGAGCAGACTGGTTGAATATGTTTTAATTATATAGTGTGAGGTTGGAATATTGTAGGTCAGTACGTTAGCATACGTTACATGCAAGAGTGGGAGGACCTTATGGTTCTTCAAAGCGGGTGGCACCGCGGGAAATAATTTGAATTCTCGCCCCGAAGCAGATTGATTCTGCTTCGGGGCTTTTTGCGTATAAATTCATACTCCCGTCCCGCTTATAAAAATAAAAAAGGAGCACAAACAATGGAATTTTTAACAGGAGTAGAACAAAAAGAAGCACTTGAGATCAGCCAGATTCTTAAGGGTGATTATGAAGGAAAAAAAATCAAAGTAAGAGGTGCTATTCACACAATAAGAGATATGGGTGATGTGGCATTTTTAGTACTTAGGAAAAGTGAAGGCTTAGTCCAGTGTATTTACGAAGATGGTAAATCACAATTTGATATTAAGGATTTAAAAGAAGCTGATACGGTTGAGGTATGTGGAACTTACAAAAGTGATGACAGAGCACCAAACGGTTTTGAGTTAAGACTTGATACAGTAGAGGTTCTTTCAAGGGCTGCCGCAGCCATGCCACTTCAGATTAACAAATGGAAACTTAATACATCACTTGAAGCTAAATTAAATAATAGAGCAATAGCTCTTAGAAACCCAAGAGAGCGAGCTGTATTTAGAATTCAGGAAGCCATTACAAGAGGGTTCAGGGATTTCTTATACAGCCAGGGATTTACGGAAATTCATACACCTAAACTTGGAGCAAAAAGTGCAGAGGGCGGAGCAAACTTATTCAAGCTTGAATATTTTCACAGACCTGCTATTTTACAGCAAAGTCCACAGTTTTATAAGCAGATGATGGTTGGAGTTTTTGACAGAGTATTTGAGACTGCTCCTGTTTTTAGAGCTGAAAAGCATAATACAAAAAGACATTTGAACGAATATACTTCTCTTGATTTTGAGATGGGATATATAGATGGATTTGAAGATATTATGGCAATGGAAACCGGTTTCTTACAGTACACAATGAAACTTCTTAAAGAACAGTATTCCAAGGAACTTGAAATTCTTAAATTAGAACTTCCAAATGTTGATAAGATTCCAAGAGTAAGATTTGACGAAGCAAAAGACAGAGTTTCAAAAAAATACAACAGACAATTTAGAAATCCTTTTGACCTTGAGCCAGAGGAAGAACTCTTAATCGGACAATATTTCAAGGAAGAATACGATAGTGACTTTGTATTCGTAACACATTATCCATCTAAGAAAAGACCATTTTATGCCATGGATGATCCTGCAGATGAAACTTATACATTAAGTTTTGATTTATTATTCAAAGGACTTGAGATTACAACAGGCGGACAAAGAATTCATGATTATGACATGTTAATGAATAAAATTCAAAAACGTAAGATGGAAACAGAGGGAATGGAGCATTATTTATCAGCATTCAAACATGGAATGCCACCTCATGGAGGACTTGGAATCGGACTTGAAAGACTTACAATGCAGTTAATCGGAGAGGATAATGTACGAGAAGCAACATTATTCCCAAGAGATCTTTCAAGACTTGAGCCATAATTAAAAATACAGTTCGTAAGATATCAGCAAGGAGGAATTTATGAATCATCTTGGTACAAGAGAGTTAGCAACAGAACGACTTACTCTTAGAAGATTTGAAATAGAAGATGCAGAAAATGCATTTTACAATTGGACAAACAGCAGTGAGGTTACAAAATATCTTACATGGAAACCTCATGAAAGTGTTGAAGAAACAGAAGAAATTATTGAAAAATGGATAGACGGATACAAGGATAATAATTTTTATCAGTGGGCAATTGAACTTAATGATTTAGAGCAGCCAATCGGTTCTATAAGTGCTGTGTCTGTAAATGAAGACACAGAAAGCGTTGAGATAGGATATTGTATCGGAGAGGAATTCTGGAATAAAGGATACACAACCGAAGCATTAAGAGAAGTTATCAGATTTTTTATCACAGAAGTTGGTGCAGGTCGTGTGGCAGCAAGATGTGATGCAAGAAATGTTAATTCTGCAAAGGTAATGTCTTCAGCGGGAATGGAATACGAAGGAACATTAAGAAGAAGTGATATAAATAATCAGGGTATATGTGACTGTCAGTATTATTCCAAGATTCGTTCTTTGGCTTTAGATGAAGAAGAGGAAACAGAAGAAGAGCAGCCAGAAGTAATCGCTACAAAAGTCATGGGTGAAGACGGAGTATTAAGGAATTTTATTTCCGATGAAACAATGGAATATGTAGGAATTCTTGCAAAACTTGAATTATCCGAAGAAGAAAAGGAAGCTGCCAAGAAGGATATGGCTGATATGCTTGATTACATTGATGAATTAAACAAATTAGATACAACAGGAATTGAGCCAATGAGTCATGTGTTCCCTGTAAACAATGTGTTCAGAGAAGATGTAATTGTTAATGGTGACGGAAGTAAGGATACTTTATCTAATGCACCTGTTCAAAAGGATGGCGGATTTAAAGTACCTAAGACAATCGGAGATTAAACGGCAGAGGAGGAATTTTAAGATGAGTTTAATGAGATTAACTGCCGTAGAACTCGGCAAGAAAATCAAAGCAAAGGAAGTAACTGTTGAGCAGGCTGTTCGTGAAGCATTAGATGCAATTAAGGCAAAAGAAGAAAAAATAAACGGATTTGTAACAGTTGATGAAGAAGGTGCACTTAAAAGAGCAAAAGAAGTGCAGGTAAAAATTGATGAAGGAAAATTAACAGGTCCTCTTGCAGGTGTGCCTGTGGCAATAAAAGATAATATGTGTACAAAAGATATGTTAACTACATGTTCTTCAAAGATTTTATATAATTTTGTACCAACATATTCATCAGAAGCAGTTAAAAAACTCGAAGAAGCAGGTGCGGTTATTATTGGAAAAACCAACATGGATGAATTTGCCATGGGAAGTACAACAGAAACTTCTGCATTTGGAGAGACAAAGAATCCATGGAATCTTGAACATGTTCCAGGCGGTTCATCAGGTGGAAGCTGTGCAGTTGTAGCAGCTGAAGAAGTTCCTTATGCACTTGGTTCAGATACAGGTGGATCAATAAGACAGCCAAGTTCATTTTGCGGCGTAACAGGAATTAAGCCAACATATGGAACAGTATCTCGTTACGGATTGATTGCATATGGTTCTTCTTTGGATCAGATCGGACCAATTGCCAAGGATGTTACTGATTGTGCAACCATTCTTGAGACAATCGCATCATATGACAGCAAGGATTCCACATCAGTAAAAAGGGATGATACTAATTTTACAGAGGCATTAGTTGATGATGTTAAGGGATTAAGAATTGGAATTCCAAGGGATTATTTTGAGGAAGGTCTTGACAGTGAAGTTAAAAAAGCAGTTCTTGATGCTGCTGAAAAACTTAAAGAAAAAGGCGCAATAGTAGAAGAATTTGATCTTGGTCTGGTAGAATATGCAATTCCTGCTTATTATGTAATTGCATGTGCAGAGGCAAGTTCAAACCTTGCCAGATTTGACGGTGTAAAATACGGATACAGAGCCAAAGAATATGAAGGACTTCACAATATGTATAAGAAATCACGTTCAGAAGGTTTTGGACCTGAAGTTAAGAGAAGAATTATGCTTGGTTCATTCGTTCTTAGTTCCGGATATTATGATGCTTATTACCTTAAAGCCCTTAAAGTTAAGGCTCTTATCAAGAAATCATTTGATGAAGCATTTTCAAAATACGATGTAATTTTAGGACCGGCAGCGCCAACTACAGCACCAAAACTCGGAGAAAGCTTAAAAAATCCTATTCAGATGTATTTAGGAGATATATATACAATTGCAGTTAACCTTGCAGGACTTCCAGGAATTTCACTTCCATGCGGAACTGATTCAAAGGGATTGCCAATTGGCTTGCAGCTTATAGGTGATTGCTTTAAAGAAAAAAATATCATAAGAGCAGCATACAGTTTTGAAAAAACAAGAGAGTACAAACACAGCCCTCTTAGTGATATCTAAAGACATGGGAAGGAGGATTGGCATTTCTATCTAAGAAGTGCTTAACATCATATATGAAAAACTATGAAACAGTCATTGGACTTGAAGTCCATGTAGAATTAGCAACAAAAACAAAGATTTTTTGCGGATGCTCAACAGAATTTGGTGGAGCACCTAATACACATACATGCCCTGTTTGTACAGGTCAGCCAGGTTCTCTTCCTGTGTTAAATAAGCAGGTAGTTGAATATGCAGTGGCAGTTGGACTTGCAACAAACTGTTCAATCACACAGTACAGTAAATTCGACAGAAAGAATTATTTTTATCCTGATAACCCACAAAATTATCAGATTTCACAGTTATATCTTCCAATCTGCCGCAATGGTTCTGTGGAAATAGAAACAGCAAACGGTAAGAAAAATATAAGAATTCATGAGATTCACATGGAAGAAGATGCCGGAAAATTAGTTCATGATGAGTGGGAAGATGTGTCAATTGTAGATTTTAACAGATCAGGAGTACCACTTATTGAGATAGTTTCAGAACCTGACATGAGATCTGCTGAGGAAGTAATTGCATATCTTGAAACATTACGTCAGACAATTCAGTATCTTGGAGCATCTGACTGTAAATTAAATGAAGGTTCAATGCGTGCGGATGTTAACTTATCAGTACGAGAAGTTGGATCTAAGAAGTTTGGAACAAGAACTGAGATGAAGAACCTTAACTCATTTAAGGCTATTGCCCATGCAATTGAAGGGGAAAGAGAAAGACAGATAGAACTTCTTGAGATGGGAAGAAAGGTTGTTCAGGAGACTAGACGTTGGGATGATAATAAAGAAGCATCTCATGCAATGCGTTCAAAAGAGGATGCACATGATTACAGATATTTCCCAGAACCTGACCTTGTTCCTATTGTAATTTCTGATGAGTGGATTGAAAAAATAAGAAAAGCCCAGCCGGAGCTTCGCCCTCAGAAACTTGAAAGATACAAAAAGGAATATGAAATTCCAGAATATGATGCAAAGATTATTACAGAATCAAAGCATATGGCAGATATTTTTGAGGCAACAACAAAGATTTGTCACAAGCCTAAGAAGGTTTCTAACTGGCTTATGGTTGAGACTATGCGTCTTTTGAAAGAAAATGACATGGACGCAGACGATATTAAATTTTCTCCTGTTAACCTTGCAAAACTTATTGAACTTGTTGAATCAGGAGTTATTAATTCAAGTGTTGCAAAGGAAGTATTTGAAGAAATATTCAAAAATGATATTGATCCTGAAAAATACGTTGAAGAACATGGTCTTAAGAGCATGAATGACGAGGGAGAACTTAGAGAAACAATTCAAAAGATTATTTCTGAAAATCCACAGTCAGTTGAGGATTATCATAATGGAAAAGAAAAAGCAATCGGCTTTTTGGTTGGTCAGACAATGAAAGCTACAAAGGGTAAAGCAAACCCTGGAATAGTTAATAAAATTTTAAAAGAATTATTATAATTTAATAGTTGTTTTCCTATATAGTAATTATATAGCAAAAAAGCAGTGTTACGTTCAAAAATTAAGAATTGTAACTCTGCTTTTTTAAAATGGGGGGATTGTTTTTCTAAAATAAGTGACGTATACTATATGTAAGTTGCTTATTTTTGCCATTGTGTTGTAAAATAATAGAAGCAAAATATAATAAGAAATTAAAAAGGCGGAGTTAACATCAATGTCAGATAATTATAATAAAGACGATAATAATAAAGATAATAACAAAGAATACGAAGACGTATGTTATATGTGCAGAAGACCTGAAAGTGTAGCCGGTAAGATGGTGCGTATTCAGGATAATATATGTATATGTAGCAGTTGTATGCAAAAGACCTTTGATTCCATGAACAGTGGATTTAATATGGGCGATTTGAATTTTAATAATATGCCTAATATTAGTTTTATGAATATGTCAGATTTATCAGGTTTTCAGGGGGTTCCGGAAAGTCAGAAATTAAAAAAGAAAAAGCCAAAAGACAAAAAGGATAAGCCTGTACTTGATATTAAATCGATTCCTGCACCACACAAAATCAAAGCAAGTCTTGATGAATATATTGTAGGACAGGAAAAGGCAAAGAAGGTAATGTCTGTTGCTGTTTATAATCATTATAAGAGAATTATGTCACAGGATCAGGATGACATCGAAATCGAAAAATCAAACATGTTAATGATTGGACCAACAGGATCAGGAAAGACATATCTTGTTAAGACTTTGGCAAAATTATTAGATGTTCCTCTTGCTATAACAGATGCAACTTCACTTACTGAGGCTGGATATATCGGTGATGATATTGAAAGTGTTGTAAGTAAGTTACTTGCAGCCGCAGATAATGATGTGGAAAGAGCGGAGCATGGAATTATTTTCATTGATGAGATTGATAAGATTGCCAAGAAGAAGAATACAAGTCAAAGGGATGTAAGTGGTGAGTCAGTTCAGCAGGGAATGCTCAAATTATTAGAGGGAGCAGAGATTGAAGTACCTGTTGGAGCAAGCAGTAAAAATGCCATGGTACCAATGACTAAAGTTGATACAAAGAATATCTTATTTATCTGCGGAGGTGCTTTTCCTGATCTTGAAGGAATTATTAAAGAAAGACTTAATAAAGAAGCATCAATTGGATTTAAAGCAGATTTGAAGGATAAATATGATGAAGACGAGAATCTTCTTATGCAGGTTTCGGTTGAAGATATAAGAAAATTCGGAATGATTCCGGAATTTTTAGGAAGACTTCCAATCGTATTTACTTTAGAGGCATTAACAGAAGAGATGCTTGTAAAGATTTTAGTAGAGCCAAAGAATGCAATTGTTAAACAGTACCAGAAACTTCTTGCAATGGATGAAGTAAAGCTTGAATTTGAAGAAGGTGCGCTTTATGCAATTGCCAAGAAGGCAAAGGAAAAGAAAGTAGGAGCAAGAGCATTAAGGGCTATTATTGAGGAATATATGCTTGACATTATGTACGAGATTCCTAAGGATGATAACATTGGTACAGTGACAATTACAAAAGATTATATCGAGAAAAAAGGTGGACCAAATATCCAGATAAGAGGAACGGTTGCACTTGATAAGCCAGAGGTGGCAAATGATTAAAAATATTATTTTTGATATTGGAAAGGTCTTGGTTTCTTATGAACCTGATATCATGATGAAAGACTTAGGGTTTGATGATGATATTATAGGAAGAGTTAATAAGGCTTTATTTGAAAACGAATTGTGGGAACAATCAGATCAGGGGTTATTTTCTCCTTCGGAAATTTTACAGAAGGCTATTGATAATGATACAGATATTAAGGACTACATTGTGAAGGCATGGGAGAATGTGGGAAAATCAATTGCCAGATATGATTATGTATATGATTGGATAAACACATACAAGGACAATGGTTATAATGTATATATATTATCGAATTATTCAAAGCACACTTTAGAACATACAAAAGAGCAGTTGTCATTTCTTTCATTAATGGATGGAGTGGTATTTTCATATGAATGTAAGCTTATGAAGCCAATGGAAGAGATTTATAATCTCCTTTTGGAAAAATATGACCTTGTGCCAGAGGAATGTATATTTATCGATGACAGACCGGTGAATATAGAAGGCGCTAAGAAGTGTGGAATAAACGGTATAGTTTTTAAAGATTATAATCAGGCAAAAAGGGACATTGCGGCTATATGCAATAAATATAAATAAAGAGGAAAATGGGTATGAAAATCATACATTGTGCGGATTTGCATCTTGATTCCAAGATGACAGCAAATCTATCAAAAGAACAGGCAAAAGAACGTAAAAATGAAATACTGCGTACTTTTTCAAGAATGGTTGAGTACGCAAAGAATAATGATGTGAGGGCGATAATAATTGCAGGAGATTTGTTTGATACCAGAAATGTATCGGCAACTGCAAGAAATCTGGTTCAGGATACAATAACAAGCCATCCTGAAATTGATTTTTATTATCTGAAGGGAAATCATGATACAGATAATTTCCTTTCAAAAATGGAAACAATACCGGCTAACCTTAAATTATTTGGTAACAGCTGGCATACATATTCTTACGGAAAAGTGGCAATAACAGGTCTTGAATTATCAGCTGATAATAAAGAAGTTGCATACAATTCACTGGTTTTAGACCATGATGTATATAATATCGTTACATTACATGGTCAGGTGGCAGATTATTCAAGCAAGAAGGATGCCCAGAATATAAGTCTTGATAATCTTAAGAACAAAAATATTGATTATCTTGCGTTGGGACATATTCATGAATATCATGCAAATCAGTTTGATGCAAGAGGAATATATTGTTATCCGGGATGTCTTGAAGGACGAGGATTTGATGAATGTGGAGAAAAGGGATTTGTACTTCTCGATGTTGATGAGACGTCACTTACAGCTCAATGTACCTTTATTCCATTAGCTTACAGAAAGCTTCATACAATTGAAGTAGATGTTTCCGGGGTTATGACTACTCAGGAGGCAATAGACAGAATAGAAAAGAAATTGTCTGAAACAGATTATTCATCTAACAGTCTGGTGAAATTTGTGCTTTGTGGTGAGGTAAATGTAGAATGTGAAATTAACACTGACTACATAAAAGAGACCTTTGAGGATTATTTCTATTATGAAAAAGTAGATGACTGTACAAAATTACTGGTAGATCCAAAAGAATATGAGAATGATATCTCATTAAAGGGTGAATTTGTCAGAATGGTTTTACAATCTGATTTAGACGAAGAACAAAAGTCAGGCATTATAAAATGTGGAATTCAGGCACTTTTGGGAGAGGAGATTTAGAGTGAAGTTAATTTCTTGTCATGTGGAGAATTTTGGTAAATTATCCGATTTGAACATGAATTTTAGTGAAGGAATAAACATAATCAATCAGCCAAACGGCTGGGGAAAAAGTACATTAGCTGCTTTTTTCAGAGTTATGTTATATGGTTTTGACAATAAAAAGGAGCCGGGAGCTTTAGATAAGGAAAGACGTATATACAGACCTTGGCAAGGCGGTGTATATGGCGGTGAGCTTGATATTGAAATAAACGGTAAGAAATACAGAATTAGTAGAACTTTTGGAAATACGGAAAAAACAGATGAATTTCATCTCTATGATTTAGCTACTAATTTGGAATGTGACGATTATTCTGAGAATATCGGAGAAGAATTATTTGGATTAGACAGAGGTTCATTTAAGAGAAGTATTTATATCGCACAAAATGATTGCTGTTTTGAGACTTCAGATTCCATCAATGCAAAACTTGGAAATCTTGTGGAAAATACAAATGATATAAATAATTATGAGAGTGCACAAAAATTAATTAAAGATATGATTAATCGCATTTCTCCGGATAGAATCACAGGTAGCATTAAGAAAAGAAAGAATACAATTACTGCATTAAAGCAGGAATTAAAAGGATATGAAGCTGCAGAAGAATCAGCTGCAAGTCTTAATTTAAAACTTGAAGAAAAGAAAAATCAGCAGCAGGAATTATTATCTATTCGTCAGGAATATGCAAGAGCCCTTCAGATTGCAAGTAAGGACAGTACAAGAAGAGAATTAAAATCCACATACGAAGCACTTTTGGATGACGAAAAAGAAAAGAAACATTCATTTGAGGAATATAAAGAGATATTTCCAAATATTCTTCCAAGTGAAGAGGATTTGAATGAAAACATTGAAAAGGCAAGAAAAATAGAAAGCCTGTCTACAATGATTACTAATCTTGAATTTACTGATGAGGAGGATGAACTTTTTGAAAATTATGGAGAAAAATTCCAAAAAGGTCAGCCATCAGATGAGATTTTTTCAAATATTCTTCAGAAATCAGAAAATATCAACAGAGTAAAAGAGCAATATGGACAGCTTTCCATGAAGCTTACTCAGATGGAATCCCTTGCAGGTATATCAGATACGGAATCACCTGCAAATGAAGAAATTAAGAAGAGTAAGAAAATTCCATTTGGGGTTATGTTTTTGGTAATTGGTATAATTATCGGAGCAGTATCAGTATTTTTAAATTTCTATTACAATGATGCATCTTTGAATAATGTTGTTTATGCAGGATGTGGAGTGGGAATTGTATTATTAATACTTGGAATCTCCCTTATTGTATTAGGTAACAAGAAGAATAAGCAGTTAGAACTTGCAAAAATCAGACAGATTTCTGAATATGAGCAGGATATGAAAGAAAAAGAAGAGCCAATTCTTGAATTAAGAGAAGAATTAGAACAGATTCAGGATGGCGTGGACATGCTTACTAAAGAAGTAAGCGAATTCTTCAAGAAATACAGTGTGGAAAGTGATGTTTCTGAATTTCAGCGTAATTTATTTGAATTACAGAATTCTTCAACTGAATATACAAGATTGCTTGATAAGAAAAAGCAGTATATGGAATTAAAAGAGCAGTGTGATAAATTAAAAGAAGAATTATCAGATTACGGCAGAAAAGTAGGCATAACATTTGAAGATGATATAGTATCACAGCTTAATTTCTTAAAAACCAAAGCATCTGAATATAAAATTACCAAGAGAACTTTCGAGACTGCTTTTGAGAAGAGAAAACAGTTTGAAGACAGTCATGATATGGAGGATGTTTTATCAGAAGACGAATGTCCATACAGCCTTGATGAATTAAACGGTCTTATCAAAGAAGTTGACGGCAGGGTTGAGGATGTTAGAACATCTATCCAACAGTATACAAGACAGTTAGAGATTATTCAGGAACAGCTTGATTTGAAGGATGAAAAGGAACAGGAATTAGTTGATTGCAGTCTGCTTCAGGAAAAAGAAATGAAGAAATATGATATTTTAAAGCAGACTCAGGAATTCCTCACAAATGCAAAGGAAAGTTTTACATCGAATTACATGGCTCCTATTTCAAGAGGATTTAGCAAATATTATGGTATTCTTACAAATGATATGACAACAGACTGGCAGGTAGATGCAAATATTTCTGTCAAGATTAAGGAGCAGGGAGAACTTAGAGATATTAAGTGGCTTTCAGCAGGATATCAGGATTTAGTAGGAGTATGTATGAGACTTGCCCTTGTGGATGCAATGTATCCGGAGGAAAAACCATTCCTTATATTAGATGATCCTTTTGTTAATTTAGATGATGAGAAGATGCAGCATGGTAAAGATCTTCTTATTAATCTTGAGAGAGATTATCAGGCAATTTATTTTACTTGTCATGAAAGCAGAGAATATAAATAGAAATTATATTTTGTTAGTATGTTACATATAATATAATAATTGTCTGGGTAAAGGAGTATAAATGATTGGATTTATTGTGACAAGCGATGAGCCACAGGATATGAAAATCACTCCGGATGAAATTAGAAGAATTAATGAAAAATATGAAATATGGTTTTATGAAGAAAATAAAATTCCAAATTTATCAATAAGAGAATTTAGTTATTCTGCCATTCCAAAATGTCTTGGTTTACTGGAAGATGAGGCAATGGTGGAAAGTGGAATTATCAAACTTCAGAATTATCCCACCCTGTCATTAAAAGGACAGGGTGTTTTTATTGCAATAATTGATACAGGAATTAATTATTCAGATGAAATATTTAATGATAAATATGGAAATAGCAGAATTTTTGCCATATATGATATGGAAAATGAAACTGAGTATGACAATGAAAAGATAAACGAAGGAAATATACCCAATATGGACAGCAACGGTCATGGGACATATATTGCAAGTATAGCGGCAGGAGGGGAAAGACCAAAGGATAATTTTGTGGGAGCAGCCCCTGAAGCTGAACTTTTGGTGGTAAGATTACCTTCTGTTAGTGACAAATTAAAGGATTTTTATTTCATACCCAAAGAAAGCACAGTTTATTCAGAGTCAGATATAATGCTTGGAGTAAACTGGGCGGATAAAATAGCAGAAAAAAACAATAAGCCCCTTGTAATATTGTTAGGGCTTGGATGTAATAATGGCGGACACAGCGGGACATCATATCTTGCGGATTATTTAGATGATATGAATTCAAAAGTAGACAGGGCCGTGGTGGTGGCAACAGGGAATGAAGCGATAAATAATCACCATTACAGCGGAATTGTTAAGGATGAGCTGAATCCAGACCGCATAGAGATAAACGTTGAGAGTGGCGTGAATGGATTTTATTTTGAACTTTGGGCAAAAGCCCCTGAAAGATTTGCGTTACAGATTCAGTCGCCTACCGGAAGTTATATTCCTAAAACCAGACCATATTATGGGGATAATGAAATTGGAAAATTTACATTTGAGGAAACAATTGTTGAGATAGATTATAGAAATGTTGGTAAAAAAAGCCGGGATGAGCTTATTTTTGTCAGATTAAGTAATGTTATAGCAGGAATCTGGAATATAATAATTTACCCTGAAAAGGCGGTAAGTGGAAATTTTAATATATATCTTCCAATGGAAAATCTTTTAGAGGGGAGTGTGTTTTTTATAAAACCAAATCCCTTTTCCACACTTACAATGCCATCTGACGGAAATGTGCTTATATCAGCAGGAGGGTATCAAACCAATGGAGGAGGGGTATACTTAAAATCAGGAAGAGGATATCCCCTTAATAATATAGTTAAGCCTGATTTTGTAGCACTGGCGGTAAATGTAAGAGGGCGTGGTCTTTTGGATAATTATATTATATTGTCAGGAACAAGTGCTGCATCGGCAATAACCGCAGGTGCATGTGCACAGATTTTACAATGGGGAAGTGTTGAGAGAAATGCAGTTGGAATAAACGGTGTTGATATTAAGAATTTGTTTATAAGAGGATGTATAAGGCAGCCGGGGGAAGAATATCCAAACAAGGAATTGGGATATGGAAAATTAAATGTTTATGATGCTTTAAGAATAATATAGTAATTTGTAGAAATGCATGTTAGAATATATGAAAAATGAATTAGAGGTAATAGATGCTAAGAGAAGAAGATTTGAAAGAAATCATAGATATAGGGGTTGAAATTACAGATGAGAAGGATGAAAACTGTTTATTAGACAAAATATTAGAAACGGTTATCAGAATTACCAATTGTGATGCTGGAACCTTGTATCTTAATGATAACAATGTTCTTAGCTTCAAGATAATGAAAATAAAGTCGCTAAATATCAGTATAGGTGGAGATGGCAGGGAAGTAGACCTTCCTCCTATTCAGATGTCAAAAGAAAATATAATAGCATATTCTGTTATTCATAAAGAATTGGTGAAAATTGATGATACCTCAAAGGAAAACAGATTCAGATTTGATAATGATAAAGAAACCGGATATACAAATTATGAGATAGGTTCTATGCTGGTGCTGCCACTTATTAATTCGCAGGAAGATGTTGTTGGAGCACTTCAGCTGATTAATGCATTTGACGATGTAAATAATATAGTACCATTCTCACAGGATGCACAGTATACAATAAAGACAATAGGTTCACTTGCTGCCATAGCGATAACAAATATAAAATATATATATGAAATTAAAAGTCAGATGGAATCCTTTGTGGATGCCTTTACCATGGCTATTGATGAAAGAACGCCTTACAACGGAATGCATTCTAAGAAGGTTAAAACATATGTGGAGCTAATGGCAGACTATATCAACAGTTTGCACTATCAGGGATTGTGTGATGATTATTTTACAAAAGAAGACAAAGACCAGCTTATTATGGCAGCTTCTTTGCATGATATAGGGAAAATGGTTGTTCCGTTGTCGGTAATGAACAAATCCACAAGATTAGAAGGAAGTATACGAGAAATTAAAAGCCGTTTTAAATTAATTATGGCATATCTGGAGATTGATTTTCTAAAAGGAAAGATTTCCAAGGAGAAATATCAGAAAGAAATAACATATATCAAGGAAAATTTTGAGAAAATACGTGTATTAAATAATAGTTCATATATAGATGAAGATGAATTAAAATTTGTGGAAGAACTTGGAAATAAAAGATATATTGGGGAAGATGGTAAAATAATTGAATATCTTACGCCATATGAAAAGGAATGCCTTATGATTCAAAGGGGAACATTAACGGAATCTGAGCGAAATGTAATGAAAAGTCATGTTGTGATGACTGAAAGGTTATTAGACAAAGTTCACTTTGGTTCAAGGTTTTCCAAAGTTAAGGAAATTGCAAGGAGTCATCATGAGCTTTTGGACGGAAGCGGCTATCCAAATGGTCTTAAGGCAGAGGATTTATCCCTTGAAACAAGAATACTTACTGTGGTAGATATTTTTGATGCTCTGACTTCACCGGACAGACCATACAAATCACCGGTGGATATTGAAAGTGCATTTGATATATTGGAAAATATGGCGGATAACGGAAAAATAGAAAAGAGACTGGTAGAATATTTACATGAGATAATTAAGAAGGTAGGGTGAGGTTACATGTCGATGCTTGTGGTGAATCACAAGAAGGGGGATATTTTTTTACAAAAAGGTGACAGAGTAAGTCAGATAAATATAATTATAAAAGGCTCGGTCATTATGAAAACAAAAAACGATAAATTTATTTTGGAAACAGGGGCTGTTATAGGTATAAATGAGATTGCCGATGGAATCTGCTCTGGTGATTATGTTGCAAAGGAAGATTTACTGCTGGCAACATATGAACTTAATTCCCCAGGTGATATTGACAGCATATTTAAGGAAGAACCAAAATACACTTATGCCTTTTTGCATGCCATAATGACTCAGAGTGATAAAATTCTGGAAAGATATAAGAAATATCAAAATGAAGTTGATAGCTTATATCTTTTTGTTGTGGAACAATACAAAGAATATAATGATTTGTGTGAAAAATATAATATAGATGAAAGATTTTCACAGGGCGTAAGAAATATTAATCCCTTGGAATTTGAAAATTCAATATCAGATTTGGAATTTGAATATGTGGCAGATATGGCAAAGAAGCCAACTTTGGAATTAAAGAAAATATATATGCAAAATTCAAAGAAATGTATTGAAGAAATTGTTAAGACTTCTGTACTTATTAAGCGTGCGATACATAATATCGAAGTAATGGAAGAATATAAAGAAGAAAATAAAAAATTAATATACGAAAGCGACGGTAAAAATTTGTATTCTTTATATTTTGATTTATCTAAGAAACTTGCAATAAAGGGTGAAAATATCTTAGAAATTCAAAAACAAATGCGCAAATTGCAGCAGTTTCTTATCAAAAAGCATTTGTATAAATCAAAGGATGTGCTTGAAATTTTTCAAAGATACTGGAAATTTAATTTTGCGGAATACAAAAATGATTTTGATTTTGTAAGAATAAATGAGGATATAAGTATTCCACTTGAACCTGAAAATCCACAAGGAATGGATTATCTTAAATATATATTAAGTTATGCAGGATATGATGTTGAAAGTCAGAATCAGTTATTGGAACTGGCTAAGGAATATGAGAAAGCATCAAAATGTAAAAGTAAGTCACCTAAAGAGATAGATATATGTAACAGGATGACTGATGAATTTTTTGAAGTATATAAAAGGGCAGTTTTTATAGCCCTTGAGGTTGGAGAATTATCACCTGTTATGAAATTATTTTTTCAATTTGGATTTTTTATCCCAACATTGCTTGGCAGGGAAAAGTCAGAGCAGCTATTTTTGATTCTGGATGAACTAGATAAGAAAGAAAATATGCATATATATTTATTCTATGACCGTCTTAAAAGAATATGGGACAATGGAAAATATTCCAAGGACCAGAAGAAGAAAATAATAACTGATGAAATTGAAATTACATTTAAATCTTCATGTAAAGAAATATATGGAAGGGGTGGAATGTATTTTCCAATATTAAATGAAGAATGTATGCTAAAATCCCTTGAAGACATGATGGTGACTGAGGAAAAAATTAAAAATGTAATTGACGAAATAGAGAATATAGATTTCAGATGTTTTTATCAGGATAGTATTTTTGAGGATTCAGACGGGGAAAATACCCAGATAATTTTACAGAAGAAAGTATATCCGGATATAATATTGATGCCGCTTATTGGAAAACAAAGCATATATTGGAATGGGAAAATTGTCATGCCAATATTTACAAACTGTAACATAAAAGATATTCTGTTAAATTCAATAGCTTCTTACAGATGGGAAACATGTAAAAAAATAAAGGGAGAAAACTGGAATGATATTAATGATAAATCCTTAACTTCCGAATATTATGAATACATTCAGACTTATAAGAAAAATAAAAATTTATCACCAGCAATGAAAGAAAAAATAAAAATTTCGTTGGCGCACAATGACGGCAATATAAAGAAAATATTTCAACAGGATTATATTAATTGGATAAAGTACGAAAGTACAGGCAGTTACAGACTAAATAAAGTTGCAAGAGAGATTTTTTCCAAGTATTGTCCTTTCTCAGTGGAATACAGAGTTATGCTGATGGAGAATCCCATGTTTAAAAATGCATTTTCAAAGTATGAAAATTCGGTGTCCGAGGATGAGTTAAAATTAAGAAAAAGTTTAAAAAAGTACAAAGACTCAGGTGGTAAAATAAACAGCCAGATGAAGGATACTCTTTTGCTTTTTAAAATGTAATGTTAGTTATTTTGACACTTTGTCATTTTTATAATATAATGATAGCTAAATATAATTGCATAAAACAATAAATGCAATTAAAAACTATAAAAAGGAAAAGGGTGATAAAAAGGATGACAGGAAGAGATTATTTAGCTGAATACGCTTCTAAGAAGCAGGACGTATGTATCAAGAATGATACTATTTCAGACAACTTGTTTAGGGAATACGGGGTTAACAGAGGTTTAAGGGATTTAAATGGTAAGGGAGTACTTACAGGGTTAACAAATATTTCTAAGATTACTTCATTCAAGGATAATGAGAATGGTGAGAGAGTACCTTGTGATGGTGAGTTATGGTACAGAGGGTACAATATTAAGACACTTATTAATTCTTTGGACAAAGACGAATTTGGATTTGAAAAAACTGCATATTTGTTACTCTTTGGACAGTTACCAACTAAAAGCGAAGAAGAGGAATTTTTTAAAGTATTAGGACAAAGCAGAACACTTCCTACTAATTTTACAAGAGATGTTATAATGAAAGCTCCTTCTAAGGATATTATGAATTCCATGACAAGAAGTATCCTTACACTTGCATCCTATGATTCTTGTACTACAATGGCAGGAATTGATAATAATATCAGGCAATGTATATCACTTATTGCAACATTTCCAATGCTTGCTGTATATGGATATCATGCATATAATCATTATGAGAATGATTCAAGTATGTATATTCACAGACCGGATCCAAATTTATCAACAGCTGAGAACTTTTTACGAATGTTAAGACCGGATAATAATTATACTCAGTTAGAAGCAAGGGTATTGGATATCGCTTTGATGTTGCATATGGAACATGGCGGTGGAAACAATTCAACATTTACAACAAGAGTAGTAACATCTGCAGGAACAGATACTTACTCAGCTATTGCAGCTGCAATGTCATCTCTTAAAGGACCAAAGCATGGTGGTGCTAACATTAAGGTTATGGAGATGATGCAGGATATCAGAACAAATGTCAAAGACTGGGAAGATAAAGACGAAGTTAAGGCATACCTTACACGAATTTTAAATGGCGAAGTATTCGATAGAAAGGGATTAATCTATGGAATGGGACATGCGGTATATTCTTTATCAGATCCTAGAGAGAGAATTTTCCGTTCATATGTTGAAAAATTAGCTACAGCTAAATCAAGGGAAAAAGAAATGGCATTATATAATACAATCGAGCAGGTGGCTCCTGAAGTTATTTCAGCTAAGAGACACATTTTTAAAGGGGTAAGTCCTAATGTAGATTTTTATAGTGGATTTGTATATGAGATGCTTGGAATACCAATGGAATTATATACACCTCTTTTTGCAATTGCAAGAATTGTCGGATGGAGTGCCCACAGACTTGAAGAGATAGTAGGAATGAATAAGATTATTCGTCCTGCATATATGAGCGTTATGAATGAGATTGAGTAGAGAGGAATCAAAATGGAAGTGAATATGAAACGTGTTGATGGTGGAGTATGTGCAGCTAAGGGATTTAAAGCAAACGGATTAAATTGTGGAATTAATCCTGACAAAAATAAAAACGACCTTGCATTAATTTATTCTGAAGAAGAATGTAATGCAGCAGCAGTTTATACAACAAATAAAGTTAAAGGTGCACCAATTTTAGTTACAAAGAAGAATCTTGATGCATCAGGCAATAAGGCAAAAGCTGTAATTGCCAATAGTAAGAATGCTAACACATGTAATGCTGATGGTGAGGAAAAAGCATTTAAGATGTGTCAGCTTGCTGCTAAGGAATTAGGAATTGATCCACAGGAAGTTATCGTGGCATCTACAGGAGTAATCGGTCAGATTTTACCAATCGAGCCAATTGAAAGCCACATCAAGGAGCTTGTTGACGGTCTTAATGAAAATGGAAATGATGAGGCTGCTAAAGCCATTATGACAACTGATACATTCCCTAAGCAGATTGCTGTAAAATTTATGATTAATGACAAAGAATGTACAATTGGTGGAATGGCAAAGGGAAGCGGAATGATTCACCCTAATATGGCTACAACACTTAATTTTGTTACAACAGATATTAATATTTCATCAGAGCTTATTCAGGCAGCATTATCTGATATTGTTAAAGTAACATATAACTGCCTTAGCATTGATGGTGATACATCAACAAATGACATGGTAAGCATTATGGCAAATGGTCTTGCAGGTAATGACATGATTACAGAAAAGGGCGAAGAATATGAGATTTTTAAGTCAGCATTATATGAAGTGCTTATGAATCTTACAAAGATGCTTGCAAAAGACGGTGAAGGTGCTTCAAAATTAATTGAATGTACATGTGATGGTGCAAAGGATATTGACACAGCAATTATTGTTGCAAAAAGTGTAATTCGTTCACCACTTTTCAAATGTGCAATGTTTGGTGAAGATGCAAACTGGGGACGTATACTTTGCGCAATAGGATATGCAGAGGCAGATTTTGATATCTCAAAGGTAGAAGTTTCAATTGAATCCAAGGCAGGTGCAGTTTTAGTATGCCAAAACGGTGCAGGAGTGGAATTCTCAGAAGAAGAAGCAGCCAAAATACTTGCAGAGGATGAAATCTTTATTAATATTAACCTTCATGACGGAGATGCTGTAGCAAAGGCATGGGGTTGTGATTTGACTTATGATTATGTAAAAATTAACGGAGATTACAGAAGTTAATATTAATGACTTGACAATATTAATAAAGGATGGTATTCTTGTTAACATAAGTAGAGAAATAAATTAATAATATTAATATAATAAACAATAACGAAGGCGTTAGGATACATATGTTGTATCTTAGCGCCTTTTTTGCATAATGAAGATTATTTAATTGTCTGTTTAATTAATT
This sequence comes from Agathobacter sp., assembly GCA_036308125.1. Classification (GTDB taxonomy): domain Bacteria; phylum Bacillota; class Clostridia; order Lachnospirales; family Lachnospiraceae; genus Roseburia. Next base: position 23,051 of record JAXJWH010000010.1, read on the forward strand.
CACCGGGAAAGTTGAGGGAATCTTATGAGAACAAGTTTAGATGCTATTGACGAAAAAATTATAGAATTAATGCAGGAGAATGCAAGAATATCGATTAAAGATATTGCAGCACAGGTTTTTTTATCATCCCCTGCTGTTACTGCAAGAATTGAACGACTTGAGAAAAATGGAATTATTAACGGATATCATGCACAGGTTAATTCTGATGCTTTGGGATATAAAATTAAAGCGTTTATTAATTTAGATTTAGAGCCGGTTCAAAAGGATGAGTTTTATCCATTTATTAATAGCGTATCAAATGTTATAGAATGTGATTGTGTTACCGGAGAATATGCGATGCTTATTAAAGTTGCATTCTGGAATACAACAGAACTTGATAAATTTATCAATGAAATTCAAAAATTTGGCAAGACAAGAACACAGATTGTTTTTTCAACAGCAGTAGAACATAGAGGAATTCCAATTCACGCGTGGGGCGAATAATAAGGGAAATTGTATATTTTTTTAATGTGTATGGCAGCATGTTTGTGGAAAAGAGCAAAAATTTATCTTAATATTGAATTTAGAACATCTCTTGTGATATCATTTAGCGGTATGCAAAAATTTGCTCAAGGTAACCGTAGATAAGGATAACATCATAGAGGTGAGTGAGATGAATAATGAGAAGGTTAATAAATTACGTTCCTTCATACAACCAATGTTCATAATTATTGCATTGGCTGTTGTATGTTTAGTAGTTTTTAAATGTGCACCGGATATTCTGGAATTACTTAAGAGTGGTGACGAAGAAGCAATGGAGGAATATATCAAAGGAACCGGCAATAAGGGAATTATTGTGATTGTATTGCTTCAGATATTGCAAACTCTTACCATTGTTTTTCCGGGAATTCCAATATATATTTGTTCAGGTATTGTTTTTGGAAGGCTTAAGGGAACTTTGATATGCTATATCACATATGTTGCAATTAATATAGTGATTTTTGGGTTTTCCAGATCAATGGGTGCGATTGCGGATACCCTTTTTCCTGCGGAGGATGATAAGGGCGTAGAGGAATTATTAGGAAAGTCAAAGCATCCAATGTTGATAATAATGGCTTTATGCGTGGTACCTGTAATACCTAATGGAATTATTCCACATATTGCAGCAAAATCAAATATCAGTTTTAAAGAATTTTCCGTTGCAGTTTCAATTGGATGCATTCCGGGAATTTTCCTGTTTGTATTCTGTGGAGAACTCATTCTTAATGGATATTTTGGACTCATTATGGGATTATGTGTTTTTGCAATAGTACTTATGGTAGTTACATATTTATTCAAAGACAAGCTGGGAGATATTGCAACAAGAATAATGATGTCTAAGAATGGCAATAAATAAGCTGTTATAATGCATCTTGCAATTTCTATTAAATATGTGTACAATAATATTATTGTTGAATATTAATATCATAATTTAGAAAGCGATGGATGGAGTATGAGTCAGGAAAAGGTTAACAGATATAAGGAAGAGAAAGCTAATCGTAAGAAGACGATTGCCAGAATGAAATTCAGACATAAAGTTAATATGGTTTTAGGAACTGTTGTGGCAATAGCTATTGTGGTGGGAATAGGATTTGCAGTTTATAGTGATATTAAGAGTAAACAGCCTACATCCACAATTTACTGTCAGACACAGGATTTATCAGATTATATTTCAAACTTAACAAGTGAATAGATTAACAGATAATTAATAAGAGCGACTAGGTCGCTCTTATTTTTGCTTTGCTTAAAGCATCATTAACTGCATCAAGAAGGACAATTGAAGTATATTGATTGCTTTTGGAATATGTAATATCGTCAGTGGACTGGTTATTGATTATCTGGTTGGAGATATCTTCCATGGCAGGTTTTACAAGGGGATACATGGTGGCAACGGAATCACTTAAATTTACTATTTCAACGGAGTTAATGTGATTTTCGTCTACTGTAACTGCCACATTAACTGTTTCTTCCCCAAGCATAAGGCAGGAAGTATATATTCCCGGGGTATAATATGCAGTTTCTTTAGTTTCTTTACTTTTTTCATTGAGAGGATAACGGAGGGTGAAAATAAAAAGGAGTAGTAATAATCCAAGTCCGATTATCATCCCGGTCAGAATAATGCTTTTCATATGAAGAACAACGATTTTTGTTTTGGCACTCATAGCAATTCTCCCTAAAAATATGTATTTGCAAAATGCGTTTTGCGTATTACTATAGTATAAATATATGGAGTGGGGCAGCAAAATATTACTTTATAAGGTATATAAAAAAATTAATTTAAAAAATTTGGAAAAAGTGTTGACAGATTGAAAACTTTTTAGTATCATATGTCTTGTGCTTGAGAGATACACGAAGCACAACATATTGATGAACAGAATGGATAAATGCGATAGTGGCGTAGTTGGTAACGCGCGACCTTGCCAAGGTCGAGACCGCGGGTTCGAGCCCCGTCTATCGCTCTAGCTCGAAAGAGCATAAGTTGATAAACCGACAGAATTAAATAATGCGATAGTGGCGTAGTTGGTAACGCGCGACCTTGCCAAGGTCGAGACCGCGGGTTCGAGCCCCGTCTATCGCTCTAGCTCGAAAGAGCATAAGTTAATAAACCGACAGAATTAAATAATG
>JAXJWH010000011.1:0-6770 GCA_036308125.1 Agathobacter sp.
GGCAATCGCCTTACAGCAGTTTTTGTTGTGCTGTCAAGGGTGGCGTCACTCATCAAAAGATTAAATATCTGCAATTTTCAAGGTTCGATTGAGCCTTTTTCTTTGGCTCTGTTTTTTCATAAGTCACTTGACACTACCTAAAAAACATAATATTACAGAGGGCTGAAAATAAAAACATAAATTTTTAGATAATATTTACCATATTTTTTCAATTATTCCACTACTTTTTACACTCAAATTACTCCATTCTAAATATGCTTACTTATGCTTGCGTAGAAACTCATCAATCTTTCTACAAAAATTTTATGCTAACTTGTACATTATTCAAGTAACATATCATATATTTTAAAATTTTATGCATTATCAACCATATTTTATATTAAATTAAATAATCTCATCGTTGTATCAGGACCTTTATCCCCAACTTGCTTTTTCACATCCAAACCTACAAAAGAATTTTCTGATACCCGAATCGTATATAGCTGTTTATCAAAAAGAGGAACCGCCTTCTGGTTAATTACACAACATGCCACACGCATATCAGGTTCCAATATCTCTTGTATTGTTTTTCCTGTGTTAATTACTGAATCGACAATAATTACATTTTTTGTTGCTGGTCTGATAAACTTCTCTGTCTTAGGATTATACACCTGAAATTTACATCCCAACTTAAAATACAAACCCTCTGCAAAAAACAAGCCACCACGCATAATCGCAACAACTGTTGTATCTTCAGGCTCTAAATCACTAAAAGCCTCTCCCAGTTTATTTCCCAATTCCATATGGGCTTTTACCAATTCAGGTCCTGATATACCTGAATTTGATTTTGTAATTGCTATCAAATCGCTTATCGTGTTATCCCTATTAATTTTAAACAAAGAAAAATCCCTCCAGTTCTCTTTTTTCAATGGATGAACTTATACTTCCATCTTTTTTCAACACAAGATATGCCTTATCTGCCTGCCTTAACATATAATAATCATTCATGCTATCACCAAAGGCAATTGTTCTTATTCCTCTATCCTGAATGAACTTTGTAATAAAATATTTCGTGTCAGCACACATCTTTGCACCATAATATAGCGGCAAATTATATTTATAAGCTATCTGTCTCCATGTTTCATAATGACCTGAGGTAAGTATTATTTTTAACCCTTCTGTTTTATCAAGCACTTTTTGGTTTATTGTTAAATTCATATCGTCTATATTCTTTCCTTTATAGTCTATGAGTCGCAGATAATCTGCTAATTCTCTGTTGTGCCGCCATGCCTGAAAACCAGAATAAAAATTTCCATCAAAAATATGCGTTTTATATCCTAAAACAGCACAACTATCCTCTTTTATAAACGTTCTATCGCCATCAAGCAATGAAATAACTTCACACTCTGGTACCAAATCTGCAACTTTTCTCGCATAATTAACACAACTATACCCGCATACAACATTATCAATAAATTCAAGCACCATGCTAATATCTGGGAAAAATCCTTTAACTTGGTTATCAATAACATAAAAATCTTTATTATTCAAATGGCAATAATTTCTTAATGATTCAATTTCATATTTCTGCCACTGATTTAAATCATATTTCAGATATTTGCTATTTCGAATTGAATTTTTCATTCGTTCTGTTAAAATTGCAGGCTCAACATATAAATACAAGAACACATCATATAATTGTCCATCTGCTTCTGTAAATACAACATTATCTCCAAATGAATAATGTCCATCCATAATAAAGTTTTCCTTCTGCGCTAATTTCTTCGCCAATTCAATTCTTGCAGCAGCCTTCATTTTCTTCGAAAGCTCATGAAATTCAGGTGCTATTTCTTTTAGCAAAGTACTTCCAGATAGAACCTCAAGATTTCTCACTGCACTAAGAACATACGATTTACCTGCAGTCGGCAATCCATATAAACCTATTCGCATATAATCTCCTTATAACAATGTCTTCTATCAAATTCATATGATAGATTTTCAAACTCCACCAACGGCATATCACTTGTTCCCAATGGTTCCATATCTACGCAATTACCACAGATATATACATATCCATTGGCATAAAATATATTATTCATTCCAGCGCCACACATGCCACCATACATTGTGCAATCATAACCACCAGTTCTTACATTAAGACTTAATGATGCCTTTTTCAAAAAATCATTGAAAACCGCCAAAGATATACCGTATTTTCCAATCATTCTTGAAAATGTAATTCGATTATCAAATTGAGAAAAAAATGCAATGGTTTCATTAGCATGTTTCAAAACATCTTCGCCTACAGTACAGTTCATCGAAGGATACTTCCCATTAATATCTTTATATAATCGGATAGCTTCCATCACTTTAGAATGAGAATTACATCTATACTCATTATGAACTGACTCAATTCCATCAATTGAAATTCCTACATTTACATTATGTATCTTAAAAAATTCGATTTTCTTTCTATTTAATAACAAACCATTTGATATGGTATATGCTACAATTCTCCCATCATCAAGATATTTTGAAATATATAGTATATATTGTCTGAGTTTCTCGTAATCCAATAATGGTTCTCCATTCCCCACAAATCCTATTTTAAAAACAGGAATATTATTTTTCTCGATACTATAAATCACATTATCAAGAATTTTGTACACATCCATGTCCCTGCTATTAATAGAACTTGCCTTCTCATGAAAATGGCAGTATTTACAAGCCATATTACATCGATTGTTTATGGAAATACATATTCTATCTATCATTCTCTTCTTCTCCTTCTTGCTCTGTAGGTCTATCCCACCAATCTCTCGCTGTCAAATTATTTCTATCTCTGATTAGTGGGTCCGCATGCATTTCTTCTTTTAAAAAATGATAAATTCTTTCATATACATCATATTTTTTCCCTTGATTTTTTTTATTCCACCTTACCACAGCGCATTTTATTAATGGAGTGTATCCGTTACAATCCTGTGAATTAACACAAATATCAGGATAAGAACATAACTTTCGAACCCATTTTTCTTTTCCAAGAAAACATGCAATCATCAAAGGCGTGTTTCCTTCGTTTATTTCACTTAATCTCTTATGGGTATCCGCCGGTTGTGTTTCATCAACTGAACACTTATTATAGTCAGCACCATGTTCCAATAAAATGCAAAATTCCATAAAATCCGGATCATGTCGTTCTATGCAATGTTCCAATGGCGTATGACAATACTGGTGAGAATCCGTTTTGTTAACATCCGCACCATGTTCTATTAAAAATTTAATCTTATTTTGTATTTTAGGTTCAGGAATACGACGGCCACCTCGTTCCCTGATTTTTTCTGGCTCATTACATCTAATTGTACTAATTAACAAAGTCATACCGTCAGGCAAAAAAGCATCAAGATTTATTTCTGAAGCTGCAATATCATATCTGTCTAAATGGTCAAATTCCAAATCCAAATCTAATATGGTTTGATAATTTCCTACTGAATTTGATCTACGAGCCATGTATGTTTCAAGATAAACAGCATTAATTGATTCATCTACCAGCAACGGAAAATCCTTATCAATATGAATAATATCAATCACGCGAGAAGTCTGAATTCGCATTTCTTTCGCCAGCTCAACAATTCTTTGATCCTTCTCTGAAATTCCAAGATTCTTAGATACGTCATAATGTTTTGTATCTTTCTTAACAACCTTCCCTTTATATTTAATCAAATATTCATCAATAATACTCATCGTCAAAGAAACAATTTTCTTATCACGTTTCACCTGCGCACTTGAATGAGAATTAATCCTTGCATTTTTAAATCCACTTAATTCAACAATTACAATATCCGGAATAATAATCTGACTATAATCCTCAAGCAAAAGATTTAAAAGTCTTTTATTTCTCATAAGAGCTGAGGTGTCAGGAATAGCAATAGCAACCTTCTGCGCTAGTGTACCCTCTTTTAATTTGAAAGCTTTTTCAATCGACAACAAATTATCCGGAGTGGGAGTAAGAATTCCCTTCTCATACTTTGAAATCGTAGATCTTTGAATAAAAGTTTTATCAGCCAGTTCTACTTGAGTCATTCCAGCTTCTTTTCTGTAACGCCTAATATTCATCCCTATGGTATCAGTATTATTTTCATCTGCCATTGCAATCATCCTCTCTGTTCAAAAATTTATACACACAGTATAATGCCTGCATTTTGTGCACGCAATAAATATTCGCGCTTTGCACATTTATAAACTATTTTACATTTCCTTCTTGCACAATTTATGGAGTGATTGCACATTCTTATTTATTACTTAATGAACATAATTAATTATAACTTTATAGACTTCTTTAAACAGCAACGTACCGACCTTCTGAGTTTGACGAAACCTTGGTAAAATGCTGGCTTAAACAGATAACCGTTTGGGAAGACCACTTTACTGTGGAACTTAAGTCCGGACTGAGAATTGATATTGAAGGTTAATGCCAATAGACGCACGAAACCCTCTCGACCTTAGATGGCCGGGAGGGTTGTTTTGTTATTGTGCTTTACTTTCGGGAAGATAATAAATCTTTCCATCTTTAGAAATGAGTTGTACATCTTCAGCATATAATTCAGATTTATCAATTTTAGGAGAAATGTCATGTCCTATCTTCTGAGCTGCAATCATTTTTGCAGTTTTTTCTTCAATTTCACGGAAGTTTAAATCATCATTAAACAGCCCTGGAATAAAATGAATTACACCATCAATTCCAGCTCTCTTTCTTCGAGACTCCTCCACCTCTATGCCTAATCGCTCGGCAGTGCTTTCATGCCAAGCAGTAAGTCGTGCTTGAGTATCAGATACCTGCTTTGAATATGTAGGCAATAATGCAATACACTGTTCTCTTGAAACTGCTCCAAGATGCAACGTATATCTCAAATCAGAAATTTTATATAAAACATCCAACAGTGATTGTTGATACATAAACCAATCTTGTGCATGTCCTAAAGCTTTTTCATAGCCTTCATAGTCAAGGTCTGATTTCTTTGCAAATCCAGTTAAAGTAAGATTAGCTTGTCCCAGAAGCTGAGTACACTCTTCTTCTAAACTATCAAGCTGAGAAATCTTCGAAAGTCGAAGCTCATCGTTTTCCAAAATCTCTGTCTGGAAATCAGCAATCTTTTTAACATGAGCTACCAGCGAAAATACCCTACTTCGATATTCGTTATCCTGAAAATCCTGTATCTGAGTGATACCATCACTAATCGCTCCAAGTTCAGCATTAATCTGCGTCATATAATACTGACCTACCACCATTGATGCAACACCCATTGCCGCTGCTGCTGTATTAGCCACAACAGTTGTACCTTTTTGTGCCTCAACAGCTACCAAGTTAGCATGTCCTTTGATACCATCAGCCCCATGATAAATACCACGAACAGCACCTTCCATCGCTTTGGAATCTGTAAGCTTAGCACCTGCTGGAATAATAGCTCGATACAAAACCTCTCCATTAGCCTTAGCCGCCTGTGCAGCATTGTTTACTGCATTTCCAGCCTGCACCAATCCCGGAACAAGATTATTAACATGCGCAAGAACCTTACTATCCGTTATCTCAACCAGTTTACTTTCATCTGGTATCGCTTCTGCCGGAAGGAGCTCCATCTGAATTACAAGTTCATTTGAAGCTTCTGCTACAGGTAATTCACTACTTGATGATTTACTTTCAACAGAAGCTATATTCATCGGTTCTTCTTTGTTTTGTTTGTTTTTTAGGTATAGTACAACTCCTACTGCTATCGCAGCTACAATGCATATACCAATTATTATGTATTTCATTTATCGTATACCTCCTATCGTTTATTCATAAAAGGTTTTGTAAATTTCGCGAATCATAAGCTATCATTAAGATTTTTAGTTAACGAAATCAATGTCTCATTTTTATGTCGAGCAATTATTCGATTAAAGTATTTTATAGTTTCTTTATTTGCAAACCTATGGTCAACAACGTTAATACCATCTGAACCCTTTGCAATGAAAAGCAAATACTTTGGAGACAAAGGAAATATCATTCCATTTGAATTATTCACTTCTACAACACTTTTATTTTCAAAAGCAGGATTATCGGAAGATATAAAATATCCGGCTTCTTCATAAGTCTCAAATAATATCATTTGACAACCTGCTAATGCTGCTGCAACTGTGCTATGATAAAATCCACCTGAATTCTTAAAAAACATCTTATATAATTCCGAATACCATATACCACGCATCAATTCATCTGCGTATTCTCGTCCTTCTCCGGCCGGCTTTCTTCATCCGTATCATCACTGATTTCTTCATCGAACATAGAAGTGAACACTGGATATAGGACATTCTTTTTCATTTTCGTATATATTCCCATTGCATCAAATACTGAATTTCTACAAAGCATAATAAAAAATGATGATAGCATATCAAGTGCTACTTCTTCTGGGATAATTCTTTCACTTTGACCTATTGCAACAGGAGTTCCGTTATGAACCGCATCAACAAAAGATGTATATATACTTTCCCAGTTCTTTTCTAAGTAATTATCAAAGGCATCTTCTAAAATATAGCTATTTAAAGCCTCTATTTGATTTTTTATAGACGCTTTCCTTGCAACATTACCATCATCATAATAGTATTCCTGAATCCGTGAAGTTCCTTTTTTATAAAAAATAGCCTATGATTGTAGTTATATTTTATAGGCTGCACACTAATTACAATCAATCATATAGGTCAAAAGGGCACACCACCCCCCTTGAATTTCAATAACCAGTTTATAATGACTTATTGAC
>JAXJWH010000012.1:0-7980 GCA_036308125.1 Agathobacter sp.
GTTATGATCTGATTCTTTAGTATCATCATGAGTTCCTCCTTGTAACCCATATATCATAACATTTGTACATTCTTATTTAATATTTATTGTACATATTTAAGTATAACTTTATAGATGAAGCAAAAAGGCGCCAGCTTCGGGAAGAAATCGCAGCAAGGTATGAGATTTCAAAGAGAAGCCTGTACCGGTATGAAGCAAAGTACCGGGAGGAAGCATTTGACGGGCTTCGTCCGATGAATCGTGAAAAGAGACGCAGTCAGGCACTGCCGGAGAATTATGATGAGATTGTTGGAGAGGCAATCCAGTTAAAGCGGGAGGTGCCAAAGAGAAGTGTCCGTCAGATCATTAAGATTCTGGAGATAGAGGGCTATGCTGCACCGGGGGTGCTTAAGGCGTCAACGCTGCAAAGGTACCTGTACAACGCAGGACTGGGTGTGAAGCAGATGAAACGCTATACGGAGAAGAGAGAGACTTCCTCGAGACGATTCTGCAGACCACACAGAATGGAACTGTTACAGGGTGATATCAAATATGGACCGGATATCCGCCTGAGTGACGGAACACTGATCAAGACCTATCTGTCATCCCTGATTGATGATCATTCGAGATTTATAGTGCAGTCAGAGTTCTATGATAACCAGCGTCAGGAAGTGGTGGAGGATACCTTCCATAAGGCAATCTTAAAGCACGGAAAATGTGATGCCTGCTATCTCGATAATGGGACGCAGTACACCACAAACCAGCTTCACACAGCCCTTGCAAGGCTTGGAATCCGTGTCCTTCATGCGAAACCGAGGGCTTGCCAGGCCAAGGGGAAAATTGAAAAGTTCCACCAAAAAGTAGACCAGTTCATTGCGGAAATAAGGGTGGCGAAGGTGCATTCCCTGGAGGAACTGAATCAGAAATGGAAGTATTTTCTGGAGCAGGATTACCAGAAGGAAGCCCATGACGGGATCCGGGAGTATTATGAATCCCAGGGGGTGAAGGTGCCGGCGGAAGGGATATCTCCCCTGCAGGAGTTTAACAGGGACACCAGAGGACTGATATTTCTGGATACCACAGTGGTAAGTGAAGCCTTTCTGCATCATGAGACAAGAAAACTGGATAATGCAGGATGCTTCTCCTTTGGAGATGTGAAATATGAAGCCAGTACAGCCCTTGCAAATGCCGAGGTGGAAATCGCTTATGACCCCATGAACACGGAGAGCATAAAGGTTCTGTATCAGGACATGAAACCGATTGTTGCACATCGGGTGAGTATTGGCGCTTTCTGTGATAAAACACCGGATATACCGGTTGGAATGACGGGGCAGGTTCCGGAAACATCGCGATTTCTGGATGCACTGGAAAAGAAATACAAAGAAGATCACAGGCTGATGGCAAACGCCCTTTCCTTTGGTGATTATGGAAAGGCAGGTGGCAGTCATGTATGAGGAATTCTTTGAGCTGATGCAAACACCGTTTACAAGAGACATTCCGGCAGACAGGCTGTACAGTTCGAGGCAGATAGAGGATGCCATTGGAAGACTGACCTATGTGGCAGACCGGCAGCTGTTTGCGGTAGTTACCGCAGATCCGGGCTGTGGGAAATCAACCCTGATCCGAATGTTTGAAAGCAGGCTACCGAAGGATAAATACATGCTGCTGTATCTGTCGGATTCCAAGCTGACACCGCGCTGGCTGTATGCAGGGCTTCTTGACCAGATGGGACTGGAGGCAAGGTTCTACCGGGGAGATTCAAAAAGGCAGTTGCAGAAGGAAATCGAAACCGTGAGGACTGTCCAGAAAAAGAAAGTGGTGTTTGTGCTGGATGAGGCACATCTGCTGGGGAAGGAAACGTTGGAAGAATTCCGGTTCCTGCTGAATTACAGGTTTGATTCAGCCAGCCCCATGAGCCTGATACTGGTAGGGCAGACAGAGTTATGGGATCAGAAGTTAAGACTGCAGAGCTATGCGGCGATACGTCAAAGAATCGATATGAATATCGTACTGAACCGACTGGACAGAGCAGAAACCGGCAAATATATCGCAGCACATATGGCGTATGCAGGAGTGAAACAGGATCTGTTCACCAGTGGAGCCGAAGATGAAATCTTCAAGGTATCCGCAGGCATACCGAGAATGATCAACAGAATCTGTGAGAAAACACTGATGTACGCATATCAACAGCAGAAACGGCTGATAGACGAGCATATGGTGAGGTTTGTAGCTGACCATGAAATGGTTGGAGGAATGGAGTAAGAAATCCGGGGTGAAAGCCCCGGAAGTCGTGACAAAAAGATGAGTGAGTTTGTGACAGCGAGTGAGAGCAGAACTGTGACAGCTCATGGAATTTTTAACAATATTAGATATGGGAAAGATGCTTATAGGTATTATATCCAAATATGCAAAAGATAAAATTCAAGGAATTAATCTTGATGAATTGTTTAGTAAGAAAAATGAAGAAGATTTATTAAACCTATGGTCAACCCAGCTTGCAGATCAAGGACTTATTCCAAAAGGCTATGTAGGTTTACCTGAGAATTTATTGATAGATAATTTGCATCAAACAGGTTATTTAGATGGTATGTATGTAGGATATGCTCTTTCTATGATGTCTTTGGTAGATAATGATGCACCGAAGGATTTACTTCTTTCAGTTCGTGATGATATTCGACCTAAGCTAATTGGGCATCATTATAACGATAGAAATGAAATTGAAGAACGTTTCAAAAGCGAAAAATACTGTTGGATCAATAGTTTAAGTGAAGAAGAAACAGGAAAATAATATTTTTGATTTTGTCAAATCGTAATTTTACTAGGAATAAAATATATGGATATGCCCAAAGTTAGTTTTTGTGTCGGTGTTGAAGCCATTGAAGAATTTTTATCTGAGTTAAACGGATTCGTCACTAAGAAAGATGCTATCTATTTCTCATATAGTAAGGAATTGCAAACTTAAGTGATTGTAGATATTGACAAACGATGTTTATCTGACGGTTCTTCCGCAAAAGACCATATTATAATAACTAATAAGGAGAATATTACCTATATGAATAATATATTAGAAACAAATTTACACTTAACTCACGCTCCTATTTCTATCAAAGATTTCAACTATATAAAGAAAGCACCTGTATGTGATTCCGAACTCTGGTGTGAGAAAGAAAGTCTCGATAATGCTTCTCTATATATCATAGGCAAACGAGAAGTTCCGGTTTTTATTCCACGAAGGGAAATATCAGATAAATCTTGCTTAATCCTTGATGTTGAGGTGGGTAAAGCATCTTTCCGAATTTTCGTCCCTGCATTGAAAAATCCAGAATACTCTTTGAACGGCTTTGCAGGAATAAAAACGGAACCTGAGGGATTGGAGAAAGCACAGAAGGTATGGCTGTTTGCTTTTAACGATAAGGGTGACGCTGTTTCCACTATTGGATTTACCTTCGATGAACTGATTTATTATTGTGGTAAAGACTGGTTCCATATTACCATGCAGGGCGATTTTGCCTCTGCAATTACCTATGAGGTTCTTTATGTAGGAGAGTCTGTTGGTGAAAAACTGACACAAAGGTTTAAGGCACATCATGCACTACAGGATATGCTTATAGAAGAGAAAGTAATATCATCTAGCTTCGATAAAAGTGAAGAACTAATATTGATGCCGTTCACCACCGACTCTTATATGTGTACGATGCTTACGGGGTTCAGTTCTGAAAATGACTGGAGTAAAGCACTCCTCGGGGATTTTGATGTAACACCTAAACAGATAAGCCTTGATGCCGAAAAGGCTTTAGTTCATGGCATGAATCCAAAGTATAACCGCATACAATTTAAGAACTATCCATTTTCAGAGGATGGTTTGTATAAATCCGATGCTAGTGTCTTTTGTTACTCAATTGCAGATAACATGATTTTGAAGTATGACGCAGGGAACATCATAGGCTGTCCTGAAACGGCATTTTCTTCATCCATTGTAGGAGATAAAGACGGATATACTAAAGTTTTCGTTCCAGGTGAGAACCCGACTGAACGGTATGCGAAAAAATGGTATGCCAAACATGAGAAGCAAATGATTGAAGAAGGTTATGCATTCACAAACTCAGATGGTCAACACGCTGACGGGGGTATATGACATTCACGCAAATTTGCGTTTTTCTGAAGATCAAATCCCGATTTGGATATTTGTTTCTATGCGCCAAGATGGATAGTGGAAGAGATAGTTGTGAAAGGAGTCGATAACATGAAAAAAGAATTTCTTACTGCCAATACTAAATTTGTATATTCAAAAAATGAACTAGGATATCAAGAAGTTTTGGACAATTTTGAGAAGGCTTCTGAGATTACTATTATCACATATAACATATCAGAAAAGAAAAATGCTTTAGTTGACGCATTGAGAAAAGTAGGGGAACACTGCATAATCAATGTTATAACAAACATTCCGAGCAGGTGGGAGACATATTATGGTGATACATTTCGAAATAAAGCAAGAAAGAAGATTAACTTGTATTTATCAAAGCTAAGTTCAGATAGTCTTGGTATCAATTCCAAGGTGTTTTTTGATTTCTCTAATCATGGAAAAATAGTTATGACCGATTGCATCGTTTATGTTGGGTCGGCTAATTATTCGGAGGAAAGTGCAAACAATACAGAATTTGGATTTATTTCAAGAGATAAAGATTTTATTGATTATATTAATTCTGAAGTATTGCCAGATGTTCAGGCTTCTGCTATTCCTTATTATGAATATGATTATACCGCTCTTTTACTTGAGGCAAGCGTGGCACTATCAGCAGTCTACAATATTAAGAACGAATTGTATGAAGAAGTTTATAGATTACACGATGATGTAGATGGAGAATGGTATTATTATGTTGAACACGAAGCTACCTTGACAGTAGCCACCTTAGATAAAGTTGTTCAAATTGTGTATGAGGCTTGTAAGGTGGCAAGTGATATTTATGATGCAATTGATATTATTACTAATGGAGATGAAGATGAGACAATTGCTGTGAATGATGTATATGAAGAATTATTGAATTTATACTCAAAAATTGAGAAAATAAGGACTTATGATACACTTATTGAATTATCAGAGTTCGATTCAGAGGAATATATAAATCAGCAATTACAAGAAGAATATGAACTCTCGGAATCCTGAGTAGTTCATGCCAGCTAAACTCTGGCAAGTACTTTGAAAACTAAATATTATCCGCGGAACAAAAAAAATGCATGAGAAATAAACATAGCTTTCACTATGTTTCAAAAAGTGGTATTATAGTCTGTAGGATTATGCTACATTCAAAATCAACTTTCGTAGGGTGGATTCAAATGGCAAATCCCATGCATCCAGATGTTGTAGCATCAGGATGTGATAGAGTCGGCAGTACCACATCTTAGTAGACCGGTGTCTGCCGTCTTCTAGTTTGAAATCTAATTTCTCACGTTTATTAGAACGTTCCGCAGAAGTTCTTGCATTGTATTCCAGTTTCCATTCCTTACTGCTTCTTGGTGGGTTATTAAACATTCTTGGGTTGTCGTTCATAACCAGATGGACAGTACGGCCATACTTTGCATCAGAGCATGGGGCTTCGCAGGTACAGGAAAGACAACCATTTTTCCTGGAAATTTTAGGACATTTGAATTTCATGCGTCCTTTAGCAATCTCAACTCCATCACGACGCATACGAAAGCCACAAGGACAGACAGGAACGCCATCCTTGTCGATGGTAAAGTCATTTTTATAAACAGGCGGTTTTCCGCCTTTGCCATTAAGGTCAATGAATGGTGTGATGTTCTCACGCTTGAAATACAGATAATAAGGCATGGCATCATGTGCAGAATCCAATAGCACTTTTGAAACTTTGAAATCAGGAAGAAAAGCTTTCATTCTGAAAAAAGCGTGCAAAAAGCCGTGGGAATCATGTTTGGAAGCACAGGAATAATGAGGAAATATAGGTAAATCACTTTGTGAGTCCACAAGCATATATAAATCATAACCGTGATAAAAGCAATCACGAGAGGAATCCCAGCCGATGTCGCAATCAGGCAGCGAAAAGTAACGGTCACATTTACAGTCGGTAATACCTTTTTCCCGACAGCCGCAGATACGTTTTTTGCGTTCTCTGTGCGAAGTGACAACAGGAGTTCCGTCTCCGGCAAGAGCTAAGGCGTTGCTGTGAATAAGACCTTTATCTACAGAAATATCAAGGAACTCTTTTTTATAGATTTTAAACAGGGAAGCATACGGCTGGTCATCTAAATGGAACTGTGTGTGTTCCAATTCAGGAAGAAGTTCGGCAACGGTAACTTTTTCTACAGGGTCAGCTTTTGTACCCTTGGATTCAGGCTTTTTAACCTTTGTCTTAAGAGGATGGATATGAGAAGACATATGACTGTCATCGGAGTCCCACATACAACGGTTGATGAAATCGTAAAAAGTTCCAACGCCAGGAGTGTTGCCTACTTCAAAACCACTGAGAATGGCATAAAGAGGATTGATTTTAAGCTGAGCAGCCCATTCTGTTAAGGAAGTAATTTTAAAATCTATTGATAAAAGATAGGAACGCTGCATGCAGGATGGAGTTCTTGGAGCAGGACCAAACTTGGAATATTTATCAGCCAATAAGGTATCGGTTTGAGATAAATCAAGATTCCAAAAACGTTCAATGATATCCCAAGTAGATTTAGCAAGAGCATCAGGATTAGGATAATATTTACGAAGATTAGTAACAACAAAGTTTTGGTAGTCAGAGTGACTGCCGCAGTTAACAGGTAACATAAAAATCGCCTCCACAATGAAAAATATTTGCCGCCGCAAGCGACGGTACTTATTAATCAATAGGCGCGAAGCGCCGCATTTTTTGCGGTTATTGTCAAGTGTTTTTTGATAAAAAAGTGGGGGATTTTATAAAAAAAGGAATCTGGAAGTCTTATAGAATGGGACTTAGAGATTCCGAGAGATTATGAATATGCAATGGAGGCATACGAAGATAACTTAGAAAAATGTATTGAATGTGCATCAGATGAAGCAATGAGTGTTGTTTGGGATTTGACTCAAGCAGCAAAAGAGGACATAGATGAGTTAATTGTAGAAGTTAAAAAATTTTGTGAAATATACTCATCTTTAATAGAAAATCTACGGGCAAGAAAAATCAAAAAGGTTTGTCCGAAAATAGATAATACATAAAGTGAATTTTGTGTATTGAGATAATTGCTATGTGAACTATAAAATAAACTATATAACTTCCTGCTTGTCGGTTTAGTTTTGCGATATATGTTTAAGTTCTAAAGAGCACCGACCGAAGTCAGTGCTCTTCCAACTTAAAAATATCTTCTACTAGCAGATTAAAGTATGCTGCAATCCGGAGCATAAATTCAGCGGATGGTGCCCGTTCACCACGTTCCACTCTGCCAATTGTTTTTGTGCAGAAGCCGGTGGCAGATGCTAAGTCCTCTTGTAGAAGCCCCCGTTCTTCACGAATTGTTTTCAGGTTATTAACGACCGCCATAGCAAACACCTACTTTCTGATACTCTTTATGGTAACAAGGATACTTTATAAGCTGTCCGTAAAGAAGGACTTGTTTATTGTAAGTATTCTTTAATCTCATCCGGATGATTCTTTCCAACCACTTTTCCAAGAATATCAAAGCGGTCATTCTCACCTACGGGAATAGGAGAGTATTTCTCGTTGAGGGAAATAAGAAATACGCCATTCTTATCATCCTGTAGTTTTTTAATATAGGCATCTCCATTAAGATAGAAGATACCAATTTCTCCGTTTTCAAGAATATCCTGTTTCAGAACCCATGCAATCTGTCCATCTTCAAATTCCGGTTCCATACTGTCACCACTGATTTTTACACCGTAGCTTGCAGATTCAGGTATGATATCCTTCGTAAGCCCGATTGTTTCTTTCGGACCATCAACAAGGAAGTTTCCTGTTCCGGCAGATACAGCATTATCATACACATCAATATATCTGCAAAATGGAATAA
>JAXJWH010000013.1:0-66484 GCA_036308125.1 Agathobacter sp.
AAATCCGGTACTTGCATAAAACAAGGTGGGAAATACCCGGCCTATAGCCTCAAAAATCCGAAGACATACTACAAAATATGAATTTTTCAAGGTGGTATAGAAACAGGGGCAAATCTATTTATGGTTTTGCCCCCAACATCTTAGTAATTATAGTATACTTTAATGCTGCCATTCCTTACTGTTGACCAAGGATCACCTTCAATCCACACAATCCATGCGCTGTCTGCCGTCAATCCATTAAACTCTGTAAATGTTGCTGGACTTGCGAATCTTTTACTTGCAACACTGCCAGATGCTTCGTGTTCCACATACCAATACACAGTTCCTGAACCTGTACTTTTTGCGCCTTTTAACTCCACTTTCGTGATTGTAGCACCATCAGGAACACTTCCTGAAGTAATCCTGCATTCGTTCGATACTCCAGCCGTCGCAATATTCAATACAACAAGCCCTTTTGAATAGTAATTTGTAGCAAAGGTGCTTGCTGCATTATCAAGTGCAATTTCAACATACCCTTCTCTTTTTTCCTGCTGTTCTGCCGCCATAACATTCATTCCACTCATAGAAATTATCATTATGGCAACTAACATAAATGACAAAACTCTTTTTAACTTACGCATATGCATCCTCCTATTCGAATCTTCAACATTTAAGCTTTTTATATAGAATAATCTATTGTATTCCCCTCATTATTACTCATTCCTTTTGAGAACTCTGCGGATATATCTGCCTTTATTTTACTATAAGAAACATTTCCTTTCGCTTTTTCGCCATACTCTTCTTTCAAACGAGCCAACTCATCATTATAAATTGATGTAAATACTCTTGCTCTCGCAAATTCTTCATCAGCACTTATAGCTTTCCAGTTTCTTGACTCTGGATTATAAGAAAGCGTTTTATTACCCTTTGAATCCCAAAACATACATGCAGCATTCATTTTACCACCAGTTTTTTTCATGCTTGCTTCATATATAGCCTTTCTATCAGGGGATACTATTTCTCCATGCTGCATACACAACTTTCGGTAAGCATCATCATCCCTTTTTCCAGTAGCAAATTCTTTTCTTGCAAGCTCCTTTATTGCTTCTTCAAATTCTTCCTCTGACATCGCAGGTTTATCTCGCTTTGTCATGATAGTATCCCAGTTCGGTTTGGTAAAGTTAATATCCACAGGCTTAAACCTTAATGAAAAATTGCCATAATCACATTGTGCTAACGGATCATTTGAACTTACTTTTTTCCCAATCATCTGCTGAACCATTTGAGCATATTGTGAATAATTATCTCTAGTTACCTGCATAACATTATTCCTCCTGATAAAATAATTTGAAATCCATTTCCGCCATATCATTGACAATTATAATTTTCCTAGTTTCATAATAGCAAAACATAGCTAAAGGTCAATTACCCTTGCAGAAAGCGGACCATTTTTGCAGAAAACGGCACAAAAGCCTTTCAGACACTATACCATTCTGAAAGGCTTTTTCTTATACTTAATTTTCTTGTTCAAAATAAGCTTTTATTTATTACTATTGCCAGATTACTATTAAATCTTAATCCTCTTTCTGCTTCGGTCTTTTCAGCTGATGAAGAATCCCAGAACAAACTGGCGGCCACCCACACCTAACTTTTTCAACCTCATTACGGGCAATTCTTTCCACTACCTTTAATGCCTTTTTGTTGATTTTTTCTTTTTCATTCATTTTACCTTTACCTCCTGTTTAATTATTCTTGCCAGACACATCAGGAACGCACATAAGATGACAGCTATTGACATATAGCCAATATACAAAATATCAGCTTCCAAATAAACTAAGACAACGAGTATCATTACTTCCATTAAAAGCAACAACCTTGCTGCTTTTTTCGACTCATCCAATTCACTTTTATTCATATCCATATTAGGATGGTTTATTGTTCCCATTATGCAGATTAAAAGAATTGAAAGTAATAGTAACCCATACATAACATGCGGCTTTCTACAAAGAATAGGTACAATCTGCATAATTGCAATATAAAAAATAATTGTTCCCAGATAACACTGCCAAAACTTATCCGCATGAAATCCCCCTGTACGTTTCCTCAATGAAAGAAAAAATACAATAAAACAAATGGTATGCAGGAATTGCCAAAATAACAGTCCTAAAAGTAACATAGTTCCAATTGTTATAGCACGTTCAGCCATACCTATTAATACATATTCGTAATATTCGCAATTTGATTTGCTTATTATCTTCTGCATCTCCATTTGATTGACAACCTTTAATGCCATCTTCTCTATCATAAATATGCCTCCTAATTATTCAGTATGAATTATACATCAAAAAAAAAGAAAACGGCAAAATATAGTTTTGAATCCAATCATTTTAACATCGCATTCATGCAGGAATAATAATTGAAAAGAAAAATTCCTTATTCTTATCTTCAATAACGTATGAACCATCATATTTCTCAATAATTTTTATCACATTCTTTATTCCTACACCATGTTCATCCAAACTTGATGTTTTCGTAGATTTTATCTCGCCATTCTCATATATGACATCATAATTATATGTGTTTTTAACCGCAATGATTATCATATCATCTTCCTTAACGAACTTGAACCTAATTACCTTTTTATCCTCACATGTCTCACTTGCTTCAATGGCATTGTTCAGAAGATTGGCAAGGATAGTAACCACATCTTCATCTTTTATTTTCAGCTCTGAAAGATCATTTACTCTGAATACAAAAACAATTCCCTTTGCGTCCGCCTCCTGATACTTTGTATTAAGTATGGCATTTACAATTACATTATTGGTATTAATGGCATCCGGTTCGTTATTCAAAGAGCCATAAATCTTTTTTACATATTCTTCTAATTTGGAATATTGCTTTTTATCTAGCAAGGATTCTATACATGAAATCTGATTTTTATATTCGTGTATCTTTCTTTTTTGATTATCAAAATTTTCAGAGATAGACTGATACATTTCCAACTGATTTTTCGTCTGAATTTGAAAAATCTTGTTTTCATGCATCTGTGCTTCCCTTTCCACAACATCGTTAATTAAATAAAACACAACAATATTCATTCCTATCATTCCAAATGCAATAATAAACAATAGATTCGCCTGTTCTACTGTCTGCACATATCCAAAAACAGACAGCATTGCAGAAATCGCTACTATGATAAACACAGGAAAAAATAGAAACCTTAACCATTCTGTGTCCAACATCATCTCTATTGATTTTTTACCAAACCGTTTCCTAATGATAAGAACAGCAAAAAACAATATAACCTTTGCCAACAGATAAACCAATGCAAATCCAATATCATACTGCTGTCCTAACGACTCATTGCTTAAAGAAAACCATCTACAAATCAAATAGATCAGATAATCCATTGCCAATAGCAATGCATCAAACAATATAGCCAATATAAAAGATTTTTTTAAACTAATTTTAATATGCCAAAGCATAAATAATGAAAATACAGAAATCGCTATAATCTGCCTTAGTACGAAATATTCAGATAAGGCATACGAATAAAGACACATGCTACCCAATAATAGCATAACCTGTATTATATTAATCCACCCTTTATGTCGTATTTTACCAAAAGTTTCAAAAAAAATCTTGCAACATATCACCTCAATAAATATCAACAATATATTCTGCATTAAATCAAACATCTACACTTCTCCCCGACACGCTATAAACTTTTTCCTAACTTCTGTATACCTTACTTTTGGTATGGATAACTCAACTCCATTTGATAATATCACTTTACAACGCACAACATTCTTGATATGTTTTGCATTTACAAGATAACTCTGGTGTGTCCTGATAAAGCCATTTTCTGAAAGCATATCGTCCAACACATTTAATGTCTCATACATGGTATAAACTGTTTCCGTGTCCTCCATAACGTGAAACTCAAGTAAATGCAGATTACTCTCGATATACAATAATCTTTCCAGTGATAGTTCTTTTCTGCCCTCCTTAAAGTCAAATTTCTTTTTCGTCACGGAATAATTCATCTTATCAAAAATTGCATCCATACACTCATTAACTTTGCTCTGAAAATTGGCATTACCCTTTAACAAATACCTTACAACATCTAATCGGTATCCTTCCAGCGAATAATCCACATATGCAGTCACAAATACTATAAATACTTCCCGGCTTACTTTTCTGACCATCTCAGCCGTCTTTATACCATCAACTTTCTCCATATTGATATCTAAAAACACAATATTATACCGCACTACCTCAATTCCTAATTCTATCAATGCCTCCCCGGAACTATATGTATCTATTTCAAAAACAAGATCTTTTTCCATCATATAGCTGGAGAGCAATTCTCTTAGTTCTTCTGTAAAAAAACTTTCATCATCACATATTGCAATTTTGAACATCTATGTTGTCTCCTCCTTTCCTGCTATTTAACTGCAGTCTGTCCTTGATATTTTATACCCCACTGTATTGTATTTCGACACATCTTGCTCAATTCCTTAACTCTTTCCTGCGTTCATAATAAGGAAAGACTATATACGAAAAACCTATAAAATCCCTTATTATTTTATTTTTCTTCAGCGCATTAGTCAACTAAATTGCAGAAATCGACCATATTATGCAGAAAATGACACAAACCGGAATTTCAACAATCAAGATTATAAAATTAGAACCCATTTTAGTCCATTCTTGTTTTATTTTTTCAAAAAAAGTGATATACTAGGTTTGTTTTCATTTCAACCTCTAAGAATAAAGGAGCATGATACAGACATGAAAATACAAGACTTAAACATTTCTGCCGACTCTAAATCTGCCTTAAAAAGCATAGGTTTGACAACGGTTTCGGAACTTGCAGGACAAAACTATATTACTCTTATAAATAAATTTCCAAAAAATTATAATATTGAACCCCTGATTGATGAATTGAACGCTTTAGGCTATCTGCTGCCGCCAAGTAACGAAATATCAATTTATGATGTCCCCATGTCGAAGCGATTGCAGAATGCCTTGATACGGAACGGTGTTATGTACCTTTCGCAGCTTTCCTCCTATTCCAAAGAAGATATTCTGCATTTTCGGAACTTAGGAGAAAAAACCATTTTAGAATTGGAACAAATCTGTCAGGAATACAATATTGAAATACGATCTATGCTGTCTATCAAAGAGTATTTTAGCAAGTATCAGTTTTCATCTAAAATATACCCACTGCTGTTCCGCAACAACATATCATGCATAGATGACTTTAAACATATGACAGCGAATGACTTATACCTTATATGCCAGAAGGATTACAGCCTTACCATGCAGACCTATTTTATTCTGAAAGAAAATGGGCTTGTATTGAACGATTGGCAGGATAAATTCATTTTTGAGATTCTTCCAGGGAAAAATGCTGCTTACTTATGGAAAAAGCATAAAATCAGTATGCTTTCACAAATACCGGACTGTAATGAATGTACGCTGAAAGAAATCGTTTCCTCTTCAAATTCATATACAGCAGCAATAAAAGAATTGTTATCATTCGGATAGATATGTAAAATATGATAGTATATGGCAGATCACACCGATCTGTCTTTTTTATTTCAGCAATTCATCATACGTTGTACCCAATATATTTCTGATCGCTCTAAGCTGTGATGCCTGTATGTGCTGTATTCCTCTTTCTATCTTCACTAACGCCTCCCTTGTCAATGGGACATTCTCTAACTGCATCAATGCTACCATTTCAGTCTGCCGCATACCTTTTTCTTTTCTGATACGCCTGATGTTCTGCCCGATAAATATTTCATCCTGCTTTATTTTCTGCTCCATATCATCACCACACTTCTGAACCCGTTTCGGTTCTTTTTAAAGTATTGTATTCAATAGAGCTATCGAAAAGGGACTGGTTTTAGTCCACTTCATGTAATTTTTATTGCAGAAAACGGTCAAAAATAGTTTTTACTTTATCTAAAATGCTTCCATGATGTCAGAGATTACCCTTTCTGCCTTGACACATAATAAACGTCAAATTCTCCGCTTGCCTTTACCAAAAAATAAGGCGACTACAGATTTCTCCATAATCGCCTGAAAGCTTTTGACTATCATCAACTAATGTAAGTAAAATTTTCACGCCGAACTATTACTTAATTAAATGTAAAGACCTGATTTGCATATTTAGTATCCCATGGATACATAGCATTTGTGAATTCGGCTCTAACATTAAATTGTAAACCTGGATAGAGATCTGAAACACTATAACCAGTGTAAAAATACCTTCTGTATCCATCAATAATTCTATCACCATTAAAATCTAATGATACCATTTCATTAAGATTTTCTTCTAATAGTTGATTATTGCAATATACGAATCTCATTTTACTTGTTCCAACTTCTGTAACCTCAATATACACTTTATCATTTTGGTCAGCAGTAACATCCGTAATAGACACAGATGTCAATGAAGGAGCTGGTGCAGCGTGTACAATCGTACTACCACAAGTTACTGATAAAATTAATCCCAAAGCAATTCCCATTAAATTTTTAATTATTTTTTTCATCTAATAATATCCTTTCATAAATCTGTCCACAAATCAACTTTCAACATTTACCGTGACTATTTTCTAAAAATCAAAATATCCCTCCTTCCAATAAACTTTAGTTTTTTACCCACCCCCTCTATCAAAAAAGTATCTGATAAAAATTATATTCAGAAATATTTCTATTTTCTATTTTCTATCCACTTTTGCATAACATCTAATAAACTGACACATTTTTTTGTTAACGCATATATTTCCGGTACTAATGATTGTGAATATGTTTTTTTTGCATTTTCAATAATTTTAGTCCAATCTCGTTTGCTGTTCCATGCTTCACTAGCATCAGCAATACCACTACAAAAACCATTACGTTCTGCCTGTTGTGAATACGTTCTCATCTTTGAAAAAGAACTCATCCCCTCATTCCGTGATTGACCCGTTTTGTCTAAATGGGACATCAGTGCAAACATTTCAAATTCTGTTGCATTTTCAGGATCAACATCATTAACGCTTATTTCGTAATCACCAACTTTAACAATTGGGTTTGCCAGAGTAGAATTTTCTGAGTATTGCGCCAGATATGCCTGATTACCAATCGCCATTACTCCAATGTTTTTCCCATCACCATTACCAGTTGCCTCTCTTGTAGCACTCCCCATTTCAAATGTCTTATCACTTTTGGCTTTTGTTTTAGCAGCAGAGTACTTATTATAATTCACACCTGCTCCATAATTTGTTCCTACCATTCCTAAACTCATTATCTTATTACCTCCATCAGTTTTCATTCATTATTCTTTTCCAGAATTTTTATCTTAATTGTATCTTTAATACTAGCAAAATTTGTTTAAACTTCAATTACCTTTGCAGATACCGTCCTATATTTGTAACCAATAATACTCCAAGTGATATTACACTTAACAACTTTTTAAACTTTTTCATATTCGGATTTTCTTAACATTTCTTCCATCGCTTTCACATATTCATCAAATGTCATAACCACAGAAGATCCCACAAAACTATAAAGAGTATTTACTGCATTTGGAAAAGCATTTGCTAATGCCTCTCGTAAAGTTGGTCCATTCTTCTCTGCCGCTTTCACTCTATCATCAATTTCTTTTTGTATTTCTTCTGCTGTCCTGACTGTTGCAAAACTGCAGGAACCTTTCACTCCATTTCGTTCCATTGTATTTTGTCCCATAATACTGCGGTCAAAATACACCGGCACGGATGTGTAGTCATTAAGACTTTGCTGCCACTTGTCCATAGCAAGGTAAGCGTCCCAATTTCCGGAACTTTTATATTCCTCCATAACATCCTTTATCGCTGTACTGTAGTCTGCCTTATCTAAATAATTTTTCGCTCCAGTCTTTTCAAACAGGATATCTGCTCTCTGCTTATCTCCTAAAGATGTATTTCCCGTTTCCTGATTAAGCATCATAAGCTCAGCATAGCTGCAGTTTCTTGGATCTATAATCCAAGCATGGTGCTTCCTTTCAAATTCTTCTCCCTCTGCGGTCTTGCCTTTTAATATGTAAATTGGAGTATCATCCGAATAAATGTCTGAAAGATGTATCTCAACACTCTCCCCTGTCTGTGGATTTGAAAAAGACATCAACGGTTCATTCACTTTACTTCCTCTGTTTATATCTTCTATTTGATTATTAAAATTCTTATCTAAAACTCTCTTTTTACCCGTCATATAATTCGAGTTAATTCCAGTATTATTATCAATACCATTTACCGACATAATGTTTCCCTCCGAAATAATTATACTTAAAGGTACTAGGATTTTTGTCGTTATCGACAAAAATCCTAGTATTATATGTTTTAATTCACATAAAACAATGTCTGTGGAGCAACTACAAACTTATATTCAATGAAATATCTAGGTTGCCAAGTAAAATATTGACTATACTGTACCGTACCCCATAATGACCAATTCTGCTTAACATAATACTGATCTTCTGGAATTGTCATTACTTCAAGATTGCCAATCTGTGAAAAAGTATTCCCAGATGAAGTTCTTAAATACTTATAAAAACCAGCCCACTCACGGTTAGTACCCTCATCTGTGATTCTTATTTTGGATAATACAGCTCCATCGGGTATCGAGCTGTCATTAGTTAAATTAATATTTTGTGCTGGAACACTCTTAGCCGAACTTCCTCTAGGAACATTTCCAAAATTGTAGCTTAACCCCGGATCACGCCATCCAGTACTTCCATTTTGTATCGCGGGTCCATAATAAAGCCAATATGGAGAGGTACTGTATCCAGAATAAGCTTGCACTCCAACATAAAAAGTTCCTATTTCATTAAATGTTAAGTAAAAAGATTCAGCAGTTGTTCCCTCCTGAAATTTCGCATATCCTGCACCGTCACTATTTACAACAACCATATCGTAATCACAACCGTTAGGGATATTCATTAGAATAAACGCATAATCTAAAGATGTATCCGTTATATTGATCTCATACCAATCAACATCTCCCTCATAAAGTGTAGCTGCAATCTTTCTTCCCATAAGTCCTGATGTAGCAGTTGCAAATGAATTATTTGGTTCATATTGATCTCCTGCTACTGAAGCTAATGCCGATTCATCGGTTACTTGATTTATTGCAAATCTTCCATTTAATGACTCAATAGATACCACATTTTCAGTAAATGATACTGATTCTACTAATCCGGAACTCAAAATATCATCAATAATTTTCGAATCAACAACTACATCTTTAGAATCCACTGTATTTTCTTCGGCACATACTGGTTCACTTTCATTTTCTGCTGCAAACGCAATAGTTCCCATTCCCATTAACATAGTCAATGCTAATGCAAACGCAATAACTTTCTTAACTCCTTTAACCATACAAAAACCTCCTCGTATAAAATTTTAATAAATACAGATTATCCTATAAATATATTATCAAAAAATTTCTTTCACCCCTTCTTTCCTAACATATTTTATATATTATAGAATAACTTATTGTATTTCATATGATTTAAAAACTTCTCCATTTTTATATGAAAGAACCTTAGATACTAAACACCTCTTAATCTGTAACCCCTCACTTAAATCCAGTATAAACGTATGAGCTATAAAAACAATATACCTTGCAGAAAGTGCCCCATTTTTGCAGAAAACGACCAATAAATATATGAAAAGTCCCCTTGAATCAAACTATAGTTCAATTCAAGAGGACTTTTCTCTATCGGCTTTTTTCGCTCTGTACAGGCACACTCTTTGCTGCTTTATCCGTTGTCATTGCCTTTTCTGCTTCCTGCTGGTGTGCCTCAAAAGCCTCTGCCCCATACTGAAACTCCGGCTCTGCCACTACTGCAAGTTCAACCGGATTTGCAGCCTCCGCATTGCCAATACCTGCTGTCTCCCATTCTGCCTTATCCGTCTGATACTGTTTCACATCTGCGGCAAGCCGTTCTGTCTTTTCTATTGCGGCATCTGCACAGTTCAGGATACCAGACAGTAGCTTTCTCTTAGCCTGAAACGGCTTCTTTATCAGTTCCGTCTTTGAGAACTTCTTCTCCCCATACTCCTTTTCCGGTTCATCTGCAAAAGTACGGAACGTGTTGGCGATCTTCTGTCCGGCTTTCCTCATGCCTGTGCCGAAAGCGTCAATCTTTCCAATGCTCTTATCCACATCTGCTATGGATTCCTGCACGTTCTGGCGAATATTTTCTAATTTCTTCTTAATCCCAAGAAACTCCGCCACTTTATTTAAGGCAGCTTTCCCTTTCTGCTTTACCGCTGTTACAATCTCCCCTGCTTTTGCCTTAATCTCTGTCTTGACCTCAAACAGCTTTTCTTTCATAGCCTGACAGTCCTCTTCCAGCTTATTTACTGCCCTTTTAAGTGACTGTTGCAGCCCTTTCTCCGCCTCCCGCTCTTCCATCTTACGGAGCTGGTCCTTTACCGTCCCTAGTCCCTCTAAGACCGAATCCATTTTTTCTCCATTGCATCGGCATACGCTACCATTTCAAATATACTGTTCGCAGCCTCTTTCATATTGTTCTTGCGGAGCCGATCAATCAGTTACGTATGATTTTTTTACTTTGTAAGTTCTACATTTTCGTACATTTTCTGCCATTTCCATTTTTCTTTCCGTATTCGGTAATCCATGTTACCATTGTTCATACCAAACTCTAGTATACAGATAAATCCACGTTGTTACAAATGTGGGGACACTTCATATTATCTAAACTAAACACTACGCGCTTTCCCTGTTTTCCAGTCCAGACAAAAGTATTTCTGTGCTTTCTCTGTTTCTTCTATATTTTTAAAATCTCCAAGAACTTTTCTGCTGTACACCCCCTTATATGCTCCGTCTCTACCCATTAATACTTGTAAACTTGTTAATTCGGCACAGTCTGCTAGTGTTGTAATACAACGATTTGCTGGCATACAATTACTTCGAATATGTCCTGTAATACTTCCATGATGTGATATACAGTAATACGTTGTTTTACATAAATTGGGCATACAAGTTGATACATTCTCCCAACCTTCCGTCTCAATATCTCCTGTAAATAGCATTCTATTTTCCCCAAAACATATCTGATATAAAACAGATGCATTATTGATATTGTTCTTTGGTGCCTTGTTTTTTTTGTTGTAGCTGACATCCGGATACAGAATATGGATATTTTTTGTAGAATTACCAATAATCGGATCTATAAATTTAACTCCTAATGCACTTAGTTGTAATAAAATACGATTATATGTAGGCTGTTTCCAAGGATATTGTATATTCATCCATACTTCTGTATTGGAATCAATCCATCCTCTTTTAATTAAATATTCGATTCCGTTAATATGGTCATAGTGCAGGTGTGTAATCATTAATTTTGATATTCTGTCTATTCCAAACTTATTGAAAATAGACTGTAAACAATCTTCCAAATTAGAACTGTAATTATGCTTATTGGTAAAATCAAATACCGAGCAGTCTACCATCCACATATTGTATGAACCATTTTCGCGAAAAACGATAATGCTACAGTTTCCATGTCCAACATTTATATGATATGAACATACGTCTGATATATCTTCATTTTCTTCCTTGGGCTGATTTCCGTAATTTTGAAATCCAATCGCTCTGATTAGCTGCTTATTAAGTTCCGTATGCACAATGGATGTGGGATTATCCTCTGCTGTTTGAAATTCTCTACCATCGTAATACACAAACTCTCCTTCCGGAATCATAATTTGATTTTCCATACGCATTTCTCTCAGATTTATATCATAAGCATCAATATCATATATGTCATCCATGCTGTCTTGCATCAATATCATCTGGTCACGATATAACTCCTCTATATCATTCTCTCTCCATCCACTTAGATAATACCCATGAACAAAGTATAATCCTTCTTTTAATTCAAATTCTCGCTTCATCCTAAATTTATCATCCATATTGGAATCCCCCCGTATTATTATTTCACCCACGCTATAACTTCATCAAAATTGTTTACATATAACTTCTCGAAACTCTTACCATTTTCATCAGACAGAAAGTCCAAAAACTCACTCATATCTTTACGGAATATCTGCCCTATTATTTTTAAATCCACGGAAGCTTTACTAACCGCCTCAAGATCATTGATTTCTCTCATTCTCTTTTCTAAATTATCATAGCGTCTCTTCCAATAATCCACATATTCCAATCGTTCTTCTGCCCCTTTATAAATAGTTGGTCCTATCTTTTCTGGTGCATCCTCACCATAATATTTTCGTTCTTTTTCACTCAGCACAACAAATAATAGCCTGTCTTTATAATGATGGTCCTTAATAATCTCTCCAACTTCATACATACATGCCTGACGCCTCAAATATGTATCACTAACAACAGTCAATACAAAGTCATGGTCCTGTATCGTGTTCATAAATGCCATAAAACTGTCTTTGTACTGCAACTCTGTATATCTGGATATCCTAATCCTGTCTTTTAGTCTTTCCTTTATCTTATTTTCAATGATATCCACAATTGGTGCATCACACTCCGTATAGGAGATAAATAATGTTATAGGCTCATCATTCTGATTGACAACCTTTTCCTCAACATCATTGTTTTCATATACAAAGTACTTTCCTTCCAGCAAAATCTTTTTGTCACTTTCCGCAACTTCAATAGCAAATATATCAACACCACCTACCGATACAAAGCCATAATTCATGGATATTTCATGATCTAGCTGAGCTTTTACCATTTCTATTACACCATCCACATTAAAAGTTTTTTGACACCCTACCTTCTTCATGCATCCATTTTGTTTTTCAACTCCAAGAAAAATGTATCCTCCAGTATTATTGGTCAGACCACAAATATATTTTGCAAGTTCTGTCGGGCGAAGCTCCAAAGCTCTGCAAATCACATTATCCAGCACATTATTCTCAACTATGTAGAACACTCTATCCTCATTAACACCCATATTTATCCCATTCCTTTCAACGGTATTCTGTTAAGACCAGTTAATTTAATCATTTTACCGAAAGTAATCTTTTGTGGTTCCTTTTTTCCATCTTCCACCCAAAGTTCCCAGTCCATAGAATAGTCTAAAATATCCATTTCTGTTCGGTAATAAATTCTGACTTCTCCACCATCGGATGGTCTTGCCAACACATATATCTGCTTTCCATTCTTTTTAACAACAAATATTGTGTCCGCAATCTTCTGTATATCCGAAAGGTCATATTCCTGTTGCTCATTCAAAAATGAAAGAACATTTTTCTGAGCTCTCTCCAGAATTTTCTTTACATACTCATATGTGCTTATTTCATGCCTAGATTCCCTAATAAATTGGCTTGCAAACTCTGAATTGGAAAACGCCATATCTAATGCTTCTTGCGAATCGATTCCATATTGCAACAGAACTTCCTCCGTAACAGCTTCCTTTGACAAAGCCGTATCGACCACAGCACCCTTAGTGCCTTGCCTGATTATTGCTTCCAACTGTTCAGGGGAATCAATATCATACTTACTCATTATATTTGTAAATGTTTCTGCTTGCCTAATATTATTGGCAATGTCGTCGTCATCATACAAATAGTGTTTATTTGCATAAAGAATTGGTAAAATATTTTCCGCCTCACTTTGATGATCCTTTATCCAAAGCAAAAGTTTATGGAAAGCATTACGTATTTCCGGTTCCTTTGTATTTCTATTATCTTGCACAAATTCGGTAATATAGCCGGCTATATCCTTATTTGTTTTCTGACGATTCTCTGGAAGTTCCAAATATATCTCTTTCATCAACAATTCTTCTCTAATATCATATCCGGCAATACAGGCTATCTCCTTTAATGTTTCATCCATTTCATTATCAAGAAAGATTTTTTCCTTAATTGTAAAATTACCATTCTGATTTGGAAGTATTGGTTTTGTGACCTTATTAATAAGATTATCCCATCCCTGCTTAACTACAAATTCTATAAAATTTGTCAAATACATAGCAGCTTCTTCCTTAGAAGTATCCAAATGTTCAGCCAGTCCAACCACCGTGCTGTATTCGCTTATTCTATCTGCAACCATTGTTATCGTATATTTTAAAGCTTCATGCAACAGTTTTTCAGAAATTGCTTTAACCTCATGCATCTCCAACTCTAATTCCAATACACTACTCGCATAATTGCATATCTTTTTCTGTGAATCCAAACCGTCGAAAGAATCGTTATACATAAAAGTTATTTTTTGATAAACACGTTCTTTTTCTTCTTTTTCCGCCTGTTCTAACTGTTTTTCAATCAGTTCTAACATTTGACCATTATTGATCTCTGCACAATGAAACCATTCACTACGCTCAAAATCCAAATGTAATAACTTTGCTTTTATGTCTTTTCCTAAATCCATTAGAATATCTTTGTATTCTTCCAGAATATCAACGTCAAAACATAGACTAGCTACACTACAGAAGTCTCCTCTCTGATTTGGCAGAATACTTAGCTGATTATTTTTTACATATGTCTGCCATTTTTCATTTTCATCAATAAGAACATAGTATTCATCTAACCAATCCCTCCAATCAATATGATCCAATTTGGTCACTAATGTATCTACATTTTCGAAATAACTCACTTGTTCCGATAATGTTTCAAATGTATAACTGTTGCATCCTGACCATAAGGAATGATACCATTCATGCAAATCTTCTTTCTGAGGGATCATACCTGGAATCATATGACTTAATAGTTCCCATATTTTTTCACGTGTTTCTGTATTTCTATCGGAAATAATAAACAACTGTTGATCATCCCAATCATCTAACAATGCTTTCATATCTCCACATGCTGTGTGAACAATCGGGATATGCAGTATTACATCTTTACACTTTGTAATTATTTCTTCCAACCATTCTTCGTCATACCATTCTTTCTTACTGTAAGAAGTCACTTTGGTGATATTATAAATTCCGTCCCATTTTTTCTCTGCTGCATATTTCAACAGTTGCTTATACAAACCACATGCCTTCTCTACAATATTACGATTAGCTTCTATTTCTTCATCAATTCTCGCCATATTTTTACATGTCAAAAACACCCCATCTCTTGGTTCTGTGGGATTAAAATATGGAGAACTAATTAAAACTGGAAAAGGGAAATCCTCTGTTCCAATCAAAGGGAAATCACAAAACAATTTGGATTGATTCTCAGAAAATGGAAGAATCTTCATATTATCATCCATATGCTCCAATGCTATATAAATAGAAACATTGTCCTCTGTCATTCCTAATACATATTTATTACAACAATGACCTTGCTGCTCCACTTCAATTTCAGATACAGTTGCATTTTCTAATCCACATTTCACTTCTCTCTTATACCGAAACTTCTCTCCAGTATTTTCAACAGTAATTTCCTCAATATCAGGAAGCATAGCAAGAACATATGCTGCTGATACTCTCAAACTCTCCAATCCATCTCGTGCCGTCTTCATCCCGTACTCGTCTAGCTCATACTCGAATACAGTATTATATTCGTCTTCATCAAAATCTAAGAAATCAACAGGTGTACAACTTCCCAAATCACCAACAGCCTTCTCCATAGCTGCTATAATTTCATTTTTTTCCTTTCCTGTGCGGTCTAAAGAAATAGTAAACTTAGAATATTCGTCACCAACTTCTAGAAGTCCGGAAATATTAACTACTTCTGATAACAGATGTGTAGTAATAAATCCCGTTCCAAACTTTCCGCTTTTTCTCTCACTACCATCATTACGATCCTTAGAAGAAGCCTGATTGATAAGCGATAATATATTATCCATTGAAAAAGCCTTACCATTGTGTCGAAAAAACACTTTTCTCTGCATTTCATCATAATTAATGCTTATTTTTACTTTTCCTGTAGAATTACAGACATCTTTGGCATTCTGGCATAACTCCCATATCCATCTTTTCGCACTATTCTCATTATTACTGTAGCGAAGTTTCTGCAAGAGCTGAACAATTCTGTTTGCAGCACCAATTCTCAAAGAATTATTGTCTGCTGCTTGTATATCCATATCAAATTGTTGCTTATTCATCCGTACCTTCTCCCCCATTCTTCTTATCAAATTTCTTTAATAATTATGTCGGTATATTAACATGTGTTTTTATATAATCAGCAACATCATCTATTTCCGGATAAATCTTTGCTTTATTTATCCCCAAACTTTCCAACTCATTTAGTAACTCAGCTTTTTTATCAATAATGCAAATTGTAATCTTTTTATTATCCAACTTTAATCGCAAATTTGATAATGTATTATACTTTTTACCACCATATGTTTCCTCAAGCAGTCCACAAACAATAAATGCACCTTCTTGATTATCAATTCTTCTATTCTTCCTTGCAGGAATGCAAACAACAACATCTCTTATATCCTCTGCTCTTATTTCCGATTTAAAACCAGGACGTTCCATTCTCACCTCGTGAACAAGGCGTTCAACTTTATCATTAAAATCATTCACATTTGAAGACTTGACAAAACTTGAATGGTAAAATTGCATTTGCTCATCTTTAGTAAACAAAGGAAGGGATGCTAGCATTGCAACAGTATCACTCTGAAAATATTTTATAGAATCCAAACTCTGTGAAAAAATTATTATCTCGCCATAATACGAATGCTGGGATTCACATGCAAAATAGAGTGCAACCAATGGATTCTGAGTGACATCTAACAATCTTGTTGGCAAACCGTAGTGTTGCATTTCTGCCAATTTTTCTATATGTGATTCTAATCGTTCGAATTCATAAGGACATTTCGCCATTAATTCTAAATACATTTTCTTTTCATTTGATAACCATTCTTCTTTTCGAAATAAAGACGGTTTCAAATCATAAGAAACTTTACTGTGTCCTCGAAAAAACAGTTTCTCCTCTTTTTTTCTAATTTGTCCCAAAAAATCTACGTACTGATTAATTGAAGATATAAAATTCACCTCAACCTTAGCCGCATCAAAAACTATTCCGTTTGACATCCTGATATCATACTCTTGCTCGTGCTCATTCCAAGTTGTGTATAACTCTTTTACACAATCAAGCTTCTTATCAACAGATTTGTACATTTGAAAGATAAAATAAATAATGGCAAAGTAGTTGTATTCATCAAAAGAACTTTTATTTTTTGATAGTTTTTCTTCCAGTTCTTTAAGTACTGGTAGCATTATTTTTTCGAGTTCCTCAGTATTTGTAGCATACCTTCCTGCAAAAACTTTAGCCAATGGAGAATCTAATTTCTTCAAATTATTTTCTATTTCAGATTTAGAGGTTCTCGGTCTCCCTATTAGTGGATTAATATCACAATATCCTTCCGACTGCAATTTTTCGAACATCATCTTTTCAAAAGCGCTTTTTACAATGGCATTATGTTCTAGTTCGCCTATTTCGCTATAAATGAAAAAAAACATTTTATGCTCCTCCTTCGTATATGTCACAGTTTATTGCTGTTATAATTCACTTAATATACAACACTCTTGTCAAATTACAGATAATTTTCCACGCCTTCAATATTTGTTTTTTCATCATAATCAAAAACAATTCCCACACTATATCTTGCTCTTGTTATTGCAACATAAAATTGAGACCTTGTTTTGGGTTGCAATTTTTTTGAATGGTCCATCATCCAGTTCCTCATTGTACCGGTTGGATAAATTAGGACTCTATCATATGTCAATCCTTTAGCCTCACCCATATTTATTACTGCATATGCGTCATTCACTTTTACTGTTCTCTTCTCCCTTAGTTGCATTGGTTTAAATTTTTCTAAATATGCATCAATATCATCTGGTCTTACTAAAAAAACTCCGTCATGTCCAGTAACCTCAAATTGCTTTGTTCCAGTTTCGCCATATTCTTCATACAACTGCGATGAATATGAACATATACTTTGGTTATTTCTGTAAGAATCATTCAAAGTCTCTTTATCAATAATGCAATCTATTTTTTTACACTCACTTATAATAAATTCTTCTATCTTACCATCTGCATACTTCTTATACTTTGCTTCATTATGCGTATGATATGTTACCTGTCTGGGATCTCCTACCATTGTCACATCACAATCCGCTTGCAACATACTTTTTATGATGTCTAAATCATATCCCGCCAAATCTTGAATTTCATCTATATATATCTTAGGATAAATCCTGCTAATTCTTTGCGAAACCCTTCCTTTAGTCTCCTTTTCACAACGACATACAAATTTTGCAATCTTATCAGAATACATTTTCATTCCATCCGTGAAATAGAATTTTCTATAGTCATCTTCTGCATAATATACTGGACCATATTTCCCATCATATTTTTTTCCAGACTTTTCATTGACTAATATCATACCGTTAATCTTATCATCTAAGACCACTCCCTGAAATGATCGAACCCCATGCTGCAAAAGAAAAGAGTACCATGTTTGTATGGTAACATTATGCGGAACACAACCATTGAGTTCTACAAATTTTTTTCGGATTTCCAGTTCATTAGCAATAGTGTATGTTGTTATTAACACACTGTCCGATTGTTGCATCGCCTGTCTAACCAAATATGTAGTTTTACCAGATCCTGCTGCCGCAATTATCAATCTATTTACCATTTGATAGCCTCCAAAATATATTCCGGTATTTCTATCTGTTCAGAAGATTCGAAGATTTTCAATCCGCATTCCGTTTTGTTATGCTTCATAAATTTCCTCAAATCGTCCTCATCCGTATAATCAGTACCAAAAATACGATTTAACTTATCTAAACCATTAGCTTTCAAAAGTTTCGGTTCTAAAGTGTTGTAATTATAATCACTCTTGCCAATCTTAAGTGTCCCTGTGTCCACAACATCATCAACACATATCTTTATATAATCTTTCTGATTTGCACCTATATAATTTTCATACTTTTTGTTGATAGCTGCCAAATCCCCATCGTTATCTGTAACAACCGCAATTTTTGTCTGAATACAATCTGCAATCTCAAGGAAACGTAAAAATGATACACCTACGGAAATCACTTCTATACCATCCTCTATCGGCAACCGCCCATCATTAAGTTGCATATATGCTTTTTGAATCACCAGCTCGTCCGAATCTCCTTCACACAAAATAGCTTTCTTACATAAAATCATTCGCAACGTATCATACCCAGCCACCTTCTTAAAGAAATTATATGTATCTTCCGATAGTTCAGAAAATTTTCTTATCCTTAAGTTATCAAGCAGCATCACTTTCCCCAACCCTAACTTATTTGCAACAAAACTACTATGTGTTGAAATAAGTATCTGTTTTTCTGCATATTGTTCCGAAATACATTTAATCAATTGATTCATTCTTGTATGTGATAAATGATTTTCTGGTTCTTCTAACAAAATGATACTTGCATTTTGCGAAGTACGTTTTGCTAATGCAAGTTCCGTCTTAACAACACATTGCTCTCCCTTTCCCACATAATGAAACGGTATTTCATCCAATTGTGTAACAAGGCTATTCTCCCATGCATTCTTAGTAACCAGTTCTACTGATAATGCTATTTTTTTATCTGTCAAACTAGCGTCCTGATTTATTTTGTTGTTAATGGCTTCTATTGATGGATCATTAATAAATGTATCCCTCATTTTTCTATGTGCCTGTGCAATAGATGTTATATCTTCCGGTTCCAATGACCCCTTTATAATTCTCGACAAATACAAATCATTTCCACTTTGATATCTATATTCAGACGAATCAATCAAACTTGATTTATAAGGTATACTACGTGTTGTGATTACATCTCTGGCAAAGGTTGTCCAAGTAATATCATAATATTCAATCGGTAAGCTTTTAACATCTCCCTGTTGCACTAATACCTCATATTCATCTGCATATTTGTCATTAAATGCTATTCTAAAACAAAATCCTTCCGCATTATTATCTCTATCAGAATTTGCATCCCCATTCATCAGAGGATTTTCAGCTCCACCGAAAAATATTTCTATTGTTATGTATGGAAGTGCAATAGGGGCTGCATTTAACGATGCAATATACTCATCAACTGCCTCTTTATTAAAAATATACTGTGAGATTTCATTCCAAATACTCTTTCCACTAAGAATTCCGGTTAGTGCCAGGTTTATAGCTTCAACTATTGTAGACTTTCCCGCTTCATTATCCCCGACAACAATATTCAAGCCTTCTTCAAGCGTAATTTCAAAATCTCTATAACATTTAAAATTATGAATTTTGACTTTGCTAATAAACATTCTGTTACCTCCCAATATTGCACATATCCAGTTTTGCAAAGAGCTTCTTTTTATCATAAGAATATATAGTGTTTTCGCTCTTCGTTAACAATCACTCATAAATCCATGATTTCATTTCTATGCTTTCCTCTAAAATAATATTTCTACCCTCTTTTCCATACCCATCAGCTTCATATATTACCATGTGTATATATTGCTTGTGTTCTTTCCTTTGGTACTTTGTAAAATAGATGCCAATGTTATAGAATCCGCTTCCCTTTTTCACTATTTCCTTATCTGGAATTTCAAAATACTTACTATTACATTTGATTCTGTCTTTGACAATTTCACTCATAGGAGAGTCAAATAGAAAAGTGCGATAGATTGATATTGCTTCCTGATATCTAATCATAGCATAGGGTATATTGTATTTATTAACAGCTCTATAACTATACACACGAGAATCCATAAACACCTCATACATATGGTCCATTTCTTTATTCGTTAGATTTACTCCCACTATACCTCTAATATCCTGCTTTATCTTTCTCCAATTCTTTTCGATAATATCCTTTATTTCTTCGGACTCTTCTGTTTTTGTTCTTATTTCCGTATTACCCAATGGCGATGGCTTATATAATGAGCAGTTTTTCATCTCTGCTTCATTCCAATATGGAAAACCTTCTACCGCTCGTCCTGTATGTTTCCCATAAAGGGTTATTTTACGAGTTACATTCTGCATCATTTCTTCTCCATACATATTTACAATCTGTATAGGATTTCCACATTCCGGACAAATCGCATATAGTGAAAGTCTTTTATCCTTCTATGTTCTGTAGTAAGGATACTCATGGCATGTCTGTTTTTCAAATTCATCTACCGAAAGTTCCAGTGCTTTTCCTTTTTCTATTGCAAAAACATCCATATCATCATACCTCCTGATTCAATCTATTTTTCTTCTCTGATGTCTACCATTTCACACACTAAATGTCGCAAATCTCCCCTTAAACCCACATTTCCTTAACTTTGTTTGAAACATTGGAATATCAGACGGATTAAAATCATTTAAGTACCACACCGCATCCACAGACAATTTCCTACATATTTCTTATATATATATCAAATCAACATCTGCAAAAGAAAATCCTATGGAATAAACTTCCTTTATCGTATCATCAATACCATCAAAAAAAAGTTTATGTTCTTTCAATGCCTGTTTTGTATCTTTTTTTAAAAAGTTATCTAATTCTGACAATGAGTTCTCCGAACCAATATTTTTACTCATATACTCGTCTGTATAATCTTTTGTATTTCCATGTCCAAAGAGTATATTTTCACCCTGCTTTCCATGTATATGGCATACATTATCTCCATTAATCCCATATACTTCTTCCAAGGTTGCTGTATAATTAAATGTCAAAAAAATATCCTCCGGTTCAATTAGACTAAGAAATCCCTGTTTTGCTTTTGCA
The DNA here is from genome assembly GCA_036308125.1 of Agathobacter sp. Classification (GTDB taxonomy): domain Bacteria; phylum Bacillota; class Clostridia; order Lachnospirales; family Lachnospiraceae; genus Roseburia. Next base: position 21,677 of record JAXJWH010000013.1, read on the forward strand.
ATTTCAATATCTATATCATCAACCCATTCAGCAAATAAATCCTTCACATACGAAACAATGGTATATAGATTTGAAGCCATATCTTCATTATTGTATAATTCCCTCCAATAATTTATATCGCCATCATCATCAAATTCTTCAGGTAACATATCAAAAGCTTCATCATAATCCAATCGTCCCAATGAAGCTTCCAAATCACTCCATTTACTTCCATTTGGTTCAGCTATAGATATAAGATAAACAAGAAACTCTGCAACCTCTTCCATATCACAAATCTCTTCCCCTTTAGGTCCCATAGTAACGGTGGGAACCATTGGCATATAATCCTCTCCACTTTTACCATTCATATATGTATTGCATAAATATTTTCTAAATTCGTCATATGATGTAGCCAAACAATGGGCACTATCGAAACCATTACCAATAATAAATAATTTGCTCATACTCAGCCTTCCTTTCTATCTATGTATCATTTGTATAACTATTTTTCTTCTCTGCTCCTTACCATTTCAAAAAACCTGTTAAGTATTCCTATCCCATCCCATGGACCAATCGAACATAAAAATCCCGGATTCTCTCGATCTGCTTCTATACGTAGCTTATCAATGAGTAAAATGTTATCAACCTGAATCTGTGATAAGCTTTGAACATCTTTTCTGCGCTGATTTACGCTCGTAGAATTTATGTATTTAAACAGTTTGCCCAGAATCCCTGCTACTACATCCGATAACTGCACGAATATGTCTGCCTCTGATTTCACAAACTTGAAATTATCTTCCATATTCTCCCCCATTGCTATCTGCTTTTTTACTATGTCCTGTACTGTCGTTTCCTCATCAAATATGTGCCTTGACTTCTGATATTTTCGGATAGGGTCAGCATAGAATTCCGCATAGTTTTCCTGCATAACATAATCATCGTTATCATGTAAAAATACTAATTCATCACTCTCTGCTGCCCTGGCAAGCATTCCTGCTAGAAACTTTTCCTCCTCCTTCATTTCTCTCCTGCTCCCGAGCAAGAACAGTAAGTCATTACAAAATGCTCCTACATCCTCTCGCTGTATATTGGGGTACTTATATTTGAACATCAAGATTTGTAATGCGTCTGCTTTTCCTTTAAACATGTAGTAAAATACACTCTTCATTTTAAAATAGTCATATCCAAATTCACTTATCTCATCAGGTTTTACAATGGAATCGAATATTTCAACAAGTGTATAAAATAAATTATTCACATTAGTGTAATGAATATAAAAAGGCGATTTATCTATCCATGATAAAGTTTCAAATAATCGTCTTTCCTTCACACACTGCAAAAAATCACCTTTTGCATACAGATTTTTAAACTTAATCTCTTCTACATTTGCTTGCAACTTTAATGGTTTGCGGAATGTTTCAAGCGAAGCTTCTACTTTTTCTTCCTCTTTTCTTACTAACCCTGCCAGCACAAAGTCAGCTGTATGATCCGTATTAAACTGCTGCTTACTATCATCAACCCAAAACTTTCTGCAATTATTACTTTCATCATAATAGAACACATACTTCGTTTGATTGTTAATCCCCCACATATCACACAGTTCCTGTTGCATGGTAACTAATGGATCTATATTCTTTTCTCCCTCCATTGAATGAATACCTCCCAAATCTTTATATTTTCAACACAAAACTTAAATTCCATTGTACTTACTCATTAATCCCTCTATTTTTTCCTTATCCAGAAAAATCAAGTTATTCTTTAAAGGGTATTCCGTCACACCTTCTATTATTTTTTCCACTGCATTTTGCGTAAATTTTCCTGAAATCGCAATAATAACTTTAGATACCCTTACTTTATTTCTTGAATACACATCATAATATGGCATTGAAAAAGAGTCTTTCGCTTGTTGAATCAATTCGTTAATCTCTCCCTGAGCACCACCAGATACATCTCCATACTTTACCTGCACTCCATAATACTCATAATCATCAAATTCTGTTCTGCGTGCAAATGTAATATCTTTTCCAAATTCCTTGTTTCCATGATTATATTTTACATTTGCAAATCCCAACTTACGAAACAATGGAAGTAATATCTTAATTGTAAATTCATTTTCTTTTGCACAATCATCTATTTTAGAAAACGGAGAACCTAAAGTAATATCTGTTGCACCTTCTATTTCGCCATATATCTGTTCCATATTACTCAGCAATTCACTCATATCATCCGTATAAATTTTTGTACTATATGCCAAACGGATATAAGCTCCATCATCATCATAGTTTTCTAAATGGATATCCCCTACCTCTTTTGAACGCTCTTCTATTACATCCCTTTTTGTCTCCATATATAGTTTAAGTCCTATTGGTCCATCCCAATATTTTCTAGTAATAAGTTCATCATAAATAACCTGAAACTCATTTTTACCAACTTTTACAAAAGTCATAGGAACAGATACCATTATTACTGAAGAATCTTTTGACTCACATATTTCAATTTGAAAATTATCCGGAATATCCTCAACTCTTATTTGTTTTAATACAGCTTTGGGGATAATTGCCCTTTCTTCATCTTCAACATATTCTTCTCCATCTATCACCAAAGAACACATATCATCTTCTTCATTAGAATACACAACCGTTGCCATTTCTCTGCCTCCTAACTTTATATTTCTATATCGGAATATATTATCTCCTAACATACTAAAACTCCAAACTATCCTCATTGAGCAGAAAATATTTCATGCCCATGATCACAAAGCCTTCCTCATTTCTCCAAGGCTTTTTTGTTCCATTTACTATAACAATCTTCTTAAATGAATCCGGAATATTTCGGAGTGAATTAAGTTCCTGCGTCTGCTTTTCCTCAGAAGTCATATCGTAAGCCACCTGAATGTAATATCTCTGACTGCCCTGGTTCACTACAAAATCAACCTCTAACTGCTTATGAACCCTCTTTCCCTCACTATTCTTTGCAAATACATCCACAATACCGACATCCACATTGTAACCACGCACAAGCAGCTCATTATAAACTATGTTCTCCATAATATGAGTCGGCTCCTGCTGTCTGAAGTTCAGTCTGGCATTTCTAAGTCCAACATCCGAAAAATAGTATTTCAGGTTTGCTCCTACATATTTTCTCCCCTTAATATCATACCGGTCCGCTTTAGAAATCAAAAATGCCTCTGCCAAATAATCAATATGGTTGGATATAGTTTTATTGCTGTAATTGATACCTCTCTCACTTCTGAAAGTATTTGATATTTTGGTTGGATTGGTAGGGGCTCCTATGGCAGAAGCAAGAATGTCCACCAAAGTTCCAATCTCATCAACATTTTGAATTCTGTTTCGCTCTACCACATCCTTGATATAAACATTGGTAAAAATATTTTTAAGATACTCAGCCTTCTGGCGTTCTACAGAAAATTGTGCCACTTGTGGTAAACCACCGTATATCATATATTCTTCACAAGCATCATCATAATCTCCATCATAAGCCGCATAGAACTCTGCAAAAGACAACGGATAAATTCTGATTTCATCTCCTCTGCCTCTAAATTCAGTTACAATATCACTAGATAAAAATTTCGAATTACTGCCGGTTACATACACATCAATGTTACTGATACGAAGCAAACTATTCAGCACTTCTTCAAATCGTGGCATAAACTGTACTTCATCAACTACCAGATATTTGTAATAATCACTTGATTTTTCCATGTAATGTTTCGCCATATATGCATATGTGCAAACATCAATTTTACCTTCAAACTCAGGCAGCGAATCCTTCACCCTTGCCTGCCAGTCTGATAATGTATTCACCCCTGGAACCAAAATCAAGCCTTTAAAATCTGGCTTATTTTGTGCAAAAACCTTAATGTCTTCTTCCACAATACGTGATTTACCGGCAGCAGTTGGCAACACAACTAAAAAGGCCTTTATCCCATTATTTCGTCTGCTTTGAATTTCTTCAAGGCTAAGCGTCTGATGCTCATACAGTTCTACTTTACGTTCTACTTTTAACCCATCTGCAATAAAGCCTTTGGTATTATTTCCAAAATATTCTTTAATATCATCTTCTATTCTGTTATCAAAAGCACAATCTTCCGTAGAAAAACGAAATAATTTAATTCCCCACAAAGCACATGTATTCTGTTTTCTTAACTGATTTTTATACCTGTCTTTACCAATTATCTGTGGATGATGATAATTAACTCCATTCTCTTCAACTGCAACTTTCCCCTTTGGTGTGTTAACCAGATAATCCAGAAAAAAACTATTGCCTTGCTCATCACAAATTCCATATTCTCTGGACAGATATTTCAATGCATTCATTCCATAAACATTCGAAAAATTCTGTTCAAAACGTAATTCAAGGGGTGAAACATCAGCCTGCTCAGAACGGTCATTTACACGAAGGGTATAATCAGGCAGCATTGAAAACTCCTGACTATTCAGATACTTATCCACTTCCACCCCAAAATAACCTAGGAAACGAAAAACTCTTCGATACTGATGCATGTAATGATTCTGCTTATCAGTAATGAGCATATAGGAAAATACTGCCTCATTTTCTCCCACATCGCAGATATTATTATCAATGATAACCATATCTACTCCATTTTCATAAAATCTGCTTGTTCCACCATTTGGATAAGTAACCTCTTCTTTTAATGTAAAATCTTCATGTTGAATTAGAAACTCATCTTCCTTAATAGCAGATTCAGCCATTTTTCCTCCCCCCTTCCCGGACGTACATCCCTGGTAATCCAATATTCTTCAACTGCTCCCCCGGAAATTCCATCTATAAACGACTTAAAAGTTTCAATGGTAAAATCCGTAAAATATCTTCCATTTCTCATACCTTCAAAATCGCTATATTTAAAAGATGTATATATTACTCCATTATCTTTAAGTGCCCTTAACATTTTTTCAAAAACCGTTTTTAATTCGGCTTTTGGTAAATGTAAAATAGAAGAACATGCCCAAATGCCATCATATTTTGAAATTTCATTCAATTCCTGAAATAACATCTGCCTTACATTCGTCCCTGTAATCTTACTTGCCTTTTTACAAATTTCCTCTGCTCCATCAATGGCATCAACTTTGAATCCCTTACTCAAAAAATATTTTGTATCTCTTCCCGAACCACATCCAAAGTCAAGTATATAATCTTTTGGCTTAAGCTTAGAAATAAATCTAAGCTGGGTTTTTTCAAAATCCACTGCAACAGTGCTCTCCACAAATGACTTTGCATTTTCATTGTAATATTCTAACGTTTTATCATACCCCGGACATATCTTTTCCATATTTTTATTTCCTCATTCCTCTTTTTTAATTGCTGTATGAAATAATCATATTGTTATTCCTGCTTCTCGTAAAAACATCATTATTATCATACCACCTTACTTTTAATTTTTGAAATAAATAATTTGCTTTTAGATATATTATGCCTATATAAATTTAATACTGGTAGGGTATCCACTATACATTCATTTAAACCTCTGCTACAATAATCACAAGATAAATTTGAATTTGACGAATACAGGGAGTGAATAAAATATGAATATAGAAATCATTACTAAAAAAAGTTTTTGCGTTATTGGTAAAGAAGGTTCCACAGATATGGGAGAAGGATTTATTCGAGAATTATGGAATGAGGCAAATAATCATTTTGATGAAATAGCTGAATTAGTAAAAAAAGACAGTAAAAATAATCCTGTGGGCTATTGGGGGGCAATGAGCAATTTTTCGATGGAATTTATGCCGTGGGAGGATAATTTTACAAAAGGCAAATACCTTGCAGGGGCAGAGTGTTATGCTGATTCAGTTGCACCTATGGGATGGTCAAAATGGATTGTACCAGGATTTCAATATGTAAAAATTCGTTGTGATGATGTAGATACATTTCCAAATGGAATTAAATATATAGCAGAACAAGGATATAGGCTTGCAGGAGCTGTTCATGACTATACCGATGCCAGCACAGGACAGAATTATATGTATTTCCCGATAAAGAAACTGTGAAATTCCGGTTAGTAGATGATCCTGTTCTTGCTTCATGGGGCATTCGTTTTGTCATAGTAAATGGCTATCTTGTCTTTTATATTATTTCTGAAGAAGAAAACCGAGTTATCGTTGTTCGTTTTCTCTTTCAAAAAAGCAACTGGAATGCCATTCTTCGCCAAGATTTTTCACTGGTATAGAGAACCTGAAAACTTATCAGGTTCTCTTTTTTACTTGTGATCATCATTATATACAACATTTTTCAGGTTGCAATATGCCTGCTATAAAAATTATCATGAAAAAGCATTAACATTTACCTTTTATTTCCACACGAAATTATGCTTAATATATTCTCCTCCATCTACGATGATACTTTGACCTGTACAAAACGTATTGGTTACAGTTAAAAAATACGCCCACTGTGCAATTTCCTCTGTAGTTGCCCAACGTTTCAAAGGAGTTTCTTCCATAATTTCAGCCCACAGAACCTCGTCTTCCATGACGCATGCATTTAGTGGTGTCAGTACCCCACCTGGATCAAGACTGTTACAAGTTGCACCATAAGAAGCCACTCGCATAGCTACGTTCTTGGTATAGGCCAAAACGCCTCCTTTACTTGCACAGTACTCTGGAAATTCCGAACCGGTATGAGCACTTGCCGATCCGATATTAAGGATAGATTTAATAGACTCTTGTACCCCATATTTTTCTGTAATATGAATCAAAGCTTTCAAATTGATATCAATGTCATTTTCATTTTGTGTTCCTGCATTATTAATTAAAATCTGAACGTCTTTGATATTCGGCAGATTTTCATAATCCCGAATGTCAAGACAATAATGCGTATAATGTGCATCTATAATGCCAGACTCCTGCCGGTCAAAACCAACGACTTCGTGATTTTTCTTTAAAAATAATTCAGCAATTGCCTTTCCAATTCCCTGTGAGGTTCCGGTTATCAATATTTTCACAATCCTTACTTCTCCTTTTCTATAATATCCATATATTCCTGACCAATGTTCAGATTCTTCCATTTATTTACCATTCGATATCCAAAGGGCGAGAACAAAATTTCCATTATCAATTCTGCTACTGCACCTGTAAAGGCACAAGTTGTACACTGCAGAATCGTCCAATGAAATCCATCCCAAAAAATCGGTGCAAAACCAACAAATACAATAATGGAAAAAATCAAATTATCAAAAAACTGTCCTATGAAGGTGGAAATATAAGTTCGAGTAGCAAATGCCAGTTTTCCATCTGGATTATTGACAAATGCCTTTCCAATTGCCCAATTCATAAAATTGTTAATAATGGCCGAGGTAAGAAAGGCAATTGTGCTTCCCAAAAGAATGAACCAGGTTCCACCCAAAATCCCATTTAGTGCAGTATAGTCGGCTGCATTTGATGGTATGATACTTGCAATATAAAAAATCAGACAGGTGAGCAGATTGATTCCCGAAGCAAGAAAAGCAATTTTATTGGAGGCTTTCGGTCCAAAATATTTTGTAATAATATCCATACACATAAAGGATAACCAGGATATCAAAAAACCACCATCTAACGCAATCCAATCTGTCTGAAAAAGTGTTTTATTGGCAAGCAGATTCATACAAATAACACTGACCACAAACAAAGAAACAACCGTTGCCGGAATGCAGCGGAGTAATACTTCTGTCTCATATTTTTCCTTTTCAATCCATTTTCTCATAAAAGCATTCCTTTCCTGTTTTTATCATTAATTTTCTATTCAGATAACGACACAAAAAAAGCTTTGCCAAACGCAAAGCTACTACTTTTTCCCGCATCATAAATAGTAGTCCTGGTTTTGTTTTACGACAGGATGGTACAAATGAACTGTCGATATCTCTTTCTGAATACGCTAAACAGTTTATCACACAAAAACAACTTTTTCAAGTCATAAACAGCCTTCGAAGGTAAATAATTTTCTATTCTACAATAGGAAACTGCAAGTTGCTTTTCATATTTGTTTTTTCGGTGTACCATGTATATGGAGGTGAAAAACCATATGGAAACAAAAGATATTATAGTGGAATTAAGAAACAAATCCGGATTATCACAGGATGCCCTTGCAGAAAAAGTATTTGTTACCCGTCAAGCGGTATCACGTTGGGAAAATGGCGAAACCATTCCAAATACGGAAACCTTGAAACTACTTTCAAAGCTGTTTGATGTTTCAATCAACACGCTCCTTGGTTCTCCGAGAGAGCTTATTTGCCAGTGCTGTGGAATGCCTCTTGAGGATTCTGTCATAAGTAAGGAAAAAGACGGTGCTTTAAACGAGCATTACTGTAAGTGGTGCTATGCCGATGGCGAATATATGTATAGCGATATGGATGATCTGATTGATGTGTGCGTAAAAAACATGGTCAGCGAAGAACACCCAGAAGCAGAGGTTCGCTCCTATCTAAAAGCGACGTTGCCGAAGCTTGATTACTGGAGACGATACGATGAACTTGGTGGAAACGGCGCTTTTGAAGAATTCAAGAAAACTTTGATTGACGAAATCAATGCTTTGAATATTGAAGGCATGCCACAGGTAACAAAGCTCAACGCACTTGTAGGAAGCTATGTCAATCTTGCATACAGACTTCCTAATGGAAAAATTGTCAAGTACCTGGACGATAATGCTACCTACCTTGGCAATCAGCTGGAATGTAAATTCGGTGATGGCAGATGCTTTGGCATTGCCGCAAACATGGATTTTATCCTCATCTGCACCTATGAAGAAAATGGCGAGAATCCCGAATTAGTTCTTTATAAAAAAAGATAATCCACATTTTGTATCACGAAAAAGCATCAGGTTTTCATGCCTGATGCTTCACATTAAAATTATCCTTTGTAATTTTCTAACTTAAAAAGTCTATAAGCCATGTTTTCCCTCATAGACCCTAAAGAACTTCTTGCATCTTTTGTTTTTTCTTCTGTAATTTGCAGTTCAGATATCTTAAGTTCCTCATAAACATTACATCTGCGCATCATCTTTTCATAGTTCTCTATACTCATAATAACCATATCTCCATTCCTCAACTATGGGCTAATTATACCATTATTATGCCACTTTTCAATTAGTTATTTATCATAATCTATCTAAATCGAAATTAATTTTTTAATATAGCCTTTATTATTCTGCCGCATCTAACATCTCCTCAATAAATATGCCATACCCCTTAGTCGGATCATTCACCAGCACATGTGTCACAGCGCCAACTAATCTTCCATCCTGCAAAATAGGACTTCCACTCATCCCCTGAACGATCCCTCCTGTTATTGATTTTAGTCTTTCATCTTTTATACTTATAAGCATACACTTATTCGTATTTTTAGAATCATAATAAACTTCTTCAATTTCTATCTCATAAGATTGCACTTTTCCTTCCATATTTGACAAAATATATGCTTTCCCGGTTTTTATTTCCTGCCGAAATCCAATGGGATACATTTGATTATTTTTTGTGAATTCCATTTTGCTTTTATCATCTAAAACCCCTTTTATGCCTAATTTACAATTACCATTTAATTTTCCGAGGTAATTTTGATTTTCATAATATACAATTCCCGATATCTCCCCGGGTATTCCTGCTTTTCCTTTCGTGATACCCGTTATATCCATGTTATATACCGCACCTTTAGACACTTCCAGCAAATCCCCTGTACTTTCATCACTGATTCCATGTCCTAAAGCACCAAATTCTCCATTTTTGTCATAATAAGTAATTGTGCCTATTCCTGCCATGTCATCTTTAACCCATATCCCCATTTTGTATTTTCCGTCACTGGTTAACACCGGTTTGATTTTTACGTCAGAAATTTTACCTTTACGATTTATTGTAAGTACAATTTCTTTATTTTGAGATGCCAATGCATTTACACCGCTTATTAACTGGTTTTTCCCAATAACATTCTCCCCGTTTATCTTTGTTATATAGTCCCCTTTTCTTATTATGCCTTTTGCAGGATAAACTTTTTTGCTCTCTTTATTCTCAATTGAAACCGTATCAAGAACCAATACTCCGTCAGTTTTTTCATATATTCCAACCATTACCCCTGAAGCATACATTTTCTCCCTTGAAACCACCGAAACCTCTACGTCTTTAACCGGAATAAGATTAAGAAGGTAGCATGTCATTGTATAATCTTTCTGTTCCAAACTTCCTCCCGCATTACCTGAATCATTTCCAACCTCCATCCATGTAGTCTTAACATCATTATCAGGCTTTAGATATAAATAATTTCCCAACTCGCAATTCATCTGCTCTTTTGAATCCACATATATATGATGTGGAATACTATTTAGCATAAGCACGTATCCCAAAATGAGTGTCAAAGTCGAATAAACCCATATCATATTTTTATAAAAAACAGCATTAAAAAAACGCATACCATCACCTCCATTTTGGTAATAGTATGCGCATATTTTATTTCTTCATTCGAGCCATTTCTTTCATTTCTCTTGCACTCTCGATTACAGTATCTGTAATTTTCACTCCACCAAGCATACGAGCAAGCTCTTTAATACTTGCCTCCTGGGAAAGTTCGTAAATTCTTGAATATGTATTCTGGTCTTCAACTGATTTCTCAATCAGATAGTGTGAATCCGCCATTGCTGCAATCTGTGGAAGATGTGTTATACATATAATCTGATGATTTTTACCTAATGTATTCATCTTCTCTGAAACCATCTGGGCTGTTCGGCCACTAATTCCACTATCAATTTCGTCAAAAATCAAAGTTTCTATATTGTCACTTTCCGCCATAACAGTCTTAATTGCCAGCATAATTCTTGACAATTCACCGCCTGATGCCACCTTTCCCAAAGGTTTCACAGGCTCACCCGGATTTGTTGATATCATAAATTCCGGATCGTCAATTCCATTAACTGAATAATCCTTTAACCTGCCAAATTCCATTTCAAAGGTAACATCTAAGAAATTTAAATCTTTTAAAGCATCTGTAATTGATTCTGTCAGTTCAACACTGACTTCTTTTCTAATTTTTGATACTTCGTTGGAAATTTTGTCAAGTTCAGATTCTTTTTTTGCTAAATCATCACTTAATTTTCTCAAATATTCGTCATAATCACTTAAAACAGTTATTCTATCAGATTTTTCCTTATAGGCATCTAATATTTCTTCTATTGTCTGTCCATATTTTGATTTTAAATGATTAATTAAATCAAGCCTTTTCTCAATATTATAAAAATTTTCTTCGTCAAATTCTGCACCGGAAATATAAGACATTGTTTCATGATTAAAATCATTTAACAAATTGTCGATTTCCACAAGCATTTCCTCTAAGCCCGACAATGCTTCATCATATCCTGAAACCAAGGATATTTCACGAACTGCTCTTCCGATTAATTCTGATGCATTTCCATCCTCACCACCAGTAATGGAATAAGCTGCATTTATGCCTTCCATTATCTTTTTGCCGTTTAGAAACTTCTTATAATCCTTTTCAAGTTCAGCATCTTCACCTACAACAAGTTGTGCTTCCTCAATCTCTTTAACTTCAAATTCCAAAAAAGACAATTCTCTGTTTCTTTGCTCTGCATCCAGATTTGATTTTGCATATTCTTCTTTTAATTTCTTGTATTCTTTAAAAGTTTCTGCTAATTTTCTTTTCTTATCCGCCAGTTTTTCTGATGCATATGAATCAAGTATTTCCAAATGATTTTTCTTATTCAAAAGTGACTGATGCTCATGCTGACCATGGATGTCGATAAGATAAGAAGCTACTTCTTTCATCTTCGATACAGAAACTGCCTCGCCATTTATTCTGCCTATAGCTCTTTGCGAAGTAATCTTCCTGCTTAAGATAACAGTATCATCTTCCATATCAATATCAAGCTCCATTAATTTCTTTTTGGTATCTTCATCAACTGTAAAAATAAGCTCAACAAACGCACTTTCACTGTTATTTCGTAACATTTCCTTGGAAACTTTCTCTCCCAAGGCAACATTAATTGAACCAATTATAATTGATTTACCGGCACCGGTTTCTCCTGATAAAATATTTAAACCATTTGAAAATTCCACCTCACACTCGTCTATAAGCGCAAGATTTTTCACATGTAGATTTTGTAACATAACGACTCCTTCCACTCTCCCAAAGTGTTCAAAATCAGCCTTCTACGATTTTTCTGATTTTCTTCATAATAGCCGGAGTATCATCCACTGTACGAATTGCACACATAATCGTATCATCACCTGCAAGTGAACCAACTATCTCATTAATTTTAAGTGCATCAATAGCTACACATACTGCATTCGCCATTCCTGTAACTGTTTTAATAACAAGAATATTCTGTGCCATATCCATTGATACAAAACCTTCCTGAAGCACTCTGACATATTTTTCTGTCATATCTTCTCCGGTTTCCTTTAAAACTGCATATTTTTGTTTTCCATTACTTAAGGATATTTTTGTAAGTTTTAATTCCCTGATATCTCTTGATACAGTTGCCTGTGTAACGCAAAAACCTTCCTCAACTAGGTATTCTGAAAGTTCCTCTTGTGTTTCAACATCATGTCTTTGAATTATCTCAATAATCTTTGCTTGTCTACTAGTTTTCATTTACTCCTCCTATGTATATGTCTCCATTTTTTTTCGCAGTATCTCTAAAAAGCTACGCTTTTTTAGTTTACAAATCTTTGTATAATTTAAAGCCTTAGTAATCACAAAACGGTCTCCAACGCTTAATTCAAACTTTGAATCCCCATCAAAACTTACACATGCTTTTTCGTCTTTTTGTGATCTTCTGCTTGCTATCTCTATTTCAATAGTATCATTGGCATCTAAAACAATGCTCTTAGAATTAAGATTATGTGCATTATTTGGTGTCAGCAATAATAATTTTCCATTGGGATCTATAATTGGTCCACCCGCTGACATACTATATCCTGTAGATCCGGTTGGTGTCGCAACAATAATTCCATCGGCATGATACGTACTTAAAAGTTCATCGTTTACATATACTTTGAGACTTAAAATCTGTAAATCCCCAACTCTGTGAATCACTATATCATTCAATGCCACTTCCGATTTTTTCTCGCAACCAGCCTTATATCCCGTAAGCATAAGTCTATGCTCCATCATATATGAATCTGCCATCAGTTTATCAATTGCATCATATACCGTAGTTTCCTCTAATTCGCACAGATATCCCAAAGTTCCCAGATTGATTCCAATAAGTGGAATCTGAAGTGCTTCAACCTTAGTTGCTGCCCTTATCAATGTTCCATCTCCACCTAATACAAGTATACATTCCGTATCATCAGGGATATCCTTTGTTTCAAATTCATCACCTGTTTCATTTTCCACATTACTTAAAAGGATTTTTCCTTTACCGCCATGTTCCTTAATATATGATACAATTTCATTCGACAATTTTAAATTCTTATCCTTATACACATTTGTAATTAGAACAAAATTTTTCATAACTACTTATCCAGCTGTCCATGAGCTGCTTCCACAACTTCATGTATATTAACTGACTCCTCCTTAAACGGCTCATTTGATTTTTCAATGTAAACAAGGTATTCAATATTTCCTTCAGGCCCTTTTATAGGTGAATATTCAAGATTATGAATTGTAAATCCATTTTCCATTGCAAATGTTACAACTTTTTCTATTACTTCTTCATGTACTTTTTTATCCCTTACAACTCCTTTTTTGCCTACTTTTTCTCGTCCGGCTTCAAACTGAGGCTTAATAAGACAAACCATCTGTCCATTATCAGCAAGCAATTCTCTTGCAGGAATTAAAACCTTCGTCAAAGAAATAAAGGATACATCCACAGAAGCAAAGTCAAGCACATCATCAATATCATCAGGTGTTACATATCTGATATTAGTTTTTTCCATGCAGACTACTCTTTCATCCTGTCTTAATTTCCAAGCGAACTGGCCATATCCTACATCAACAGCATAAACCTTAGAAGCACCGTTTTGCAACATGCAATCAGTAAATCCTCCTGTGGATGCTCCAATGTCCATGCATATTTTTCCATCAAGGGAAATTCCAAAATGTGTCATGGCTTTTTCAAGTTTCAAACCACCTCTGCTTACATACTGAAGTGTTTTCCCATGTATTTCAATATTGCAATCATCAGGAAATGTTGAACCTGCTTTATCTTCTCTGTTATTATTTACAAAAACTTTTCCTTCCATAATAATCGTTTTTGCTTTTTCTCTTGAAGGAGCTAATCCTCTGTTTACAAGTAATACATCTAATCTTTCTTTCATAATACCTCTTTACATATACTATTGTATTTTTCTAATATTCTCTGACTTACACTGTCTGCATCTATTCTTAATTCCTTTTTAAGTATATCCACATTTCCATGTTCTACATAAGTATCCGGAATTGCAATTTTGAGAAGTTCAATAGGAATATTCTCATCCTGAATATAAGCTCCAACATGTTCGCCAAAGCCTCCGCTTGCTACATTTTCTTCCATTGTCACCAGAAGTTTATGCTTTTTAGCTAATTTCTTAATTCTTTTTTTATCAAAAGGCATCGCAAACCTTGCATTAATTAGTGTAGCATTATAACCTTCATTTTTCAAATTTAAAATTACATTTTCTGCTGTTGAAACCATACTTCCAAGTGCCATAATCGCAATATCACAGCCCTTGTATATACATTCACTTTTACCTAATTCGATTTCTTCTCTGTAATCCTTAAGACCGTCATAGGCAAGTCCTCTTGGATATCTTACGGCAACAGGTCCATCAAATGCAACAGCAAATTTCATCATATCCGATAATTCCCATTTATTCTTTGGAGCAAGAATTGTCATATTAGGAATCGTAGATAAATATGAAATATCAAATATTCCCTGATGTGTTTCTCCATCACTTCCTACCAGACCTGCCCTGTCAATTGCAAATACCACATGTAAATTCTGAATACATACATCATGTAAAATCTGGTCGTATGCTCTTTGCAAAAATGAAGAATAAACTGCAAAAACCGGAATAAGTCCTGATTTTGCAAGACCTCCTGCAAAAGTAACCGCATGCTCTTCAGCAATACCCACATCAAAAAATCGTTCCGGATATATATTACTGAATCGTTTTAAGCCTGTTCCATCTGCCATTGCCGCTGTAATGGCAACAACATCAGGCTCCCTTTCTCCCATTTTCTTCATTATGGTTGAAAATACATCCGTATAATTTGCTTTTGTCCTTTTCTTGCTTGGTATTCCCGTCTTAATATCAAAAGGCTCCGTTCCATGAAAACGTGCTGGATGCCTTTCCGCCGGAATATACCCTGAACCTTTTTTAGTGATTACATGCACCAAAACCGGTCCCTTTACTTTCTTAGCTTCCGCAAATGTCTTCCTTAACAAAGAAATATCAGTTCCGTCAATTGGACCAAGATAAATAATTCCCATTTCTTCAAAAAACATTCCTGGAATAAACAACTGCTTAATACTGCTTTTTGTATTTCTTATTTTCTTAACAACCTTTTCACCATATACTGGAATCTGATTGAGAGAATTCATAACATTATTTTTCAAATCCCGATAAACATCAGCAGTTCTAAACATTGCAAGAGCTTTGCTCATTCCACCTACATTTTCTGAAATAGACATATTATTATCATTTAGAACAATAATATAATTTGATTTTAAATTTGAGGCATTATTCAAAGCTTCATATGCCATTCCTCCGGTCAAAGCACCATCTCCGATAACCGAAACCACATGGTAATCCTCGCCCTTGATGTCTCTGGCATGTGCCATCCCCAAACCTGCGGATATTGATGTTGAACTATGTCCTGTATTAAAACAGTCACATTCACTCTCACAGGTCTTAGGAAAACCGCTCATTCCTCCATACTGCCTTAAATTCTTAAACCCTTCTTTACGGCCGGTAAGTATTTTATGGGTATACGACTGATGCCCCACATCCCATACTATCTTATCTTTTGGAAGGTCAAAAGACAGATGTAAAGCCATTGTCAATTCAACAACTCCAAGATTTGACGCTAAATGACCGCCTGTATTAGAAATACTGTTAATTAAAAATTCCCTGATTTCTTTTCTTAGAATGTTTAACTCCTCATGACTTAACTTCTTTATATCATTTTCTTTGTTAATTTTCTCTAAAACCATATCACAACCTCGGTTTCCTATTTTTGTCTATCAATAAGATATAGGAATAACTGCTGCAAAAATGCATCATCTTTATTAAGGGATGATAACAATTTACATGCTTCATTTGAGAAAAATTCAACATCCCTCTTCGCCTTATCAATTCCTTCAAATGTGACATATGTTGATTTATCATTTTTTTCATCACTGCCTATTGGTTTTCCAAGCACCTCAAATGTGCTTGTTACATCAAGAATATCATCCTGAATCTGGAATGCCAATCCTAAATACGTTCCTGCTTTTTCAATGATTGCTACATCCTCATCAGATGCCCCTGCTAAAATAGCACCAACCATCATCGCTCCTTCAATCAAAGCACCTGTCTTTAATCTGTATATAAAATCCAGTTTATCGCGGGTAATTTCGTTTTGTGAATTTTTTTCTGATTCAACATCCACAACCTGTCCACCCACCATTCCATATACACCTGATTTTTTGCTAAGTACTTTCAAAGCCTTACCGACCAGTGCAGGATCACAATCTGTATCAAAAGCATTTGTAGCAGTCTCAAATGCATAATTTAACAATGCATCCCCAGCTAAAATACCCATGGTTTCGCCAAAAACAACATGAGTTGTCTTACGTCCCCTTCGATACTCATCATTATCCATTGCTGGCAAATCATCATGCACCAAAGAATATGTATGTATCATTTCAATGGCAGTCATAAATGGCTTAATAACATCCCCATTTCCTCCAAATAACTGATACACAGCTTCCATGAGCATCGGACGAAGTCTTTTTCCTCCGGCATTAATACTATAATTCATCGCCTGAAAAATTGTTGCCTGATATCCTTCTTCTGCCGGAAGATATTCTTTAATTATTTTATTTATCTTTTCAGTTCGTAATGATATTTCCTCTTGGATGTTCATTAAAATTCCTCCAATTCACCTTCAGCATTTATAACCAGCATCTCTTTTTCAATCTTATCAAGCATTGAATTTGCATTTTTGATTTCATCCAGCCCTTTTTTATACAAATCAAAAGACTGATTTAATGTAACATCCGGCGATTCCATTTGTTTAATAATTTCTTCTAAATTTACAAAACTATCTTCAAGAGAAATTTTCTTCTCATCACTCATAACTTTTAACCTCCGAAACTTCTGCTTTGACTTCTCCATCCAGCAAATGTACAGTAACCTCTTCACCCGGCTTAACTGAATGAACACTTTTTAATGCAGTTTTATCCGATTTTTCTATATATGCATACCCTTGATTTAATTTCTTAACCGGTGAATATGCTTCTATCTCTCTTGTCAAAAACAAAAGACGCTGTTTGCTTTGTTCAAATGTTTTTTCAAAGGATGCTTTAATTTTCTCTTCGTATTCCAGAATTCTTCTTTTGTTCTCATTTAATTTATATTGTGGACTTAAATAGCGTAATCTCGTATTATAATGTGCCAATTGTTCCTTTGATAATTCAAGCTGCTTTCTTAAGGCATTATCAATCCTTCGCTTGTAATTATTCAAATCCTGCAAAAAATTTCTATAATCAAATACCGCAAGCTCCGCAGCAGCCGATGGTGTTGGTGCTCTTAAATCAGCAACATAGTCAATTATTGTTGTATCAGTTTCATGACCAACGGCTGAAATAATGGGAACACTACATTCAAAAACAGCTCTTGCAACCGCTTCCTCATTAAAAGCCCACAAATCCTCAATAGAACCACCGCCACGCCCTACTATGATAACATCAACATTCATTTTTTCCAACGCATTTATTCCGCTGACGATACTTGCACAAGCGCCATCTCCCTGAACCAATGCCGGATACAATATCAGTTGCACAAAAGGATTTCTTCTTGCGGTTATATTTCTTATATCCTGTATTGCAGCTCCGGTAGGTGCTGTAACAACTCCTATTCTATTAGCATATCTGGGAATTTTCTTCTTATACATAGAATCAAACATTCCCATCTCTTCAAGTTCCCTTTTTAACGCCTCGAATTTCAGATAAAGATTTCCTGCACCATCCAGTTCAATTTGCTTTGCATATATCTGGTATTTTCCATCTCTTTCGTAAACTTCCACAGAACCTGTTACAATTACTTTATCTCCCTCTTTCATTACAAAATCAAGGCCTTTTCTATTTCCTGCAAACATTATTGCACTCATCGTACCCTGACTGTCCTTAAGAGTAAAATATATATGCCCACTACTGTGATATTTACAATTTGAGACCTCACCTTTTATGCTTACTCTGTGAAGCATAAAGTCCTGGGAAAACATATTCTTAATATAACTATTAACTTGTCCTACTGAATATACATTCTTTAACATACAAATTTAGCTAACACTCCATTTACAAAGGACTTTGATTCATCTGTTCCAAACATTTTTGCCAATTCAACAGCTTCATTAATTGAAACCTTAACCGGGATATCATCTTCGTATTTTATCTCATATACAGCAAGTCTTATGATTGTTAAATCAACTTTTGCCATTCTTGAAGTTTTCCATCCCTTTGAAACCTCATCAATTGCCTTATCAATCTCCTCTAAATGTGTGAATAATCCCTTACATTTTTCACTTATATATTCTAAATCCTTGTCACTGGCTCCCTGAAGTTCTTCCTTTAACAAATCTAATTGTTCATTCATCTCTTCTTCATTGTGAAACTCCACTCTAAATAACAATTTAAATACATTCTCTCTAATTTCTCTTCTGGTCATGAGTATTTCCTTTCTATATCGAAAAATAAAATATATATGAAAATTCAACGAATTTTACATTACATAATTATACACCCTGAAAATAATTTTTATTCTTACAAAAAATTAAGGATGTCTGTACGACACCCTTAATTATACTACAAATATGAATATTTAAAAAGTACTAATTATCACCCATATCTACGCTTGCAATACGAACATTGACAAGGGCAACTGTAAGGCCTGTCATATTCTCAATTGTAGTTTTAATTCTTTCCTGTACCTTGGCTGATATATCCGGAATGTTATATCCATATGCTATATTAATAGCAACATCAACCTTCACTTCATTATCAAGTACTTCTACCTGTATTCCTTTTGAAAGATTCTTCATTCCAAGTCGGCTAACAATCTCATTTGTGATATTACCAGCCATGGAACTTACACCGTCAACTTCAGTTGTAGCAAGACCTGCAATAATTGCAACTACTTCATCTGCAATCTTTACTTCCCCTAACTGATCTGACTTTATGTTAAATGTTTTTCTGTTCTCAGCCATTATATGCCTCCATCTCATACATAGTAACGTATATAGAATACGTCTATGTTGACTATTATAACAGACTACACCAATTTTGCAAATATAAATTAATTAAATAGTCTGTCCCTTCGCTACATAAACCTGGAAGGATTCGTTTCCAGTCAGAGATTTGTCGCGAGAAACTGTAACATCTTTATCCGTTACTACATATTCAAGGTTTGCACCTTCTTCAATTACTGTATCCTGTAATAAAATACAATTCTTCACTTTGGCACCCTTTCCTATCTTAACACCTCTAAAGAGTACACAATTCTCAATTTCTCCCTCGATAACACAACCATCTGCAACCATGACATTTTTAGCCTTAGCTCCTGCAATATATCTTGTTGGATTATCATCACGAACCTTTGTATATATAGAATTCCCTTTAAATAACGCATTACGATTTTCTTCTTTAAGAAGTCTCATTGTCTCATCAAAGTAAGACTTCATATCACATATCTGTGCAACATAGCCATCGTATTCATATCCTTGAATATTAAGACTGTTTGTCTGTGGTGAAAGAAGATCTCTTGTGAAATAAGAATAGCCATGAACATAAGCATCTTCAACTAATCTTATTAATTTCTTTCTCTCAATAACATAAATATTCATACAGAAATTCTGAACACCAGCCTGTCTTGAATTAATATAAATCTTCTTAACACGACCGTCATCAATATCCAAAGTATAATATAAATCCCTGTTTGTATTTGAATTTGGTCTTAAGAACACCTTAGGAATTTCCTGTTTTCTATAAACTAATGTCACATCAGCATCCGTTTTCTTATGCGCATCTATAAGCTGACGAAAATCAAAATTAAAAGCAAGATTTGAATCTGCTAAAATAACATATTTCTCAGTGCATTTATTTAAATATCCCTTAATGCTCTCTAAGGCTTCAATTCTTCCACTATAAACCTGAATGTTACGCTGTGCATATGGTGGAACAATGTTAAGTCCCCCATTTTTACGCGCAAGGTCAAATTCCTGACCACTTCCCAGATGATCCATCAAAGAATGATAATTCTTCTTTACAATAAGTGAAATATTTGACATTCCGCTATGTACCATGCTTGAAATAATAAAATCGCACATTCTGTAACGTCCTGCGAATGGAATAGATGCTATCAATCTATCTGTTACCAGCTCAGGAATCAGGGCATCATAACTGTTAGGGAAAATAATTCCTAAAGCATCTTCATTATTCATATTTAACATTGTTCTTTGCCCTCCTCAACATCATTATATACCATTGCGTTAGGTCCAATCTTGGCTCTGGCTCCAATTGTAACTCCAGGTGCTACTGTTGCAACTTCACCTACACCCTCACCTTCTGGTTTCTTACCAACTATTGCGCCTTCTCCAATAACGGCATTTTCTGCAATAATACAATGTTTTACGGTTGCTCCTGCTTTGATAATCGAATTGCCCATTACAACAGCATCTTCAACTTCAGCACCTTCTTCAACTGTAACTCCTGCAAAAAGGATTGAATGTTTTACAGTTCCACGAATCTTACATCCATCTGTAATCATTGAATTTTCAACAGTTGCATTCTCTCCAACACAATGTCCTGTCATTCCACTGTTTCGACTGTAAATCTTCCAGTTCTCATCAAACAAATTGATTCCACTGTGTTCAGGATCCAAAACTTCCATATTTGCTTCCCATAATGATGGGATTGTTCCTACATCCTTCCAATATCCATTGAAATGGTATGCATACATCTGTCTTCCATCTTTTAACAGATTTGGAATGATATTATTACCAAAATCGTTCTCTGATTCAGGATTCTGTTCATCCTCGATAAGATATTTCTTTAAAATATCCCAGTTAAAAATGTATATTCCCATTGAAGCAAGGTTAGATTTAGGATTCTTTGGTTTTTCCTGGAATTCTGTAATCTTATCATTCTCATCAGCCACCATAAGACCAAATCTTGAAGCATCCTCCCATGGTACCTCCATGACAGCAACAGAAAATTCCGCGCCCTTTTCCTTATGGAATCTTAAGAAATCACTATAATCCTGCTTGCAAATCTGATCCCCCGAAAGAATAATTACATATTCCGGATCATATCTCTCAATAAAAGAAATATTCTGATAAATTGCATTTGCAGTACCCTTATACCAATCAGAACCGGATGCCTTCTGGTAAGGTGGAAGAATGTGTACACCTCCATATAATCTGTCTAAATCCCAAGGCTGTCCATTACCAATGTACTCATTCAAAACGAATGGCTGATACTGTGTTAAAATACCAACAGTGTCAATTCCTGAATTAACACAGTTAGATAATGGGAAGTCAATAATTCTGTACTTTCCGCCAAATGGAACTGCCGGTTTTGCTAACTTCTGAGTCAGTGCATATAATCTTGAGCCCTGACCACCGGCAAGAAGCATTGCTACTATCTCTTTTGCCATTTTCAATTCCCCCTTTAGAAATGTATATATAAATCAAATTTATACCTAATTTAATGCTACCATATTTTCATGTCAAATGCAAAGAATAATTCAAGTAAAATACCAAATTTTTAATTTTCTTTAATTATTTCCCCTTAATTTCATGCATATTTATGAATTCATATGGAGTTTGCTGATAAACATAATAATTCAGCCAATTTGAATACAATATATTACCATGTGAACGCCACTGAAGAAGTGGTCTTTTGGTATCATCATTATCAGGATAATAATTAACCGGCATGCTTATATCAAGCCCTTTGTTTTTATCCCTCATATATTCATTATGCAAAGTATATCTGTCATATTCAGGATGTCCCATTACAAAAATCTGTTTTCCATCCTCATCAATAACTAAAAATACTCCCGCTTCTTCTGATTCTGCCAAAATGGTCAATTCTTTGTGCTTTAATATATCTTCCTTACTGACTTCAGTATGTCTTGAATGTGGTGCATAGAAAATATCATCAAATCCCCTTACTAATGGAACTTTACGATTTTGCACCTTATGAGCATAAACACCAAACATTTTATTATCAAGCATTCTTTTTGGAATACCATAGTGGTAATACAATCCAGCCTGTGCTCCCCAGCATAAATGCAATGTGGAAGTAGCATGGGTTTTACTCCACTCCATGATTTTACTGATTTCTTCCCAGTAATCCACCTCTTCATAATCCATCTGTTCAACAGGAGCACCTGTAATAATTAATCCATCAAAATTCTCATCCTTTATTTCATCAAAAGTCTGATAAAATTTATTAAGATGACTCACAGAAGTATGAGTTGACTCATGGGTTGCAAGTGTAATAAATGATACCTCAACCTGTAACGGTGTATTGGATAAAGAACGTAAAATCTGTAATTCAGTGTCCTCTTTCAATGGCATCAGATTAACTATACCAATCTCAATTGGTCTTATATTCTGATGTATAGCTCTGTTTTCATCCATTACAAATATATTTTCCTGCTCCAGTATTTCTTTTGCAGGCAATTCATTTTGTGTCTTAATAGGCATATTAATACCTTCTTTCTATAGTTTATTTTCCAAATTTTTCTATAAAAGTATCCTCTGAAATAATTGGAACATTTAAATCTTTTGCCTTTTTATTCTTTGAGGAAGCCGATTCCAAATCGTTATTAACAAGATATGATGTTTTTTTAGATACGCTTCCAGTCACCTTGCCTCCCTGGGACTCAACGTATGCTTTAAATTCATTTCTGTTTTTAAATTTAAATACATCACCGGTTATTACAAATGTAAGTCCGGCGCAACTTCCATCAGAAGTATTTTCAACTGTTACCTTTTCAATTTCAACTTCCTTAAGTACATTTTCCAGCATTGCTTTGTTATTTGAATTAGAATACCATGCAAGAATAGAATTAGATTTTTCCACACCAATACCGTCAATATCCTCAAAATCCATTCCTTTTTTCATTCTTTCCATAAATTCATCAAATCCAATTGAATTTACAATCTTCTTTGCTGCATCGAGACCAATCATAGGAATACAAAGTGCATATATAAAATTCACCGGATGAACTTTCTTACTTTTTTCCAAAGCATTAGACATATTCAGGCATGACTTTTCACCAAAACCATCCATCTTGCTTATTTCTTCAAAATGCTCAGGTAAATGATATAAATCAGCAAATTCCCTGATATATCCGTCATTAATAAATCGAACCATTGTCTGTTCAGATATTCCGTCTATATCCATTCCGCTTTTGCTTACAAATCTGGAAAATTTCATAACATTTTTGGCTGTGCAATCAGGATTTGTACAATGTAATGTTTTAGTTCCACTGTTGCTGCTTATCCTGATTTCTGTCTTGGCATGACAAACAGGACATTCTGTTGGAATCTCAACATCGCCTTTTGCTTCTTTTACAGCAATGCACTTCGGAATTATTTTATTAGCTTTTATTACTGATAAAATACAATCTTTCCCGACTCCTAATCTTTCGATTTCACTTATGTTACATAAAGATGCTCTTGATACAGTAGTTCCTTCTATCTGAACCGGTTCAAACACCGCCACTGGTGAAATTGTGGAAACTGCACAAGACCACTCAATATATTTTAATTTTGAATCAACAGCTTCATCCTGCCACTTAAATGCATATCCTGCTCTTGTTGCATGATGTCCCGTCACACTTCCTGTTGAAGCATATACCGTATCATCATAACAAATTACAAGACCATCAACGGGAATATCCATCTTTCCATTTTCTACTTTCTGGGTAAATTTTTTAACCAAAGATGCAATCCCATTTGCGTTGGTTTTTTCATGTTCTACAACTGTAAATCCGCTTTCCTTAAGGAATTCCATCTGTTCTCCCCAGGATACAATTTCATCCTGCCTGTAAACCAGTGTAAATGCATTAAAATGTACTCTTCTTTTCTTAACTTCTGAAGCATCATCAAGATTTAGCGTTCCGGATGCCAGATTTCTTGGATTTGCATATTTATCATTATCATCTTCTATCAAAGCGTTTATCTCATTAAAATCAGTATATGATATAGTTGCCTCACCTCTTACAACCATATGTCCTTTATAATCTATCTTCAATGGAAATCCTTTAATTGCATCCTTTAAAAATGTAATGTTTTTTCCAAGTCTTCCATTTCCTCTTGTAAGGATTTTAGAAAGTTCACCATTATCATATGTTAAAACAAGTGTTAATCCGTCTAACTTCCATGATATCCAGATATCACGTTCTCCTGCCCAATTAACTAAATCAGATATATTTTTTGTTTTAGCAAGGGACAATGCCGGGAATTCATGTGGTTCCCTGTTTTCTCCATTTTCGCTGTTTTTTATATATCCAGTAGTCTGTGTAGGACTATTCTCTAAAACAATTCCACTTTCCTTTTCTAATTTTAAAAGCTCATCATACATGGCATCCCACTGATAATTCGGCATTATCTCGTCATTTCCGCTATAATATACCTTTGATGCCTCATTTAATTTATCAACAAGTTCGGTAATCCTTTGCCTTATTTCCATTATCTATCTCCTATTTCTAATTACAGGTTTACTTGAAGAATTTTTAATTAATTTTTCCAATTCTTTGTATTCTTTTTCCAATACTTTTCTATATTCACCCGGTTTTAAATCTCCAAGATTAATATTCATTATTCTTATTCTTTGTAATTCTTCCACTCTATATCCAAAATATTCACACATCCTTCTAATCTGACGATTCATCCCCTGTGTTAAAATTATTCTGAAAGTATATTTGGACTCCTTTTTTACAAAACATTTTCTTGTTGTTGCATTTAATTCAACCAAAGGAACTCCCCCTGCAAGTCCTCTTATAAAACTGTCGGAAATTGGTTTATTAACTTTAACAATATATTCTTTTTCATGCATATTTCCGGAACGCATTATTTTATTAACAATATCACCATTATTGGTCAATAAAAGAAGTCCCTGTGAATCCTTGTCCAGTCTTCCCACCGGATATATTCTCTTAGGATAGTTTATGTAATCAATAACATTATTTTTTTCTCTTTTTTCAGCGGTACATACTATTCCAACAGGTTTATTAAATGCAAGTAAAATCATTTCTTCTTCCTTGGTAACCACTTTACCATTGTATTCCACTTTCTGACCTGGCATTATTTTTTCGCCCATTACAGCTACTTTGCCATCTATTTTTACATTTCCTAATTCCACCTGCCTGTCCGCCTCTCTCCTTGAACAAACTCCGGCCTCACTAAGAAATTTATTTATCCTTACACCATTTTCCTGCATTGTTATTTCCTCACATCAATATTTATACTGAAAACGGAGACTTATAAAAGTCTCCGCTTAATTTACCAATTATTATTACTTAACTGCCTTAAGGAATTCTGTCTTAACATATCCCTTTCCACCATTATATTTAATGATTGTCCAATCGCCCTTTTCTCCAAGTTTTGTAAGTTTAACACCTTCTCTAAGTTTTCCAAGAGCTTCTGCATCTACGCTTGGTTTCTTACGGACATTTACAATATCCTTTGTCTTAACATATGAATTACCATCTGAATCTTCTGAATCATCTGATTCCTCATCCTTAGAATCTTCCTCTTCAGAGTCTTTTTCTTCTGAATCCTTCTCTTCTTCTGAGTCTTTCTCTTCTGAATCCTTTTCCTCTGAATCCTTTTCCTCTGAATCTTTCTCTTCTTCTTTAGTTGTCTCTTCTTCTGTATCGTCTTTTTCAGTTGTCTCTTCTT
This sequence comes from Agathobacter sp., assembly GCA_036308125.1. Lineage (GTDB taxonomy): Bacteria > Bacillota > Clostridia > Lachnospirales > Lachnospiraceae > Roseburia. Next base: position 47,770 of record JAXJWH010000013.1, read on the forward strand.
TTGTTGTCTCTTCTTCCTTAGCATCATCCTTCTTCTCGGCTGCTGCTTTCTTATTCTCATCAGACCACTCAAGGATTGCTTTTTGTAATGTAACCTGCATCATCTTTGCAAGGTCTTCATCCTTCTTTACAGCCTTGTCATATTCAGCCTGAACCTTTTCCTGTAAGGAAATGAAATCTTCCTGCTGCATATACTGCTGAATTAATGCATAAATATCTGTATCTAATGTTTCACCACCAACACCTAAATTATATAAGCTATAAGTATTGTTGATGTATAAATCACCCTTCTTATCTGTCTCAACATAGAAAAAGTCAAGTGCAGGTGCTTCTTTCTTAATCTTGTCAAATTTGATTTTGTAAGAAACAGATACGAAATATGAACCTTCTGTAAGACCTTTCTTTGTATAAGTCTTGATATCTGTAATCTCTTTGTAATATTTACTTAAAACGCTAATATAACTTAATTCTTCATCTGTCATTGGAGTAGCTAATGCTTTAAGGGCATCCTCATCATTTCCAGCATATGCAGAATAATACTTACCAAATAACTCATTAACAGCTTCGTTTGAATTCTCTTCAAATTCTGTATCAAATTCGAAATCCTCTACGCTAACCTCTGTAATCTCTGTAGCATTTGAATTCTGTGTATCATCTGCAACTTCCTTTTTATTCTTAGAAGCGCCATTTGTCATAACAAGAACTGCGATAAAAACGATTAAAACTGCTGCAGCTCCAATATATTTTTTATATTTTGCAATATTATCTAATAGACTTTGCATTTCTTTCCTCCATGATTAATAAATTGTAACTAAACAGAACATTAAATTTATAACACATATACCATATAAAATCAAGTACCAATCTTTGCCAAATAAGTTACTTGATTTTTATTTATTCATATGTTTTAATATTTATATGTTTATGCGGCCGTAGTTTAATGGATAAAACACAGGACTCCGACTCCTGCGATGTGGGTTCGATTCCCGTCGGACGCATTGCCTTGCAACTTTGCAGGGTCTTTTTTATTTTTTATTCTTTTTGTTGTGAATCCATATTATAGATATTCCAAGACTGCACAACAAAAGTGACAACCACGTCGTATAATCCATATTAATATCACCCTATACTTTTATGCAAATATTTCACTATCTCTTCCAATTCCTTCTGTGGTAACTGACCAGGGGCACTCACCTCTCCGTCGCATCCAAAAGTAATACATGAACCAAAATATTCTCCGCTTATTCTTGAAACAGAACCAATATCACCCATGGACATTGTTACAACAGGTGTATCTTCATGTCTGTCATGAAATTCTGCTGTTACCTTAAGTAAATCAAGTACATCATAGATTTTTTGTGGCATAACTGCCATTTTTACTATATCAGCACCACTTTCATATAAATCTTCAAGCAATAATTCCATAACCTTATTTTCAGGAGTTTTCTCAAAATCATGATGTGATGCAATAACAAAAGCTCCCATCTTCTGTAATTCCTTAATATGCTTCTTGGCATGCTTTAAAGCAAAATATTCCACATCAATAAAGTCTGCAACTTTGCACTCGGCTGCAACCTGATGTATGTCATATATCGCCTCATCATCAAAGTTTCCTTTCCCCCCTTGCTTTAAAGAACGATATGTATACACCAGAATTGAATCTTTGATAACCTCTTTTATCTCATTGAAAATTTCCCTGATTCCATTCATACTGCCTGCATTTTCATAATAATCAACTCGCCACTCTATCATTTCAGTCCCCTTATCAGCAAGGGCTTTTACTTGCGATAAGATTTCTTCTTTACTTATCCCCATTACTGGAACGCACACCAACGGTTTACCTTTTCCAATCACTTTGCCTTTCACAATCAACTCTTCACTCATTTATTCATCTCCTAAATGTTTTTATAAGCTTTTATATTTTACCACATATTATGTAAAATGTCCTTAATTTAATTATATAACTCTTTTAAATATTAGTTGTTAAAAAATAGAATACCTTAAAATTTGACTTTCTGCTTAATTTGGATTATCATTCATTAATGTTTATAATATGCAAAGGAGAATTGTATGAGTTTCAAATTTTTAAATCCATTACCAACACCGGAAGAAATTAAAAAAGAATTTCCTCTTTCAAAAGAACTTGCTGAATTAAAAGCTTCTCGTGATGCAATGATCTCTGACGTAATCACAGGAAAAGATGACAGAATTTTATTAATCATCGGACCATGTTCAGCTGACAATGAGGATTCTGTTTGTGATTACATCAATAGACTTACAAAAGTTCAGGAGGATGTAAAAGACAAAATAATTATCATCCCAAGAATATATACAAATAAACCAAGAACAACCGGGGAGGGTTACAAAGGAATCGCAACACAGCCAGACCCTGAAAAAGAGCCTGATATGGTAGAAGGACTTGTTGCCGTTCGTAAAATGCACATTCGTGCAATTGCTGAAAGTGGTTTAACATGTGCAGACGAAATGTTATACCCTGAAAACTGGGGATATGTTGAAGACTTATTATCTTACGTTGCAATCGGCGCCCGTTCTGTTGAAGATCAGCAGCACAGACTTACTGCAAGCGGATTTAACGTTGCAAGTGGTATGAAGAATCCTACAAGTGGTGACTTCTCTGTAATGCTTAATTCAGTTTATGCAGCACAGCATCCACACCATTTTGCATATCGTGGATATGAAGTTGAGACACCTGGTAACCCACTTACACACGTAGTTTTAAGAGGTGCTGTAAGTAAGCATGGTAACACAACTCAGAATTATCATTATGAAGACCTTATTCGTTTAAGCGAAAGCTATGCAAAGATGGATTTAGTAAATCCTGCTGCTATCATCGATACAAACCACTCTAATTCCGGAAAGAAATTCAAAGAGCAGATTCGTATCGCAAAAGAAGTAATGCACAGCAGAAACTTAAGCTCTGATATCAAAAAACTTGTTAAAGGTTTCATGATTGAAAGTTATATCGAAGAAGGCGCTCAGGCTATTGGTGATGGTATATACGGAAAATCAATCACAGATCCATGTCTTGGATGGGAAGATTCAAAACGATTAATTTATGATATCGCCGAAATGAATAAATAATATTTTTTTCATGGCATTTGCTGAAATGGTTGTCTCTATGAGGCAGCCATTTATTAACGTTAAAATAACAACTCCATACAGTAAAACATTTCTTAAAATCAAATTCTTTGCATAATACTTATAATTCTTTGCTTTTAACACAATATAGCACCCAATAAAATAAATAATTCCATGAGGAAAGAAAATCAATCCCCAGAATACAATCCCTAGACCGCCCAATGCAATAATTGATGCATATCCTAAAAATCCAAAAATAACTCCCGAAATTATCAATAACATTTTTCCTACCACCCTTTTAAAAGGAGTGCTCCCCAATATAAAAATACACAAAAAGAACTTCATTCTCTCCCACAATATTTCACAGAATACATCTTCTACATTTAAATTTAATTCACAATAACTTCGTAAATTGTATTCATTCAAAAAACCATATGTGGAAAAAAATGAAGTTCCAAAAACTCCAGCCAGTATAACGCCTGTTAATACTGATATAATCACAATCAATACATTTCTTTTCATATCTTCACCTTTTTCTTTTTATTTAAAGATATGTCCCAAAAACATATGATATGATTAATTTTATTCATTTTTAATTTTATTACTATAAGCCATAATTGCCGCTACTGTTTTCGAATCTTGAATCGTGCCTTCATAAACCATATTGCACAATTCTTCAATGGTATATATTTCAATTTCTATCGACTCAGAATCATCAAGTTTTTGTTCACCTGCAACCAAATTCTTCGCCAGATACACATCTACCATCTCATCACAAAAAGCTACAGTAGTTCTTAATTTCAACAAAAGAGAAATGTCATTGCATTTATATCCTGTTTCCTCTTCCAGCTCCCTTATAGCACTGTCCTTTGTATCTTCTGTTAAACTATCCCTGCATCCTGCAGGTATCTCTAATGTTTCTCTTTCCAATGCATTTCTATATTGCCTTATCATAATTATTCTTCCATCTGGTAAAACCGGCAATACCGCTGCAGCACCCATTCTATGTGATACAAAATCCCATTCTTCTCTTTTGCCATTGGAAAATTCCATTGTATCTTTGTAAATATCAAGAATAGATCCTCGATACATTAATTCCCTTTTTAACCTTTTCATTTTATCTATCATTTTCTTTACTCCTTATATTCATCCTGCAACATTTGATAAAATTGTTCAATAACAATTGGTTTTGAAAAATAATACCCCTGATAACTATGTACCGGATACTGTTTTACAAAATCAATAAGTTCTCTTGTTTCCATCCCTTCAAAACATACTTTTATTCCTAACTCACTTGCACATTTTGTCATTGCGTTAATCAATATCTGATTAACCTTATTTTCAGGCAAATCCTTGGTAAATCCATAATCGAATTTCAGCACATCAACATTAAGTTCACTTAATAAATTTAAAGCTGAATATCCTGTTCCAAAATCATCAATGGCAACTGTTATCCCAATTGATTTAAAACAATCAACATCTGCCCTTAAAGATTCAGTATCAATAAGCCTGCACCTTTCTGTTAATTCAAGGCATAAATTCTTTGCAGGATACTTTAGTTGCTTCATCATCTCTACAACCTTAGTCTTAAATTCCTTATTTGCCAACTGTGTATAAGTAATATTTATATTCAATTTAAAATCCGGATATATATCTATGAATTTCAATCCATCCATCATTCCCTGATACAATATCCAGTACCCAAGTTCAATAAATGTTATATCATTTTCGAGCCATTCTATAAACATTCCAGGTGGCACTTCACCATATGGCTCACCCTTCCATCTAAGCAATGCCTCTGCACCTACAATTTTCTCACTTTGTGCATCAATAATACTCTGATAACATAAATAAAACCCTTCGCAATCATTAAGAATACATTTTCTTAACACGCCCATCAGCTCAACCGTCTTATGCGAACCTCCAAATAATTCATTGTCATATACAACCAGTTCCCCAAGTTGTTCATATTTTGATCTTGACAATGCATATTTTCCACTGGTCTGTGCTGTATATTCATCAAAATCCTCATTAAATAGAACAACTCCACCTGCTATTGCTATGGCAATTCTAACATCATCCACATATATATCATTCTTGAAGTGTTGCTGCAAATCTTCATAAAAACTTTGTGCTTTGTCAATATCATATCCTTTAAAGCAATAAATAAAGCTAACTCCCTCTGCCCTAAATACCTTATCTCCTTCACCAGCATGTTCCATAAGAATATCCGCAAATTTATGTAATACTTTATCCCCAAAATTATATCCATGTATATGATTTATCTGTGTAAAATTCTGAATTCCAATAAAAAGCAATACAGCACTTTCATTTTGTCCCTGCAAAGTCCTTATATATTTCCAGAATTCTATTATATTATACAATCCTGTTGTGGCATCTATATTATCTGAAATACTGTGGTTTTCGATACTCAAAATCAACAAATCATTATCATTCATATCTCCATTATCCAGAATTCCTCTAATAGTACACACTACATACTCGCCATATTTATTTTTTAGTCGGCAGTCAACCAGTATCTTCCTTCTCTTACCTGAATAAATATTTGCAAGTTCTCTCATAAAATCATTTAAATCATTTGAATGAACCAAACCTGCAATATATTCAGCAAAATCGCCTTCATATTCTGATACTACACCAAAATATTCCACCGCATTCTTTGTAAATCTGGTTGACCCGTTTTTCAAATCAGTAACAACTATGTATCGCCTATCAGAGATAGCAGATATCCCATCAAATATTCTACTATCCAATTTTGACATATCAGTTTTCAAAACACACCTCATTCTAATAATACAAACACTATATCTTCCAACATTCCATATTTTATACCGAACTGTTTGGAATATCAATACTAATTTACTATATATTCCGCCCTAATTATCTTTCATTCGTTTCCACAAATTTATTTTCACTGTATTTTTTCAAATATAAAACAAATAATAAGTTATAATTTAAATATAAAAACATGGATAAAACAACAGAATTATTCAAAAACAGACTTGATCTATGCACCAATTTATTTTTAGTTGCACCAATAGTACACCGAATAAAATAGTACAATATATGTTGAAATAGTAAATTAAAAAAAGGAGAAAGCCTTGAAATACTTATACTTCAAAAACTTTCTCCATTTTATAGTTTAGTCAAACTTTATTTAGCGTAATCTATAACTCGTGACTCACGAATCACATTAACTTTTATCTGACCAGGATATTCTAGCTCTGATTCAATTTGTTTTGAAATATCTCTTGCCAGAAGAACCATATCAGCATCACTAATTTGTTCAGGAACAACCATAATTCGAATCTCTCTACCTGCCTGAATAGCGAAAGACTTATCTACTCCCTTATAACCATTTGTAATATCTTCTAACTGTTTTAATCTGTTAGAATATGTCTCTAATGTTTCTCTTCTTGCACCTGGTCTTGCTGCACTGATTGTATCAGCTGCCTGTACCAGACATGCAATTAAAGATTCCGGATCCACATCACCATGATGTGCTTCAACTGCATTAATTATAAGACTTGACTCTTTGTATTTTCTACAAAGCTCTACGCCTAACTGAATATGTGACCCTTCCATGTCATGATCCACAGCTTTACCTATATCATGTAATAATCCAGCTCTTTTTGCTGTTCTTACATCTTCTCCAATTTCAGCTGCAAGTAATCCAGCTAACTGTGCAACCTCAATGGAATGCTTAAGTGCATTCTGTCCATAACTGGTTCTGAACTTCATCTTTCCTAATAATCTGACAAGTTCAGGATGAATTCCATGGATACCCACTTCAAGAGTGGCTGCCTCACCTTCTTCTCTTATCATTGTCTCAACTTCTTTTTGAGCTTTCTCCACCATTTCCTCAATACGTGCTGGGTGAATACGCCCGTCAACAATAAGCTTCTCAAGAGCAATTCTTGCCACTTCTCTTCTGATTGGATCAAAACTTGATAAAATTACAGCTTCAGGTGTGTCATCAATTATTAAATCTACACCTGTCATTGTCTCCAATGTACGAATATTACGACCTTCACGTCCAATAATTCTTCCCTTCATTTCATCATTAGGAAGCTGTACTACAGAGATTGTTGTCTCAGCAACATGATCTGCTGCACATTTCTGAATAGCCGTAACAACACAATCTTTTGCCCTCTTATTAGCTTCTTCCTTTGCTTTGTTTTCCATTTCTTTAATTAATTTTGCAGTATCAAGCTTAACATCCTCTTCAATGGTTTTTAAGAGATATTCTTTTGCTTGTTCAGAGGTTAATCCAGAGATTCTCTCTAGTTCCTGTAAACGCTGTTCGTTAAGCTTAGAAATCTCTACTTTCTGACGCTTTAACTCTTCCTCTTTGATGGCATAATTAGCTTCACGTTTCTCAATGGATTCTAACTTCTTGTCAAGATTTTCTTCCTTTTGAACAATTCTTCGTTCATTACGCTGAATCTCATTTCTACGCTCTTTGATTTCTTTGTCAAGGTCATTCTTTGCTTTAATAGACTCTTCTTTAATCTCAAGCATAGATTCACGTTTCTTAGCTTCTGCAGTCTTAACGGCATCATCAATAATGCCTCGTGCCTTCTCCTCTGCATTTCCAATTTTGGTATTTGCTACATTCTTTTGATAATTTGCAGAAAGGAACCAGCAAACAACACCTCCCAAAATAATACCAATAACTGCGCCTACTACACATCCGAGCATCTTACAGGAGCACCTCCTTTATTTAATTTTCATTGTCCATATAACAAGTTGTAAGTACCTAACCATAATAATATATATGACAGATAACCCCTATAATGTCATAATTAACAACATATAAATTTTATACTTTTTGCCTACTTATGTCAAGCAATATAGTAAAATTTAAGTTATTTAGCAACTATATCTTGTGCAAAATTACTGAAAAACATCAACACGTTGTTTCATAGCCTTAAGAATATCTCCACTTTTGAATCCTCTTCGCAAAATATACTGATATGTTCTTTGAAATTCAGCCTTATCGTCTGATTCTCCGGTAAATTTTCTTTTATCAAGAAGTATCTCTATTTGTAAAGTTTCATCAGCTTTAAATTCTTCTTCCAATGCCATTTCTATGTTATTTCGGGAAACTCCTTTGGAAATTAATTTTTGTTTTATTTGATTACGGCTCATCTTATTCTGTGAAAACCTGACATAATTACAAGAATATCTATAATCATCTATATATTTGTAACTTTTCACATATTCCACAGCCAAATCAACGCATTCCTCAGGATAGTCTCCCTTTGACAACTTATCTCTTAACTGATACTCTGTCCTGTCCATCTTTTCTAATATGTGAAGTGCTCTTTTTTTAGCCCTTTTTCCAATAACATCATGCAGAATATATCCATATTGTTCCTCTGTTATAGACACTCCTGTTTCAATAGACAAATCCTTCATTTCCTTCCAATAAAGTACAATAGATTTTTCTTCATCAAAAGTAATATTATATTTACCTTTTCCCTTTGATTCAATTGCAGTCACAAGCATCATTATTGTTTAAATTCCTTAATTATTATCTGCATTCTCATTTTCTTCTTTTGCAGTTTCTTCAGAGCCTGACTCTTTTTCTTCTTTTGTCTTAGTTGCCTTTTTCTTCTTGTCATCAACTAATTCAATTTCTTCTTCGTCTTCATCCTCATCTTTATTGAAATAGAAATCTCTTACTTTAGCTTCTATCATATCGCAAAATTCCGGATTCTCTCTTAAATAATTCTTGGAATTTTCTCTTCCCTGACCAATTTTCTCACCTTCATATGCGTACCACGCACCTGATTTTGTAATTATACCTGAATTAGCAGCCAGGTCTAAGATATCGCCTTCCTTTGAAATACCTTTACCAAACATAATATCAAATTCCGCTTCTCTAAATGGTGGTGCAACCTTATTCTTTACAATCTTAACTCTTACATGGTTACCAATTACTTCTCCTGCCTGCTTAAGGGATTCTACTCTTCTTACATCAAGTCTTACTGATGAATAGAACTTAAGCGCTCTACCACCTGTTGTTGTCTCAGGATTTCCAAACATTATTCCTACTTTTTCACGCAACTGGTTAATGAAAATAACGATACAGTTTGATTTACTGATTACACCTGTAAGTTTTCTTAACGCCTGACTCATAAGTCTTGCCTGAAGTCCCACATGGGAATCTCCCATATCTCCATCAATTTCAGCCTTAGGTACTAATGCAGCTACTGAATCCACTACAACTATATCAACTGCACCTGATCTTACCATTGTCTCTGTAATCTCTAATGCCTGCTCTCCACAATCCGGCTGTGAAATATATAAATTATCAATATCAACACCAATTGCCTTTGCATAAACAGGATCCAGAGCATGCTCTGCATCTATAAATCCTGCAATTCCGCCTCTCTTTTGAGCCTCTGCTACACAATGTAATGCTACTGTTGTCTTACCACTTGATTCTGGTCCGTATATCTCAATAACACGTCCCTTTGGAAGTCCGCCAAGTCCTAATGCTATATCAAGACTCAATGAGCCTGTAGGAATAGCCTCCACATTCATATTCGCTGTGTTATCTCCCAACTTCATTACCGATCCCTTACCATACTGCTTCTCAATCTGTGCTATAGCAGCATCTAATGCTTTTAATTTATCTTCCTTTGCCATAATTATCTCCTTCTTTTTCACGAACCTGTGTTCGTCCTGTAATTAATATAATAGTATAAAAACATTAAGTTGTCAACAACAAAAATAAATTGGAAATTCTTGACGAATGTCAATGAACAACCTGCGTTACGCAAGATTATAGAAAATTAAGATAGTTGCCTTAGCAACTGTTCACATTATACTAATATAATCTTTCTTCGTCAATAGTAAATTGGTCCATATTAAAAAGCGCAACAGCCCCTTAAACTGTCACGCTTTACAGTGATAACTTTTTTAATATTATTTTTGTATGTTTATAATCTGCTCATTAGCACTAAGTTCATCAATACAATTTAATATTTCTTCCTTTGATACTACTCCTGTCGCTCTCTTTTGAAACAGTCCATATCTCATAAAAACAATACTTGGAGTAGATGTTATACCATAATTTAATGCAAGAAAAGGCTGGGCATCCACATTAAGCACACACACCTTTACACTTTCATTTAATTCTTTTTCTATATCCTGTAAAATTTCCTGCTGCTTTTTACAATCTTCCACATCTGAATTTTCGCTTGCGAAGAATAAAATAACAGGAACTTTTGGTCCTAATACTTCCTGTTGGAAGTTTTCTTTTGTAATATCTGTCATAATCTCCTCCTAATTTGTACCAAATTCAGCAAGTTTCAATCCTTCATTACGGTCTTCTGTCATTCCTACACTCCATGCATTGACAAATAACAATAAAGGATTTCCCTTCATGTCGATAACCTTCTTCATATCTGATGTTCCCGTAAGATTATCTACATCCACTTCATCCTTATTCTCAATCCATCTGATATGCTCATATGGAAGTGTTTCAAGTCTTATTTCAACATTATATTCACTTTCAAGTCTGAATTTTAATACATCAAACTGAAGCACACCTACTACACCTACAATTATCTCTTCCATTCCGCCTTTATATTCCTGGAAAATCTGAATCGCACCTTCCTGTGCAATCTGAGTAATTCCCTTTACAAACTGCTTACGTTTCATGGAATCCACAAGGCTGCACCTTGCAAAATGCTCAGGAGCAAAGGTTGGTATTCCTTCAAATCTGAATTTTTCCTTAGAAGTGGTAAGAGTATCACCTATAGAATATACTCCCGGATCAAAAATTCCAATTATATCTCCGGCATAGGCTTCCTCTACCATTTTTCTTTCATCCGCCATCATCTGCTGTGGCTGGGCTAATTTAATAGTTTTACCCCCCTGAACATGATTAACTTCCATTCCTGCGGTAAATTTACCTGAACATATTCTCATAAAGGCAATTCTGTCTCTGTGGTTTTTATTCATATTCGCCTGAATTTTAAATACAAATGCTGAAAATTCATCTGAAAATGGATCTATTATTCCAGTATCAGACATTCTTGGGGCTGGCGAATATGTCATCTGTAAAAAGTGCCAAAGGAAAGTTTCAACACCAAAATTAGTAAGGGCTGAACCGAAAAATACCGGTGAAAGTTCTCCCTTAGTAACCTTATCTATATCAAATTCTGCACTTGCACCATCAAGTAATTCAATTTCATCTTCTAACTGACTCTTAAAATCTTCACCAATTTCATCAACCAATGCCGGATCTGAAATATCGATTATTTTTTCTGAGCCTTCCTTTGTTCCCTTTAATGTATCAGCAAAAGTCATTACTTTCTTAGTATTTCTATCGTAAACACCCTTAAAATCTTTTCCTGAACCAATTGGCCAATTAATAGGACATGTTGCAATTCCTAATTCCTTTTCTATATCATCAAGAAGCTCAAATGTATCATTTGCATCCCTATCCATTTTATTAATGAATGTGAAAATAGGAATATGTCGCATTACACAAACCTTGAATAATTTACGAGTCTGTGCCTCAACACCTTTACTTGCATCAATAACCATTACTGCTGAATCTGCAGCCATCAAAGTACGATATGTATCCTCTGAGAAATCCTGATGTCCAGGTGTATCAAGAATGTTAATACAATATCCGTCATAATTGAACTGTAATACTGAAGATGTTACCGAAATACCTCTTTGCTTTTCTATTTCCATCCAATCTGATACTGCATGGCGAGCTGTAGCTTTTCCTTTTACAGAACCTGCCTGATTAATTGCACCTCCGTATAATAAAAACTTCTCTGTAAGTGTTGTCTTACCCGCATCCGGATGTGAAATAATAGCAAATGTTCTTCTTTTTTCTATTTCTTTTCTTAAGTTACTCACCTTTATATCCTCCAAAAAAATGCCATATCGGCAAACTATATCACTAAACTGCGAACTGCATTATAGTATATCCTAAAATACGTTTATTTTCAATCACTATCTTTATTTACAATTGGTGTTATTACAATTTTATCAGCTGTCACTCCCGTTTTTCTTTTGACAATATCCTCTACCTGAGCCCTTTTTGCATCTGTGGCATCTCCCATATCAAGCACAACATCGCAGGAATCTTCTCCTATACTTACAACCACATCTTTAAAACCCTTCGCCTCAAGAAGCATTTCTGCATCTGCTTCTTTTTCCGCCAGTTTTGTAATATCAACCATTTCCTCCACAGCTTTTTCCTTTTGTTTATCTGTCAATGCAGAATCATTGATTATTGCAAGCAGCGATTCCTTATTTTTGGATCTTACCTGTTCTCTGTTGAATTTAACTTCTGCAGCATAATCCGTAACCTCTACTGCTGCACCTGTAAGCACCGTTTCTCCGGGATTCATCTCCTCTGAATCTTCAACATATACATTTTCATTTTCTGCACTTAAATTACCTGAAATCGTCTCCTTACTTTTTTGATTCTGATAATCCGTTGTAATATACCCCACTATTGCCAGCATAAATGCTAAAGATGTAATTATTACCTGCTTTTTGTGTCCACTTTTTTTCATCATTTCCTCCTGTTCACGACATTTTTACTATTTTAATTTTATGCAGCTCAACATCAAATAATGCAAAAATCGCATCTGAAATTTGCGCATTTACACTTGGATTTCCACCCCCCTGTGCAACTACTAACACTCCTTCTATCTGTGGATACTCATTGCTGGTAACATACGGTTTTGTATTATCATCTTCATCATACAACACCGTTTCAGATTTTCTTTCTTCATTTGATACATCATTGTTTTTATCTATAATCTTGTTTCCATCATTTTTTACTGTGACCATTACTTTTACCTTTCCGACTCCATCCATTTTTTTAAGAATTTCTTCAAGCCTTTTCTCGCATAATTCCGAATATTCTTCGTTTTTTAAATCAAAATTTTCTTTTTCCTGCGAGCTTTCTATTACCTGGATTTCTTTTTCCTTCTTATCTCCTGTGGGAATTGCAATAATCAAAAGTAAAATTCCTATAAGAAAAAAAATAATATAATCATTCTTATTAATTGTCCTTAATTTTTCCTTCACTTTCTTTATTCCTGAATAATTCAAAAATGTCACTTTCGTCACCTTCCCTGTATTCAATCTTTTCTATCCTGCTTTGAACATCCTCCCATTCCACCTCAATATAATCATAATTATTTCCTGATATAACTTCCATCACAGGAATAAATATAACTGCTGCAATAATAACTGCTGCAAATAACTGAAAATATTTTTTATATTCATCTTTTGGCACAAGATATGAGACAATTAATAATATAAATGACAATAAGAAATAACTTTTTATATATGAACTAAAAATACCACCGCCTCCTAATTAACGTAAGTTGTGGATGTGCAGACTATGGATAAAAGAATAAAAAACAACAAAACGGAATTTACCAGTAATTTAAAATATAATTTTCCCCCTTCTGCCATTGCATGTATTGCATTTACAATTCTTCTATCAGCAACAGGCTGCATAATTGAAGCCAGCAACTGATACAACCATTTACAAATAAAGACTTTTACAACTGGAGCAAATGCCAGTAAAATCAGAAAAATAAGCATAACGACTCCCACACTGTTTTTTATAAGCATTCCACAACTAAGTAAAATTTCTCCCGTTACCCCTGCTGCATTTCCCAAGCCTGGAATTGCTGAAAATGATTTCAAAATCATATTGCCTGACAATCTGTCCTTAACAGGTGCAATCATGGACTGAACTATTCCTATTCCAAGAACAATTCCAATAGAACTTTTAAGAAGAAAATTTATAAAATCCCTTAACACATTTGCCATTTTTGACAACTTATTTTCCGAAAAAATATTATCCAGAAACAGGAGAAAAACATATATATGTATTCCCGGCATAATAATTATTTTCATTCCCCATTCAATTATGTAAATAACAACAAATGAAACAACATAAAACATGCCTGCACTTTCCAGATTCCCTGAAATAAGTAACGTTGTTGAAAAAACAGGAATTATTATTCCAAAAAAACAAAGTATTCTTTCTAATCCCCTTGTAACCGTTTCACCAATGATTATAAAATTGTTCATAAGAAGCACCATCATTGACGTATATACCATCAGAAAACTTATTTCTGATAAATATTGTCCTTTAGAAACCATAACCTTGTTAAACAAAGTAAACAAAATCCCCATAAATAGAATGTTTTTAAAAATAACCTTTTCAGCTTCAAGCTCGAATAAAAAACAATCTGAAAAATATTCTTTAACATTTTCCATACTGTCTTTATTTAATCCATTTTTAATAATAGAATTGAGCATATCCTCAAAGTCAATTTTTTCTCCTAATTCTTCTTCCAGAAAATCTATTGTTTCATCAAATTCAATTTCTTCCAATAATTTATTTACATAATATTCTTCATCGCTGACTTGTCCCCACACTGTATCCTGTCCAATTAACACAAATAAAAAAATCAGAATAATTATTCTAAAAATTTTTCTGTTTTCCAACATATCACCCTGTTATTAATTTTTTATTAAATAAACTCCCCTAGTACATCCATAAAAAGCTCTATCCCTGGAATACTAAGAATAACTATCGATATTTTTGCAAATAATTCAATTTCCATGGCAATTGTCTGATACCCTGCATCCTTACAGATATTTGACGAAAAATCTGCAGCATAAGTAATTCCTAGCATTTTTAATAACTGATAAAAATATTTCTTAGGAATTGGCATTTTTTCCAGAATCTCATTAATAAAATTTACCGCATATTCAACTTTAACAAGTGCATATATAAAAATAAGCAACGAAGCACTTAGCGCCACTAACATGGAAAATTCCTGCTTTTCCTTCTTCAAAATTAAAGCAATAAACGAAGCTCCTATTCCTATAATCCCAATCTTCCACATATTTTCCCTCCAGTTATATAGTAAACAAATCCTCCATGGTATTAAATAATTCACTAATATATGGAACTATCCACGATAACACTATTATAAGTCCCGCCAGACTAAGCAAAAATGCATGTTCTTCTCTTCCACTGTGCTTTAATACCTGACCCAGTACGGTAATTATTATTCCAACTGCTGCAATTTTAAAAATAATTGTTATATTCATCTTTAATATCCTCTATATTAACAAAATAATAACCATTACACTTCCCAACATCCCCAGTGCCATAACAACCTTTTTACTTTCTCTGTAACTATTTTTCTCAGCCTTAAATAACTGTAGTATCTGTTCTTCATACACTCCGAAAAGTTTCTTCATTTCCATGCTGCTTCTGGCAAAAAACACACCTCCAATCTGATTAATCAAATCTTTTTCATCTTTTGTCATTTTAAATTCTTTGTCTTTTTTACCAAATATATCCACCCACGCCTCCTCTCCACTTTTGAATTTATGGGTATATAAATTTTCTGCCACCTTTTTGCACATTTTTTCCAATTCCTCATCAATTCCACTTACCCCATTGAAAAAATCTGCTGTTTTTTTCTTTTCCTTAAGTATTGCATACTCTCCCTTACACATTATTTGATATATTCCCCATATGTATTTTCTCTTTTTATTTTTCATCTCCACCCATGAACAAATCATCCCTGCCATAGAGCAAAGGATTATCAAAGAACCAACTATTTTAAGCAATAAGCTCTCCTTCCTTGCCATATACCAACAAATTTCTTTTTCCAGCTTCATCTACACTTATGTATATATACCTGTCAATTTTATCTTTAATTTGAAATTTTGAAATTTTCTTTCTCACATCCTCTACGCTGTTTCCATGAATTGTCCCAAGTATATTTATTCCCGATGCAATAATATCCTCCAAAGCCTCAAAATCCTTCTTATCTGATAACTCATCAACTGCAATAATGTCCGGGGACATTGAACGAAGTAACATTTTCATTCCATATTGTTTAGGACAATCATCCAAAATATCCGTTCTTACCCCAAGATTATTTTGTGGAATTCCATTATAACTTGCTCCTATTTCTGACCTTTCATCAACTACTCCAACCTTCAACGCCACTCTTCCGTCTGCACCTGAAGATAATATTCTTATACAATCCCTTAGATAAGTTGTCTTCCCTTTTCCTGGTAATGATACAAATAAAGTATTAAAAATCCCCTCTTCGTTTCTTATTCTTTTTATAATTTCCGAAGCACAACCAATTTTTTGATGTGCGACTCTTATATTTATCATTCCAACATCACTTATGTTTTCAACTCTGTCCCCTACACACCCTGTTCTTCCCGATACCCCGACTCTGTTACCGCCCTTGATAGTAAAGTACCCTCTTCTAATTTCATCCGAAAATGCGTACCATGAATAATCAGTAAGATAATTCATAACTTCAGCAACATCCCATTCCCTAATGCTTTTTTCTCCCCTTATTATCCCTGTTGAAAATACCCATTCAACAGGTTGTCCCACTCTTATCCTTATCTCCTCTAATTCATCCTTTCTGTATCCTGATGCATAGCATTTTTCTAATTCTAAAACTAAATCCTGTGATAAATATTGTTCAATCATAAATTAATCTCCAAATTTCATAATAAAAAGTCATAGGTAAAACTGCCTATGACTTATATATATGACTTGTCTATTAAATTATTACAAATATATGTATAATTACATTCTGTCAGGAGCACTAAATCCTAACATGTCAATACATTTTTCTAATACTTCCTTTGTAAGTACTAATAAAGCAATGTATGATTTCTTTACTTCTTCATTTTCTTCTGCAAGAATCTTAGTTCCATGATAGAAACCATTGAATGCATTTGCCAATTCATAAATGTATGCACAAATCTTATGTGGCGCTGTATCTAAAAATGCATTCTCTATTGTTGCATTAAATCTTGATAATGCTAACATTAATTCTTTCTCATTGTCTGAATCTGCTGCGATGATAGATGAATTCACATCAGCAATATCTCCGCCATTTGCAACGAATTTATTAAGGATTGATTTAATACGAACGATTGTATATAAAATGTATGGACCAGTATTTCCCTCAAATGAAGTAAATCTGTCAATATCAAAAATATAATCTTTGCTTGCCTGATTTGAAAGATCTCCGTATTTGATTGCAGCAAGGGCAATTGTCTTAGCTGTCTCAACAGCTTCCTCTTCACTCATGCTTAAATCATTCTTAGATTCCTGGTTAGCTTTAATCTTCTCAAGCATCTTCTCATTAACACCTGATACAAGATATTCAAGACGCATAACTCCGCCATCACGAGTCTTAAATGGTTTTCCATCCTTACCATTCATTGTACCAAAACCAAGGAATTTAAGTTCTGTGTCCTCATTAACAACACCTGTCTTCTTAGCACATCTGAATACCTGAATAAAATGAAGTTCCTGACGCTTATCTGCAACATAAATTACTTCCTGTGGAGCATTTTCTTCCATTCTCATAACTAATGTTGCTAAATCAGTTGTACTATATAATGATGCACCATCTGATTTAAGAATAATACATGGAGGAACTTCCTTGGAATCACTTTCCTCACTTACATCAACAACTAATGCACCTTCACTTTGATATGCAAAACCATCTTTCTTCATCCTCTCTACCATATCAGGAATATATGGCTGTGCATCTGACTCACCTTTCCATAATTCAAATGATACGTTAAGATTATTGTAATTCTTCTTTAAATCTGTAACTGAAACATTTAAAATATGCGAAAGTAAAGCCTGATATCCTCTACGTCCGTTTTGTAATTCAAAAGTTGCCTGCATTGCAGCTTCTTTATACGCTTCATCTGTTTTTGATTTTCCACTTGCACATGGATAAATTTCTTCAAGCTCTGAAATAGTAAATGGAGCTTCCTGTGGATATTCTCCTTCGTATGCCTCATCAAAATATGGTAAATCAGGTTTTCTTTCTTTAAGCTCAGTAATAATTAATCCCATCTGAAGCCCCCAGTCACCAAGATGAACATCTCCAATCATGTTATGTCCCATGAAAGAACCAATTCTCTTTACACTCTCACCAATAATAGCAGAACGAAGATGTCCTACATGTAATGGCTTTGCAACATTAGGTCCGCCATAATCAATAATGATTGTCTTAGGATTTTTGGCTTTCTCACATCCAAAACGACCTTCATCCTCTAACATATCATTAAGATATTTTGCAATAAATTCACCATTAAGTTTGAGATTTAAAAATCCAGGCTTAACAGATTCAACCATGGAAAACATCTCATTGTCCTTAAGGGCTAAAGCAATTTTATCAGATATCATAAATGGCGCACACTTATATTCCTTAGCCGCAGCCATCGCACCATTACACTGATATTCACAAAGATCCGGACGATTGGACAATGTAACTCTTCCATATTTCTCATCATATCCGGCATCCGTAAATGCCTTCGTCACTTCTTCTGTTATTAAATCAATTAATTTCTTCATATACTGTCCTCCATCCGTTTATAGGTAGTGTCAAGTTTACTACCTCATTTTTTATTAAAAACCTTTATTTTAGGGAGTTTGCAAATAAAAAGAGCATTTACCTCCCATTTTTGATATAATGTCCTCGACCAAAATTCCAAAATATCAGAAAGGATAAATG
>JAXJWH010000014.1:0-1542 GCA_036308125.1 Agathobacter sp.
AAAGGGTCAATCACTTTTTTTATGTGATCTTATCTAATCAAAATTTACTTGTTGAATAAAAAAGGCTCTTTTTGTATTTTATGAATTATCAGAAACAAAAAAACAAAAGAACCTCAACTATGAATTATATACATAACAATTTATCTAAACAAGAAAATATCGTTACTAATACTAAATATTTACTTATACCATCATCACTTACGGGTTTTAATAATACTGAAACAACTATTAGAAAATCTGTTTCAGAAAGGGATGTTTATTGTCATATAGGACATCTGACAATTCAAGAACATGAAAGGATTTGTTCATGTGGATGTAGAATGCATATTAACAGTCATCGTCATATGTATATACGGCATCTAAGCATTGGAAGTCATTTAACTTGCTTACGTTTTTCTCACAATCAATTTAGATGCCCATCATGTGGAACTACCAAGAGTCAAAACATTCCTTTTAAAGCACCAGGTCATTTAATTACAGAGTCTTTATTTACTTATACACGAGATTTATTAGCCCAAGGTACTTATACAAATAAACAAATAGCTGAAATAACTGGTTTATGTAAAAATGTAGTGAAAGATATTGATAAGAAAAGACTTCAAGAACTTTATACAACAGACAATTGTAGTAAATTAAAGACACCTACAAAACAAGCAAAATTACTAGGTATAGATGAATTTAAATTACACGATGGACACCGTTATGCAACACATATAATAGACCTTGAAACAGGTCATATTCTATGGATTCAAAATGGGAAAAAGAAACAAGTCGTTTATGATTTCATTGAACACGTTGGAATGGATTGGATGAATGAAGTAGAGGCTGTTGCATGTGATATGAACTCAGACTTCCAAGAGGCTTTTGAAGAAAAATGTCCATGGATTCAGGTTGTGTTTGATCACTTTCATATTGTCAAAAATTTCAATGATAAAGTAGTAAGTGAAATACGAAAAGATGAACAGAAACGTCTTTATGAAGAAGGAAATAGCGACGCTGCTAAAGCTTTTAAACGTAGTCGATATATATTAACCTCTAAACGCTCAACTTTACAAAGAAAGGATAATGAAGCAGAAAAGAATAAGATAATCCATAAAGGCTGTGATTTATTTAAAACAGAAGACATAAAACGCCAAAAAGGAAACGAAAGTAGATACGATGAACTTCTAAAACAAAATAAACTTTTGTTTACTGTAGATTTAATAAAAGAAAAGGTTTCTCATGCTTATAAGATTACAAATGAAATAGAAATGGCAGAAGAAATAAGTAGTGTTATAAAGATATGTAATGAAACTAAAAATAAACATTTGATGTGGTTCGGTAGACTTCTAGACAAACATTTTGAAGGTATAATAGCTCATGCAACTTATAGAATATCTTCAGGAAAAATTGAAGGTATAAATAGAAAAATAAAGACCATAAGAAGTCATGGATATGGTTATCCAGATGATGAATACTTCTTTCTCAAGGTAATTGACGCAAGTAGAAAGAAGTATGTTAGAAATCAGAGATCACATAAAATTAATGATTGAGCCAAAAAAA
>JAXJWH010000015.1:0-131474 GCA_036308125.1 Agathobacter sp.
CGGCAATCGCCTTACAGCAGTTTTTGTTGTGCTGTCAAGGGTGGCGTCACTCATCAAAAGATTAAATATCTGCAATTTTCAAGGTTCGATTGAGCCTTTTTCTTTGGCTCTGTTTTTTCATAAGTCACTTGACACTACCATATATTTTTATTAATTTATATAATTATAGTTATATATCATGCTCTGACTAAGTTTTATTGCTTACATTAATATAGTTATATACCATACACTGACTCGGTTTTAATAATTTATGTGGATATAATTATATATGTTACATACAGATAGGTTTTACTGTTCTATATAGATATAGTTATGATTATATATCACATACCAGCTGGGTTTTACTAATTTATATGGATATAATTATATATCGCACACCACATCAGGTTTGATTAGTATATAATTAATTTATATATAATTTTTCTGTTATTGTTACTTAAATCGCCTTGTCTGCTGTGATGATTTGCTATGGGTTAGTTTGACTTTGGTGACTGATTATTTGCTTTTGGTTTAACTTCAATAACGTATCATTGTGAAGAAATTAAGCAAGACAATTAGTAACTGTTTTAGTCAGCAAATTATTGAGTGTGATTTTGTGTTGTTGGTTTTTGAATTTCAACTACTTAATTGTTGTAGCAATTTTTCCACATCCGCCTTAGTTGCCATACCTTCTGAGAAAGCGCTTGCACTTCCCGTTGCAAGACCGTATCTGAAGGCTTCCTCATAACTTTCTGAAATTAAATATCCATATAAGAATCCTGCAACCATCGAATCACCTGCTCCCACTGAATTTCTCACTTCTCCCTTTGGAGCTTCCGATGCAAGTTTTTGTCCATCCTCCGTTACCATAACCGCACCGTCTTTTGCCATGGATACAAGGACATTTCTTGCGCCTTTTTCCTGAAGCTTTAATGCATATTTGATGGCATCCTCCTTGGAATTGATTTCCACTCCGAAGATTTCACCAAGCTCATGATTATTTGGCTTTATCAGAAATGGTTTGTAACAAAGCACGTTGGTAAGCAGTTCCCTTGTGGCATCCACCACAATTTTTATATCTTTTTCCTTAAGATATTCCATTATATCTTTGTAACTGGAAGAGGGCATTACCCCCGGAATACTTCCCGCAAGCACCAGACAATCACCTTTTTGAAGCTTGTCGAGTTTTCCATAAAGTTTTTCAATGTCCTCCTTCTCAATTTCAGGTCCCTGACCGTTTATTTCAGTTTCCTCTGCCGAACGAAGCTTAATGTTGATTCTGCTGTTACCTTCCTTTACCGTAATAAAATCCGTCTTTATCCCTTTTTCATCCAGAAGCCTTCCGATTTCCTTCCCTGTAAAACCGGCCTCAAATCCAAGAGCAATACTGTCTGCCCCAAGATTTTTAAGCACCATGGAAACATTGACTCCCTTGCCTCCCGGAAAGATTTTCTCCCCCTCAGTTCTGTTGACAATTCCCGTTTTAAAATCCTTTACATCCACAATGTAATCCAGTGACGGATTAAATGTAATTGTGTAAATCATCTTGCACCTCCTTATATTATATCCTCTTTAAATTATTGTTATATTATTACACTCAGCATATATTTTTTCATTCAGATTCGTAGTTATAATTGTAGCATCCTCAAATTCTGCGAATTTTACACTTGATATCTGCATAAATTTGCTCTCGTCTGCAAGAACATATCTTTCTTTGCAATTTTCCATCGCCTTTCTTTTGACCATCGCCTCTTCGACATCCGGCGTAGTAAAACCGCTTTTAATATTTATGCCGTTACTTCCGAAAAATCCCTTTGTAAAATTGTATTTATCAAGGGTAAGCACCGCCTCCTCACCGACAATTGCCTCGGTAACCGACTTAAATCTGCCCCCTAAAATATAAACCTTAAATCCATTTCGGGACAAAAACTTAGCATGACCGATTGCATTTGTGACAAAGGTAGCATTTTTTGCTGTAACAAATTCAAGCATCGCCTCCGTTGTAGTTCCTGCATCTATATAGACAAAATCATCATCCGTTATTAATTTTGCCCCATACTCACCGATAATTTTCTTATCTGTGCATTTAATTTCCTGCCTTTTATTAACTCCCTCATCCACAGTGTTGTATTTCGTTCCCACCGCAACAGCTCCGCCATGAACTTTAACAAGCAGTCCTTTTTTGTCCATGGTGCTAAGATCACGCCTTATGGTTGACTCGGATACACCAAGGGTTTCCATTAACTGTGGAAGAGTAGCGCTTTTTTCCATGTCAATAATTGACAGTATCTTCGCAAATCGTTCCTCCTGAAGCATTATGTCATTCCTTTCTGTTTAATTATATCTGAAATCAATTATGTGTATTCTTTTTCACATGATTAAATTAATCCACATGCAGTCATTTGTATGTAATTGATTATTAGCAACTTTTTTACCACTAATAAAATTTATCATCGCTAGTTGATTATTTTCATATCCATTCACCAACATTTATTTGCAGTCGTTTTCGTATTCATTCACAAACATTCACGTTCGTTCATCTACATTCATTATATTTTCATAACCGTTCATAGTCAATCATTTTCGCTCAAAATTATTAACCAAAAATCCCATCGCTTTTTTGTGTATTTTTCCACAGAAAAAAGCCCTAAAACCTGCAATAACTGCAAATTCTAAGGCTCTTTACATACCTGATTATTAATATTTATATTGTCATCTAAACAGTCCTACTTAGCAACCATAGATAAAATCTTATCCTGAAGACTCTCACCTGCATCTTCGTCATCTGTTGTCCAGAATCCTTCCTCTACGGTTGATGTACCCTCAGACTTAACATACCCAAAACTTAATGTCTTTGAATCAATGTCAAATTTCTCATTGGCAGCTGACACAAATTTCTCAAGTTTATCTGTTCCAAAATACTCAATATATAAATTGTTTGATTCCTTCGCTCTAGTCATTAATTCCGTAATCTGAGCATCAGACACCTTTGCCCTCTTGTGAAAATCAAAAACCATAAAATAGACTTTTTCATTATCAGCAAGCATCTCATCTGTAATATCTAAAGAATCAATATGTTCATATGGAAGATACTCGAAGTTAGGATCTTCTCCGTATGTGTAAATCTTTACCTTGTTCTCCTCCATAACCTTCTCCGCATCAACAATCTCTACTTCCTGTGTACTGTAATCTATAACCTCGCTTGGCTCTTTCTCCTTGCTTGGTTTCTTCTCAGTTAATGAACTGACAATAACAGCTGTTGCCGAAACTATCATAATAACTAAAAAGGCTACAGTTAAAATTGTTTTTGCTTCGCTCTTCATAGTACACTCCTTATTCTGTTTTTTGTATCTTTACGAACATTGTGTATTATATAACGATATTGGAATTTCTTCAACACCTTTAGCTAATTCTTGGGCTTTTGGCCATTTTTTAAGCAATATTTTAATATTTTTTATGCATTATTTTTATAATATTCTGACTTCTGAAAGCAAAAAAGCCCCAAAACCTGCATACGCAAATCCCGGAACTTTCCTTTTGCTAGTACATTGAATAATGTGCTAATTAACTGTTGATACCTATATTATCGGACCATCTTGTATTTTCCTTAAGCTATTTTCATTTATTTATACAAATAAGTATTTTAAATATGCACCTGATTTATGTTGTGTTGCTTTTGCTTTATTACTTTAAATATTACTATTTAAATTTTTACTGTTTTGATCTGTAACAATTCATATTGCATTATTTTTGCTTTATTACTTTGAATATTGCTGCTTTAACCTGTAACAATTCATATTGTATTCCTTGGATTGCTCCACTTCCAAGTCTGATTTTCTATTTTGCTGATTTCACCTATGTTTCTCATATTTTATTGCCTTGACGTTATTACTTCTGCTACTTAACATTTTACTGCTTCGCTTGTTCTCTTCAAACCAAGAACCGTCGCCTTCATCTCGGCGCTCACCCTGTAGGATTCCCGCATTTTCTGAATCGACTTATTAAAAGTCCAGTCATCCAGTGCATTATTTTCATTCGTCAGATACGAAAGGCACTTATCCGGATATTTCGCCATAATTGTCGCAACTGCCCATGCAATTCCCATTTTTCCATAATAAAAATCCCCTGCATCGTTTTTCTTCCCCAGATAAAGATTGTTCAACACACCAATCACATCATCAATGTAGTCATCCTCCAGAAAATGACTCATCAGCATTACTGCGACAACCCTTACCTCAAATTCCTCATGGCTGTCCTTGTATTCCATAAGAAAATCCCATACATCTTTCCTATATTTTCTTGCAATCTTAAAGGTCTGGCAGAAAGTATCGCACACAGACCAATCATGAATTTTTGGAATAAACGACTTTGAATAGGAGAGTATCGTTCCGATATCGTCCTTTGCATACCCTATGACCATGCCCTGAAGATTCTCCATCTCATAGGAATCCATCGGATTCTCCTCAAGAAACTTCCTGTAATCATCCTTGGCAATTTTCTTCGCCAGAATCCTTAATTTAGGAATTCTCACCCCATAAATTTTAGATACGTTAGGGATAAGTGACTGGGTAAAGGCAACATTGTTTCCCCCAAGCTCAATTATTTCATCCTTAATCTCATATATTTCCATATTTCCTCCAAGTATATGTAATTATTCACTCCGTGTTATGTACTTTAATTACCTGATTCAATTTTAGCTTTATTTATCAGATTTATCTTCACTTTAATCACCTGATTCAATTTTAGCTTTATTTATCAGATTTATCTTCACTTTAATCACCTGATTCAATTTTAGCTTTATTTATCAGATTTATCTTCACTTTAATCACCTGGTTAAATTTAACTTTATTTATTGAATTTTGCTTCCGCTTTAATTCATATAATCAATTCTCATATCTTATCAAAAAGAGACTTCACAGTTTCTGTGAAGTCCTTAATAACGGAGAAGGAGGGATTTGAACCCTCGCGCCAGTTTCCCGACCTATACCCTTAGCAGGGGCACCTCTTCGGCCACTTGAGTACTTCTCCAAAGTTCAAAAATTTTCTTATCTGTAAAAATTTTATCTGACATGCCATTAAAAGTCAAGCATTTTTTATCATATTTTTTCATATCTTTTTCCAATATTTGTTGATTTTTCACTCGTTATGTGTTATAATAAACACATAACGAGTAAGAGGTAAAAGCAATGGGAATTATATATCAAAAAGACAGTCGTTCCAGTATTACCTACGTTTACGAAAATCAAGCATATTGGGACAAGGACAAGAAACAGTCCCGCTCCAGGCGGCGACTTATTGGTCGATTGGATCCAATAACAGGAGAGATACTTCCTACAGATGGCCGATGTAAGAAGTTAAGTCCTGATTACATTCCCGACGGGAATGAATATGAGATGCCCAAGACCATGAGTAAACTCAAAGCAGAAGTCCGGCGACTTCTCAAGGAAAATGAGGAATTAAGGAAGAGACTAGAAGAGTAGGCTTACATTTCCCCTTATTATTGTTATGTACTTTGTGATTAATATTAAGGTCACTAATCGAAAGGAATTTGATAGAAATGGAATTAAATCGATATCCCCAGACCGATTTCATATCTGACATTTCTCAGATTGAGTTCGAATGGAGTGATGTGGCAATTGTGTCAGACAAACACGACATTAGCATTTCATTTGATACGGATGAATTTAAGAAAGACAACTATAACACTGATAAACTCAAGGAATTAATCCTGACCGTTTCTCAGAATGTTTCAAGACTCGATAATTTCACTCAGGAATATTCCCAAAATTTAGGTGGTTCAAGACTTGATGCCATAATTGGTTCTATTTATTTGAAGTCACCGGAATTAATCACATTTGATTATTGGTGTACAGATGTGAATTCTACGTTTGATGTGAATTTTTCTTATGAAAATGGGAAATTTAGTCTTGTCAAATATGGAATGAAGGAACTTTCACCTATAGTTGTAGACTAGCTGTAACTACTATATTAGTTACGCTTTCAAAAATACAAATGACTTTAGAATTCAACCCATGAATCCTAAAGTCATGTCTCCCAAAGTTAAAAAGATGCTCCCCCCTAAGAAGCATCTTTATATATAACACTCAGCCCTGATGTAATAATAACACTCAACTCATAAATCCATCAGGGCTTATACTCTATTAAATTAATGAATTATTAACTTTAAAATAAATTACTGTATTTCTTTTACAGCAGTTTCGTAAAGATTATTTCCTTCGCTGTCGATTACTACGATTGCAGGAAAATCTTCTACATATAATTTGCGGATTGCCTCTGCGCCAAGGTCATCATAGCATATCACTTCTGATTCTTTGATACATTTTGACAAAAGTGCACCGGCTCCACCGACTGCCGCAAAGTAAACTGCTTTATTTCTGATAATCGCATCTATTACCTGTGGAGAACGCTTACCTTTACCAATCATGGCTTTTTCCCCAAGGTCAAGTAATGTAGGTGCGTATTTATCCATTCTGGTTGCTGTTGTTGGACCGGCAGAACCAATTGGACGTCCCTCTCTTGCAGGTGATGGTCCCATATAATATATAGTAGCATCCTTGATGTCGATTGGAAGTTCTTCTCCCTTATCGAGAGCTTCAATCATTCTCTTGTGTGCAGCATCCCTGGCAACGTAAATGTTGCCTGTTATATATACATAATCTCCGCTATGAAGTTCTTTTGTTACTTCTTCTGTTATTGGTGTGTTGATATGTTTTTCCATTTTGACTCATCCTTTACATTACTAAATTTCACGAACCACATGGCGGTTTACATGACAACAAATATTTATTGCAACTGGCAGTCCCGCAATGTGAGTAGGATATGTGTTGATATTTACGGCAAGGGCAGTAGTGCTTCCACCAAGTCCGCCCGGTCCAATGCCTAATTTATTAATTTTATCAAGCATTTCCTGTTCCATCTCGGCAACGTATGGGATGTCTGAATGTGTGCCGGCTTCTCTGGTGAGGGCTTTTTTTGCTAAAATGGCACATTTTTCAAAAGTACCACCAACACCAACACCAACTACCATAGGTGGGCAGGCGTTAGGACCTGCATCCTTAACTGCAGTAAGGATGGCATTTTTAACACCCTCAATTCCATCTGCCGGTTTTAACATAAATACACGACTCATATTTTCACTTCCAAATCCCTTTGGAGCAAAAGTGATTTTAACTTTGTCGCCTTTAACAATTGAATAATGTATAACAGCAGGAGTATTATCCTTTGTATTTTCACGAATGATTGGATCGCTTACTACGGACTTTCTAAGATATCCTTCGATATATCCCTGACGAACACCTTCGTTAATTGCATCTTCTATAAGATTTCCGGTGAAATGGACATCCTGTCCTACTTCCACGAAGAATACAGCCATTCCTGTATCCTGACAAATTGGAATCATTTCTTCTCCGGCAATTCGAAGATTATCCTGAAGCTGGTTTAGAATCTTCTGACCAAGCTGTGATTTCTCATTAGAAGTTGCTTTCTTTAAGATTTCATCCATATCTTTGGAAAGAAAGTGATTTGCTTCGATACACATTTCTTTTACATTTTGTGTGATTATATCCGTATTGATTTCCCTAATCATTTTACGCATTACTCCTTACTAATCTTGTTCCTCTTTATCGTCATCCGACTGCATAAGTGTTTTATCTTCAACTACTTTTGCGATACTTGCAACACGAACACCTTCGTCAAGGTTAATTAATTTGACACCGGTTGTAACTCGGCCTAAGAGGGCAGTATCGCTTACCTGAATTCTGATGATGACACCTTCAGTTGTGATAAGCATAATCTCATCATCAGCTCCAACTGATTTTACACCTACAAGATTTCCTGATTTTTCTGTTATCTTGTAGCACTTAACACCTTTTCCACCACGATTTTGTGTAGTGAATTCGTCAATCAGTGTGCATTTTCCAAGTCCCTGAGATGAAACCAGAAGTACTGATTCTCCCATAGATGCAGTCTGCATTGCAATTATTAAATCATCAGGTGCAAGATTCATTCCGATTACACCCATGGTAGTTCTTCCTGTTACACGCACATCGGTTTCCTTGAAACGTATACACTGACCGAACTTTGTGAAGAGGAATATATCTTCAGTATCGTCAGTTACCTTTACTTCAATAAGTTTATCGTCTTCTCGTAAATTAATCGCAGCAAGACCTGTCTTACGAATATTTTCGTAATCCTTGATTGGAGTTTTCTTAACGATACCTTTTCTTGTTGCCATGAATAAGAATTTACCGTCTTCATATTCCTTAATTGGAATCATCGCAGTAATTTTCTCGCCTGGCTGAAGTGGAAGAATATTAACAATTGCAGTTCCCCTTGAAGTTCTGCTTGCTTCAGGAATTTCATATGCCTTTATTCTATACACACGACCTGTATTGGTGAAAAACATAAGGTAATGGTGAGATGTGGTCATAAGCATTTCAGCAATGTAATCATCCTGAATTGTCTCCATTCCCTTGATACCTTTACCGCCACGATGCTGCGCCTTGAAATTATCCGTATTCATACGTTTTATGTAACCAAGTTTAGTCATTGTGATTACAGTATTTGTCTCAGGAATTAAATCTTCCATTGACATATCGTATTCATCATAACCAATCTGAGTTTTTCTATCATCGCTAAATTTGTCGCCGATTGCAGTAATTTCTTCCTTGATGACACTAAGAAGTTTCTTCTCATCTGCAAGAATTGATTTAAGTTCTGCAATCTGCTCCATTAACTGAGCATATTCAGCTTCAAGTTTCTCTCTTTCCAAACCTGTAAGAGAGCGGAGACGCATATCAACGATTGCCTGTGCCTGAACTTCTGAAAGTGCAAAACGCTCTATCAGTCTTTCCTTAGCCTCAGGTGTAGTCTTACTTGAACGAATAATTCTTATTACTTCATCGATATTATCCTGAGCGATAATTAATCCCTGAACAATATGAGCTCTTTCCTCGGCTTTGTTGAGGTCAAATTTTGTACGTCTTGTAATTACATCTTTCTGATGCTCAAGATAGTGGTTTAATAAATCAAAAAGATTTAAAATCTTTGGCTCACCATTTACTAAAGCAAGATTTATTACTCCGAATGTATCCTGCATTTGTGTATGTTTGTAAAGTAAATTTAATACAACGTTAGGATTTACATCTCGTCTTAATTCAATTACAATTCTCATTCCTTCACGATCCGATTCGTCACGAAGGTCTGTTATTCCATCAATTTTCTTTTCTTTGTGAAGGTCGGCAATTTTCTCGATAAGTCTTGCCTTATTCACAAGATATGGAAGTTCAGTTACAACGATTCTGTTTTTGCCATTGTCCATAGGCTCAATGTCAGTAACCGCACGAACTTTTATTTTTCCACGACCGGTTCTATAAGCCTCGCTTATTCCCGCAGTTCCTAAAATTACACCACCGGTTGGGAAATCCGGTCCTTTAATAATTCCCATCAGTTCATCGATTGTTGTTGGTTTTTCCTCAATCTCATTATCAATGATTCTTACAACTGCATCGATAACTTCCCCTAAATTATGTGGTGGAATATTTGTTGCCATACCTACGGCAATTCCTGTAGTTCCATTTACCAAAAGGTTAGGGTAACGTGAAGGAAGAACGGTAGGCTCTTTCTCCGTTTCATCAAAGTTTGGAGTAAAATCAACTGTATCTTTGTTGATGTCTTCAATCATCATCATGGAAATCTTCGATAATCTTGCCTCAGTATATCGCATGGCGGCTGCGCCGTCACCGTCAACTGAACCAAAATTTCCATGTCCGTCAACCAGGGTATATCTCATAGACCAAGGCTGCGCCATATTAACTAAAGAACCATATATAGAACTATCTCCATGTGGGTGATATTTACCCATTGTATCTCCAACGATACGTGCACATTTTCTATGTGGCTTATCAGGAGTATTATTAAGTTCAATCATCGAATACAAAACTCTTCTTTGTACCGGTTTTAATCCATCTCTTACATCTGGCAATGCACGACTGGCGATAACGCTCATTGCATAATCGATATAGGAGGTCTCCATCGTTTTCTTCAGATCAACCTGTTGAATTTGATCAAAAATCTTGTCATCCACTAATAAAATCCTCCTTAAATATCAAGATTCTGAACATATTTTGCATTTGCTTCAATAAATTCTCGTCTTGGTTCTACCTTATCACCCATCAATGTGGTAAAGGTTACATCTAATTCTGATGAAGTTTCATCATCCATGTTGACTCTCTTCAAAATTCTTCGCTCAGGATCCATTGTTGTCTCCCAAAGCTGCTCTGCATCCATTTCTCCAAGTCCTTTGTATCGCTGAATTTTGTTATTTTGATCACGTCCAATTTCCTTGAGGATGTTATTTAATTCTATATCATCATATGCATACCAGACATTCTTGCCCCTTTCAATCTTGTAGAGTGGGGGAGTAGCAAGATAAACATGTCCCTGTCTGATAAGTTCAGGCATAAATCTATATAAAAATGTCAACATAAGTGTTGCAATATGAGCTCCGTCAACATCGGCATCAGTCATGATAATGATTTTGTGATAACGTAATTTTGAAATATCAAAATCCTCATGTATTCCTGTACCAAATGCTGTAATCATTGATTTAATTTCTGCATTATCATAAATTCTGTCAAGTCTTGCCTTCTCAACATTAAGAATTTTTCCTCGAAGTGGTAAAATCGCCTGAGTTGCACGACTTCTTGCAGTCTTTGCAGAACCGCCGGCTGAATCTCCCTCTACGATGAAAATTTCGCAGTTTTCAGGATTCTTGTCAGAACAATCTGCTAATTTTCCTGGAAGAGAAGTTCCCTCAAGGGCTGTTTTTCTTCTTGTCAGATCCCTTGCCTTACGGGCAGCTTCCCTTGCTCTTTGTGCAAGAAGGGATTTTTCACAGATATTTTTGGCAATATCAGGATTCTGCTCCAGAAAATATTTAAGTTTCTCAGAAACAACAGAATCCACAGCACCTCTTGCTTCGCTATTTCCAAGTTTCTGCTTTGTCTGTCCCTCAAACTGTGGCTCTTCAATCTTGATACTGATGATTGCAGTAAGTCCTTCCCTGATATCATCACCAGTAAGTGCAGAATCTGAATCCTTCAAAATCTTTTTCTCTCTGGCATAAGCATTGAAAGTCTTAGTCAATGCATTTCTAAAACCTGCAAGGTGAGTTCCACCTTCAGGTGTAATAACGTTGTTAACAAAACTAAATGTAGAATCATTAAATGAATCGTTGTGCTGCATGGCAACCTCAACATGAACTCCGTCCTTGATTCCCTCACAATAGATAACTTCTTTGTAGAGAGCTTCTTTTCCTCGGTTCAAATATTCTACAAATTCCTTAATTCCACCTTCATACATAAATTTATGTTTATGATGGTTTCCTTCACGAACGTCTTTTATCGTAATAGCAAGTCCCTTTGTCAAAAATGCAGTTTCCCTTAATCTTTGTTTCAGAATCTCATATTCATAAACCGTATCCTCGAATATTTCAGGGTCCGGAAGGAAGTGCACCTTAGTTCCATGAACATCCATGTCGCAAGTACCAATTACGGATACTTCACCTTCAGCTTTACCACGTTTATAACTTTGTCCATACACTTTACCATCCTTACAAACCTCAACTGAAAGCCATGTTGATAAAGCATTAACTACAGAAGCACCAACTCCATGAAGACCTCCGGAAACTTTGTAACCTCCGCCACCGAATTTTCCTCCTGCATGAAGTACTGTAAATACAACTTCAAGAGCCGATTTGCCGGCTTTTTGATTTATTCCAACCGGAATTCCTCGTCCATCATCCTGTACAGTGATAGAATTGTCTTCCTCAATTGTAACTTCAATGTTTTTACAGTATCCTGCAAGTGCTTCATCCACCGCATTATCTACAATCTCGTAAACCAGATGATGAAGTCCCCTTGAAGACGTACTTCCTATGTACATTCCCGGTCTTTTTCTAACCGCCTCAAGTCCCTCCAGTATCTGAATCTGATCTGCACCATATTCCTGATTGTTCTGTAATTCTTCACTCATGAATGAACCTCCTACCATGTACCCAAATTCCTTTATTATATATCCTCTAATGCATCCTTCTCAAAAACCTCTCCGGAAATAACCTGAAAAATTTTGTTAATTCTGAAACGGTTTTTAACAAATTCATCTAAACCCGTACATGTGATAATCGTCTGAATATCACTAATACTGTTAAGCAGATAATTTTGTCTGTTACTGTCAAGCTCAGACAAAACATCATCCAAAAGCAACACCGGTGTGTCGTTAATGGATTTCTTCACAAGGTGAATCTCTGATAATTTCAACGAAAGAGCAGAAGTACGCTGCTGACCTTGTGAACCATATTTTCTAATGTCAATTCCATTTACGCAAAAACGCATGTCATCACGATGAGGACCAACTGTGGTCTGGCACAACTTCAAGTCTTTTTGCTTAACTTTGCACAATTCATCCTCGAAAAATATATCATCAACAGAAGGTTCATAAATCAATTCAAGATTTTCTTTTCCTCCTGATATCTTATTATGTATATCACTTATAATTTCATTTAATTCAAATATAAATTCTTTACGTTTTTGTATAATCCTTCTTCCATACTCCAAAAGCTGCATATCCCAAACGCAAAGCGTATCCTGCAAAGCAGGGTTAAAATTTATATCCTTCAAAAGCTTGTTTCTCTGAGCCAGAATTTTGTTATATCTTGTCAGATCCGAAAGATAAATCCTATCCAGCTGACATAACTCCAAATCTATAAACCTGCGTCTTTCCCCAGGACCGTTTTTTATGATATTTAAATCCTCCGGTGAGAAAAAAACAATATTTAAAATTCCAAACAGCTCACTTGCCTTTTTGATTGGTACCTTATTGATCGCCACTCCCTTGGAACCTCGCTTCCTAAGGTGCATGTCAATCTGGTATTCCTTGCCTTTTTTCGAAACAATGGTTCGAATATGTGCATCATCACCATCGAAACGAATCATCTCTTTATCCTTACTTCCCTTGTGGGATTTGGTTGTCCCACTAAGGTAAGCCGCCTCTAAAATATTAGTTTTCCCTTGGGCATTGTCACCGTAAAGGATGTTCGTTCCATTATCAAAATTTATATTTAATTTCTCATAGTTTCGAAAATCACAAAGTTCAATAGACTTTATAATCATTTTACAATCTTGATTGTCTCTCCATCGTAAGAAACAATATCTCCATCACGCAACTTCTTTCCACGCTGGACTTCAACTTCACCGTTAACCTCAACTAATCCGTCTAAAATTACAACTTTAGCTTCAACTCCTGAACCTACAAGTCCGCCTTTTTTCAAGGCCTGACCTAATTTAATGAATTCTTCATCTTCTCTGATATTTACTGTAATCATATATACTCCTAATTTGTTGATGTATTAAAGTTTACCGGAAGAATAAGATAAATAAATTTACCCTCATCATCCTTGATAAAACAAGGTGCCTTTGGATTAACCATGTAAAGACTAACCTCATCGCTGTCGATGACTCTTAAAGCATCAATGAAAAATTTTGGATTAAATCCAATCAGGATATCCTTACCCTCTTTGACCACATCGATTTCTTCATGCATGGAACCGATGAATGAATTAATTTTTAATTCCATGTTGTTGTTATTTACACCCATGATGATAGGCTTCTTCTCGCCTTCCTTCACAAGAAGGGTAGAGCGGTCAATACAATCTAACAATTCACGTTTGTTAACTGTGACTTTAGTCTCGTAATCAGATGACAGCATCTGGTCAATCTTGAAAAATTCTCCCTCAATAAGACGTGAAACCACCGTTGTGCTCTCAAACTGGAACATAATGTGATTGTCACTAATATATATCTCTACATTTTCCTCAACATTTCCAGGAATAATCTTGCTTATTTCCTGAAGTGTCTTGCCGGGAACAACCACCTTTTTGTGGTCATAGTGATTTTTCATGTTAATAAAACGAATTGAAATTCTATGACCGTCAAGGGAAACAACCCTTAACTGATTTTCGTTAATCTCAAAAAGTTCTCCCGTCATTAATTTATTGGAATCATTGTCGGAAATTGAGAAAATAGTCTGTCTGATAACTTCCTTAAGGGTAAACTGTGTCAGAATAATTGGCTCATTTTTCTCGATGTAAGGGATGTAAGAAAAATCTTCCCCTGATTTACCGACAATGTTAAATTGTGCTTTTTCACAAGAAATACTTGTCTTGAAGGATGCATCGGTTTCAATTACAACCTCACTGTCTGGAAGTTTACGAACGATTTCAGAAAAAATCTTTGCATCTAAAGCAATAATTCCTCTCTCAATTATTTCTCCCTCAATTTTTGTTTCAATACCAAGTTCCATATCATTAGCTGTTAACTTAATCTCATTAGTTGAAGCGTCAATGAGAATACATTCAAGTATAGCCATTGTTGTTCTTGTAGGAACTGCTTTAGAGACGATATTAACACCTTTTTGCAAATTCGTCTTTGAACAGATCAGTTTCATTTGATAACTCCTTCCTCGCGCGTTTATATAAAAATATTAATAAAATTAATAATATTCTTCTTAGGGGACGTTAATATGTTCAAAAGTGGTCGAAAGCCTTAATCCATAAGGGTTTCTGGCATTGGATAACTTTTTCATAAATGGGTTAATTTAACCTTTATAACCTCGATTGATTTGTGAATTAATAAATTAATCAAAGATTTAACTTATTAATATCCCCAATTCTTAACATCAAATCAACTGTGGATAAATGTTGATTGTTGATTTTTATGTGTATAATTCATATCAATAACCCAGTCAGTAGACCAAATATCCTAGTTTGGATTTATTTTCTTCTTGATGGTCTCAATCATCTGCTGAGTTGATTCGTTACTTTCATATTCTTCAGTGACTTTCTTGATTCCATGTATAATAGTAGAATGATCACGACCTCCAAGTAACTGTCCAATGGAATCAAGTGGGCTTGAAGTCATATTCTTACATAAATACATGGCAATCTGTCTTGGCTTTGCAATTTCGCTGCTTCGATTCTTGGAAATCATCTGATCAACTGAAATATGAAAATGTTCAGATACAACTTCTATAATAAGCTGTGGAGTAATTTCCCTTGGCTTGTCAGGAGTAATAATGTTAGATAGCTCCTTCTCAGCAATTTCCATAGTAATAGAAGTATTAACCAGATTGTTGTAAGCCAGCAATTTATTCAAAGCACCCTCAAGCTCACGGACATTGGATTTGATATTAGTTGCAATATAGTCAAGAATCTCATCTCCAATAATGAAATTATCCGTTTCAGCTTTCTTCCTAAGAATAGCCATTCTTGTTTCATAATCAGGAACACCGATATCTGCCATAAGTCCCCATTCAAATCGTGAACGGATTCGTTCTTCAAGGGTTTCCATCTCCTTTGGCGGTTTATCGGAAGTAAGAATTATTTGTTTTCCCTGAGTTTGTAATGCATTAAAAGTGTGGAAAAATTCTTCCTGTGTACTTTCCTTGCCAATGATGAACTGAATATCATCAATCATAAGAACGTCAACGGTTCTGTATTTATCTCTGAATTTTGTCATAGAAGATGCGTTACCATTACGGATTGATTCAATTACTTCATTGGTAAATTCCTCAGATGTAACATAAATTACCTTTGTTGAAGGATTTTTCTCCAAAATAAAATGCCCAATGGAATGCATAAGGTGAGTTTTACCAAGCCCCGGACCACCATATATATAAAGTGGGTTGTATGCTTCACCCGGAGATTCTGCAACCGCAAGTGATGCAGATTGTGCAAAACGATTGTTGTTACCTACGACAAAAGTCTCGAAGGTGTAATTTGGATTCAGATTAGAAGTTGTATCTTCCAAATTCTGAGCCTTCTTGGCAGGTTTGTTCTTCTTTACATTAAGAGATTTAGCCTGTTCCGGTAAAATGAATTGAATTTCATACCCCACACCGGTGATTTCTGCAATGGCAACCTTAAGTGGAAGATAGTATTTCTTCGATATATAACTTAATGCCATCTGCTCTGATGGAACCAAGATATATAAGACATTGCCATCAACTGCAAAAACCTCAAGAGGACGCATCCATGTATCAAAGGAAACGTCGCTAATCTCATGTTCTGTTTTTACTGTGTTTAATATTTCATCCCATTTTTCAATAACTTTATCCATAGAATTTCTCCATATCTTATATTTCAAGACCAAAAGTCTTGGGGAAAATATAACCCATATTTTTGTGCAAAATAACCATGACTTTTCTATGAAACACAGTGTGCGCCACAGAAAGACAGTCAGGGTAAAAAAGCCCCTGTGCCATAACTTAAAATTATAATATCATATTTTGCATCAAAAGATAAAATAGGACACTTACCCATAATCCTACAGTTAATATAGTACACTATTTTGCCATTTAAATCAACTTTTTAGGGATTTTATTCACAAGAAATAGTTATCTACAAACAATTTGAACACTAATTTTAGGCTTTAACAAATTATTAAGGGTAAAAACCATAGTTATCCATGTTGTTTTACACCCTTTTCCACAAGTTATCCACAATTTGTGGAAAAGTTGTGGAAACATGTTTAATAAAAGGTTAATAAGTTAAAAGTTATCAGTTTCTACTATATTAATATGTTTTGAAGAATACAGCAGATTAATGTTAATTTCTTAACGCATTTTTATTTTAAGGATGAATCAGGGGTTAATTTGTTAATAAAAGCCTCTGGAAACTTTTAACAAAATCAACTTAATAACATTTTTCAACGTTGTTGATAAAAGTCCGGGTTATTCACCGAAAAAAAGCTGTTTGTTGACAAAAAAATAAAAAATTTTTTTTTGAAAATTTCTATTGACATATATGGGAAATTTGGTATAATACATGTGATGTTTTTTAACGTAGAGGAGGTGGATACGCAATGAAGATGACATTCCAACCAAAGAAAAGACAGAGATCTAAAGTACATGGCTTTAGAAAGAGAATGAGTACAGCAGGCGGAAGAAAAGTATTGGCTGCTAGAAGATTAAAAGGAAGAAAAAAATTATCAGCATAGGCCACAGTTCTTGTGGTCTTTTCTTCTATATGTGATTAAAGAAAAGGAAAATTCATATGAAATTTTCAGAATCATTGAAGAAAAATATTGATTTTCAAAACGTATATAGTAGTGGTAAATCATATGCGAATCGTTATTTAGTTATGTACGTTTTGGAGAATCAATCAAACAAAAATCGAATTGGTATTTCAGTAAGTAAAAAAGTTGGAAATAGTGTTATTAGACATCATTTAACTCGTTTAATTCGTGAGAGTTACAGACTACATGAAGACATGTTTAATAGTGGTTTAGACATTGTAGTCATCGCAAGGGTGACGGCGCGTGGAGTTAGCTTTAGAGAAATTGAAAGTGCGCTTTTACACCTTGGAGGTCTTCACAAAATAATTCATCAGGAAAATAAAAAATAATAAAAAGAAAGAATGTGGAATCATTTTGAAAAAAATTTTAATTGTTATGATTAAGTTTTATAGGAAATATATTTCTCCGATGAAATCCACTAAATGCCCTTATTATCCTTCCTGCTCGGCGTATGGGTTACACGCAGTAGAGAAGTATGGGGCATTGAAAGGTGGAGCGCTGGCAGCGTGGAGAATATTGCGATGCAATCCTTTTTCTAAAGGGGGATATGATCCGGTTCCATAAAAATGGAGGTTTTTATGTCGGGCATTGTGTTGACGGCTTATGACGGAGCAATCTTAGGACCGATTGCGAAATTCCTTGGAGCGATTATGAACGCAATATACTTGCTTATGTATAACGTGTTCGGAGTCGAAAGTATAGTATTTAGTATTGTACTTATTACTATAATCATTTATATGTGTTTGCTTCCTTTGACTATTAAGCAGCAGAAATTTTCTAAGCTGTCTCAGAAGATGCAGCCAGAAATTCAGGCAATTCAAGATAAGTACAAGAACAAAAAGGATCAAGAGTCTATGATGGCTATGCAGCAGGAGACTACACTGGTTTATGAAAAGTATGGAGTATCTCCATCAGGAAGTTGTATTCAGCTTCTTATTCAGATGCCTATCCTTTTTGCATTGTATCGTGTCTTTTACAACGTACCTGCTTATGTTACTAGTATCAAGAGTACATTTACAGGACTTGTGGATGGAATCATTGGTACATCAGGTTACGCAAATACATTAGCAAAATTGATGGAAGAGACTAACTTTACAACATCTTCAGGTTTAACTGCAAATAACGTAGTTGAGAAATTAGGAGATGTTTCAGGAAGTCAGCTTAAAGATTATATTATTGATATCTTATACAAGCTTCCTTCAAACGGTTGGGAAAAATTATATGATATTTTCCCAGATTTATCATCTACAATTGCTTCAGTAGATGAACATATCCAGAGATTTAATTATTTCTTAGGATTAAACATATCAGATACTCCAGCAAGTATCATTAAGTTGAATTTTGCAGATAAGAATTTTGGATTTATTATTTTAGCATTACTTATTCCAATTCTTTCTTATTTGTCACAGTTAATAAGTATTAAGCTTATGCCACAACCTACAGATGACAACAATAATAAAAACAAAAACAGTGCAAATGACCAGATGGCTCAGTCTATGAAGACTATGAATATTATGATGCCACTTATGTCTTTTGTTATTTGTTTTACAGTTCCTGTTGGTCTTGGTATTTATTGGGCTTGTAGTGGTTTTGTAAGAGTTATTCAGCAGTTCTTCATTAATCGTCATATCCAGAATCTTGACCTTGATGATATAATTGCTAAAAATCAGGAAAAAGCTCGTAAGAAAAGGGAAAAAATGGGCATTTCAGAGAATCAGATAAGAAATGCAGCTAATATTAATACAAAGAGTATTGACAGTAAGGCAAATTACACTAGTTATGCTAATAAGGAGTTAGAAGTCGAGAAAGCTAAAGAGGCAAAAAAGAATGCCAAGGCAGGAAGTCTTGCTTCAAAGGCTAACTTGGTAAGTGATTTTAACGAAAGAAATTCACGAAAATAATAGGGGGAACAGAAATGGAATTTATTGAGATTTCAGCTAAATCTGTTGATGATGCTTTAACAGAGGCTTGTGTGCAGTTAGGTACAACAAGCGATAAGCTTGAATATGAAGTGATTGATAAGGGAAGTAATGGTTTTCTTGGTATAGGAAGTAAGAATGCTGTTATCAGAGTTCGTAAGAATTTTTCAGTAGAAGATAGTATCAGGGATTTTCTTAATCAGGTATTTTCTGCAATGAAAATGGAAGTTGAGATTATCGTTAAGGTTGATGATAACAACAAGTTCATCGACGTTGAATTAAAGGGCGATGACATGGGAATCCTGATTGGTAAGAGAGGACAGACTCTGGATTCATTACAGTATCTTGCTAATCTTGCGGTTAATAAGAATTCAGATACTTATTACAAGGTTAAGATTGATACCGAGGATTATCGTAATCGAAGAAGAGAGACATTGGAGAATCTTGCAAGAAATATTGCTTATAAGGTTAAGCGAACAAAACGTGCAGTTTCATTAGAGCCAATGAATCCTTTCGAGAGAAGAGTTATTCATTCTGCACTTCAGAATGACAGATATGTTTCAACACATAGTGAAGGTGAAGAACCATATAGACATGTTGTTGTTACATTGAAAAAATAATTTGTTATTTAATTCGTAGTTATGAATTTCGAGGGGTGTCCGTTTTGGGATGCCCCTTTTTATGCGATTGTGTAGGTGATATTTTTTTGCCACATGTTGCATATCAAAGTGGAAAAGTGTTTTAATGGAGTTTTTTGATGCACATGGAAAATGTGATTATTAAAATTAAATGTAGGATTAGCTGTTAATAAGAAAATGATGTAGATGGCAAGTATCTAATAAATAATATTTTGATATAGGTTTTTGCCATCTATATCATTGCATTAATTAAGGAGGAACTTAAGCTATATGAAATCGGATACAATTGCTGCAATTGCAACTGCCATGACTCCGGCAGGAATTGGAATTATTAGAATTAGTGGTAATGAGGCTTTGGATGTTATTGACAAAATTTATGTGTCAAAATCCGGAAATAAGAAAATTAGTCAGTGTCAGAGTCATACTATTCATTATGGATTCATTTATGATGGTGATGAGAAAATTGATGAGGTTATGGTTCTTCTTATGAAAGCACCTAATACTTACACCAGAGAGGATACTATTGAGATTGACTGTCATGGTGGTGTCTATGTAATGAAGCGAATTCTGGAAACGGTTATCAAGCATGGCGCAAGACCGGCTGAACCGGGGGAATTTACCAAGAGAGCTTTCTTAAGTGGAAGAATTGATTTGACACAGGCAGAATCGGTTATTGATGTCATTAATTCCAAGAATGAATTTGCCCTTAAAAGTTCCCTTAGCCAGTTAAGCGGTTCAATTCATGATGATATTGTGGATATTAGAGGGCGTATTATCCATGAGATAGCTTTTATAGAGTCTGCTTTGGATGATCCTGAACATGTTTCATTAGAAGGTTATCCACAGATGTTGATAACTATAGTGGATAAAATTCAAAAAGAGTTAGAAAAGTTATTAAGTTCTTCAGATAACGGCAGAATGTTGAAAGAGGGTATATCGACTGTTATTGTGGGTAAACCAAATGCGGGAAAATCCTCACTTCTTAACATTCTTGTTGGAGAGGATAAGGCGATAGTTACGGATATTGCGGGTACAACAAGGGATGTTTTAGAGGAGCAGATTAATCTTGGTGGAATTTCACTTAACATTATGGACACCGCGGGAATCAGAAACACAGAGGATGTTGTTGAAAAAATCGGTGTTGACAGGGCAAAGGAATATGCCTCAAAGGCAGATTTAGTTATTTACGTTATTGATTCCTCAAAGGATTTTGATGAGAGTGATTTTCTTATTATGGATATGCTCAAAGACAAGCAGGCGGTTGTCCTTCTTAATAAAAGTGATTTGGATTCGAAGATTACGGAAGAGGATGTATTAAAATACCTTGATAAGAAAGTAATTCCAATTTCAGCAAAAGAAAATTCCGGAATTGATATGCTTGAAGATACAATCAAGGATATGTTTTTTCAGGGACAGGTTACATTTAATGATGAAATCTATATTACCAATATTCGACAGAAAAATTCCATTATGGATGCACTTGAAAGCGTCAAACTGGTTAAGCAAAGTATCATGGATGACATGCCAGAGGATTTCTACTCCATTGATTTAATGAATGCTTACGAATCACTGGGAAATATCATCGGAGAATCGGTTGAAGATGATTTGGTGGATGAGATATTCAGTAAGTTCTGCATGGGAAAATAAGGCATAATTCATTGAAATGGATTCATTGAAGTGAATCTATTGTAAATGATTCAATTTATTAAAAAGCGAATAGACATAAAATGATAGATTAACTTGAAAGAAATATGTTAAATTAGAAATTAATAAATTATATTAGTGTATTAAAATAAAGTAAAAAAGATAAAAAATTATATTTACTTAAATAAAACTAAAATGGTGAATTAAATCTAATATTCTAAAATGAAGTGAATTAAACAAAAATAAGAAAATAACTTTATTTATCAAAATAAAGCAAATAAAAGAATAACTTGATAAATAGCTTAAATAATTTAATTAACTGAAATAAAGCAAAAATAGAATTTAATTTAACATATCAAATTAAAACAAAATAGTGAATTAAATTCTATATATCAAAGTAAAGCAAATGAAACAAAAATTCAGAAAATAATCTAGTTTGCTTAAATAAGGCAAATAAAGAAAAAACTTAGAAAATAATTTAATTTACTAAAATAAAGCAAGTGAAGCAAAAATTAAGGAAATAGTTTAATTTGTTGAAATAAGTCAAATAAGCCAAAAATTAAGGAAATAATTTAGTTTGCTAAAACAAGGTAAATAAGTCAAAAAATTGAATGCAAATCAAATTACTAAAAAGGAAATAAAGCAAGGATAGAAAAAATTACTTGCTGGAATTAAGTGAATATAGAAAAGCAGTAATTCTAAGTTGGTTGGATAAATTGTGTAAATTTAAAGTTAAGGTTCAAAAATAGTAAATAGATAATACAAAATTAAATTACTGCATAAAAGATAATAGAATCTAATGATAGATTTAATTCTATTAATTCATATGGCATATGTGTAAGAAAATAATAGATTAAAGTTGATTTTTGTTGTGTCAGAGAAAAACGCAACATCTAATAGCTTGAGAAATGTAAAATACAGTAAAACTGTTGATTAGTCCGGAGTGGTTAATAGAATTCAATATTGAACCTATGTATTTATATAAAGGTATGTAGAAGTCCCAAATAATAATATAAGGATAGTATTATAGTATTATAGTGATTTTGTATACTATTATAAAGTAGAGAGTATATGTAAAAAAATTTATAGAAAGTCAGCAAATTGTGCAATTAATAAAGTGCAATATTTAAAATATAGTATATAATAAGTAGAGTTGAATTCTATTTTTTGTCAGATGTGACAGTAAATTGCTTTATGGATTTTTATTATTTTATTAAAGCTTGAAGCGGAATTTTATTTTAATTTTTAAAGTTGTTGTTTGATGAGAATAATCATCGTAGTAGTGATTCGTAATTTTAAGATATAAATATGCTGGATTGTTGTTCGATGAGAATAATCATTGTAGTAGTGAAGTTACTATTTGATAGAGTCTTAGATTAAGGATAAGGTAGATGTAAAAATTTCTATATTTTATTTTGGTTAGGAAATTTTTAAATAAATTTATTTAAGTTGTTATTTTTGCAGCTTGTTAGGGTGTTTATAAAAACGTTTAGAGATTAAATAGAAAGAGAGTTGTGATAATATGTGTGTTAGTCATTTAGAACAAACTTATGATGTGGTAGTTGTCGGTGCCGGTCACGCAGGATGCGAGGCGGCTTTGGCGTGTGCCAGACTTGGACTGGAAACAATAATTTTTACGGTAAGCGTTGACAGTATTGCAATGATGCCATGCAATCCAAATATTGGTGGAAGTTCCAAGGGACATCTGGTTAGGGAGATTGATGCCCTTGGCGGTGAGATGGGAAAAAATATTGATAAGTCATTTATACAGTCAAAGATGCTTAATAAGTCAAAAGGACCAGCTGTTCATTCTCTCCGCGCACAGGCAGATAAAGCGGAATATAGTATGCAGATGCGTCAGACATTGCAGGAAACAGACCATTTGACTATTCGTCAGGCTGAGGTTTCGGAAATTATTACTGACGATGAGAATAATATTACAGGTTGCAAGACAGTTTCGGGAACAGTTTATCATTGTAAGGCGATTGTTTTGTGCACAGGTACATATCTTAGAGCGAGATGTCTTACAGGAGAGATGATTACACACACAGGTCCAAACGGACTTCAGGCTGCAAATTATCTTACGGAATCATTGATTAATCATGGAATAGAGATGCAGCGTTTCAAGACGGGAACTCCAGCCAGAATTGACAAAAGAAGTGTTGATTTTTCAAAGATGGAAGAGCAGTTTGGCGATGAGAGAGTAGTTCCATTTTCTTTTACAACTAATCCGGATGATGTTCAAATTGACCAGATTTCCTGCTGGCTGACATATACTAATCCTAAAACTCATGAAATTATTCGAAATAATCTTGATCGTTCGCCGATTTATGCCGGAATTATTGAGGGTACAGGCCCAAGATATTGCCCCTCAATCGAGGACAAAGTGGTAAAATTTGCAGAAAAGGACAGACATCAGATTTTTATTGAGCCAGAAGGACTTCATACTAATGAAATGTATGTTGGCGGAATGTCTTCTTCACTTCCGGAAGATGTTCAGTACGAGATGTATAGAACACTTCCTGGACTTGAAAATGTAAA
Organism: Agathobacter sp.; assembly: GCA_036308125.1. GTDB lineage: Bacteria > Bacillota > Clostridia > Lachnospirales > Lachnospiraceae > Roseburia. The sequence goes on from JAXJWH010000015.1 coordinate 23,872, forward strand.
AATTGTCAGAAACGCTTATGCTATTGAGTACGATTGCATTAATGCAAATCAGCTCTATTCATCATTGGAATTTAAGAAAATTCATGGACTTTTTAGTGGCGGACAGTTCAATGGAAGTTCTGGATATGAAGAGGCGGCATGTCAGGGATTAATAGCCGGAATCAATGCGGCTATGAAAATTCTTGGAAAAGATCCATTGATTCTTGACAGATCGGAGGCCTATATCGGAGTTTTAATTGATGATCTTGTTACAAAGGAAACCCGTGAACCTTACCGAATGATGACTTCCAGAGCGGAATATCGTTTACTTTTGCGTCAGGACAATGCGGATCTTCGCCTTACTAAGAAAGGGTACGAGGTTGGACTTATTTCCCAGGAGCGTTACGATTGGGTTTGTAAAAAAGAGCAGATGATTCAGGATGAAATTGAACGTGTTTCAAATGTGAAAATTGGAGCAAATGCCAAGGTGCAGGAGCTTCTCAAGGCAAACAACAGTATTCCTCTTAACAATGGAATTACTTTGTGTGAATTAATTAGAAGACCGGAGCTTGATTATGATAAGCTGGCCCCAATTGATGAAATGCGACCTGAGTTGCCAGCGGAAGTAAGAGAACAGGTTAACATTTTGATTAAATATGACGGTTACATTTCAAGACAGATAAAGCAGGTTGAGCATTTTAAGAAATTGGAGAAGAAACTTTTGCCAACTGATTTTGATTACAATAATATCTCGGGACTTAGAATTGAGGCACAGCAGAAATTAAATAATCTTCAGCCACTTAATATCGGTCAGGCGTCGAGAATATCGGGAGTTTCCCCAGCAGATATTTCAGTTTTATTGGTATATTTGGAGCAATTAAAATATTCAAATCCGGAGCTTTTCAAAGAGTTAAATCCGGATAAAAGCGAGGGTTAGAGCAGATGAAATATAATTTTGAACATTTTGTTAGCGAGTTAGAGAAGTTAAACATTGCGATAACGGACAAACAGTTACAGCAGTTTGAAACTTATTATGAAATGCTTATTGAAAAAAACAAGGTCATGAATTTAACGGCTATTACGGATTTTGATGAAGTTATTGAGAAGCATTTCCTTGATAGTGTGAATCTTTACCACTCAATAGATTTAAAAGCGGATTTAAGTTTAATTGACATGGGAACAGGGGCGGGATTCCCTGGAATTCCATTGAAAATACTCTTTCCAAATCTGAAAGTTGTCCTGGCGGATTCTTTAAATAAGAGAATTTTATTTCTTCGCGAAGTAATAGATGCGTTGGAACTTACGGAAATTGAGGCGGTACATGGCAGAGCCGAGGATTTGGCAAGGGATAATCGGTACAGAGAAAAATTTGACCTCGTTGTATCTCGTGCAGTGGCAAATCTTTCAACATTGTCGGAATATTGTCTTCCATTCGCCAGGTTAGGTGGAAAATTTATTTCATATAAATCAGGAGAGTTTGAAGAAGAAGTCGCTAACGCAAAATCAGCGGTATTTCTTCTCGGAGGAAAGATTTCTTCCATAGATAAATTTGAAGTAGGCGAGTCCTCACGATCTTTCATAATTATTGATAAAGTTAATGGCACTTCAAAAAAGTATCCTAGAAAAGCAGGACTTCCTTCGAAGAAACCATTATAAAATGTAAAAAATATTACATTCACTTTAGGTTAGGAACTTAAAGTGGATGTTTTTTAATGTTAAAAAATATAGTTGGGATTCATATGCAAGAATGCAAAATGTGAGAGTGAGTGGGAGAGATGAAATTTAAAGTATGAGAAATATAAATTTGAAAATGCAAAATGAGAGAATGAGGAGTGAGTGGGAGAGATGAAATTTAAAGTATGAGAAATATAAATTTTTAAAAATGCAAAATGAGAGAATGAGGAGTGAGTGGGAACGAGAGGATGTAAAGTAAGAGTGAGAAAATGAGAAAGTTAGAATGTGTAAAGTTAGGAAATGGAAAGTAATGTAAATTGAAAGAGTGAGAAAATGGAAAGTAATGAAAAGTGGGAAGTGAAAAGCTAGAGGCCAGAAAGTAAACGAGAAGAATGAGAAAATGGAAAGTAATGTAAAAGGAAGAGAGAATAATGCATAAAATAAAAAGTGGATATCATTATATAATGGAGAAGATATGGAGCATGAGATTGCAAGAAATTAGAAAATAGAAAAGATGATAGATAGCTAAGGTGAATAGAAATGGAACAAATATATCTGGGATATTGTATACCAAAAAACATTAATTAATTTATAAAATAATATATATCATTTTATTATAAATTATATATTATTTACAATATAATTATTTTGGATTTCTTTTCTTATAATTAGTGCTTGGATTGCTGATTTGTGAACATAAATACCACTTTATGAGTTTTAAAGCGAAATAAATACATAAAAACATATTTTTTTCCGCTTATTGATATAATTGCACAAAAAAGAACTAACCATTTTAGATAAACTGGCTAGTTCTTTTTTAAAGGATTGTTTACATATTTAAGTACTTTTATTTGATAATTGATTTAATTATGCTTGCTGTTTTTTCTGGTAATTCCAATTGTGGATACAGACCACCGCCTGGAAGATTGATTGTCTGGATGTTGGAATTAATTGAATGGTATGCTTCCAACGTTTTTACATTTTCTTTGTTCTTACCGGATTCAATAATGTAAATTGTTTTTTTGGTATTTTTCAATGCATTTTTGATATTTATGTTTACATAATTGGATATCAGGCTAGATTGTAGGAATCGTCCATTACTTTTATCATAGTGAGCTGCTTCATAGTATGTGTCTTCAATTTTTGTTGTTATCAGATCTTGTTTTCCATAGTATTTGTTTCTGAAACGAAAATCGATTTTGAGTGGAGTCATCGACAGGTTATATGCGAATGTTCCAACTAATGGCATATTCATAATTGTCTGTTTGATTTTTCCTGTTGTGTCTGGAATTTTTGACATTTCTTTGACTGAAACAGGGTTTATGAATATGATTTTTTTGAATAAATTTTCATCTATGGCATTTGCCATGAGAATAACTGATGACGACAAGTTAGTTGCAACTACGTCAGCAGGTTCTTTGATTACGTTCTTGATAAAAGTTGTGATTAATTGCACATAGAGATAATTGGTGTATTTAAGTGCCGGTTTTTCAGAGCGCCCGCATCCCAATAAATCAAGTGCGTAAACAGTGTTATTTTTTGACAATCGTTTGATTATTTTTGACCACTCTTCAGATGATGAAGCGGAATTTATATCATGTACTAATAGAAGTGGGTTTCCAGCTCCTGTTTTAGTGTAATATATATATCCTTGCTTCCAATCAAAAAAGGAACCTTTTTCTTCGGATAACATTTTTTTTCGAGTGGCTGTTGTTTCTACAAACTTATTATAGGCATGCATTCCTATTAAGATTGCCGCTGTGGCTGTTAAAAAATATTTTTTCGAATTCTTCATAGAACCCCTCCCTTGCATTTATAACATTATTATAGACATTTTTGTCTAATTATACAAATATTTTATTTTTTTACTTTCTTTTATATGAAAAATAATATATAATATAGTAGTACTTTAGTAGTACGAATACCAAACACATGTTTGGAGGTATTATGGTTAAGGAATATTTAGAAAAAACAAGAGAAAGTTTTATGAATCGTAGGGCTGTATTAATGGATCAGCTTACTTCTGTGGAAAATCTGTATAAAGAGAATCTGAAAATGATTCAGTTGTTAGAGAATAGTAACGATCCTACTTTTGAGGAATTTTCTCCCCGAGAGGTTAATACCTACAATCGTTCTAAACAGAAAGAACTTGAAGAAGAACAAAAAAGTATCGATGACAAAGCTAATAAGCTTAGAAATGTTATTTCAGAGATGGACATGAAAATCCTTGAAATTAATAGCGTATTGAAAGTAGCAAATGAGGATAGTAATGCAGCAAATGTTGATATTCAACAATTGCAAGATTCATCAAAGGATTTGAATTTAGTGCTTTTGGAAACTGTGGAAGCTGAGCGTCAGCGTATTGCGAGGGATTTACATGATACTACCGTTCAGAGTCTTACTTCACTGGTTCATAAGTCAGAACTTTGTTCCAAACTTATTGATGTTGATCCAATTCGTTGTAAATTGGAACTTATGTCAATGTCTAAAATTTTAAGAGATGTAATTAATGAATCCCGTAGGATGATTTATGACCTTCGTCCTATGTCATTCGATGATATAGGATTTGATGTGACTGTAGAACGTAGTTTGGATAAGTTTTCTGCGGCAAACAATATCAGGTGCATTTTTAATGTTGAAGGTGAGCCTTTTGAAATCAGAAGTATTGTTGCTATTACATTACTTCGTGTTGTTCAGGAGTCTTGCAGCAATTCGGTAAAACATGGACATGCATCCTGCATATATGTTACACTTGAGTATCTTGAAGATGAATTAGCCCTTACTATACGAGATGATGGAGAAGGTTTTGATATTTCTTCTATTCCGGAATGCACCAGAAAGGACAATTCAGGTTTTGGATTGTCGATGATGAGGGAACGGGTTTATCTATTATCCGGTAAACTTGTTATTGAATCTAGCAAAGGTAATGGATGTATTACAAAAGTTAATTTGCCAATAAAAAAGGAGGACAATTAAGATGGCAGTAAAAATTATGATAACAGATGATCACTCAATGATTCGTGAAGGATTGAAAAATTTATTAGAGCTCGATGGTGATATTGAGGTTATTGCAGAGGCAGAAAACGGAGAAGAGTGCCTCGAAAAATTAGCTACTGTTAAACCAGATGTTTTACTTTTAGATATCAATATGCCAAAAATGAATGGACTTCAGGTTTTACAAAGTTTGAAAGATCGCAAATCAAAAATTAAAGTTTTAGTTTTAACAGTTCACAATGAAACTGAATATTTAATGAAAGCGGTAGATATTGGAATTAACGGTTATGTTTTAAAGGATTCAGAGTCAGCAGAGCTCAAAAAAGCAATTTTTGCTATTGTTGATGGAGAGGATTACATCCAGCCAAGTCTCATCCCTGCACTCAATTCTAAGATGATTCTTAAAAACGAAGATGAAATTAAGATTGAAGCATTAACTAAGAGAGAAATGCAGGTTCTTAAGGAATTAGCTGTTGGTAAATTCAACAGAGATATTGCTAAAGAGATGGAAATTAGTGAAAGAACTGTAAAGAACCATATCTCTAGTATTTTTAAGAAATTAGATGTAACTGATCGTACACAGGCTGCGGTTTTTGCAATTAGAAATAACTTAATTACAATTTAATTGAGGATAGAGTTTCCCTTGCCCATTTGAAAATGGGTGAGGGATTTTTTATGCAGAAAATCAGAAATTGTAGAATGGTATAGAAAATACCTGAAGAATACAAAATATTGTAGTGAAGTTTAAATGCAAAATATGTTTGCGTGTGGAAAATACAAAATGTGTTGGTATGAGAAGTAGGAATGTGATGGAATATGAAATACGATAGAATATGAAGCTAAAGTATGAAATATTGTATAATGAGATACAAAATATAGTAGTGTGAGAAAAAAATATAAAATGTGTTGGAATGTGAAGTTGGGATGTGATGGAGTAAGTATGAAGCTAAAGTATGAAATATTCTAGCGGAAGAAGTGGAAAAAGAAAATGTGGTGAAATGTGAAACAAAAATACAAAATATAGTATTGTGAAAAACGAAAATACAAAATCTGGTGGAATAATAAACGAAAAACTGAAATACAAAATATTGTAGCATGAAAAACAAAAATACAAAATGTAGTGGAATGAGAATTGTAAATACAAAATTTAGTAGTATGAGAAAGAAAAATACAAAATCTGGTGGGATGAGAATTGTAAATACAAAATTTAGTAGTATGAGAAAAAAATACAAAATCCGGTGGGATGAGAATTGTAAATACAAAATTTAGTAGTATGAGAAAAAAATACAAAATCCGGTGGAATAATAAACGAAAAACTGAAATACAAAATATTGTAGCATGAAAAACAAAAATACAAAATGTAGTAGTGTGAGAAACGAAAATAAGAAATGCGGTAGAAAAAACCACGAATACTAAGTATTATAGTAAGTGAAGCTGAACTGTAAAATGTTATAGAATATAAAGCTGAAAAATATGATATCTTATATGTAATTGGTAAATTGTGAGGAGTAGAGGAGTAGAATAGTAGTATATGAAGATAGGTTGATTAATTAAATATATGATAAGTGGATTAGGTAATATCTGAACAGTTAGAAATTGTATAATATGATATGTGGTGAATGAAGAATAAACGAAGATTGTATAAAATAGAAATAGTAGCAAATGAAGATAATAGTATGCTTAGAATGAAAAGATTGAAGATGGTTGAAAAGTAAGATTGTATTGGATAAAGTTAACAGCAATCCAAGATTGAAAGGAATGAAGGTGGCGAAAAGTAAGAAAGTCAGATTGTATTGAATGAAATTAGCAACAATCTAAGATTGAAATGAATGAGGATAGTAGAAAAGTAAGATTATAATGAGTGCGGGGGAAGAAAGTTGAGAAAAATTTGTTCTTAAATTTATTTATATGATAATTTTAGTTAGTATTTAAATGCAGTATTTGAATTTAAAATGTTTCATGTGAAACATTTTATTGTAATATGTAATTTTAGAACTATATGAATGAATGATTTATTTATTATGCTTCATGTTAGATATTTTTAAAATAGTATGAAATTTTAAAATGTGTATGAGTTATTTTTATGTTTCATGTGAAACATATTGTTTTGGTATATAATTTAAAAACACATATGCGTTATATTTTTTTATGTTTCATGTGAAACATTTCCAGTTTATAGGGTAATATATAGTTGAAAAAGTGGAATAATGAAGTTATGTTTTATTTGAAACGTAGAAATTGAGGATTTTTTTATATGAGTTCATATTAGCTTGGATTGATAAGTGAGATATCATTTGGAATTAGTTATAGTGTACATAATAGTTGCAATAGAATACTAGCATTTATGTTTTAAAAGAAATATAAATTTTTATAGAATTGTATCTGAATCTAACCAGATTCTAGATTTGGGCTGGTGGATATTGGGGGATAAGATGTTGAAACATTGTATAATATGTTTTTGAGGATAAGCTAATATACGATAAATAGATAGAAAATGTACATCAAGAAAATACTATTAATAGCGTAGTTTGGATGTTAGATTATGAGATATAAGATTAGGGAATATAATATTATTGGATATTAATTATGAGATACAATATTATGAGATACTATACTCAGAATAAAGTTACTGGATAGTATGTTATAGTATTATTTATGGTTAAATTATTAAAGAAAATATTATGCAATATTGATAAAATATAGTATTATAAGATTTTATATTATAAAATTATGATGTTGATTATGCAATAAGATAATAAGGAAAAGAAATTTATTTGGTTTGAAATTATGAGATATTGTATTCCTGAGTGGAATAAAAACACGTTAGATTAAGAAATACTATATATCAGAATGAATTTTTGAATATCGTCTTCAAAATTTTATATTATTTGATAAGATGATTAAATGTCAGAGTATATAAGTGTAGAGTTTTGGTGTTAAATATTTAAAACATGTTTCTAATACTTTTCTTAATCGCACAAACTATATGTTTCATGTGAAACATTATTCTGGATAATTATTGTAATGATTATTTCTTTTGAATTAAAAAAAGGATGATATACCGAGTTTTATGTGTTTACAAGTGAGTAATTATATGTTTCACATGAAACAACTTATGGAATATTTTTTAAAATGGGAAAATTTAATATCGAAATTTATGGTTTGAAGATAAATATTTAATGAATTTTAAAAAGTTGGATTGTATAAAGATAGTTATTAGATTAAAATTCAGAGATTATATTTAAATATATTTATGGGAAAAATTTAAAGATGATTTTAGTATAGAATTGTTCTTGTTTTAGAGAGAAATGTTTCATGTGAAACATGATAATTATGTGCTATGTATAAGTAGTAGTTAACAATATAAAATATGTGATTAAGTATCAAAAGATAAATTCCCTCTGTGAATTATAATAAGTGATTACTTTATACGAATTATTCAATTCTGCAGTCCTGAAGATTGTAATAGAAGATTCCAGTAATAAGAAGGAAATAACTTCTGGATTGTGGAGTGGATTACTTCATAAAAGAATGACTGATGAAAATTATAGTAGGAGATCACTGTGACAAGATCAAAATATTTGATATAAATTATAACAGGAGAACACTATATAGGAAAAATAACTTTTGGAAATTATAGTAGAAGATTATTGTGACAAGATTAAAATATTTAATAGTAATAAAGCTGTATTAGAAATAAAATAACTGCAAGGAAACTATAATAGATTTGTATTTCAATATTGATTGTATCAAAGAGAAGTAAAGTGATAGATTATTGTATAAAAGAGAAAAATGTGAGACTATAGTTAAATTGCCAGAGAGAATTTGAATAGAAGTATAGGCTTTAACTTGTTAATATGGTTTGACAAATATGTGATTAATTCAACATAATTTAAAAATAAGCTACATTTTAAAAGAAACTTAGTTAGAAGTATGGAATAATAAATGTTTCATGTGAAACAAATTGAATTTGTTTGATTGTTTTGATGGAAAAAGAGGCAGGTATATCTATTGAAAGGGATTAATTTGATAGATTATATTTGTAATTATATTTATTATTTCATTTATAACTGAGCTCATAATCATATTTTAACAGGTGAATATGATTCAAGTTATAGCTATGATACAAATTAACAATATGATCTGAGAAGTAAATAAGCTTCGAACAGCAAATATACAGTAAACAGTAAATAGGCTTTGAACAGCAAATATACAGTAAACAGTAAATAGGCTTTGAACAGTAAATATACAGTAAACAGTAAATAGTAAATAGGCTTTGAACAGTAAATATACAGTAAACAGTAAACAAGCTTCGAACAGCAAATATACAGTAAACAGCAAATTAGCTTTGAACAGTAAATATACAGTAAACAGTAAACAAGCTTCGAACAGCAAATATACAGTAAACAGTAAATAAGCTTTGAACAGTAAATAAGCTTTGAACGGTATACATGCCTTGAACAGCATATGTTTTTTAAACAAGATAGATTCTAACTCACTTTATTATATAAAAAATTTTATTGATATTTGACAGTATGATAGGGTGTTTAGTGATTGTGAAGGTGTAAAAAGATTATCTATCTATATTGATGTAAGTTTTGCTAATGTATAGTGTAAAAATGAGTAGAAAAGAGTGGAAGAATTTTTGAAGTATTATATAATTGTGTTTAGGTTATTTAGAAGGCAAATTATTAATTGATATATGAAACAAATTTGATTTATGAAGTAATCAGAGAATCAGGAAGGAAAAGTACTATATCATTTTATAGGAATATTAATGATAAGAGTTATAGACATAATATAAATGTTTCACATGAAACATTTTACAGCGATAAAATTGTAGTAGTGAATCAATATGTTGTACCCAAAAAATTGAAAGTACAAGATGTAGATTTTATAGATTTAAAATATATTTAGTAATGATTAATAATGATTTGACTAAGCTATACTAACAGTTAAATTAGTTTGAACCTTTGGATGATATATTTGGATTAAAGCAAGGAGAATACATTTGTGTTTACTTTATAAATTATAAACAATCCATCCAAACTGTTTAATTGAAGTGAAAACCTACAAATAAAATATTTAGGCAGTACCAATATAAATATAGGTTCAAAAACTTCGTTGTCAATCAGAGGATTAAAATAAAATTCAAATGAAACAAAAATTGCATAGCGAGAATATCCCGACAGAAGTATACTATCTGAAATAGGACATCAGAAAAACAAGAATCCTCAACCTGAGAAAATAATAAAAAGTATTCTTTTGGAATTTGATTATCTGATAAAAAAATATATTATCTAATATCAATTTAGACATTTTATTCTAAATAGAAGAGTAGAATAAAAAATAGTTGATAATATGTTCAAGAGGGTACATTAAATATATATTCATATTAAGACAGGCTTGACGCTTGCCCGTCGTTATTAGACACACAAGTTGATTAAATACATATTCATATTAAGAAAAAATGTTAGCTCAATAAATATTTACAATCTCGGCTTATTGAACAATCTTGCAAAAATCCAGCATTATAGAATAATCATGTAAGAAGCCAGAGTTATAGAATAATCTCGCAAAAAGCCAGCATTATAGAATAATCATGTAAGAAGCCAAAGTTATAGAACAATCTCAAGATAAAATTTTTTCTGAAAAATCTATTTCAAACATTATAGATTTATACGATTTTTACTTATATATCAAAATTAATTTTAGAACTATCCTAAAACTGGGCAATTCTATAAACAATTTCAAAATCATTATCTAATAAATATAATCTGCAAAGAAGTTAAGTTTTAGAAATAAACTCTAAATTAATTATCTAAATTAATTATCTAAATAAATCCTCGCCGAGATTCAAATTGAATCATCTAAACAGTCAATTAGAAATAATCAATCAGAAACAATCAATTAGAAATAATCAATCAGAAATAATATCCGGAAGTAATCAAACCAAAATAATGGAGCCGGAACAACCGTAAGGAATAATCAATTCAAAACAGCTAATATTAAATAATCAATTTAAAACAGTTATCAAAAGAAGTTATCAAAAAATCGTGCAAGAATAATTGAACAAGAGAAATCAAATCAGAACAATTGATTAGTAATAGCCAAAAAGCAATAACTAATCCAAAACAGTCAATCCCAAACAGTCGATCGCAAATAGTTAATTGCAAACAGTCAATCCCAAACAGTCTCTACAAGAACAAATCCCCAAAATAGTCCTCAAAAAGTAAAAGCCATAACTTACCAGATTAAAAATCAACCAACTTGATTTCTGTCTACAAAACTATATTTTATAGTGCAACTGTTTATCAAAATATCTAAAATGAAAATCACCAAGAACTAAATGTGCAACACATCTAGAACTTTGAATCATTCTTCTTTTTGTTATGGTAACATGTAAAAATGGATTAAATAATTTACGTTTCTACACAATTAATTAAATCAAAGCAAACAAGTCAAATACTGTAGTACATATTCGGAAGATAGAAGAGTGGAAGTATTTTGCCAGTAAAAGTCGTGAATGAATAAATCACTATATAAGGAACGACATTCGCTTTTGGGATCTTGTAAGAAATTATAGTTTGGAATTAAAAAAATTAGGACATTCAGACTGTCTGCATGTAACAAGGGCGGATGAGTTTGGTGAAAATGTAGCTTAATTGTAAAATTGAAACCTAAAGGTGAAAATGTAGCTTGATTGTAAAATTGAAACCTGAAGGTGAAAATGTAGCTTGATTGTAAAATTGAAACCTGAAGGTGAAAATGTAACTTAAATATGAAATTATAGTGTGAATGCAAAATTGTAACTAGAACGCTAAATAGTAGCGTGAATGCAAAATTGTAACTAGAACACTAAATAGTAGCTTGATTGTAAAACTGTAACCTAAAGGTGAAATTGTAACTAAATATGAAATTATAACCTGATTGTGGAATTTGTTATAATATCTAAAATTGAATATTACAAATTATAATAAGTATATAATTGGTGTTGGTGCATACGGTGAGAAAAATATATAAATATCCGATTGAATAGTAGAATAAATTGTGAAAAGTGGAAAATTTTGAAAGTATGATAATAGATATTGTATTTATGAAAAAAATAAATACAACATATTGTATTTTGATAAAAAATGTTTCACGTGAAACTATTTTTAGTATAGCATAGTGGGCAAAGAAGTGTTATAATATTATAACGATAGAGATTTTGTTTAAAATAGTGAATTTAAATGAGAATAGTGATTGATGATGAATGACATAAATGCAAAATGTGTATAAGGTTTTTGGTGCAATATGCCGATATAGATGTGTTGGATTTGTGTAGCATATGGTGTAGTGCATTTCAAACATAATTCTTTGAAGAGATTTTTATATAGGTTCATTATTTTACATAAAATATATGTTGCTGAGTTAGAATTAATATTTTATTAGCTAGATGATAGTTAGCCTAACAGATACTTATTCAGCCAAATATTTTACTTAATATGTATTTGAGCAAAATAGGTCAAAGCAGAGTCCACAGCGCAATTATTTGAATTGAATGTTTAATTTTAAAATTTAATTCATGTAAAAATATTATTAACAAAATACATTTCTTGAATCAGAATATCTAAAAATGTTAATGAAAACCACAATGAATTTATCAGGTAAAATGCAAATGCAGTGCTGGAGATTTTTCAGATAAATGTATTTTGCATACAGAGTCAGCAACAAAAAGTAAGTGCCTTAAGCGGAAAGGAATAATGATGGGAAGAATAATAGCTATTGCAAACCAAAAGGGTGGAGTTGGAAAGACTACAACTTCTATCAATTTAGCTTCATGTCTTGCTGAAAAAGGCAAGTCAGTTTTAGCGATAGATTTGGATCCACAGGGAAACATGACAAGTGGACTTGGAGTCGATAAGAATGAAGTTGAAAACACAGTATATGAATTAATGTTGGATGAGTGCTCGATTCGTGAATGTATTCATGATACAGTGGTTGATAGTTTAAAAATTATACCATCTAATGTAAACTTGGCAGGAGCTGAGATTGAATTGCTTGGAATTAATGACAAGGAATATATTTTAAGGACAGCAGTTGATTACATACGAGATGATTATGATTTTATAATAATTGATTGTCCACCATCGCTTAACATGTTGACGGTAAATGCCATGACAACAGCGAATACGATTTTAGTACCAATTCAATGTGAGTATTATGCGCTGGAGGGATTAAGCCAGTTGATTCATACAATCAACCTTGTTCAGGAAAGACTTAATCCGGACCTTAAGATTGAAGGTGTTGTCTTTACAATGTATGATGTGCGAACAAATTTATCAAATCAGGTTGTTGAAACTGTAAAGGAAAATCTTGATGCGAAAATATATAGCACAATGATTCCAAGAAATATCAGATTAGCAGAAGCACCATCATATGGAATACCAATTAACATGTATGACACAAAATCTGCAGGAGCAGAGAGCTACAGAAATCTTGCAAAGGAAATTATTGAAAGAGAGGATTTGTAGAATATGGCCACAAAAAAGGGTGGATTAGGAAAAGGACTTGATTCTCTTATCACCAACAAAGTGGAAAAAGCGCCTCAGCCTCATACAGAAGAAAAGGCAGTCAGTGAGCATATGGCAGATGCGATAATGATGGATATCAACAAGGTTGAGCCAAATCGTGAGCAGCCAAGAAAAAATTTCGATGAGGACGCATTGTTGGAATTATCCGAATCTTTGAAACAATTCGGAGTTTTACAACCACTTTTAGTGCAAGCCAGAGATGATTATTATGAGATTATCGCAGGTGAGAGAAGATGGCGTGCTGCCAAAATGGCTGGATTAAAGGAAGTTCCTGTAATCATCAAAAAATTAACAGAGCAGGAAATAATGGAAATTTCTCTTATTGAGAACATTCAAAGAGAAGATTTAAATCCAATTGAAGAAGCATTTGCATATAAGAAACTTTTGACGGATTTTGATTTGAAGCAGGATGAGCTTGCAAAGAGAGTATCAAAAAGCAGAACTGCAATAACTAACTCAATGCGACTTTTGAAATTAAATGAAAAAGTTCAGCAGATGGTAATTGACGAGATGATTACATCAGGTCATGCCAGAGCTTTGCTTGGAATTCCTGATTTAGAGCAGCAATATGTGCTTGCCCAGAAGATTTTTGACGAGAGATTAAGTGTAAGGGATACTGAAAAACTCGTTAAAAGTATTCAAAATGGAGAAAAAGAGGAAAAAGAACCTGCTAAAAAGGAAATTGATTCCAAGATTCTTGCAATTTACAAGGATTTAGAGGAACAAATGAAAAAAATTATGGGAACGAAAGTAAGCATAAATAGCAAGAATGAACAGCAGGGAAAGCTGGAAATTGAATACTATTCCCAGGAAGAATTGGACAGGATAATCGATTTACTCAGAACAATTCAGTAAAAATAGTCTAAAAAGACTATTTAAAAAATTTATAAAATAACCGAAAATATATACATAGGAGAATTCAAAATGATTTCTGAATTATTAGGGTTTGATTCTGACTGGATTATATTGGGATTAATAGTATTACTGATAATACTATTCGTAATCTTAATCGTTAATATAGTTCAGATTAGTAAACTTAAGAAAAAATATAAAGAGTTCATGGGCGGCGTTGATGCTAAGTCCCTGGAGGAGAATTTATTAAAGAGACTTAATCAGGTGGATGAACTCATTGCGGCAAATAAAACAAACGAAGCAAATATTGCAAAATTGTTTAACAAGATGAATTATACATTTCAGAAAGTGGGGCTTGTTAAATATGATGCATTTCATGAGATGGGCGGAAAATTAAGTTTTTCATTAGCTCTTCTTAATGACGTAGATGATGGTTTTGTTTTAAATGCTATGCACAGTAGAGAAGGTTGTTATACATACATTAAGGAAATCGTTGGTGGGAATTCCATTATTGTTTTAGCAGATGAAGAGCAGGAAGCGTTGAACATGGCCAAGGAGGCTGATAACAACCTGCAATAACAAATGGAGTGGTAAGCATATGAAAATCAAAGCAGTTAGTGTGCTAAATGGTGGGGAAATTTTAGCAGAGCCAATTTTGACAGAGGAAAAAGAGATATTAATTCCGAAGGGAACGAAATTAAAAGAGGATTATGTTCCATTAATTCAGTCTCTTGGAATTGATTCACTGATGGTTGAGGATCCATATGAAAATTATGAGATTCCTCAATTTATTAGCAGTCCTGGCGAATTGGAAAAAATGGTTAGTTGTGTTCGTAAATTAATGGAAGGGCATATTTATCATAGCCAGAAATCTTTGCGAGAATTTGAAATCATAGCAAATGACGTAGTTAAACAAATGGAGAAAGTTCCTGAAAATGTTGTTATTGATTTAAAGGAGCGGAATGCGGATTTGTATGAGCATACTGTAATGGTTACTTTGTTATCAGTGCTAGTTGCGAAGAAGTTGAAATTGGATAGCAAGATACAGTATAATGTTGCGGTGGGAGGCCTGTTACATGATATAGGCTTAAGGTACATAACAGTTCCGTATAAAAACAGGGATATTTCAGAGGCGGATGCCGCTGAAAATTTTGAGTATAAAAAGCATACGATACTTGGTTATTCTGCGTTGGATAACGAAAACTGGATTCCGGAGATTTCAAGAAAGATGATTTTATCTCATCATGAGAATATCAAGGGAACGGGTTTTCCAATGAAGCAGAAAAACAAAGAGGTTGAATGTCGCATTTTACAGGCATGTGATGCCTTTGATTGCGCAATTTCCGGAATGGAGTGCAGGAGAGTATCTGTCCAACAGGCACTTCAGGATATTACAGATGAAGCGGATATACTATACGAGAAGAAGATAGTAGAGAATCTTGTTTCGGGAGTTGCCAGATATCCGGTTGGAACAACGGTTAAAACCAATGGAGAAACTAAAGGCGTAGTTATTTCCCAAACTGTAGATCCGGATAATCCAATAATTATGTTATTGGATAAAGATTTTAGTGAAGAAAATGAGAAATTTAATAAATTAAATCTAATGTTAGAAAAAAATATTTCAATTCTTCATGTGGTGTGATATAATAGTCTAAGATTGTTTTTCGGAGGGAAAAGTTTGCATAAATTCCTTAGTAGTATTGGATTTACAAATTGCAAAAAGAAAGATTTAGATACAATAGTAAGGTCAATAATTGAGAACCCTGATGAGGTAAGAACAGCAAAGAATTCAGAGGGTAATCAGTTTGTAGAACTGATTCGAATGGTTGCGGATGATATCGGATTGTCTGTAAGAGGAACGTATCTTGATGATGGAAGTTTTGAGATGGAATATTTGTGTCCATTTTTTTACGGAGAGTCAGTTACTACACAGGAAGAGGTTGATGTGGAGAGAAATTCCGAGAGAGAATCTTACGCAGGGGTATGTGACGATGCCAATGTTGGTGTTTCAATGATATTTTATCTGCTTAACGTAGTTGACTATTTATCGAGAAGCGGAATTAATAGCCAGGGCAAAATTTATGGTGCATGCTTGTCGGGATTGTCTATTGAGGGCAAGATTTTGCTTCCTATATATTCAAGGGAAGAAAAGACAAAAGCTGGTAATTGCAGATTTCAGGAGAGAAATCAGTTAGTGGCTCAGGCAAGGGAAGGAAATGAAGAGGCAATCGAGAGCCTCACATTAGAGGATATGGATATATACTCGATGATTTCCAGAAGAGTTGTCAACGAGGATGTGCTTAGTATTGTTAATACTACTTTTATTCCATACGGCATAGAAAGTGATAAATATAGCATTGTCGCAGAGATTTTGGACGTTAATAAGGTCACAAATTCAATTACAAATGAACAGATGTATAAGATGAAGGTTTCTTGTAATGATTTGGTTTTTGATATTTTAATCAATGAAAGAAATCTTGTGGGAGAGCCTGCTGTTGGCAGACGTTTCAAAGGCAATATCTGGATGCAGGGCAGTGTATGTCTGTAATAATTTATTGTAGCATATTCATCACGAGAGTGATTGGATTAATAGAATAGCAGCCGCTACAGGGCTTTATTATAGTAAGCGGCACTTTGTTCTCATAGTTAAATGGATATAACAAGCGCCTCCTAAGCGCTAGTTGAGGGTTCGATTCCCCCTGGGAACATTATTTAAAATCTGTCGGGATTAGATAATAAGTCTGATTCAGGCAGATTTTTATCGTATGATTGTTTATGGATTTACTTTTGGATATTTAAGGGAAGTACTCGAAGATGATCAAGTTTTCTTCGACAAAACAGATGATACAATGTACGGATTCTGGCGAGACAAGTTGATTATTGACTATTATCATCCTGCTTGCCATTACCCTAATCGTGTAAACTATTATGCGCTAATGTCTATATGCAGAGCTGCGAAAGATGAATGGATGGAGCGAAAAAGTAATATCTGATATAATAATATATAGAAATAACTGATAAATGGAGGGACAGTATGCTTACAATTATATATGGTGATGCAGAAAACAGCATTTTTAATACAAGTGTTTATTTTAAAAATTCATATGAATCTGAATGGCTAGAAACAGATTTGGCAAAGATAAGCAGTTTGACATACGGATTAAAAATGGAAATGAAATTGTACATTCTATGAAGGAATTGATTCCAATTGCAAGCGAATATCTAAATCAAATGAAATAGGAAGATTAGAATTCAGGATGAAATTGGAAAATAGATTTCAATATACCGATGCAGACCATCTTCTTCATTTACTCTGGCAAGGAGATTTCCATAAATATCTCCGGAAATTTGCAGATTTTTTCTTCCATGTAAGCAGTGATTGGGGCAAAAAGGGTATAATTTAGATTCCCACGTTCGCCGGCATCCACAACGCAATGGATTGCTTTTTGAGCAGGAAGAGATGTCATGGAATCTGTGCTAATGGAAAAAGCTTTAGCTAATTCAGCCGTTATGGAAAATCCCCATGAAAAAGTTTCTTTTTTATCTTCATATTCATTTCTTGTGATATAAATTGTTGCATCGATAAATGGGTAAAAATCCATCATTTCGTTTAATACAGATTGTTTTTCAAAAGAGCAGGAAAAGTCAAAATTTTTACGATTAGGAACAAAATAGCGTTGGTTTGTTTCTGTAATCTGGCAGAATGATAGTGAAGTTGAAATATTTTTTAATTTTTCAATATCAGAGGCATTCTTTTTGACTAACATTTCATAAAATTTTAACTGGTTAAGATAGGTCTGTTGTTTTTCTTCCATTTTTTCAGTAAAATCTCTTAGATTATCATTTTGAAATATTTCTTTTATTTCCTGAATATTAAAACCAAGAGATCTGAAATGTTTGCATTCGCCAATGTAATTTAAATCCCAGTCATCATAATAGCGGTAGCCGTTTTTTTCATCAATCTCAGGGGATAACAGGTCCAATTTCTCGTAATAGCGCAACGTTTCCCGGTTAATATTCATAATTTTACTCACATCTTTTGCTGTATATTTCATATAAAAACCCCCATTTTTATATTTAAATAAACTTTTTCCTAAATATTGACCTCGTACCAACTACGAGGCTTACAATTAATTATAAACCATTAAAAAAGGAGAATGCAAGGAGTAATAGTGCTGTTAAATGAAGAATTTAAGTAAATAAAATGGATTAAAAAAGATTATCAGGAGTCTGATTGTGATATGAATTATAGAAATGGGGATAGAATGTCAAAGGAGTGTTCAGATTAAGAATATAAGGAGAAATGTAGATATGACGAAGGTAAAATTCTATAAGAGTGTATTAGGGCAGATTCTTTTTTTAAATGTGGTACTTTTAGCACTATTTCTGACAACAGCTTTTATTGTAAAAAATGGAATGAGGGCGCAAACCCAGTCGGCAGTTTCTGCAGCAGGCTATGCAAGTCAGGTAATGAATGATTATGATACAGTCAGGGTATCAATTAAAACGGCGGACAGCGATTTATTTTCTCTGGCTATGATTGGGGATTACTTAACAGAAGAAGAGAGTGAAAATTATATTAATGAGATGAATGAAAGTATAAAGTCTATTCATTTATCATTGGAGGATATGGGATACATATTAGGGCAGATGGGGCTTGCAGATGGGACTAAGCAGATAAATGCAGCGATAGAATTGGCGGATGCATATCAGGAAAATCTGGAAAAGTTTGTTGAATTGTATCAAAAGGGTGAGAAGGAAAAAGCAAATGAATTTATGATGTCTGATTATCAGGAAAGCAGGCTGCAGCTTAATGAAGCGGCAGAAGGACTTCAGGAGCAAATTGGAATCATGAATAGTGGAATGGAAGTTTTCCTAAGCCAGATGGAAAAAAGTGAGATGAGCAAAATATATATAATTATAGTAGTGGTTATTTTGGCTTTATTTGTAAATCTAATTTTAACTTATAAAAATATCGTGAAGAAAATAAGAAATATGGCAACTGAAATTAATAATATTATTAGCGATATTAAAGAGGAAAAAGGGGATCTTACTGAAAGACTTACAACAAAAACCGATTCAGAGCTTATGCTGATAAAAAATGGATTTAACGAATTTATGGGAACACTTCAGGGTATTATGAAGGATGTAATAGAAGGAACGAATGTGTTACAGAATTCTTCAAAGGATGTGACGGAACAGATTGAGAGGGTAAGTGATAATATCACAAATACATCAGCAGCGTTAGAGGAACTGGCAGCTTCCATGGATAATGTATCGGATACAGTGGAACAAATTAATGAAGAATTGGACAATGTACGACAAGCCGCAGATTCTATCCATGCGGGAGCTGAAGATGGAGTTAAAAAAGCTGATGAGATAAAGAAAGAAGCTAATGTAATAAGAAAAACTGCCACAGAAAAAAAGAAAAACATTGGAGTTAAAATGCAGGATTTGTCAGAGGTTTTAACAGAATCTGTAAAGGAAAGTGAACAGGTTAGCCAGATTAATGATTTGACAAATAATATTTTAAGTATTGCTTCGCAGACGAACCTTTTGGCATTAAATGCATCCATTGAAGCTGCAAGAGCAGGGGAAGCTGGAAAAGGTTTTGCGGTTGTTGCAGAAGAAATCAGTACGTTGGCAGATAATAGCCGTCAGGCAGCCGGTGATATTCAGGAAATTTCGAATCGAGTGACAGGGGCTGTTAACGAATTGGCAGATCATGCGTTGGAGGTATTAAATTTTATTAATGATACGGTGCTTTCCGATTATGATACTTTTGTAGATACAGGAGAGAAATATGAGCATACTGCAAAGGTGATTAATGACATGTTAAATAGTTTCTCTTCTGAAGCAGACCAGTTGAAATCTATTATGGCAAAAATGGCAGGTTCGGTAGAGATGATTACGGAATCAGCGAAGGAAAGCAGTAATGCCATTAATACGTCAGCAGTAAATTCATCAGAGATTGTTACAGAGATTCGGGGAATTGAAGAGAGCATGGAAAAGAATAATAAAGTGGCAGAGCAGTTAACTTCTAATACGGAAGGATTTGCAATTCTATAATTAAATAAAAAGAGATTTAAAAAGGAGAAGTCCGCCGGACTTCTCCTAAATTTATTTTAGAACCTTATTTCTTCAATTCAAACTGTGCCACAAGATTTCTAAGTTCTTCCGCCTGTGCGGAGAGTTCTTCGCTGGTTGCGGATGTTTCTTCTGCGGCTGCCGAATTGCTTTGCACTACTTCGGAAATTTGTTCTATGCCGCCTTCAATCTGTTTTAGAAGTTCTGCCTGATTATGAGAAGATTGATTGATGTCGTTGGCTGCATCGGCGAAGGCTTTCATGGAATCAAGAATTTTTTCCAAAGCGTTTACGGTTTTTCGGTGATGATATTTCCGTTTTCTATCTCATCCAGAGATTTTTCGATGAGTTTTTTGGTGTCTATTGCTGACTGTGCGCTGTCTGATGCTAATTTTCCTATCTGATCGGCTACTACGGCAAAGCCTTTTCCTGCTTCACCGGCTCTGGCGGCTTCGATGGAAGCGTTCAGTGAAAGCAGATTTGTCTGGGATGCAAAGTCTTCAATAGCTCCGATGATGTTTTGGATTTCCTTGGAGGTGTCACTAATTCGTTCCATGGCACCTGTGAGATTTTTAAGTTCTTGTTTGCTTCCTTCTGCATTTTTTTCCGCTTCAAGAATTGTTGAATAGGTTTCTTCTGTATTCTTGGCGCTGGTCATTGCAATTTCACTTATATTTTCAACTGTTGCTGTTAATTCTTCTACGGCACCTGCCTGATCCGTTGCCCCTTCCGCTAAGGTTTGTGCTCCTTCTGAAAGTTGCGTAGATCCCATGGCAACCTGTTCTGAGGATTCATTAATAAGACCTAATGTCTCGCTTAAATGTTCATTCAAACCGTTTATGGAATTTTTCAGGGAAACAAATTCACCTACATATTTTTCTGAAATCTTTGTCTCTACATTGAAGTTTCCGTTTGCCATTTTGCCAAGTAAATCGCCCACATCCTGAATAATTTCCTTTAATGTGTCACATGTAATCTTGAAGCTAGTGGCAAGATTTCCTAATTCGTCACCGCCGCTATAAAGGATTTCCACATCCAAATCTCCATTTTTAAGTTTGTCGGCGGCATTTTCTAATTCCTGAATTGGATCTTCAATCATTTTTGTGATGATATTTCCTAATTTTCTGGAATAAATCACACAGGTAATAGCAACAATTATCATGATGACAATGCTGATTATTCCTGCCGAATGAACATTTTTGTATTGCTCAGCTGCCTTTTGTCTTGAAAAAGCACTCATGCTGTCCAAAACTTCATGAACATCAGCGGATGCGGCTGAATAGTCACCGTCAAAAAAAAAACAAAGGCTTCTTTACTGTTGCCACTGTCGATAAGAGAAATAAGTTCCGTTCGCATTTCATCAAGTTTTTCCATGGAGGTATTGAGCTTATTTAAGTTTTCCATATTGGTGATTCCTTTTTTCAGGTCAACTAAAAGTGTGTCAATGTTTTCGGTATTACTCAATGCATCAGCTTTTGCAGATTGTCTTTCTTCGTCATTGTCTGTAACAGATGCCAGCAACAGATCCTTGTCGATTCTTTCTAATTTACCCATAATTTGAACCTGATATACATTATTGTTAAAAGACCTGTTGTAAAAATTCCCCATCTGGGTATTGACCACAACCATTGCAACAATTGCCACAACCACTGCAAGAATAAATGTTGTCAAAAGACTGCCAAAAGAAAACCTAAGCCTTTTTCCCACCTTCATACTATTTAGAAATTGTGTAAAATTTTTCCGACCTTTTTTCCCCCTGTGCCATTAATATCACTCCTTGTGTCTATAGTATATTTAAAACTACCCATAATTTTATTTATAGTATATATCTTCATATTCGGCAATTATGCTCCAATAATTAATATATTATTTGAATTGTTTTTTAATATTTTTTGTATACTATTACATGTTTTAATTACTGAAAATGCGATAAAATTTTCAGTATCAGATTATAGAATAGCTGGTCCCATATAGTAGTAAAATATGTAAAAATATGGTACAATAGTCCTATAAAATGAAAGGATGAAAATATTATGGGAAAAGAAGTAAAAAATAATCGGAATGTAAGGGTTTTTGCAGATAAAAGTGCACAGACCAGAAAAGTAAATCATTTTTTAACACTTGGTATGATGGTATTTTACCTGATAGTGCTTGCAAATGTGTTTTTGTCATATCGTATGGGGGAACGGTCGGCAATATATTTTGGAATAATGTTCCTTTTTATTTTGATTATTAATGTGGCAAACTTGGTAGTGTATCAGAAGAATCCATCCAGTGATAAATTGAAAATTGTTGGATTAACCGGTTTATGCGTGGTTGACCTGATTATTACATTTGCATTTAACAGTGAATCGCTTAAATATATGGTATTAATTCCAATGATAGGTATTGTTTTATATTATAGTGAAAAGGTCGTTATTGGATTTTCCATTATCATGTGTGTGATAAATGCAATAGGTACTGTAATTCAGATAGCTACAGAGCATCTGACAGGTACAGAGATAGTTGAGAGCATAACATCGCTACTGACAATAGGAGTTCTTCTGGGTATTACTTCCTATACAACTTACATAGGTCACAGATTTAATCATGATACTCTTTATAATTTGTATGACGAAAAGCGAGTGCAGGATGAGATGATGATAAGCTGGATCAGTCTACGGATGTGGTCAACACATCAGTTACGGAAATCTCGGAAAGTACATTAAATACTGCTGAAAATATTCAGGAACAAAATGTCATGACTCAGGCAATTCAAAATGCCATAGACAAAACTATTGAATATTCTGACCACATGGTAGAGGTTGCAAATGCATCCAGCAAGGCAGTAGCAGATAATCTTGTGGTAATGAATAATATAAAACAGCAGTCTGAAAATATTGCCGACACGAATCAAAACGTGGCAGAGACCATGGCAAGACTTCAGGAGAAAACAGAGCAGGTAAAAGACATTGCAGATGTAATTTATAATATTTCCAGTCAGACAAATTTACTGGCTTTGAATGCTTCTATCGAAAGTGCCAGAGCAGGGGAGGCTGGAAAAGGTTTTGCGGTTGTAGCAGACCAGATTCGAAATCTTGCAGAGGAAACAAGGAAGGAAACAGAGAATATTGCAAAAATTCTGGAGGAGTTGAATATCAATGCAGCCGAGGCAAGGCAGGCGGTGGATAATTCAGCAACAGCATCAGTTTATCAAAGCGAACTGATTGAAAGCGCATCAGCAGGATTTGAAAATATTAACGATAATACAAATGAGCTGACAGGTGATATTAAGGCAGTAGAGCAGATGCTGGCAGATTTATCTTCTTCAAATGGCAATATTGTAAATAGTGTTACACAGCTTTCAGCTACCACAGAGGAAGTTACTGCAAGTGCACAGCAGGCAAGGGAGATTAGTGAGGACAATAAGGTAGAGGCAGACAGGGCAAAGGGTGCATTGGAAAATGTAATTCAGATATCCCATGAGTTAGACCAATATATGGGATAATAAGTAATTTTAATAAAAAGAGGAGCATTATGCCTACAAATATATTTTTTTATCTGGTACAGACCAATTTTATAGATTTTATTATTGTAGTGTTTTTATACATATTTCTGCTTTCAAACACTACGATATCCAAAAAAATGAATCGTGTATTTTTAATAACAGCAGTGATTATTAATATTCTGATTTTTGCAGATTCTACAGATTTTTATCTTGAACAAGGGACAAAGGTGCATAGTCTTCGGTATTTTACATCGGCAACAGGGTATACCTTCAGACCGCTACCGATTATAATGCTTGCTACCATATTGGAGCGTGATAAAAAGACAAAAAATTATATTATGTTTATTCCTGTGATAATTAATGGATTGCTGGCTTACACAAGCATTTTTACAAAATGGATGTTTTATTTCGATGAAAATAATAGGTTTCACAGAGGACCGGTTGGTGCATTTCCGTTTATCATTAGCGGATTGTACCTTATATATCTGTTGCGTGTGTCTGTGGAAAAATACAGGCTTGGGTATATAAACGAGGGATTTGTTATGATATTCATTGTTGTGATGTCGGCTATGGCATCAGCTTTGGAGACTATATTTCATTTCAAATTTATCATTAATGGAGTAGGAGCGATTGCGACGGTATTCTATTATTTGTTTTTGCACACCCAGACATATAAAAGGGACGGACTTACCAAGGTATTCAACCGGCATACATTTTATATAGATTGTGAAGAGAAAAAAGGAAATCCAATGTTTGTGATATCGGTGGATTTAAATAATCTAAAGCAAATTAATGACACAAAAGGTCATTTGGAAGGTGACCGGGCAATTATTACGGTTGCACAAAAGCTAAGTGAAGCATTTGCAAAAGCAGGAAATGTCTATCGAATTGGCGGAGATGAATTCGTAATATTGTGTCAAAATCCATCAGAAGAAACCGTCATTTCAAAAATGAAATGGGTTGATGGTGAACTTGAGGATTCAAAATACCATATTGCGTGGGGCTGCGCCAGATATCTGCCGTCTATGGATTTTGATGAAGTGCTGTCGGAGTCGGATGCCAACATGTATAAGGATAAACAGAGAAAAAAGGAAAATTGCATAAATGCATATGGCCCTTCCAAATTGGAGAAGTAAATCCGGTTTGGGTGGGTTTTTTATTGGTTTAAATTGGCAGAGTATATTGTTTTATAGGGTTAACGCTAATCTATTTAACATGATTTTTAACATTAAATTTGTAAGAAAAAATGTAAATTAAAATGGAAAAACAAATACAAATTGTTGATTATGAACAAAAACTAGTGCATAAATATGGATATAATGTAGAAAACATCAAATAGTATTTGACTTAAATAAAAGGGAGTGATAGGATAAATAAAAGGGTTAGCGTTAACATAAAATTAACAAAGAAAATTAAATAATTAGGAGGAATTTCTATGTGGAGAAAATTGGTAACAATCTGTTTAGTTGTTTCTATGGCATTTGGGATGTGTGCATGTGGAAATGGAAAAAAGACTTCTTACAAGGGAACAACAGATACAAATCCAGATAAAAATATGGAAATAATGGGGGAAAACGTTACTTACAATCCGAATCAACTGGTTAATGATGGAAAGCCGGTTGAACTTGAGTGGTGGCTGTGGGATGCTCCCGATTTATTTGGTTCTATAGCAGAGGAATATAAGAAAATACATCCAAATGTAACAATTCATATTGTTAATAATCCATGGAATGGATTTTGGACAAAACTTCCATTAGCACTTCAAAAGGGAGAAGATGGACCAACACTTTTTAATGTGCATAACAGCTATCAATATTTGCTTTTAAATTATATGGCACCATATGAAATTGATGTGGATGATTTAGAGAAGGATTTTTTTACAGCAAAATCCCACGAGATAGATGGAAAAATTTATTATATGGATTTTGGAATTATGACAGGGGCTATTTATTACAACAAAGATATGTGGGCTGCGGCAGGACTTACTGATAAAGATATTCCAAAGACATGGGATGAGTTTCGAGAAGTTGCTAAAAAGCTGACACTTACTGAGAATAACAAAATGATTCAGGCAGGATTTAATTATAACGGAGAGTTTGAAAATTTGTTTCAGGCAATTTCTTACCAGAATGGTAATACTTTGTTTGATGAAAGTGGAAAAATAGCAACCGTTGCTGACGATGATCAGGTCAAGGTAGTGCAGATGTTACTTGATTTCTATGATAAGGACAAGATTGGAGATAAGGATTTTGGTACAGATTCAGCTCAAAGTTTTGGGCAGGGGCAGTCAGCGATGGTATATAAGTGGGGACATTTTTATGGATATATGAATACCAATTATCCTGATATAAATTATGGAACTTTTGAGATACCAACAAGTACAGATGAACCTTTTGCATATGACAGATATAATGGAGAGTCAACGCCGGGGATTAATAAAAATGCGTCACCTGAACAGCTTGAGGCTGCACAGGATTTTATAAGATTTTATCTGGCAAATGTTGAAAAACAAAAAGAGTTATGCATGAATTACAGTCTTTTCCCAGCCAATAATGCATTAAGGGATGACAAAGAGCTGATGGAAAATCCTACAATACATGCAGTTGCTGAGCATATTGACAATTATATCTGGCCGGGTCCAATGCCTGCAACTCTTGGAAATAATCTTAAAATCGCAGGTCAGGATATTATGTATAACAATAAATCCATTGAGAAGACACTTAAAAATGCCAATGATATTATAAAAATTGATTTATTAAATATGGATTTTGTTTCATCAGAGAGTTTGTATCACAAATACAACGAACATAAATAAAAGGAGGAGAGCTATGTGGAAGAAAAGCAATCCATTACAAAGTAAAAGCGAGATTTTACTTAGAAATATTGTAGTAACGTTTTTAGTTATTTATATGACAATTTTTTTGGTTATTCCTGTTGGAATAGCTTTTGCGGGGAGTTTTCATAATTGGAATCCTTTAAATGGAACTTACAAATGGATAGGATTAGACAATTATATCAGAATGTTTCAATATCCTACATTTTGGACATCAATGGCAAATACCGTAATTTTCTGTGCTGTTGTAGTTTTTTTCAGAGTGGTTCTAGGATTAGCACTAGCTTATGCGATTACTTCAAAACTTGTTAAACATAAGGCATTTTTCAGAACAATCTTCTATATGCCTACTATTACACCTTTAGTTGCTGTAGCTTATGTATGGAAAATTATGTATAATCCACAGTTTGGATTAATTGATACACTTTTTGGACTTGATATAAATTGGTTATATAGCAGCAAGTATGCTTTGCCTGCAGTAATGGTTATGACAATCTGGAAAGATTTCGGATATGCAGTTATATTATTTATGTCAGGATTAATGTCTGTTCCGGCAGAATATTATGAAGCAGCTTCCATAGACGGAGCAAATTCATGGCATGTATTTAGATATGTTACTTTGCCACTGTTAAAGCCAACTATGGTTGTGGTAATTATCACATCACTTATTTCTTACCTTCAGGCATATGTACCTGTAATGGTTATGACGGAAGGCGGACCTGGAACAGCAACATTTTTAAGTTCTTATCTGGTATATGACCAGGCATTTGTAAAATACAATTTTGGTTATGCATCCGCAATTGCATTTTTCATATTAATTTTCACAATGATATTAACACTTTTATCATTTAAAGTAACAGCTGATAAGGAATAGGAAAGGAAGTGAGGATATGAAAAAACGTATTTTGAAATCGATATTAAATATAGTTTTATTAATGGTTGGCTTAATAACTGTTTTTCCATTTATATGGATGATTCTGTCATCTTTTAAATCAAACGAAGAAATAAGTGCCTTGAATCAGACGTTATTACCACAGAATTTTACCCTTGAAAATTATACTTCATTGCAATCAAATTTTAACTTCCTTAGATATTTTGGAAACAGTGTTTTAGTTGCGGTGATTGTAACGGTACTGGTTGTTTATATCAGCTGCATATGTGGATTTGTATTGAGTAAGTACGAGTTCAAAGGAAAAAATATTCTCTTTGGATTTGTTATGATGACAATGATGATTCCATGGTCAGTTACTATTATTTCGCGTTATACTATGTTTATGGAAGCTGGTCTTCAGGACACATATTTGTCACTGATTATTCCGGTAATGGTTAGTGGTTTTGGAATTTTTATGATGAAGCAGGACATTACGGCATTGCCTGACGAATTACTTGAAGCTGCAAGGATAGACGGTGCTAATGAGTTTAAGATTTTTCATCAGATTGTTCTTCCAATGTGCAAAAATTCCATTTCGGCTATTGCGATTTTTCAGTTCTTGTGGGTATGGGAGGATTATTTGTGGCCATATCTGATGATTGATAGCGAAGAAAAGCAGCTTCTTGCGGTAGGACTTACCATGTTTAATGGAAGATATGCTACAGATTACGGCGGATTATTTGCAGCAACAGTAATTTCCATTGTGCCGGTTTTAGTAGTTTATACAATTTTCCAGAAGAGATTTGTAGAAGGCGTAGCTGCCGGTGCAGTAAAAGGATAAAAATTAATTGAGGAATAAAGAAATGAATCAAAAGGAACGAATGTTAAATGAACTGCCATATCAGGCATGGAAAGATGGATTATCAGAGGAACGTAAAGAAAACAAAAGAAAGGTATATCGTTATAATAAGTTATCACTGGATGAAGAAAAGGAGCAGGACCGATTAATCAGGGAAATTGTCGGAAAATGCGGAGAAACTATCTGGGTTGAGCAGCCTTTCCATTGCGACTACGGATATAATATTGAAGTAGGAAATAATTTCTATTCAAATTATAATCTGACAATTCTTGATGTTGGTAAAGTAATTATTGGGGAAAATGTGATGATTGCACCTAATGTTTCACTTTATACAGCAGGGCACCCGCTGCATCCTGATGCAAGAAATTCAGGTTATGAATATGGAATTGGAATAACCATTGGTGATAACGTGTGGATTGGCGGAAATACTGTGGTAAATCCGGGAGTGCATATTGGAAATAACGTAGTGATTGGTTCGGGAAGTGTGGTAACGAAGGATATTCCGGATAATGCATTAGCTGCGGGAAATCCATGCAAAGTAATTCGTTTTCTAACAGAAGAGGATAAAAAATATTATTATAAAAATCGAAAATTTGATTTTGAAACGGATTTTTAAAAATATATATTAAGATTTAAGAAGAATCGGGTGGCATATGCCATCCGATTTTTATTGTAGATGTTTAATTACAAAAAAGTTCTATTACAAAAAGTGTGTTATACATGAAAGGAACTTATTGTGAAAAAGTATTTTATTTCGATAAACACCATATAACACTTGACAACAGTTCTAAACTGTTATACACTGTTAACAACAAAAGGAGGGACGATAATGAAGATAATAATCAACACGTCCTTAATGGTTCCAATATATGAACAGATAGTGGACCAAATAAAGACTCTGATAAGGGAAGGTCAGCTTAAGGAAAATGACAACCTGCCTTCAGTTCGTGCATTGTCAAAGGAGCTAAAGATAAGCGCCCTTACGGTGAAGAAGGCTTATGACAATCTTGAGAGTGAGGGATTTACGGTAACTGTTCATGGAAAAGGAACTTATGTGGCAGCCACCAACAAAGAAATTCTATTAGAAGAACAGAAGAAGGAACTGGAAACAGATTTAGAGCATGCAATTCAAAAAGGAAGACGCTATGGAATTAGTGATGAAGAGATAAGAAGTTTATTTGAATTGCTTTTGGAGGATTAGAATATGTTAAAAATTGAGCATTTAAAAAAGCAATATGACAGCTTTGCGTTGGATTGTTCGCTTGAAGTTAAATCTGGATTTATAACCGGATTGATAGGGCAAAACGGTGCTGGAAAAAGTACAACATTTAAAGCAATACTGGGACTAATCAAAGCGGATGGCGGAAGCGTTACCATTTTAGGAAAAGATATAAGTGAATTTACAGCAGAGGACAGACAAAATATAGGAGTAGTGCTTTCAGATTCAGGATTTAGCGGATACCTGAAAATAAAGGACATTGTTCCGGTTCTTAAAAAAATGTATCGTGATTTTGATTATGCATTTTTCATGGAGCAGATAAAAAAATTTAACCTGCCTCTAAATAAGCAGATAAAGGATTTTTCCACAGGTATGAAGGCAAAATTAAAGGTTCTTGTGGCAATTTCCCATAATGCGAAATTATTAATACTTGACGAGCCAACCTCGGGACTTGACGTAATAGCAAGGGATGAACTCCTTGAAATGTTAAGGGAATTTATGGAGAGGGATGAGGAAAGGTCAATTCTCATAAGCTCTCATATCTCAAGCGATTTGGAGAATCTGTGTGATGATATATATATGATAAATGAAGGAAAAATCATTTTACATGAGGACACAGACATTTTGTTAAGTGATTATGCACTTCTTAAGGCAGATTATGAACAATACAAGGATTTAGATAAGGAATATATCCTTAGAACCAGAAAGGAAGCCTACGGATATAGCTGTCTTACTAATCAAAAACAGTATTATACGGAGAATTATCCTAAAATGGCAATCGAAAAAGGTTCAATTGACGATGTTATTACAATGATGATAAGGGGGCAGGCGTAATGACAGGATTATTAGTAAAAGATTTTAGATTACTGAAATTGCAAAAATGCTTTCTCTTCGTGCTTGCTGTTATTGCAATAAGTGTGTCGGTTATGAACGAAAATTCAACATTTGTATTGGGATTTTTCCCCTTTGTTATGTCCATGCTTACATTAAGCACAATAACTTATGATGAATTCGACAATGGAAACGCATTTTTATTTACGTTACCTGTCAGCCGCAAAATCTATGCCGTTGAAAAATACGTTTTATCCCTTGTAATAGGTGTAAGTTCGTGGATTCTGGCTTTGATTTTTGCAGTTGTAACTAACATGGTAATCAAAACAATGCATATGAAGGAAGTGGTAATAGCAGCTGTAATCATATTGCCGATTATACTTTTTGTTTATGCAGTAATGATACCTTTCCAGCTTAAATTCGGTGGAGAAAAAAGCCGAGTGGCAATTATCCTTGCAGTTGGAATATTGGCAATCGCCAGCTTTGGCATTATCAAAATCGTTGAATTATTTGGAGTTGATTTGACAAAACTGGTTGATACATTTTCAGTATTAAGCATGGGAATATTGATTGCAATAGAAAGTGTGGTTTCGGTTATTATTTTCGTAATATCCATGATGATAAGTATTTCCATAATGAATAAGAAGGAATTCTAAAGAAAACACCGATTGTGTAGTATCACCCAAGGTTAGACCAAAATCTAACCACTGGGAGTGCTTCATAATCGGTGTTTTTATTTATAATTAATATATTATTTAATATTTCACATGTTATTTGATATTTTATATGTTATTTAATATTTTATATGTTATTTAATATTTTATATGTTATTTGATATTTTATATATTATTTAATATTCGATAAATCCGCCACAGAATCTCGACTGATTAGCTGAACATCCAGCACAATATTCTCGCAGGGTTTATCAGGATTGTTAATATGGTCAAAAAGCAGATTGCAGGTTTCTTTGGCTTTTTCATCAACGTTCTGATGAATGGTGGTAAGGGGAACCGGAAGGACACGACCGATAAGAAAGTCGTCAAAACCTATAATGGACAGATTTTCAGGAATTTTTAGTCCTTTTTGGGTAGCAATTCCGTAAAGCTCGGTGGCAAATTCATCAGATGAAACAAATATTCCCGTTGGAGGATTGTCATCGCTAAGAATTAAATCTGCAATTTCATCCAAAGTCAATTTCTCTAAATCGTAAATGTGATTTTCGGTGAGATTTCCACCGCCACGAATAACGGTATCCTTAAATCCCTGACAACGTTTGGAAACTACACCGCCTTCCCTTGTGAAATATCCAATGAAACCAAGGGAAGTGTGTCCGTTTTCCAGAAAATGCTCTCCAGCAAGTTCTCCACCCTTGTAATCATCAATTCCCACATTCATAATCTGTCTCTCATTGCTGTAACTGTCCGTAAAAATCAATGGAATCTGGTTTTTATCCTTGATTTGTCTTATTTCTTCATCGAAAAGTCCAAGAAAGATAGCCCCCTCCGCATTCCATGACTGAAGGCGGTAAGTTATATCTGAAAAATCGCAGATAAAATGAATCATGATATAATATCCACGTTCCTGAACGAAATTTGTTATCAGCCCAAGGAAAATAGATGTGTAAGGATCATCTAGGGGATTGGAATTGCAGGTATTTCTGAAAACAACCGCAATAATGTGAGATGATCTTGCGGCAAGACTTCTGGCTGAGGAATTGGGAATATATCCCATCTCATCGGCAATTGAACGAATTTTTTCTGCGGTAGCCTTGGAAACCTTACCCGGCTTTCCGTTCATAACTCGGGATACAGTCATTATGCTTACTCCTGCCTTGGTAGCTATATCTTTTAATGTGACCATTGAAAACTCCTTTTAATGTTAACGTTAATCTTAAAATCAATAATAATATTATAACAAAAAAGTCTTTTAAAGGAATAGAAAAACATCAAAAGAAAAATATATTGGTGGAAATACATAAAAAATCACAAGAAAATTATGCAAAATATCAAAATAGTAAATAGTGTTTGACTTGAACCGTTGGTGATGATACTATTTCTATAAAGGTTAGCGTTAACATAAAAGTGATTGCAGAAATTATGTGTTGGTTTGTGTTTGAAATTATAGAAAGCATATAAAGGATATGAAAACAGGAAAAGGAGAAGAAAATGAAAGAGATCTACAAAATTAAGACAAATGGAAATTGCAATCCTAGGGCAATTATTCAGGGCGAAAAATATAGAATCAGTTTGTTAACAGAAGGACTTATTCGATTAGAGTACAGTGAAGCTGGAAAATTTGAGGACAGAGCAACAAAAACTGTAATAAATCGTAATTTCGATGTGCCGGAATTTAAAGTTTTCGAAGAAGAGGATTCTCTGGAAATCATTACAAGAAGAATTCATTTAATATATGATAAGAAGGAATTTACGGATCGTGGACTGTCAATTGAAGTGCGTGGAAATACAAGTGCATATCACAGCATATGGCATTTTGGACAGGAGCCAACGGATTTAAGAGGAACGGCAAGGACACTGGATGAAGCCGATGGGGCGATTGAGCTAGAGCATGGACTAATTTCAAGAAACGGATATTCGCTGATAGATGACAGTAATTCAATATTGCTGACAGATGACGGCTGGGTTTGTCCAAGGGAAAATGGATGCACAGATATATACTTTTTCGGTTACGGACACGACTATGAAGAGTGTCTTAAGGATTTTTACAAATTAACAGGCAACATGCCACTTCTTCCAAGGTACACCCTTGGTAACTGGTGGAGCAGATATCACAGATATTCTGAGGAAGAATACAAGGAATTAATAGAGCGTTTTGAGGCGGAGGAGATTCCATTTTCAGTTGCGGTTTTGGATATGGACTGGCATCTGGTTGACATTGATCCAAAATACGGAAGCGGTTGGACCGGCTACACATGGAACAAAGAGCTTTTCCCTGATCCTGAGGAGTTTATGACATGGCTTGGCAACCACAATATGAAAATTACCCTTAATGTTCATCCCGCCGCAGGGGTGCAGGCGCATGAAGAGGGGTATGTGAAAATGGCTAAGGCATTGGGAAAGGATTGGGAGAACGAAGAGCCGATTAATTTTGACATAACAGATCCAAAATTTCTTGAGGCATATTTTGAATATCTTCATCATCCAAATGAGGATATGGGAGTTGATTTCTGGTGGATTGACTGGCAGCAAGGGGGCGTGTCAAAAATTCCGGGGCTTGATCCATTGTGGATGCTTAATCATTATCACTACCTCGACAGTAAAAGAAGAGGCAACAGGGCATTGACTTTTTCACGATACGCAGGTCTTGGCAGCCATAGATATCCTATTGGTTTTTCGGGGGATACAATAATTAACTGGGATTCACTGGATTTTCAGCCATATTTTACCGCAAACGCCAGTAACGCCGGATATGGATGGTGGAGTCACGATATCGGCGGGCATATGTGCGGATATAAAGATGACGAGCTGGCTACAAGATGGGTGCAGTTTGGTGTATTTTCGCCAATTATGAGACTGCATAGTTCAAACAGCAGATTCACTGGCAAAGAGCCATGGAATTATAATGCAATTTCAGAGGCGGTAATGAAACGATACCTGAAATTAAGACACGAATTAATTCCTTACCTTTATACAATGAATTACTATGCGAGCAAAAATGGTCAGCCATTAATAAGACCGATGTATTATTTAGAGCCTGAGGTTGGTGAGGCATACGATGTGCCAAATGAATACTATTTTGGAACGGAATTAATCGCCTGCCCAATCACAAAGCCTATGGATAAAAAATCGAAATTTGCCAAATTCCATGCATGGCTTCCTGAGGGAACATGGTTTGATTTCTTTGATAATACAATTTATCATGGAGGAAGAAATCTTAATTTATATAGAGGAATCGAAAACATTCCGGTTCTGGCAAAGGCTGGTGCAATTATTCCAATGGCTGATTTAAGGGAATACTCAAACAGCGTTGACAATCCTTCAAAAATGAAAATAAAGATTTTCCCAGGAGAAAATAATAAATTCCATCTTTTAGAAGATGAAGGTAATACTGCAACTGATTCAAAGGAAAATTGGGCAGATACATTGCTGGAATTAAAATGGAATTCTGATTGGGAAACTGCATTTTGTATAAATGCCGCAAAGGGAAATAAGGAAGTAATCCCAGCGAAACGCAGCTGGAAACTGGAATTTTGCGGAATTAAGCCACAGATGGATTGCAAAATTACGGTAGATGGAGAAAATGCTAAAGCCAAGTTATCATACCACAAAGAGAAAAATTGCTTTGTTGTAGAACTGGAAGATATTTCAGTTGAATCAACAGTTATTATCTCTTTTAAGAACACAGTGGAGATAGCACACAATAATATAGAAGAAAAAATCTATGAAAGACTGTATGTGGCAGAAATGGAATACAATCTTAAGGAAAAAATCTATCACTATGTGATGGATAAAAAGACTCCGATGGAATTGCTTGGAATTTTACAGGGGCTTGAGCTTTCAGATAGCATCTTTGGAATGTTAAGCGAGGTACTGCTGGCAGAGTAGCATAATACAAAATAATAAGTTAAATTTGTTGTCCAAGCAGCATTATATAAAATGTAAAGAAAATCTGCCGGAAGAGTAGCGATATAAAAATGTAAGAAAAACCGTCCGACTGAGCAGTATTATATAAAAAAGATTTAGTGTATTTTAAGGTAATATAAAGAGCGCAAACAATATTAATTTTGGAATATAGCATACCGATAGAATAGATATAGAAACGGATTTCTGTTATCATTTTCAAGGAGGAAAACGGTATGATTGCAGGTACTATACGGGATGCTGTGAATCAGATGCAGCTTAAAAACAAATGGGAACAAAAGAAATCCTCTGGCAATATGCTTAAGAAAGAGAAGAGTAACGTGGAGATGAGCCAGGAGGAACGTATGATACAGGACTTTCAGAAGCAGCTGGAGCAGGATAGGGAAAGTTCTGCATACAGTCAGATATATAATAAGATTGCAAGCGGTCAGGATTTAACTCCGGAAGAGGAAGAACAATTACGCCAGAAAGATCCAAGGACATATTCAGAATATAAGGCTGACAAAATGGAGCAGGAAGCCTATGAGCGAAAACTTAGAGAATGTAAAACCAAGGAAGAAGCACAGCGGCTTCAGGTTAACAAAATGAACGGAAAACTGGCAGAACTTAAAAATATTGTTAATAATCCTAACATTCCAAAAAGCGAGAAAATGAAAGAAGCGCAGCGTATCATGGGGGACACCTATAGGACTGCAAAAATATTTAACGAATTTACTTCCAGCAAAGAATTTCAGGATTTACCAACGGATGAAGAATTAGCAGAAGAAACAAAAGCCGATACACAGGCAGAATCAGAAAAAAGCGATGTCGCAGAAATACAACTGGAACATCCAGAAGAACAAGATGAAACAGTTCACGAACCAGATGATGATACAAAATCAGAGATTAAATCTAATGAAGTTTCTGATGATATTAAATCAGAGATTAAATTTTATGAAATGTCTGAGGATATTAAGTCAAAGGTTCAATCTTACGAAGTGCAAAAGAATGTGCAAAAGCCAGAAGATATAAGTCAGCTGGAAAATGTGCATAAGCTGGAGAATGATGTTCTAAAAGAAATGAAAAAAATCGAAGAAAAGCATTTTGGAAAGAGAAAATCTTCTGTTGGTGTTGATGTGACGGTGTGAAGTCTGAAAGAAATATTATAAATGTAGCAACAGGTATTGTTTTAATTGACGATTGGCTGTTGCTATATTTATAATTAAGGTAAGTATGTGAAATTTTGGAAAAAGCAGGTAGTAATTATGGAGAAAGTAAAATGCACAGTGGGACAATTATTTGGAAAAATACCAGCGTGTGATAAACCAGATGTGGTACAAAATATTTATGCATTTCGTTTCGTGATATTTTGTATGGCAATTTACAGTGTTGAAAATATTATGAATATATTTAATATTTTTATTGTGGATAAAAAAATTTTTTCCACAGGGTATTTTTTCGCATGCATTTTTGCAATAATATATTTTGTTTTAATAATCGGGTTCGGGGTGGAACATCCTGTCACCAAATATATAAGTGTTGCCGCCATTATGTGCATAATCAATTCGGCAAGCATATCCCTGACATATCATATGGTAATTATTCTTATGATACCAATTGTAATTGCAGGAATGTATACATCCAAGACCATATTCAGGTACACATTCGTGCTTACAATTATTAGTATTATTCTAAGTACATAT
The DNA here is from genome assembly GCA_036308125.1 of Agathobacter sp. Lineage (GTDB taxonomy): Bacteria > Bacillota > Clostridia > Lachnospirales > Lachnospiraceae > Roseburia. The sequence goes on from JAXJWH010000015.1 coordinate 60,413, forward strand.
CTGGGATATTTTGTGGGGGTGTGCGATGCAAATATGGCATTGCTGACATCCACATCCATAAATAATCTGGTGGAAGATGGAAAATTTCTAATGAACCAGGTTAATCCTAATCCGATGCTGACAGTGGGATTATTCTTTGCAATGCCACGCTGTATTATGGCAGTAGCTTTTGCATATGTGTCAAATAGTGTAAACAATGTTATCAGAAAATCGCAGAAAAAGGCATGGGAAATGCAAATGAAAGCCTGTATGGATGAAATGACAGGTCTTTACAACAAGAATAAATTAAGGGACATTATAGAAGATAAAACTTATGATTATCAGAAAATTGCCGTAATTTTCTGGGATTTAAACGGACTGAAAAATACAAATGATAATTACGGTCATCAGGCAGGTGACAATCTGATTATCAAAGTGGCGGAATCAATTCGACGGATAGCAGGAAACGAAGATATCGCATTGCGAAACGGCGGAGACGAATTTATTCTGATTATTCCAAAAGGAACGGCGGAAAAAGCACAAAAAACCATAGACAGATGGAAAAAGGAACTGAAAAAAATAAGTGAAGGATGTGATTTTCCGGTAACTGCATCGGTTGGGTACGCAGTAGGCGAAAAGGAAACTTTGGAAGATGTTATTGCTGCGGCAGATGAAAAAAATGTACCAGTGTAAACAAAAGGTGTACGAAGGCGAGAAAATGCATTGCTAATGTATGTACAAATGAGTATAATAAAGGTAGAAAAGGAAATATAAAAATTTACGAAGGGAGTGTTATATATGGCAACAAAATCAGCAAATTTATATGTAAGAATAGAGCCTGATGTTAAAGAACAGGCAGAAAATATTTTAGCTACACTTGGCATTCCTGCATCAAATGCAATCAATATGTTTTACAAGCAGATTATTTTAAACAGAGGACTTCCATTTGAGGTGAAGATTCCAACTACAAAGCCTGTAAATGTGACAGAACTTACTGAAGTAGAACTTAATACAGAATTAGAGAAGGGATATGCGGATATGTTAGTAGGAAGAACAAAGCCTATGGGTCAGGCGTTTGCAGATATTCGTAAAGATTATAGATTATGATTTATGAAGTAATTACTACTGAACAAGCAGTGACTGACTTAAGAGGAATATATGAGTATATTGCATTTGAACTTTTTTCTCCAGATAATGCAGCAAGACAATTTGACAGGATAGAGGAACATATCATGAAGCTTAATGAATTTCCAGAAAAATTCAAATTGTATGAAAAAGAACCATGGCACAGTAGAGGATTGAGAGTAATGCCAGTTGATAATTATTTGGTGTATTATATTCCTAATAAAGAAACAGGGATTGTAACCATAATTCGTGTAATGTATTCAGGTGTGGATAGTAATTCACAGTTAAGAAATTTATAGTGACCTTCGAGTGTTTTGTGTGAAAGCTGACATTCGGAGGTTTTCATTTTAGAATAGTCAATCATTATAGAATAAAAAAATAAGATTGTGAACATGCCAGATGCCACACTCGAGGCAGTGGTAAAACATATTAGAAAACAGTTAGTGAAAGAGGGGAAAATAAACATGAGATTTGAAACAGAACGATTAATACTTCGCCAATGGGAAGAAAGTGATGCAGAAAATTTATACAAATATGCAAAAGATCCAAAGGTAGAACCAGTTGCAGGCTGGATCTGCAACGATACGCATTTGAGGAATTAGGCTGCAAAGCCATGTGAGTTAATGGGAGATGTAAGAACTGAGCATTTTACTAGATTAACCAAAAGCGAGTGGGAAAAGTTACAAAATACATAAAAGATTGTTTGGATGAAAATTGTAGGTATACTTCAATATTTGTCCCAGAATACCAGCAAGGAAATATATCAAAAGGATATTGAGGAGCTTTTTTCCATAAAGCGTTCCACCGCAAATCAGATGCTTCGCACATTGGAAAATCGTGGATATATAAAGCGTGAAGTGTCAGCGCAGGACTCACGAAAAAACATTATAACTCCAACCAAAGAGGGAATTGCCGCAAGCGAACACCTTACAGAGCATATGTATCAGTTTATGAAAAATAAAAGTAACGGCAAAGGCTCAAAGTTGTTTAAAATAAATAGATTTGATTAAGAAGTGGGATAGATGTATCTCACTTTTTTCGTGGAAATTTTAAGATTATTTTAAGAAGTATTTATGACTCCTTTTAAAAACGTATTTTATATTAGTTATCTGTAAGATGGTTTGTCGCCGGATTACAGATATTTTTTTACAAATCAAAAAAAGGAGCAAAAATACATGAAAAAGAAATTAATCTCTTGGAGTTTTTCAACTCTGCTAATTATAATGACACTTGCGTTAGTTATTAATTTTTCAAGGAATAAAGGAAACGGTGATGAGATTGACCGTACTGTGGAAAAATATAATGCAACGGGAGCAAGCATTGCACTTATTGAAAATGGCAAAATTACGGAAATAAGGAATTACGGTTATGAAAATAAGGAAGAGGGCAAACTGGTTAATGATAAAACAAGATTTAAGATTGCCTCGATTTCCAAAACTGTGACGGCATATGCCATTATGCAGTTGGTGGAAGAGAATAAACTTGATTTGGATGTGCCAGTTAATAATTATCTTAAAAAATGGAAAATTCCTAAAAGTAAATATGGCGAAGACAAGGTTACCCTTAGAAAACTATTGTCACATACTTCGGGGGTTACAGGAAGTAGGGAGGATATTTATGACAAAAAACTGCCTTCCGTTGATGAAGCACTGAAATTAAATAATGTAAAATTAAAAAGAGAGCCGGGAAGTGAATTTGAATATTCTGAATTCAGCGGATATGGAATCTGTCAGCTTGTAATAGAAGATGTCACAGGAATGAAATTCGAAGATTACATGGAAAAATATGTTTTCAAACCACTGGGAATGAAGGCAACGGATTTTGCCAATGAAGATAATGAAAAAGGTTCTCTTGCAGTTCCATACGCAGGTGAAGGGTGTGCAACAAAGGTTGTTCCAATTGTAATGAATGGAGCAGGAGGAGTAACCACCACATCCTTTGACCTTGCACAATTTGAAATTGAATTAATGAATTATTATGCCAGTGGATGTGGAGAGATGTTTAAGCCACAGGAAAATACATTAAGCGATGCAGGATACTACGGTTTAGGTATAATTCCAAGGAAACTGAAAAATGGCTATACAGTTTATGAGCATAACGGAACACTTACAGGATGGAACTCTCAACTTGTTATATCACCAGAAACCAAAAGCGGAATAGCGGTGGTTTCAAATTCAGATAAAGCCTATTACATGACATATGAATTAATGGAAGTCTGGAGCAGTAATTTCCTTGGAGAAAAAGTATCAGACAGTGTAATGGCAAACCTTAGACAGATATTTATGAAAATTGAGATACTTTTATTGATAAGCATTTGTCTTTTTGCTATGATTTTAATAAGAAAAATGAAGAAAAAGAAACTGGTTTTTGCAATCAGACCTTTAAGAACAGGCATAAGTATTGTTTTATTAATGCTATATTTAATAATTGATTATATAGTATTTTATAAAGACTGGATGTTTAATATGTTGTATGGAATGGAAGATTATTATCTGTTCACCTTTTTTCCACCAGAATTTAAGGTCATACAATGTGAGATAATAGTACTATTAATTCTGATTCTTATAAGATTATTTAATATTCAAAAACCGGTTTGTAAAATACAGGGGGACGTATAATTGCAAAAAGTATTGATTGTGGATGACGAAGCGGAAATCAGGGATATGCTGGTGAAATGTCTTCAAAGAGAAAATATATCAGGAATAACTTGCCAAAATGGGAGTAAAGCACTAGAAGAACTGGAAAAAAATGAAATTGACCTTGTGATTTTAGACATTATGATGGCGGATATGGACGGATTTGAGGTTTTGCAACACATTCGAAGCAAAGATAAAGATCTTCCGGTGATTTTCCTAAGTGCAAGGCAGGAAGAATATGATAAAGTTCTTGGGCTTGGTCTCGGAGCGGACGACTATGTGACCAAACCCTTTAGTCCCGGAGAACTAATGGCAAGGGTAAAAGTCCAGTTAAGGCGAAGGAAGAAAGAAACTGTCTCAGCTCCCGAAAAAATTGTCCTTGGCTCACTGGAGCTTGATTTAGGAAGTTATGAAGTAAAGGTTCGTGGAGAAAAAGTTGAGCTGGTGGGAAAAGAGCTGCTTTTGCTTAAATTTTTCATGGAACATCCCAATCAGGTTTTTACAAAAAGCCAGATTTATCATAATGTCTGGGACGAAAATTTCGAAGATGACAATACGGTGATGGTTTACATAAGCCATTTGCGTGAGAAAATAGAAGAAAATCCAAGAAAACCGGTTTTGTTAAAGACGATATATGGCATAGGATATCGTTTGGAGATTAAAAATGAAAATAGGATATAAGATTTTAGTTACATTTATGGGAGTGCTGACCGTATCGGTGACAATATTTCTGATGGTTTGCTACTATATTCTTAACGCAGGCTGTTACAGCGGCATTAGCAGAAATGACATGAAGTCGGCGGTGAGCTATGGTGAGAAAATTTTCCTTGAAGAAAAAGATGACATGACTACATTGGAAAAACTGGAAAATGAATATGAAAATATGGATTTTGCAATACTTGACAATGGAGCGTGGAAATCCCTTGAGAACCTTCCGGTTCTTGCAGATGAAAAAGACATTTTAGATGCCATGAATGAAAATCTTGATTCCTGCGAGGATTATAAGGTGCTGGCAGGTGCGGTGGAATATGGTGAAAAATCCATATACATAAGCTGCTTTGTGGAAAAAACCGACTTTGAATCTATGTCATATGAATTCAATATGACAAGAAATAAAGGAATTTTAGGCAAACTGGCTGTAATCGGCGTACTAATCACTATAATTTTATTAATTCCCGCACTGTATATGCTGCAGCAGGACTATAATAAGAAAGAAAAAGAAAATATGCAAAAAAAAGAGCTTATTTCCAACCTTTCCCATGATTTAAGAACGCCCCTGTCATCTGTCATAGGTTACTCGGAAATGCTTAAAAATGGCATATATGATAACGAAAACGATAAAAACACATATATAGATATAATTTATCGTAAGGCACTTTACATGGAAAAACTTCTTGCAGAACTTTTGGAGTATTCAAGGCTCGAGCTTGGCACAATTCACCTTAACAAAGAGAAAATGGACATAACTGAGCTGATAAGGGAAATTTTAATCGAATATTATCCTGAAATCGAGAAAAATGAATATATTTTAGAATTGGAAATTTCTGAAAAACCTATAATAGGGGTGTGGGATAAGGAAAAATTAGGAAGAGTGATTAGAAATTTGATGGATAACGCACTAAAATATGGCATGGACGGAAAAAAATTAAGAATTTCCGTAAAAGAAGAGGATGACAATGCCTGTGTTGAAATCGAAGATTTTGGAAAAGGGATTCCCAAAAGTGACATATCCCATGTGGCAGAGAAATTTTATCGTGCAGACTCCGCCAGAAACAGCCAAAAAGGCGGCATGGGACTTGGACTTTTTATAGTGCAGGAAATCATAAAGCTGCATAATGGAACTTTTCGCATAATAAGTGATATTGGGCAAGGTTGTAAAATGTGCATAAAACTTCCAATATACATGCACTAAAAATAACGTTAAGACAGATTTGCTAGTTTCCTGAAATAATCAGCCATAAATTATCTGAAAAATATAAACAAAGAATTATAATTATAAACAAAACATAAAATATTAGCACTCTTACTTGACGAGTGCTAACAATGGTGTTATAACATAATTGTAGCAAGGAACAGGAGAAAGAAAGAATTGAAGATTCAGATTTCTTTCCAAACATCCCCGGTTTCATAATTAGAAAACAATTTTGAAAAAGGAGCGATGATTTATGTTAACACCTAGTATTTTTGGAGAAAGTTTATTTGATGATTTGTTTGATGATTTTATGAGTTTTCCAACATTTGACGACAGAGGAATGAAGGATGTTCAGAAGAAACTGTACGGTCGTAATGCAGCAAACATGATGAAAACAGATGTGCAGGAACATGATGACCACTATGAAGTTGACGTAGACCTTCCGGGATTTAAGAAGGATGAGCTTTCACTTGAATTGAGGAACGGATATCTGATTATAAGTGCAGCCAAAGGACTTGACAAGGACGAGAAGGATAAAGACACCGGCAAATACATCCGAAGAGAGCGTTACGCAGGCGGCATGACAAGGTCGTTCTATGTTGGCAAGAATGTAAAGCAGGAAGACATACATGCCAAATATGAAGATGGTGTATTAAAACTTAATCTTCCAAAGGAGGATAAGACTTTGCTAAACGAAAATAAAAATTTCATTGCCATAGAGGGATAATTTATTTCTCTTCACACATACAAAGGCAGGTTCCCGTTAGGGCACCTGCCTTAATTCATATCATATAAATTGTGTTCCCAATTAATATTTCCCTAATTAATATTTTTCCAATTCATATCAGCCAAATTAAGCATTGGAAAAATTTTTCAAAATAATTTATATAATACCTATTGACATACTAGGATAAAGAGAGTATTATTACATCATCGAATTTGAGCAACTAAGAAAGAAAGGAGCAAAATGCTATGAGTAGAATAATCAAGTTATTAAATTGTATCATGTGTTGTTGTCGAATGTTATACTCCCGGACATTCATTTGTGGTCAGGTGCATTCTCCTTTATTGTGTTGCACCAATGTCTGACATTCGTCAAGAAATGTTTGTTGCCATTTGTCCGGGAGGTTCTTGTTACTCTCGGTTTTTTTGTGCTCAAATTGCGGGTTTGAATTAGAAATTATGAAAAGAGGATTAAATTATGAAAAATATATTTAAGAAAATTGGAGTTTCACTCCTTGGATTATCACTTGCAGCGACTTCATTTATCGGCTGCGGAGCATCAAAGTCAGCTGATGAAAGCGGCAAAGGAACAGAAAGCACAGTTTATAGAACTGTAGATGAGATTAAGGAAAGCGGTTCAATCAACATTGGAGTTTTCTCTGACAAGAGCCCGTTTGGATATGTAGATGAGAATGGAGAATATCAGGGATATGATGTATATTTAGGAAACAGAATCGGTAAAGATTTAGGAGTTGATGTTAACTATGTATCAACAGAGGCTGCCAACCGAATTGAATATTTACAGACTGGAAAAGTTGATATCGTTCTTGCAAACTTTACAGTAACAGAAGAACGTGCAGAAGAAGTAGACTTCGCACTTCCATACATGAACGTAGCACTTGGAGTTGTATCTCCGGAAGATAAACCAATTACAAGCCTTGATGACATCGGCAAAGATGATGAAGTGATTGTAATTTCAGGAACAACAGCAGAAACATATTTAGAGAAGAATAACCCAGAGATAAAATTGCAAAAATATGATGCTTATGCAGCAGCAAAAACAGCATTCGAAAATGGAAACGGCGTAGCGTGGGCAAACGATAACACAGAAGTAATCGCTTTTTCTATTCAGAATAAAGGCTACACAGTAGGAATTCCTTCCCTTGGAAATGCAGATACAATTGCTCCAGCCGTTACAAAAGGAAACGAAAGCCTTCTTAATTGGATTAACGATGAGATTGTAGAACTCGGCAAAGAAAACTTCTTCCACAAAGATTATGAAGAAACATTATTAGACACATACGGAAAAGATTATGAAGAAACATTAGTAGTAGAAGGCGGCGGAGATGCAGCAAAAGACCTTGAAAAAGACACAGCAAAATCAAACGGTGGAACAATCACAGTAGCAGCATCACCAACACCACATGCAGAAATTTTAGCAGAAGCAGCAAAAATATTAGAAAAACAGGGATGGAAACTTGAAGTAACTGAATTTGAAGATTATGTTCAGCCAAACCTTGTGGTAGACAGCGGAGAAATCGATGCAAACTACTTCCAGCATACACCTTATTTAGATAATTTTAACGAAGAAAACAACACTAACCTTGTATCAGTAGCAGGAATTCACTATGAACCATTTGGAATTTATCCAGGAACAAAGTCAAAACTTTCTGATTTAAAGGATGGAGATGTAATCGCAGTACCAAACGATACTACAAACGAAGCAAGAGCACTTTTATTATTACAGGATAACGGAGTAATTAAGTTAAAAGACGGAGCAGGTCTTAATGCCACAGTAAAAGATATAGAAGAAAATCCAAATAACATTACAATTCAGGAATTAGAAGCAGCACAGGTTTCAAGAGTAAAAGACGAAGTAGCCTTCGTTGTATTAAACGGAAATTACGCACTTGAAGCAGGATATTCAGTATCAAAGGATGCAATCGCATATGAAGCAAGCGACTCAGAGGCTGCAAAAACATATGTAAATGTGTTGGTAGTTAAAGAAGGAAACGAGGAAAACGAAGGTGTCAAAGCTCTTATTGATGTATTAAAATCAGACGAAATCAAACAGTACATCAAAGATACTTACGATGGAGCAGTAGTTCCATTCGAAGACTAAATTATGGCGGGCGGTGAAACAACAACTCACTGTCCGTTTTCTATGAATATGAAGCGAAGGATGGGTAAGCAATGGAAAATGCATATATAGAAATTCAGAATCTTTCAAAAAAATATGTGGCAAAAAACGGTCATGTTGAAGCTCTAAAGGATGTGTCCCTGTCAATTCCCAAGGGAGAAATCTTTGGAGTGATAGGATTATCAGGTGCAGGAAAAAGTACACTTGTAAGATGCATGAATTTACTGGAATATCCTGACGAAGGAAAAATCATAATTGATGGAAAAAATTTACTCAATTTAAATAAGGAAGAGTTACGAATCAGAAGACAAAAAATAGGAATGATTTTTCAGCATTTTAATCTCTTAGAACAGCAAACCGTACTTGAAAATGTATGTTTTCCACTGGAAATAAGAAAAGTTCCGGCAAAGCTAAGAAAAGAAAAAGCCATGGAACTCCTTGAAAAAGTAGGGCTTGCGGAAAAAGCCCACGCTTATCCTTCCCAGCTTTCAGGAGGACAAAAGCAAAGAGTGGCAATAGCAAGAGTGCTGGCAAATGAACCGGATATTCTTCTTTGTGATGAAGCAACAAGCGCTCTTGATCCGGAAACCACAAAAATAATTTTGAATTTATTAAAGACCATTCATGACACAATGGGAATTACAATTGTAATTATCACCCACCAGATGAGTGTGATTCAGGAGATATGTACTCAGGTTGCAGTTTTAGATGGGGGAGTTGTTCAGGAATGTGGCTATGTGGATGAAGTATTTGCAAATCCTAAATCAAAAGCGGCTAAGCGTTTATTACTAATTAATGAAACGGAGGAATAGAAAATGTGGGATGAAACAATGATTCGTATGTTAGCGGAAGGTATCAAGGATACCTGTTATATGACAATTTTATCTACTTTCTTTGGCTACGTCATTGGCCTTCCTATTGGTATTCTTCTGACGCTTACCGATAAGGGGGGATTGACTCCCCACAAGAATGTGTACAGAATATTGGATATTATAATTAATGTTACAAGAAGTATTCCTTTTTTAATTCTTCTTATTGTGGTTATGCCACTTACCAAGGCAATCGTAGGAAAAAGCTATGGTTCAACGGCAACAATCGTACCACTTACCCTTGCTGCAGCTCCGTTAATTGGCAGAATGGTTGAATCATCCCTTAAGGAAGTGAACAAAGGGGTGATTGAAGCCGCAATCAGCATGGGAGCAAAAACAAGAACAATTGTATTCAAGGTTCTAATCGGAGAAGCAAGAACATCACTTCTTGTTGGAATGACAATCGTGCTTGGAACAGTACTTGGATACTCAGCCATGGCAGGAGTTATCGGCGGAGGCGGACTTGGAGATATAGCCATAAGGTACGGCTACTACCGATATGAAACCAGCGTGATGTTGGTGACACTGGTATTTATAGTGGTTATTGTTCAGCTGATGCAGGGAATCGGAACATATGCCGCAAAAAAACTTGACCATAGAAATCAGGCATAATATGGAGGTTTAATATGGATTGGAATTTTATAACATCCTACCTTCCACGATACAAGGATGCACTTTTTCTGACACTCAAAATCGGGTGGCTTGGAATTGCACTGGCATTTCTGGTAGGAATTATTTGTACAATAATAATTTATTTGAAAATACCTGTTATAAGAAAAATCGTAGGAATATATATAGAATTATTTAGAAACACACCACTTCTGGTACAGCTTTTCTTCATATATTTTGCACTTCCTAAATTTGGAATTAATATTTCCGCAGAAACATGTGGAATCCTTGGTCTTGGACTGCTTGGTGGTGCATATATGAGCGAAACATTCAGAAGCGGACTTGATAACATTCCGGCAATTCAAAGCGAAAGCGCCAAAAGCCTTGGAATGACAAAACATCAGATATTTCAATATGTAGTTTTACCACAGGCTCTATCTCAGAGCGTGCCGGGAATAGTGGCAAATGTGATTTTCTTACTGAAAGAAACAAGCGTATTTTCCACCATAAGCCTTATGGATTTGATGTTTACGGCGAAGGATCTTATAGGAATGTATGCAAAAACCATAGAATGTCTGACTTTACTTGTGATTTTTTATCTTATTATGCTTCTGCCTGTATCAATACTGGGCAGTATTATAGAAAGGAGGCTTCGTTATGCACAATTTGGGGATTGATGTAATATTCAAAGGAAACAATCTGATGAGATTGCTGGAAGGGCTGTGGGTAGCCGTTCGCATCAGCATGATTTCTGTTTTGATTAGTATAGTTTTAGGAATTCTTGCAGGCATGTTAATGTCCTCAAAAAATAAAATTATCAAAGGAATTTTCAGAATATACCTTGAGATTGTCCGAATTATGCCACAGATGGTTCTTCTTTTTATAGTATATTTTGGAACGACTCGAATTTTCGGATGGGATCTGTCAGCAGAAGCCTCAGCGATTTTTGTATTTAGTTTCTGGGGAACGGCGGAAATGGGGGATCTTGTAAGAAGCGCGCTAAATAGTATCCCAAAAATTCAGTATGAAAGTGCCAAGGCTTTGGGAATGACAACCAGGCAGACATATTATCATGTCATTCTTCCCCAAACAATACGCCGTCTTATTCCCCTGTCCATAAACCTTATCACCCGTATGATTAAGACAACAAGTCTTGTGATGATGATAGGAATTGTGGAAGTGCTTAAGGTGGCACAACAAATTATTGAAGCAAACAGGCATTTTTCTCCAAATGCAGCTTTTGGAGTATTTGCGGTGGTATTTTTGATGTATTTTATAATCTGTTGGCCAATCAGCAAATTGGCGGTATATCTTGAGAAAAGGTGGGTGTGATTTATGGGACAGACATTGCTTACTATCAATAAATTAAATAAATATTACGGAGATAACGTAATCTTAAAGGATTTTAATCTGGAAGTGAAAAAAGGTGACGTAATAGTAGTCATAGGACCTTCCGGCTGTGGAAAAAGTACCTTGTTACGATGCATAAACGGACTTGAAGAAGTTCAAAGCGGCACAGTGAAAATTGACGGCGAAGAAATAAACGCTAATTCAAAGAATATTACAAGATTACGTCAGAAAATTGGAATGGTATTCCAAAGCTACGATTTATTTCCACACAAGACAGTATTGGAAAATGTATTGCTCGCTCCATTAAAGGTGCAAAAGAGAGAGCGTAAAGAAGTGGAAAAAGAAGCACTAAAGCTTCTAGACAAAGTAGGTCTTGCAGACAGAAAAGATGACTATCCAAGACAACTTTCCGGAGGTCAGAAACAAAGAGTTGCAATCATAAGAGCCCTTATAATGCACCCTGAAGTTCTTCTTCTCGATGAAATAACAGCAGCCCTTGATCCTGAAATGGTACACGAAGTTTTAGAAGTAGTTGTATCTTTGGCAAAATCCGGAAGCACAATGCTTATTGTAACCCATGAGATGGCATTTGCCAAAGCGGTAGCTAACCGAATTATCTTTTTGGAAAATGGGGAAATAGTTGAGGAAAGCAATAAACCAAAGGAATTTTTTGAGCACCCCAAAACAAAAAGGGCACAGCTTTTCCTGCAGTCATTTGAATATTAAAGTCTCTTTTTACAGTTGTGTTCCTAGAAATGGACATACTAAATATAAGATTTGAAAAATTTTATGATGTAAATAATATGAAATTCTTGTGAGAAAAAATTCATATTATTTACATTTTTTATTTAAAAATAGAAAACAAAAAAGATTGGTTTCTTAAAAAACAGTTAATAAAAGACTTTATAAGAAAACAAACTAAATCGTGTTGACAAATGTTTTTGATATATATATAATAAATACATAGAAAAAATATTCAAAAAGGAATATTTTTCAAGTACAAAAGAAGGGAGGGTGATTATGATTAAAGGGAATAAGAAGTTTTGTTGTATTCTTTTAATGTTTGTGCTGGTTTTAGGAACAACGGCTGTTCATGCGGAAATGCAAGAAGCTAAAAGTAAACAGCATGGGGTAGAAGTATATAGTATGCTAAAATGCACTTTCAAATTAAATGAAAATGATAGGGCATGCGCGAAGACAAAATGGGCAGGATTAGAAGGATATAAAGTGAAGACTAAATTGTTCTACAAATTAAATTCTTGGTCAGAATACAAATCGGGTGGAGAAACTTTAAGTAGTAAAGAAGCTAGGGTTGTGTGTAGAACAGGAAGTGTATGGACGTTTAAATCTGAACACTATATTCATAAAAATAAGACGGAAACGACAAAATCAAGCAATAAATTGATTGTAACGTTTGAAGACTGGTAAAAAAGTAAAGTACCTCTAATAGTATTAAAGGTACTTTAGAAAGGGGAAAGTAAATGAAAAGTTTATTAGCTATGGTAAAGCATAGAATTAATCAATCCAAAGCAACGTCACTTTTTTTTATTTTTGGAATGGTTATTTCTATGCTTTTGTGTTCTATTGGAATAAGTTTTTCATCAGAACTGATTTATGCTGCCATGAATAAAGAGAAATTTGCACCACCCAATGGCACAGTGTATAGTCTTAATATAAAAGGCGATGATATTATTGATATGGATACTTCATCCATTAATACCTTATTGAAGGGAATACGTAGCGATACAGGAGTGATTTTTAATAATTTTTACATTCCTTTGAATAAAGATGAGATTAATGCCTATAATTCGGCAAGTGCGGAGTGGTTTAGTGAAGATGATAACTGGCATTATCCTGTTTCAAGGGGCAGATATTATACTGCCAAGGAAGTAAAAAACGGGGATAAAGTTGTTGCAATAGGAAAATTACTCGAAAAAAATACATATGAAGAAAATGGAAAACAATATATTGATATTTATGGTGAAAAATACGAGGTTGTTGGTATAGTCGGGTTCAAAAATCAGTCATCTCTTTGGGATGGAAGATTGTTTATTCCGGCTACTTCTTTGCCTGAAAAGGAAATAGAAAATCATTCCCTTGATATGAGTGGCATGATTTTATATAATGAGGATTCAAATTTTAAAGAGGATATTAATATTATAGAAAAAAATTCCAAAAAATTGTGTAAAAGCATGCAAATAGAATATGGTGGTAAAATACAAACGGAAAATATGATTGAAAACCTTATTCAAAGTTTTGATGATATATATATACTTGCAATTACTGGATATCTGGCAACATTAATATATTCTATTAATATAGTCATTTTATGGGTTGAGAAAAGACGTTTTGAAATAGGTGTAAGAAAAGCATTTGGGTATACGGATAAGGATATAGCAAAAATGATTTTTCAGGAATTATTTGGAATAACATTGGTATCAGCAGTGATATCAATTGCAATACAGGAAATATTGAGTCTGGTATTAGGAAGACTAGGCAATTATCCATTTAAGATATATTTACCAAATATTATTATTTCGATTGTAATTGTTTTAATTACCGCTTTGATAACCTCTGTAATTCCTGTGATTAAGGCACTTTTGATTCCTCCTGCAAGTACACTGAAGGAGGGAGAAATTATATGATGGAGATAATTAAAGGATGCTTTAAAAACAAAATAATGAACCTGCTGTTTATTGTGCAGGTTGTGTTGGTTATTTCATATTTGTTTACAACATATTTGTCAATTCAGGATATTTGTTTTAGTAAGAATGAGACTGAAAAGCAATTTAAAAGTGCATATGATAATTTGATTTATATAGAAACAACTGATTTATCCAAGAGTGAAAGAAAAAAATTACATGAATGTATAGATGGGGTAAAAGATGATGGAGCTGTTGATAAAATAGCTTTCTACAATCAGGGAGTAGTGCAATCAAAGAAATTTAATAACAAAAGTCTTTTTGAATGTACTGTCAGCAAAGAATTTTTTGATTTATCTGAGATTAAACTTAAAGAAGGTACCGGATTTAGTGAATGGGAAGATAAGGATTCTCTTAAACCTGTTGTAATAGGAAATAGAGTTGCTTCAAAATATAAACTTAAAGTAGGGGACGAATTTAAAACAAGCGATGGAAAAGTAAAGGTAACAGGAATAATAAAGAAAAAATCAAAATGGTTTCTTTCTTCAATTGATGAAGGCGCAATCATTGGAACAGATAAGGCGGTATTCAAGTTAGCTGATGAAGATTATGAGAGTATAATCAAGGATTACTATCTTAAAGTAAGTGAAAATGCTGATATAAATAAAGTAGTAGATGAAATAAATGCATTTTCCAAAGATAGTAAAATAGTATTGAAGGCAAGTACTTTGCGTAATGTAGTGGAAAAGAACTACAATGAGAACATTGATACAAATATAAACTGGCTTTTATTTGCTATATTCTTTGTAATCGTTGTATCCATTGGAACGTCTATGTTAATTATAACAAGATTATATTCAAGAAGGAGAGAAATAGGTATAAGAATGGCATGCGGTTATTCTCCATTTAAGTTGTTCAAAATTTATATGGGTGAAAATGTTTTTATGTTATTCATTTCATACATAATAGTATGCATTACAATGAAAAGGTCAGTTGGAAACGGAGTATCCAGTTTCGGAGGCTGTACAATGTATTCAGGCCGATATTTTTCCAAGGAAGCTGTGTTGGTGTCTGGTTTAGGAATATTGTTCATGGCGATACCATCGGGCATAGTTCTTGCAGCTTTTATAAGAAAATTTAAACCTAAGAATCTGATTGGAGGGAATGAATAATTTTAATTTATGGAAAATATATAATATATATGAAAAGAAAAAACTGAAATTTTATAGTGTCGATTTATAACTGAAAGTAAAATGATTATACAACACTATATAAAAATGGTTGACATAATAATACAATAGATTATAATTAATATATGTAGAAATATTTATTGATAGAGTATTTTTATAAACACTAAAGAAGGGGGGATAGCTATGTTTAAAGGGAATAAGAAAGTTTGTTGCATTCTTTTAGTATTGGTATTGGTTTTAGGAACGACTGCAGTTAATGCGGAAGTGCAGGAATCAACTAGTTCTTACAAGGGTGTAGAAGTATATTGCTTATTAAAATGTGTATTTAACATTACTAGTAATGACAGAGCTTGTACGAAGACAAAATGGTCTGGTCTTGAAGGTTATAAGGTTAAGGCAAATTTGTATTATAAGAAAAATGCGTTCTCTGATTCATATCTTGTAGGTAAAAGTATAGAAAACAGAGAAGCAAGAGTCCTTGGTTCGTTTTCTGGGGTATGGACATATGAATCACAACATTTTATTCATAAAAATCAGACTGAGTCATCAAAGGCAACAAATAAAGTAATTCAGAATTTTGAAGATTGGTAAATGTTAAAAGGAACTCTAAATTAGTATTTAGAGTTCCTTAAGAAAGGGGAAAGTAAATGAAAAGTTTATTAGCTATGGTAAAGCATAGAATTAATCAATCCAAGACAACGTCACTTTTTTTCATGTTTGGAATGGTTATTTCTATGCTTCTATTGTCTATAGGTATAAGTTTTACATATGAACATATTTATGCAGCAAGAAATAAAGAAAAAATGTCCCCACCAAATGGTACTGTATATGGGTTTGATATACCATTAGAAGCGGATGTAAAATTAGATACATCTTCTGTGAATAAATTATTGGAAGGAATACGAAGTGATACTGGTGTCATATTTAACAACATGAATGTTAATATTGACAGGTCATCGATTAATTCATATATATCCGTCAGTGCAGAGTGGTTTAGTGAAGATGATAACTGGCATTATCCTGTTTCAAAGGGCAGATATTACACTGCCGAGGAAGTAAAAAACGGAGATAAAGTTGTAGCAATAGGGTGTATGCTGGAAGAATATACATTCAAAGAAAATGGAAAAGAATACATAAAAATGTATGGTGAAAAATATGAAGTTGTGGGAGTGGTTGGTTTTAATAATCAAGTGTCACTATGGGACAACAGAGTATTTGTTCCGGCTACTTCTTTGCCTGAAAAAATGTCAAATAGTTATTCCTTGGATTTCGTAGGAATGATTCTATATAATGAGGATCCTGATTTTAGTAGTGATATTGATGTAATTACTAAAAATGTCAATAAAATGGGAAATAAAATTAAAGTTAAATATGAAGGTGAAATAGAAACTGAAAATATGATGCAATTGCTTATTCAAAGTTCGAATGATATATATGTTCTTGCATTTATTGGTTATTTTGCAACATTAATATATTCTATTAATATTGTTATTCTGTGGGTTGAGAAAAGGCGTTTTGAAATAGGTGTAAGGAAAGCATTTGGTTATACGGATAAGGACATAGCGAAAATGATTTTTCAGGAGTTGTTTGGAATGACTTTGGTATCGGCAGTGATATCAATTGTAATACAGGAGTTATTAAGTTTGATATTTAATAAAATTGGTGACTATACTTTTAAGATATATTTATCTAACATAATTATTTCAATTGTACTTGTATTATTAACTGCATTGATTACTTCTATCATTCCTATAATTAAAGCACTTAAAATTCCACCAGCCAACACGCTTAAGGAGGGGGAGATTGTATGATAGAGATAATTAAAGGATGCTTTAAGAACAACTTGATGAATCTGCTGTTTATGGCACAGGTTATACTGGTTATTTCATATTTATTTACAACATACCTGTCAGTTCAGGATATTCGTTTTGCAAAAACGCAGACGGAGAAACAATTTGGAGATGAATACGAGAATATAGTAGATATAGAATTGTCCGAGTTGCAGATGGAGGAATGGAATAAATTTAGTAAATATATGGATGAATTAATAAGAGAAGAAAAAATTGACGGTATGACATACAGCAATCAGGGAAATATTTCATCCAAGAAATTTAAGAAGAAAAGCATATCATCCTATATTGTAAACAAGGATTTTTTTGATATAGCAGGAATTGCGCTGAAAGAAGGAACTGGATTTAAAAACTGGGAAACAAAAAAATCTGTTAGTCCGATTGTGATAGGAAGTAAGATTGCTTCAAAATACAATCTTAAAGTCGGGGATGAATTCAAATCTTCCGATGGTAAGGTTGAAGTAGCCGGCATAATAGAGAAAAAATCGAAGTGGTTTCTTACCTCTATTAAGGATGGAAATGTTATAGGAATTGATAAGCTGGTATTCGAATTAGGCAACGATGAGAGTGCAAGCTACGCAGCAGATTATTATGTCAGATTAAATGAAAATGCGGATTCTGAAGAAATTGTAGACGGTATTAATAAATTTGCTGAAGATAACAAATTATTGATGAATGCAAATAAATTAAGCAGCCTTGTTGAGAGGCAATACAGAATTAACATGGATAGAAATATTCGTTGGTTAGTATTTGCTATATTTTTTGTAATCGTTGTATCCATTGGAACATCTACATTAATTATAACAAGATTATATACAAGAAAAAGGGAAATTGGAATAAGAATGGCGGTAGGATATTCTCCATTTAAATTATTTAAACTATTTATGGGCGAAAATATTCTAATGCTTATGATTTCATATATCATAGTCTGCATTGTTATGAAATATACAATAGGAAATGGTATATCTAATTTTAACGGCTGCATAATGTATTCAGGCCGTTATTTTTCCAAGGAAGCTGTGCTGGTGTCAGGTTTAGGAATATTGTTCATGGCGATACCATCGGGCATAGTTCTGGCAGCTTTTATAAGAAAATTTAAACCTAAGAATCTGATTGGAGGGAATGAATAATGCCAATTTTGGAATTGAAAAATATATGCAAGATTTATGGAAAGGGAGAGTCAGAAAAGAAGGCTTTGTCAGATGTAAATTTATCAATTAACGAAGGGGAATTCTGGTCAATAATGGGACCGTCTGGTTCAGGAAAATCCACACTGCTTAATATATTAGGCTGCATGGATTCAGCAACATCGGGGGAGTACATTCTTAAAGGGCAGGATGTGTCAAAAATGTCACGAAATCAGCTAAGTAAGGTGAGAAATAAAATCATAAGTTTCGTATTTCAGAATTTTGCATTATTAAACGACTATACGGTATATGAAAATATTGAATTACCACTTAACTGTCAGAGAATGTCCCACAAGAAGAAAAAGGAAAGAATTGAATATTATATGCAAAGGCTTGGAATAAGCGACCTTGCAAAGAAAAAACCAAACCAGATTTCAGGAGGACAGCAGCAACGAGTTGCAATCGCAAGGGCGATGGTGTCAAAAGCCGATATTATTCTTGCGGATGAACCAACGGGAGCCCTCGACCAGAAAACTGGTCAGGAACTTCTTGAACTTATGAAGGAGATTAACGCAGAGGGAAAGACAATAATCCTTGTAACCCACGACATCAATGTGGCAAATGTGGCAACAAAGCATATGGTAATTGAGGATGGAATCTGCTATCAGGGATAATATGTTTTAGAAAAAATAACTAGTAAATTTTTCCTAAAAAATATCGACATTCGCCTTCATACACGTTATAATAAGAATAGTAGGTAAGATTATGTTTTATAATGCCAAATAAATAAGCATAGATATAATTAATCGGAAAAACTGGGGGGTTTTCCATATTATGTTAATCTAGGGAAGGAGCTTTACTATGCAGGCGAAGAAAGAGTCAACGGCGAGGATGCAGATTATATTTTCTGTGATGTTGTTTACGGTGTCAATTATTACAGAATTTTATATGATTGCAAAATATAATGGGGATTTAAAATATTTAATAGTTGCAGGAATTGGAATTATTTCCCTTATGTTTTTGTATTTAATACTTAGCGGAGTGTTTCGATTGCGGGACATGAAGGAAGAGCAGATTAAAGAAAATTACATCAACATAATGAAGGTTCAAAAGGCATCATATCTTCTCCTTAAGAATTATTCAGGAAAGATGAATGAAAAGCCGGCTGTTAATAATCAGGTTTCTGCGACTTCGAATGAAGAAATCATTAATGCACAAAACAAATTTGCGAAGCTGATTATTAATAGAAATCACGAAAATACAGAGGCTCTTATGAATTCCAATGATCAGGTTATGGAACTTTTAGAGCAGTACACCAACCAGATTACCCAAAGCAATAAGGAAAACCTTGAAGCACACGTTAAGGAACTTGAAGATAATTTCAGGGATTTTGTCGGTAAACAGGAGCAGTTGCTTGAAGAAAATAAAGAGATGGAAAAGCGAATTACCGACCTTATTATGCAGACGCAGCAGTTATTGTCAAAGCAGCCTATTAATCTGACCACCAAACTGGAGATTCCGGAAGGTGCATTTGATTTAAGCGGATTGCTTGCCAACGCAAATATTCAAAAGTCGGAAACCAAGCCGCTTGAAAATGCCATGGACGAGTCGGAAGATAGCGGTATTAATATAAATATCGAAGAAACAACAGCCAGCGGAGTCGAAGAGATTAAAGATATTCAGGAAATATCTGCTAGCGGCGTTAAAGATATTGAAGAAGTAACTTCCAACAAAGTTGAAGAAATTAATAATATAGAAGACATCGAGAATCTGGAGGGCTTAGAGGAGATAGGCGAGCCTGAGGAAATGGAGATGCTTGACGAAATGGAGATGCTTGACGAAAGCGCCATTGATTGGGGAGATGAGCATACCAAGAGCATTGTTGATTACAGTGATGACTTCAAGCTGGAAGATGAAGAAGAGGATATGGATGATTTCCTTGAAAAAATATCTTCAAATTTATTTTCCGAGGAAAATGCCGATGAACCGGAAATTATTGATGAGGTTTTTGAAGAAGATAGCAATGGAGCAAATGATGAGCCGGATATAGAGCCAATAGATATGGAAAATATCGGTGAGCCGGATATAGAGCCAATCGAGATTGATGATTTGGATTCCCTTGAAGTTGACAATATTATAGATCCAATTGATATATCCGAGGATGATGAGAAAAGTGTCATGGAAGGAATTGAGGAAATCACTGATGATGATTCAGAGTCATACCTTGATAAGATTCTTGACGAAGAGCTTGGTGAAGATTTGGGTGAAGATTTGAGTGAGGAGAAACCACCAATGCCTGACTTGACAGATCCTAACAGAACACTGACACCGGATGAGATTGCGGCACTCATTGCAAATCTGTAAATGGAATCAGATTTATTATTAAAACATACAATATTGCTGCATAGAGGCAAAATGTAAATGAAATTAGAATCTTAGATTAATAAAATAAAAATGTCATACAATAGATTAATATTGTATGACATTTTTTTAGTGTTATCGATTAACAGGATTAGCAATGATATGCTTAAGAATTTTTACAACAGTTTCCATTGCTTCAACTGTAATATGTTCATAAGGTCCATGGAATCCATAGCCACCTGTTCCAAGGTTAGGACAAGGAAGTCCTAAAAATGAAAGTTTTGCTCCGTCAGTTCCACCACGAATAGGACGGGAAACAGGCTCAATACCGCAGCTTCTTATAGCATCTTTGGCGCTGTCGATAATATACATATTTTTTTCCATAACCGTAAGCATATTTTCGTAGGACTGGTATATATCAAGGGAAACTACACCCTTACCATATTTCTCATTAAAGGAAGCAGCAATGGAATCAAGAAACTTAAGTTTCTCCATGAATTTACCTCTGTCATGGTCACGAACGATATAAGAAAGTCTAGCCTCCGAAACATCACCAGACATTTTAACAAGATGGTAAAATCCCTCACGCCCTGAAGTAGTGGCAGGAGTCTGGTCACAAGGAAGTGCGCAGGCAATCTCACTAGCCACCAAAGAGGCATTAATCATAATGTCCTTAGCCTCTCCGGGGTGAACGCTCACACCCTTAATATGGAAGAAAGCGTTTGCCGCATTGAAGTTATCGTATGCGATTTCCCCCTCGTAGTCGCCATCCACAGTGTAAGCATAGTCCGCTTTGAAATAACCAAGGTCGAATACTTCAGCTCCCAAACCGATTTCCTCGTCCGGAGTAAATCCAACCCAGATATCTCCATGTGGAATTTCTTCCTCAACAACCTCCTGAAGCGCCGTCATAATCTCAGCAATTCCCGCCTTGTCATCCGCACCAAGAAGCGTAGTTCCGTCTGTGGTAATTAAAGTTTTCCCTTTAGCATTCTTAAGGTCAGGAAAATCAGAAGGCTTTAAGGTCAAATTCCCGCCTTTAAGCGAAACATCACCGCCATCGTAGTTTTTAATAACCTGAGGGGTAACATTTACTGCCGAAAAATCCGGAGACGTATCAAGATGGGCGATTAAACCGATGGCTTTCTTATTTTCCATGCCCTTTGTGGCAGGAAGCCGTCCGTAGACGTAACAGTAATTTGTGACAATAACGTCAACAAGCCCAATAGTTTGAAGTTCATCCTTAAGCTGATATGCCAGTTCAAATTCATACTGGTTGCTTGGGGAAGTGTCGCTGTGTTCATTTGAAGCGGTAAAGAATAAAGTGTACTTTAAAAAACGTTCGTCAACTCTCATAAAATCTAATCCTTTCAATATAAAATTTAATTGCAATTCCATGATTACAAATGTAAATACATTGTAAAATAATTAACATTTATAAGTGTAACAAAATAATATAATGTAATAAATAAGTAAAAATAATAAATTTTATAAAATATAATAATTAATTTTTTGTAAAAAATCTATTGCACATAATTAACTTATACTATATAATATCACTTGTGTTAAGGAATACGCAAGAAATAATAAAGCGTGTTAACAAATTAATATCTGACGTAGCACTTAGGATGGTAAGTTGAAGCAGAATTGCTGATTGGGTTCGAATCCCTGCTGACGTATTAAAGGTACCGATTTTATGGACATAGGAGCCATGGGGTTGGTGCTTTTTTGTTGCTTTTTTACCTTTGTTTTGTAGCTATTTGGGGAAAAAATAAAAAAATACCAAAAAAATCAAGTAGTACTAAGGTCTGTAAGAAACTAATTTAAAAATTTCTTTAAATAAATTAGAAAAAATGGTTGTATTTTTCTGAATATAATCATATACTAGATATAGGACTAAAGTAATAGAACAACCACTAAATAGTGGAGAAAGGTTATGAAACAATTGGGGTGGGTAGTAATATGGTAGAAGATAGGAAAGTCGATGTTAGTATTCGCAATTATGAGGAATTAGCCGAAGAATATATGAAATGTGGTCAGGATGAGCTGATGCTTGACAATTTTGATGGAGCAGTGGAGAACATTAACAAGGCTCTTAGCATTTTGAAGAAAGTAGGAAGTGACGAGAAATATGTAATCGACCTTAATGTGCTCGGTGTGATTTATGACAACGCAGGGTATGAGGATAAGGCATTTGAGTGTTTTCTTGAAGGAATAGCAATGACAAGAATCATGAAAAATTGCAGCTATCTTAAGGCATTATGCGATATAAATGTCGGTTCATGCTATCAGAAGATGGAAAGACATGAAAGGGCAATAGAATATTTCAGACACGCACAGAAAGAATTACAAAATCCATCAGTTAAGTCGGTGGAACGCCTTCAGGTATGGGGAATGGTGAATTATATCAAACTTAAAGATTCCTATGGCAAGATAGGAATAGAAAATGACGAGCGGTACGATGACGAATTATTAGTATTTGCATAAAAGACAAACTAACGATAAGGGGCATGAAATGAAGTATCAGGATACCGTTTGCGGAAAATTTATAAAAAGACCAAACAGATTTATTGCGGAGGTGGAGATTGACGGGCAGCCGGAGGTTGTCCATGTGAAAAATACTGGAAGATGCAAGGAACTTTTGGTGGATGATGCCGTTGTAACCTTGGAGAAAGCAAAAAATCCAAACCGAAAGACTAAATACGACCTTATAGCCGTAATAAAGGAAAATTTAGGCTGGGTTAATATAGACAGTCAGGTTCTAAATAAACTGGTGAAGGAATGGCTTGAAAAACAAGGCGAATTTACGGTTATTAAACCTGAATATACTTATGGTCAAAGCCGAATTGATTTCTATATGGAAAAAGGCGAAGATAAATACCTGATGGAAGTTAAGGGATGCACCCTGGAGATAGACGGAATGGGATATTTTCCTGATGCACCAACAAGCCGAGGTGTGAAGCACCTTAAGGAGCTTATCAAGGCGACAAAGGAAGGCTACAAATGCAGCATAGCTTTTGTAATCACCATGGAGAATATTAAAGAAGTAAAGCCAAACTATGAAACACATCCGGAATTTGGCGATGTGCTTAAAGAAGCGTATGAAAGCGGTGTGACAATATATTTTATGCCATGCAAAGTCACATCAGACGAACTTTGGATAACAGAGCAGATTGAATATGCCGGAGATTAAATACAGATATATTTTGTAATAAGAATATGGCCGAAATAGCCTTGGAATACAATTTATCAGAAATAGTTTGCAAACAACCATATAATACAATTAATTAGAAAAAACAGCAAACAGTCTGCAAATAGCATATTTAATTAACATAAATAATAGAAACAAAATATATTTTATACAAGAAATAAAAGAAGTGTACATACATGTATTTTTCAAAAAATATCTGTATGCACACTTCTTTGTTTATATTATTTAATTAGTATCTTGATGCAATTAATTTGCAGATTGGATTGCCCTTGGCTGAGAATTTTTCCTCGTATTCTGTCATAACGTTTCCTTCATTAAGGACTGTATCGTTATGTAAATCCCTTGTGGAAGCATCCAGTTTCCAAACCGTAGATTCTTCGATTTCCTCTAATGAGAAAGTGAATAAATCCTGATTGTCAGTCTTAAATTCAATTCGACCATCCTGACAAAGGAAATGGTCATAACGTGCCAGAAATTCTCTGGAAGTAAGTCGTCTTCTTGCATGTCTGTCCTTAGGCCATGGATCTGAAAAATTAAGATAAATTCGATCCACCTCATCCTTGGCGAAAATGTCAGGAAGAGTTGCCGCATCTATGCAAAGAAAATGCACATTTGGAAGTGGATTTACATCCATTTTCTGAACGGCACGAAGCAAAACGCTGGTATAACGCTCGATACCAATATAATTTATATCAGGATTTAATGCCGCCAAATCCATTATGAATCTTCCCTTGCCCATTCCAATCTCGATATGGATAGGATTATCATTTCCCAAGAAGGAAGCCCAGTTTCCCTTCAGTGAAACAGGATCCTGAATACAGAATTCACTATTACTTACTGCCTCATCGGCACCTGGAATATTTCGTAATCTCATGAAAATCTCCTTATAAAAATAGTATACTATTAAATTATTAAAAAATTTTTTCCCAAGTATTAATAAAAAATTTTTGTAATTACATAAAGCGTATATAATTACAACGAACAGTAAGTATTATTTCATAGATTTAAGAAAAGAACAAGTGAAAATGTGAAAAATTTCAAATAATGTTGCAGTAAATAATTTTTAATATTATACTAATTACAAGGCTTTTTTAAGCCATAGGAAAAGTAACAAGGAGTGTATATGTTTAGACATAGAAGAAATAAAGGGAAGGCAGTAGCGCTGGTGGCGACAGCGTGTACTATTGTTTTGGGAAGTTTTTGCAATATGACAACGGTTTTTGCAAAACCACATTGGCCAAAAGGTCCTAATGTAAGTTCAGAAAGTGCAGTGGTAATGGAGGTAAATACGGGAACGGTTTTGTATGAGAAGAATCCCCATGAGCAGCATTATCCTGCAAGTATCACAAAGATACTGACAACTCTTCTTGCACTGGAAAAATGTGACCTGAATGAAACGGTGGTTTATTCAGCAGATGCAGTTTATAAGAACGAAGGTGGCACATCGAATATAGCAAGGGATTATCTTGAAGAGATGACCATGGAGCAGAGTTTGTACGGAATAATGCTTGAATCCGCTAACGAATGTGCATATGCGGTGGCAGAACATGTAGGTGCAAGCATGGGCGGTGATTACAGCACATTTATAGATTTAATGAACAAAAGGGCCAAGGAACTTGGTTGTACGGATACGAATTTTAACAACTGTAACGGTCTTCCGGATGATAAGCATGTGACCAGCGCATACGATATGGCGCTTATCAGTTGTGAGGCTTATAAGAATGAAGAATTTAAGACCATAACCGGTACGAAAAGTTATATTATTCCACCAACCAATAAGCACAGTGATCCGACTCCCCTTAATAATCATCACAAGATTTTGCACAGATATGAGTCGGGAAATTATGTTAATGAATATTGTACAGGAGGAAAGACGGGATATACCACAGTTGCCAACAGTACTCTTGTAACATACGCAGAGAAGGATGGAATGGCGATATGCGTAGTTGTTATGGATGCCGATTCACCGGAACACTGGAATGACACTAATAAATTAATTGATTACAGTTTTACGAATTTTCACACCATCAATATAGTAGAGAATGAAAAAACTCTTATCGATGAAAATTCCAGCAATCTTGGAATTCTTAACAATAACAAGCTTTTCGTAAGTCTGGATAAAGATGCATATATTGTAGTTCCAAATACTGCAAAATTCAGCGAGGCAGAGGCGAAGAAGAATGAGAACGTAGCCGATAAAGATGTAATTGCCTCCCTGACGTATACCTATGCAGGCAGGGAAGTTGGAAGTGTAAGTTTGGAAACCACCGGAGCAAAAGTGGTGGATGAATATTATTCTGACAAGAAAATCAAGAGTAATACAAACGGTAACATTGTAATTATTAAACCAATATATATTTTAATAGGAATTGCAATACTTAGCATTTTAGTGGTTCTTTTCACTTTGCTTAAGAAGTTTTACGATGATTATTATTATCTTAAGCATGACAGGGAAATGAGAAAAATTGAAAATGCAAGATTTGCCGGACCAAAGAAGAAGAAAAGACCTAGAAAAAAGGATATGCTTTTTAAATAGACATACGAAACGACAGAAAAAATGTAAAAAGACATGACTATAAGAGAAAAGATGTCTTGAAACAAGGAATGGGACATGCTAAAAAATATGGTAAATAAACTGAAAATAACACAAATTGTCTGCAAATTACCTACAAAAATAACAGCCATAAGCCTTATGCTGATGTTTTTTGCAATGGTAATTACCGGTTGTGCAGGACAAATCAGTGATGACTGTACCGGGGACTGGTCCTACAACAAGCTGCCTTCGGATTATGAAATCTGGAAAGTAGATGATTCCTACAACGCATTGGTGAGGGTGGATACGGACAATCCCAACGAAGCAAGGGAAGTTGTAACGGATACGGTTAAGGAATTTGTTCTTGTAGATGGGACGATATTTCTTAAATGTAAAAATGATAAAGATGAAATGATTTATTATATTGTCAACACCCTTAACAATGATGTTTCCTCTGGCATGACCAAAGAGGAGCTGGAGGAAAAAGCTAAGGATGTTGACATTGATAAAATGAAATGGCAAAAAGTCGATCCTAAATATCTTGATGTGGAATATTAATTTTACATAATGCTTTTTAATTCCTCAGAGAGTTTTTCAGGCTCGTCAGTGAAAATAATAATGCCGTTATAAGTCGGCAGAATTGTAATTATATAAGGTGCAAAGGAATCCGAAGCCAGAAGAAGATTTGCAAGATAATCTCTTGTGGAAGATGGTACGCTTACGAATACTCCTTTGCCAAGAGATTTTGGCTCTATGTCTGCTGCTTCGTCGGCAAGAATGGAGCCGATTTTTTTATTCTGCAGAAACTGCTCCCTTGTGGTATTGACAAGAAGGAAACCGTCCTCGTCCTTTGGCATATCCATGGCTTTTAATGACCGCTGAACCTGCTTGGTAAGGGAAGGGGATGCAATATAAAGTGACTCGAAATAGTTCATGAAATCTGAGGCAGAACGGAAATGTTTGTTCCTGCCATTTTGAAGTTCTTCGGTGGTTAAAATACGTCTTATTATATTCTGGCATGTTTCTTTGGATGGGTTGCGGTGCTTGTCCAAAGAGCCGGAAGTCTGAATTTTTGAATTATCCATATAAAATCCTCCCATAAAATTGTGAATGATAAATAATTGACTAAAAATTATAAATTGAAAAATGAATACAATAAAAATATAAATACAAAAATTATAAACAACTAAAATCGTAAACGACATAGTGCACTGTCTATATATTAATTATAAGACTTATTTTCTCCTAAAAAAAGATACTTTTTCCTGAAAAAAATCAAAAAATAAATGTCATTATAAAAATATAAAATGTTTGACGTAAATAGCAAAAAGAAGTAATATAAAATTACCACTAAAAAATAAATGGAGCGGAAAAATATAATGAATTACAAAAAAGAAGAAGCTGCAGCAAAGGTCTTTGGGGAGATCATTGCATGCATAGAGGAAAACGGTGGTATCGTTAAGAAAGAGCAGCTTTCGGCAGCGGGGATTGATTACCGCCGGGTTTTGGATTTTGTAGAATCGGGGGATTTGGTACGAATCAAAAACGGATATTATACGGATAAAATAGACCGTTTTACAGAGGAGGAGCTTATTGCAAGGCTCTTTCCGGATGCAAGACTGTGTATGGAATCGGCACTTTTTGCATATGGATATATCAAGGATAAGCCCTTTGGGTGGAGTCTGGCGGTGGATAAGAACACATCCAAATCCAGATTTAAGATTGACTATCCCAAGGTAATTCCCTACTATACGGAGCCTGATTCTCTGGAGATTGGCGCTACCACAATTACAATCGGGGACAATGAATTTTTAATCTACGATAAGGAAAGAGTGATATGTGACTGCCTGAAATACGAAGCGAAAATGTCAAGGGAACATTTCAAAGAGGCGATTCAGTCATATATCAGGGACGAAGACAAGGATATCTCGATTCTCATGGAATACGCAAGAGAGCGCAAGGTAGTTAAGAAGGTGCAAAGTTTAATAGGGGTGTGGCTGTAAATGAAAATAGGTGTAAACGAAGCGACTGAATTAAAAGATTTAAGCGAGCAGCTGGCTGAGCCTTTTTCCAACGTACTGCATGGGTATATGATTGAGGACATTATGTATAGAATAAGCCAGTCCGAATATCAGAAATATCTGTTGCTTTTTGATGCAAACCCTGACAAACTTCGAAAAATCGCTTTTGATTCCGAGGGCAGACTGCACTATTTTTACAGGAAAAGCATACACAAAATGACCAAGGATAATTACAAGGCGGGATATGAGCTTTGTGACGGTCTGGTAGAGGCTTTTTTGCAGGAGGTATTCTGGGAGGAAAATAAGAATAAAATTCAGTGGATTTATACCGTCAGTCAGGAGGAAAAGGATTATCATCTTATCCTAAGCGGTTATTATTGTGACATGACAGTTCCTATTAATCTGTGGATTAGTCCTCTTGAGGATGCAAATTCCAAGATTGAGAATTTTCAGATTCCGCAATTACTTAAACCAGAAAGAAATATTAAGTATTTAAGCTATTCCTCAGAGAATTTTATAGGAAAACATATTTACGATATAATTAATAAATTAGAGCTTATTAATGACATGGAATCCTATTATATCGTTAACGAGGTGCTTAAAAGTCAGCCGGTAAGTGGAAGACGAATTGCAGAAGAACTGGCAAAATACACTGAAAAGACTCCAAGAGTGCGCAGGCTTAAGCGAATTGAACAGCTCAAAGGTTACAGAAATTATGCTTACATGAGAAAAAGATGGGAGCAGTATTGCAAGAGAAATCAACATAACAACGAACCTTGGGAAGAAGTTGTGGACAGAGTATGCCTTTTTATCGAACCTTTGTGGATAAGTCTTATCAATAATGAAGTATTCTTAGATGACTGGATGCCGGAGCTTGGCAGATTCCTTGGATAGTTCTATGGATGGAAAGAAAGCAATTATAGGATGTAATAATGAATTTATATGAAGAATTAATAAAAAATGGTAAATCAGACATTTATCCATTTCACATGCCGGGGCATAAGAGAAGAAAAATGGATTTTCCAAATCCCTACGATATTGACATAACGGAAATTGACGGATTTGACAATCTGCATCATGCAACGGGATTAATCAAAAATGCGCAGGATAAAGCGGCAAAAATTTACGGCGCTAATAAGAGTTATTTTCTCATAAACGGAAGCACCTGCGGTCTGCTTGCAGCGATAAGCGGGGCATTTAATAAGGGAGATAAGGTGCTGGCGGCAAGAAACTGTCACAAAGCGGTATATCATGGGATTTTTCTTAGGGAATTAAAACCGGTATATCTGTATCCTAAGATTACCCCTTATGGAATTCAGGGGAAAATTGAAACAGAATCGGTGGAGCAGGCGTTAGAAGAAAATCCTGATGTAAAGGGAATCATAATTACATCGCCAACCTATGACGGAGTACTTTCTGATGTGAAAGCGATAGCTGATATTGCCCACCAAAAAGGAATTCCGGTGATAGTAGACGAGGCTCATGGGGCTCATTTTGGCTTTAGCAACAGGCTTCCTATGAATGCAACACAGTGCGGTGGGGATGCAGTAATTGTAAGCGTTCATAAGACTCTGCCTGCATTTACCCAGACGGCGTTACTTCATATATGTAGTGACAGAATTGATAAATCAAGAATTGAGAAGTTCCTTGGTATATATGAAACAAGCTCGCCTTCATATATTCTTATGTCAGGAATAGAAAAATGCATAGATACAATGGAAACAGACGGCGGGAAACTCCTTGATGAATTATGTGATAATCTTAAAGAATTTTACGATGAAATGGAAACCCTTAATAATCTGAGGGTAATTCGCAAAAAGGATTTTGGTGTGGATGATGCATTTGACTTTGACGAAACCAAGATACTGATATTTACGGATGATTTAATAATAGATAAAGGAACAGTAAATGAGCGGCTTTTGGATGGAAAAATTCTTTCGGACATTTTACTGGAAGAATATCATATTCAGGTGGAGATGGTGGCGCTTAATTATGTTCTGGCACTTTGCAGCCTTATGGACACAAAGGAAGGATTTCTAAGGCTTGGAAAGGCGCTTAAAGAGATAGACAAAAGATGCACAAATTCCGCTTGGAATACGACAAAGCGGAGCAGTACCATATATACAAGCAACGAGAAGAAACTGGAATTGTCGGATGCATGGGAATGTGAATCTGTTTTGATACCTTTTACGGAGGCAAAAAATAAGATAGCGGCAGATTTTATTTCACTTTATCCGCCGGGAATCCCGATAGTCGTTCCAGGAGAGGTAATAACCGAGGAAATAATTCATAATATAATTTATGCAATGGAAATGAATATTGAGGTTAATGGAATAAGTGCCGATGATAATAATATTAAGGTAAAAGTCGTCAAAGACAGGTAACTAAAATGTAAAATGTATCATTTCCTTTTATTTTTAATTGTGAAATTTTATGAACTATATTATACTAATGTAAGAAAAATTAAGAAATCATAATTTTTTATGAGAATTACAAGAGGTATCACATGGCACACATATATTGCGTGATGGGAAAAAGTGCATCAGGAAAAGACACAATTTATCAAAGACTTATTGAGTCAGAAGAACTTAATCTTAATAAAATTGTCCCATACACTACAAGACCAAGGCGAGAAGGAGAAGTTTGTGGTGAGTCATATGTATTTTGCGATGAAGCCGAGGTAGACAGACTGGAGAGGGAAGGCAGGATTGTTGAGCTTCGTGAATACAATACGGTATTTGGAATATGGAAATATTTTACGGTGGATAACGGTGATATAGATTATAAGAATAAGGATTATATCTTAATAGGAACTTTGGATACTTACGAGAAAATTCGTAAATATTTTGGAAAAGACGTAGTTTTGCCGATATATATTGAAGTAGAAGATGGCGAGAGATTAAAGCGTGCAATTTCAAGGGAGGAAAGTCAGTCACAGCCTAAATACGAAGAGATGTGTCGTAGATTTTTGGCGGATGCGAAGGATTTTTCCGAAGAGAAACTCAAAAAATGTAATGTGTTGCAAAGATTTGAAAACAGGAATCTTGAAGAAACGATTGAAAAAATCAAGGCATATATACAAGGAGCGGGCGTGTAGATTTTGAACTGTCAGAGGGGGGAGCTGTATGGAGGTAAAGGTAGATAATATTAGTAATGTAACCCAGGTACCAGACACACAAAAGACCGTAGTGGGTGATGGTTCATTCAAATTTACGTTGGCAAGTGCCATAGATGATGCACAGCTTCAGGCGAAGGTTGATGGATTGCTTGAAGATATAATAGCCCAGGGAAACCGCATAGCACAGCATATGGATATCAGAGATATGAAAAGATATCGTGGTATGATAAAAGAGCTGCTTAATGAAGTGGTTTTTCGTTCTCACAAATTTTCCAGAGAGAATTTTCTGGACAGAAAGGGCAGGCACAGGGTGTATGGAATTGTCAGGCTGATTGATGAAAACCTTGACGAGCTGGCTTCAGAGCTTGTGGAGGATGAGATGGACCATATTAAAATACTCGACAGGATAGGAGAGATTAAGGGATTACTCTTAGACATTTTTACATAAAGGAAGTAGGTAGAATTATGGCTGGATTTAATGAAATAATTGGACATGAACAAATAATTGAACATCTTAAGAATGCAATTGAACTGGATAAGGTATCCCATGCATACATTTTTAACGGGCCGGAATATTCGGGCAAGATGATGCTTGCAGAGGCATTCGCAATGGCGCTTATGTGTCAGGAGAACAAAAGCGAAGCCTGTATGCAGTGCCGTTCATGTAAGCAGGCAATGGGACACAATCATCCGGATATCATCTATGTAAAACACGAAAAAATAAATACGATTTCCGTAGATGATATAAGGCAGCAGTTGAATAATGATATTATAATTAAACCTTACGAAAGCCCATATAAGATATATATTATAGATGAGGCTGAGAAGATGAATCCTCAGGCGCAGAATGCTCTTCTTAAGACGATAGAAGAACCACCTGCATATGCCATAATAATTTTACTGACCACGAATGCCAACAGCTTTTTGCCAACTATTTTATCAAGATGCATTAAGTTAGACATTAAGGCTGTGCCTAACGACAGTATTAAGAAATTTTTAATGGAAAAATACCAGATTCCTGATTATCAGGCGGATGTGTGTGTGGCATTTGCCCAGGGAAACGTAGGAAAAGCCATAAAACTTGCTTCATCGGATGATTTTTCGGAATTGAAGGATACAACAATCCAGCTTATGAAACGTCTTGAGGATATAGAGATATACGAGATGACTGCGGCGATTAAGCAGATACATGAATTTAAGTTAAGGGTTCAGGATTATTTTGACCTTATGATGATTTGGTTTAGAGATGTATTATATATGAAGGCAACCAATGACGTAAACGGATTGATTTTCAAGGATGAAGTATATGACATAAAGAAACAGGCAGCAAAACACTCATATCAGGGAATTGAAGAGATACTTAAGGCTTTGGATAAAGCTAAAGTACGAATTAATGCCAATGTAAATTTTGAATTGGTAATAGAATTGTTGCTGATGACAATTAAGGAGAATTAATAAGATGATTAGAATAGTAGGAGTTCGTTTTCAGAAGGCAGGAAAAATATATTATTTTGATCCGGTTGATTTGGATTTGGAAACTGCGATGCATGTAATTGTTGAAACTGCCAGAGGAGTCGAGATGGGAACGGTACTGATTCCACCTAAGGATGTGGAGGATGATAAGGTGGTTCAGCCACTTAAGCCGGTTATTCGTGTTGCGACAGATGAAGACGAGAAGATAGTAGAAGAGAATAAGCAAAAAGAAAAAGAAGCATTTGCAATCTGCAAGGAAAAAATCATAAAGCATGGTCTTGAAATGAAACTTGTGGATGCTGAATATACATTTGATAATAATAAATTATTATTTTATTTTACAGCAGACGGCAGAATTGACTTCAGGGATTTAGTTAAGGATTTAGCGGCTGTATTTAGAACCAGAATTGAATTAAGGCAGATTGGTGTTCGTGACGAAACCAAGATAATGGGCGGAATCGGTATCTGTGGAAGGGAACTTTGCTGTAAGTCATACCTTTCAGATTTTGTTCCGGTTTCCATCAAGATGGCGAAGGAGCAGAATCTCTCCCTTAATCCAACCAAGATTTCAGGTGTCTGCGGAAGACTTATGTGCTGTCTTAAAAATGAGCAGGAAACTTATGAATATTTGAACAGCCGACTTCCAAACGTGGGAGATATTGTGACAACCAAGGATGGCTTAAAGGGTGAGGTAACAAGTATAAGCGTGTTACGTCAGCTTATCAAGGTGGTTGTTGATAATGGCGAGGAAAAAGAACTTAGGGAATATCCGGTTGATGATGTAAGTTTCAAGCCAAGAAGAAAGAAGGACATTAAACTTACTGAAGAAGAAAAACGTGAACTTGAAGGGCTTGAAGATGATGACATGGAATCAGTAGATTTACAGAACAACAGACCTGAGAGAAAGAACCGACCAAACAGGGATAATGACAGATCTTCTGACAACAGGGAAGAAAGACAAAAGAATTATAAAGACGGATCTAACGACAACAAACGCCAGTACAATAAGAAATTCGACAGAAGACAGAAGAATAATGGAAATAATGACAATTCTTCTGATGATTCGCATAATAACAATAATGCCAATAATAATGCTGGAAACAATGGAAACGGTTTCAACAATAATAATGGCAACAATAACCACAATAATGCCAATAATAATGCTGGAAACAATGGAAACGGTTTCAATAATAACAACAATAACAGTGGCAACAACGGCGGAAATAGCGGAAACGGTTTTAACAGTAATAATAACGGCGGAAATAATAACGGCAATAATAACAGAGATAACAATAATAACAGAGGATACAAAGGAAAGCGTAATTACAGAGGCAAACGCAACTTTGACAGGAATAATCACAATGGAAACAAAGAACACCAAAAAGGACACAACTTTGATTCACAGTCATGAAAGAGTAGATGACCTGAATCGAAATGGGTACGGTATAATCCAGGATCCGGGAAGGTTTTGCTTTGGAATGGATGCGGTGCTTTTATCAGATTTTGCGCAGGTAAAGAAGGGGGAGAATGCATTGGACCTGGGAACAGGAACGGGCATTATCCCCATTCTTCTTGAGGCGAAAACTAACGGAAATCATTTTACAGGTTTAGAGATACAAGAAGAAAGCGCCGACATGGCAAGAAGAAGTGTAAAATATAATAATTTAGAGGAAAAAGTAACCATAACTGTCGGCGATATTAAGGAAGCATCGAAAATATTCAGTGCAGACAGCATGGAGGTTATCACAACGAATCCCCCATACATGATTGGGCAGCATGGACTAAAAAATCCAACGGATGCAAAGGCGATTGCAAGACATGAGGTTTTATGTAATCTTGATGATATTTTAAGAGAAAGTGCAAGAATATTAAAACCTGGCGGAAGATTTTATATGGTACACAGACCATTCAGGCTGGCAGAAATTTTTGCCGGAATGATAGAATATAAAATCGAGCCAAAGAGGATGAGGCTGGTTTACCCCTTCGTTGACAAAGAGCCTAACATGGTTTTAATCGAGGGCTGTCGTGGGGGAAAAAGCAGAATAACAGTGGAAAAACCTCTTATTGTATATGATGCACCGGGGGTGTATACCGATGAAATTCATGAAATATATGGAATATAACAGGTGATAAATATGGCAGGAACATTATATTTATGTGCAACACCGATAGGTAATCTTGAAGACATTACCTTAAGGGTGTTAAGAGTTTTGAAGGAAGTAGATTTGATAGCGGCGGAGGATACAAGAAATTCCATAAAACTTCTTAATCATTTCGAGATTAAGACTCCAATGACAAGCTATCATGAATTTAACAAAATAGATAAAGCATATCAGCTGGTGGCAAAATTAAAAGAGGGTAAAAATATTGCCCTTATAACTGATGCAGGAACTCCCGGAATTTCAGATCCCGGTGAGGATATAGTAAGAATATGCTACGAAGAAGGAATTCAGGTAACATCCCTTCCGGGACCTGTGGCATGTGTTACGGCACTTACAATGTCAGGAAGACCTACAAGAAGATTCGCATTTGAGGCATTTTTACCAAGGGATAAAAAGGAACGTGCTTTAATTCTTGAAGAACTTAAGAATGAAACAAGAACAATGATAATCTACGAAGCACCCCACAGACTCCTTCGAACAGTCAAAGAATTAAATGACGCTTTAGGAAATAGACAGATGACTGTATGTAAAGAACTTACCAAGAAACATGAAAATAAAATGCAGACTACATTTGAAGAATTTCTTGAATATTCCAAAGAGCATGAGCCAAGAGGAGAATATGTTCTTGTAATCTGTGGTAAAGATCCTAAGGAGCTTATCAAGGAGCAGCAGCAAAGCTGGGAGGAATTAACCATTGAAGAGCATATGGCGATTTATGAAAATCAGGGAATCAGCCACAAGGATGCCATGAAAAAAGTTGCAAAGGACCGAGGGGTAAGCAAGCGTGACATTTATCAGGCTTTACTGTAAAAATAGTCAAAATATTTATCTATAACGGAAAAAGGAGCCGGACCGATTTTAAGCAAAGTTTTATGAAATTTTACTTCGTCAAAACCGGCTCCGTATTTTTTCTCACAATCATTTCTAATACGAAGAAATTCCAGATATCCCACATAATATTTAAGATAATTTCCAGGGGTCTGAACAATCAGATTGAAAATATCCTCTGTAATTTTAATATCCGAAATCCCATATTCCGATAAAAATTTCTTACATTCTTCAATTTGCCAGCCGTAATAATGAATACCGATATCCAAAGTGGCATAAAGGCTTAGGGTGGCAGCTTTATTATTTTCAAGATAAGAGGCGGTTTCCTCATTGAGATTGCAAAAAGAAAAAGACATCATCTCCGTATAAGTCGCCCAGCCTTCCGTATAACCCGGGAAGTTAAGCAATGCACGAAATGGCATATTTCCAAACTCATATGACATGGCAGTCTGGTATAAATGCCCCGGATATCCCTCGTGGGCAAGGGTTGTAAAATAATCCTCGGGAGGATATTCTTTCGCATCATTTATATAGATGGTGTTGTCCTTGTAGGCGTCAACAGGGGCGGTTATGTAAAATGCAGGGGCAAGAGAATCCTTAAGACATTCATCCACATATGAAATTTTGCAATTAGTAAAATTATCCTTAGGAAAATGCGATTCTATGGACTTCCTTAGTGATTTAATCATAGATTCTGCCGAAGAATCAGAAATAAAGGAGTTTTCAATTTCTGAATTAATTTTACTTAAAGTAACGGTATCTGACAGTTTATCACATTTTTGCAAATTCAGACTCCGGTTAGCGGCAATTCTTTTGAATAAATCATCCGCTGAATCATCACAACCTGTATAGGAATGTATAAGCTCCTCGTAATACTCCTTACCGTTTCTGTGATAGAAAAGTCCATAATCGTTATGGCCGGTGTTTTTAAGTTTCGACAAGGTTTTAATAAGATTCCGGTAGCTCTTAATTACAGAAGACGAAACGATTTTTTCATTTTCCCTGCACAGCTCATTTCGTTTCGTATCTGTCAGGAAATTCGCTTCATTAACCCTCTTATTAAATGTGGAAATAAGAATATTTTCCTTGGGATTTTTGATAAAATTCCTACATTCTCCGATTACCTTCTGGCAATTTTCCTCCGACATGAAAAGTCCTGCCTTGGATTTTTGATTCTCATAAAATGCTATGCCGTTAAAATAATTATCCACCAGTTTTAGAATTTTAAGATAATCCGCTATGGCATCCATCGAGTGGAATTTGTATTCGCATAGCAGAATCGGAAACTGGGCATGAATACCGTTAGAAGGGGATAACGGTTCTTCAAAATACCGATACCCAAGAAGTTTTAGATTGCTGTCATAATGGTATTTTAAAATATCATAATTCATTTTAGAAACAGTATTAAGGCTTGAATACCTAAAGGAATCAAGCTGACTTAGACCAGCTTTCAAAGAATCAGATGCCATGTCGTAATCAATCGGATAATCCGCAATATTGCAATTGCCGGAATCAATGCCATATTCCTTGGGATTTTTAAGAACGTAATGCAGATTAAGGGTGTTGCTGGAAACATTTTCCATGAAAAAATCCGACAGATAGTCGTTGAATTTCTCGTTTTCACACTGCCTGTGCTTTCCTTGGGAAAAATACCCCAAAGCACACCCTGCAGTAATAACCAGACACAAAATAATCGAAACAATTCTAATATATAAAATCTTGCCCTTTAAATTCATATAAACCTCGAAACCTACTTTATTAAAATATATGCAACCGCAAATTCTGGTATGATGATAAATGAAAAAGCAGGTGGATGAATGGTGGTAATGGAATGTGGAGTTTTGGAAAAATAGTGTGTGCAATAAAAAAACAGAAGCCAGAAAAAGAAGGATGGAGGAAAAGGAGATTGGAATATGTGAATAAAAGTAGTGAGTGTAATAAAAACATAAGGTAAGGCGGATAAATAAGGTTGGTGGAATGTGAAATATGAAATTGAAAGTAGAGTGTGTAATAAAAACATAAGGTAAGACGGATAAATAAGGTTGGTGGAAATGGAGTTTGGAATAACAGGGGAAGTGGGGAAGGATGCAAGAAAATGTGCGTAAGAAAATGGAAAGAGGCAGATGTGAGAAAGGAAAATTACTTAATATTATTTGTAAAAAAATGAAAAAAGTTATTGACATACAATTGTATCCTGTGTATAATATATTTTGTTGCAAGGGATACAACAAATAATTAAATAAAATATCGCGGGATGGAGCAGTCTGGAAGCTCGCCGGGCTCATAACCCGGAGGTCATAGGTTCAAATCCTATTCCCGCAACTCAAGGTCATATTTCATATATGACCTTTTTATTTTGTTTTTAACTATTAATATGAATTTCCATGTGCCATGGAAAGACAATCTTGATATTTCACCATTAAGAAATTTATGTAAATAATTCATGTAAATACAAAGAAGATTTTGTAACGGAGATAAACTAGATATATCAATTTTGACATAAAACCGGGATTAGTAAATTATTATGCGATGATTAGTAAAAATTAGATATGTCAATATTGATATGTAAATGTAAGAAGACTTTGCGGATATATCTCAATTAAATATTTGCATTGAGATTTAGGTTTGTATTTATATTTATGTTATATTTTTATTCATGAGTATATTTATGCTTATATTTATATTGAAATCTATATTCATGCTTATGCTTATATTTATACCTATACTTATACTTATACCTAGTTTATGCTTATTCAACGATATTGTGCAGGCATTAGAAGAAATCAGTAAGAAAGCCAGGGGGCATATAAAATTATACTTATAAAAATACAAACACATTTTCGGAAAAAAGCATTGACTTTTTGCTCGAACAGATGTATCATAATTGCAGGGATGAAATTAATAAGCAAGGAAGCAGTTATGAATTCTAATTTGAGTAAGACAATAAACAATAAACAATATATCCTACGCATCCAAGATGTATGACAATGTTATTAAGGAACTATTTGCGGACAAGCAGATATTGGCAAACATCTTAAAATATACTTTGGATGAATTTAAGGACATGTCTATTCCAGACATTATATCGGAGATGGGAGAACCAAGTATTTCAAATATTCAGGTGGATCCGGGATGTACCAACACAGGAAGTGGGGAAGATAGAAATAATGGAGAAAGTCACAATATTGAAAATACAGAAAATACTAGCACAGGAAGTTCATGTGTTGACAATAAAGAAAGTGTAGTAGAAGTAAATTCAAATACAGAAAATATTAATATTGGAAGTTCATATGCTGGCAAAATACAAAAGACTTCCGAGGAAGATATTGTAATAGGTGAAGGAAAAATAGTTTACGATATCCGATTTATTGTGTATCATGGAGATGAAAAGATAAAAATTTTAATAAATATCGAAGCACAGAACATTTCTAAAGCAAGCAGTTTGGGATACGACCTTGATAACAGAATCATTTACTATCTGTGTCGAATGATATCATCCCAGAAGGAAGTGGAATTTACCCATTCCAACTATGATGATATCAAAGCAGTACGAAGTATCTGGATATGCCTTGACGGCAAGGAGAATGAAGATTCAATCAACAGAATAGAACTGACCACCAAAAATATTTTTGGTCAGAAATGTAAATTTAATAACATAAATAAACTTCAGGCTGTTATAATAAAATTAAGAGAGATTCAAAATGTGGAAGTATCGAAAAACAGACTTATAGCAATGCTTGAGGAACTGGTAAGTAAAGACGATACAGAAACAAAGAAAAAGAAATTGTCAGAGAAGTATGATTTAGTGATGGATGATAATCTGGAGAGGCGGGTGAGCAGTATGTGTAATTTTAGTGAAGCATTAATCGAAAGGGGCTGGGAGGAAGGCCACCTTATTGGACTTGAAGAGGGTCGCTTAAAAGGACAGGAAAGAGAAAGAGCTCGTGGTTCAATTGAGAGCATAAAAAATATGCAGAAAATGAATTTTACAGGAGAAATTATCATGCAGGTACTTAGCCTTGATAATGAAACTTACCGAAATATTTTAGATTTGATAAATACATATCCTGATTATACCGTTGACGAATTGGTGGATGAATATGTGAGGGTCACTTCGTCAGATAGTCCTGATACAGGAGATAACTAGAGAAATGTTATAAATTATATAGCTGAAAATAACATGGCTGGAAATTGCCTGGCTAAAAATAATTTGGTTGAAAATAACTTGGCTAGGAATAGTTTGCCTGGAAATTATGGTTTTATACAGGGAAAATAGCAGATTTTCATATATTATTGAATATGAATGAAATAAATAAGAAAATCCAGACATTTCAGAAAAAAGGGGGAATTGAAATGGATTCAATTGAACAATTTTTGCAGTGGGTAGAGGAATCAGATAATATAGTATTTTTTGGTGGAGCCGGAGTATCTACTGAAAGCGGAATAAAGGATTTTAGAAGTGAGGATGGATTATACAATCAGCAGTACAGTTATCCGCCGGAAAGGATTCTTAGTCATTCCTTTTATAGAAGTAATCCACAGGAATTTTATAGATTTTACAGAGATAAAATGCTTTGTCTGGATGCAAAGCCTAATATAACACATTACAAATTGGCTGAATTGGAGAAAGCTGGAAAGCTTAAAG
Organism: Agathobacter sp.; assembly: GCA_036308125.1. GTDB lineage: Bacteria > Bacillota > Clostridia > Lachnospirales > Lachnospiraceae > Roseburia. The sequence goes on from JAXJWH010000015.1 coordinate 100,917, forward strand.
CAGTAATTACTCAAAATATTGACGGGTTACATCAAATGGCAGGAAGCAAGAAGGTGTTGGAACTTCATGGCAGTGTTCACAGAAATTATTGTGAAAGATGTGGAGAATTTATGAGTGCTGAGGAGATTTTAAATTCAGAAGGTGTTCCAAAATGCTCGAAGTGCAATGGAACTGTAAAACCAGATGTTGTTTTATATGAAGAAGGACTTGATGACGGCACACTAAATGATTCGATATTTTACATAAGTCATGCCGATATGCTTATAATAGGAGGAACATCCCTTGCGGTTTATCCGGCAGCAGGTCTGATTAATTATTACAGAGGCAATAAACTGGTATTAATCAATAAATCAGATACCCCTATGGATGACAAGGCTGACATACATATAGAAGATAGTCTTGGTAACGTATTCTCAAAAATTCCTGATTATCAGGGAAATTAGCCTTTGCGCAGGTTAAGCAACAAAGCCTTGGAGATGAAATTATCATATGTTATTAGTAAAATATATTATGAATTAATTTGCTAAGGGACAATACAAAATTATAAATCTTGTACTATAATATATAGAAAAGATGACATCAGAAAGACAGGGATTAAAATGGACAAATATGCAGTTGGAGATATTGTAAAGCTTAAAAAGAAGCATCCGTGCGGAAGTTACGAATGGGAGATTCTAAGAGTAGGAGCAGATTTCAGATTGAAATGCTTAGGGTGCGGTCATCAGATTATGATTGCCCGTAAACTTGTGGAGAAAAATGACAGAGGTCTTACCAAGGCTGCTGACAGATAGAGATTATAAAATTAATCTAAGAAAAAAGTAATAAAGTGCTTGATTTTACCTTTCAAAGATGATATAATCTGTAATCGTGGTATACAAAAATTCCTTGTTCACGGACAACTCGTGGACCAGAGACCAAAAGGAGGTAAAATTCGCATGAACAAATATGAATTAGCACTCGTTGTTAGTGCAAAGATCGAAGATGATGCGAGAACAGCAACTGTTGAGAAGGCAAAGGAGTATATTACTCGTGCAGGCGGTTCTGTAACAGAAGTTGAGGAGTGGGGTAAGAAGAAATTAGCTTACGACATTCAGCATATGTCAGAAGGTTTCTACTACTTCATCCAGTTTGATGCAGCTTCAAATGTACCAGCTCTCGTAGAGCAGGACGTACGTATCATGGACAATGTTCTTCGTTTCTTATGCGTTAGAAAAGACGAGGCTTAGTATAAGAAAGTAGGAGATTTTATGAATAAAGTAATTCTTATGGGACGTCTTACAAGAGACGTGGAAGTTCGTTACTCACAGGGTGAAACATCTACAGCAGTAGCAAGATTTTCGTTAGCAGTAGAAAGAAGATTCCAGAGAGATTCAAGTGATCAGAATGCAGACTTTATCAACTGTGTTGCATTTGGTAAGACAGCAGAATTCCTTGAGCGTTTCGGACGTAAAGGAACAAAGTTTGTTGTAGAGGGACGGATTCAGACAGGAAGCTATACTAATAAAGAGGGACAGCGTGTATATACAACGGACGTTGTTGTTGAGCAGGTTGAATTTGCAGAAAGCAAGAGCGCAGCTCAGAGTAACGGCGGTGGATTTACACCAATGGACAACAGACCAACACCTGGGGCAGTTCCTTCAGGCGATGGATTTATGAATATCCCTGACGGTATAGATGAAGAATTACCATTTAATTAGAGACATGTCGTGAGACAAATATTCAAGGAGGTAACAACATGGCTTACAATAAAGCAGCTGATGGTTCTTCAATGAAGAGAAGACCAATGCGTAGAAGAAAAAAGGTTTGTGTATTCTGTGGCAAGGACAATGCCATTGATTATAAGGATATTGCTAAATTAAAGAGATACATCTCAGAGAGAGGAAAAATCCTTCCACGTCGTATCACAGGAAACTGTGCAAAACATCAGAGAGCTCTTACAGTAGCAATCAAGCGTGCACGTCATTGCGCAATGATGCCATACGTACAGGATTAATTAGGTTAATAAGCTATCACATTTTAAGTTAGATTATGATGTGATAGCTTTTTTTGTATGTTTGTTTAAATGTGCAAAAATTTGGAGATTAATGTTGATAACCTTTGCCAAATTTACAGATATGGTTGATAAACCAAAGAAAGAATTTTTCATTAAGAAAATTGCAGTAAGAAATAAGGTTATGTTAAGGTTAATAGTGATTTTAAATAAGATATTTATGGTAAGATTATTTCAACAACAAATTACAGGGCTGTAAGTTATTTGACAAAAATTTGGGCTTGGAATACGGTCAGGTAACTATAAATTCAAATTAATTCAATTCAAGGAGGACATGACGATGTGGACAAGAGCAGAACTTAAGGCAAAAGCCAAATTTGCTCTGAAAAGAAACTACTGGAAGGCAGTTTTAGTAGCAATTATTATGGCTTTATGTTTTGGAGGAACAGGTGGAAGTGTTTCATCAGATGATGTAAATATTGACAGCGACAGTGGAAGCGTAAGTATAACTGATAGTTTCGATGAGGGATTCAAGGAAGGATATAATTCAGGCAGAAATGATTCTGTTTTTGAGGATGATTATTATGAGAACTCTCTCGATGATGATTTAGACGATTTAGGAGATTTGTTTTCAGGTGCATCAGCAGGTATATTGGTGATTGTAGTTTTAGTGGTAGTTGGAATCATTTTTGCTATTGCATTATTATTGACAGCATTTGTATTTAATCCTTTAGGAGTGGGATGTGCGAGATTTTTTGTTAAGGATCTTAATGAACCTGCAACGCTTAATGAACTTACATATGCATTCGACCATAGTTATATGAATGTTGTAAAGATTATGTTTATGAAGCAGCTTAAGACATTTGCATGGACTTTATTATTTATCGTACCTGGAATTATCAAAGCATACGAATATAGAATGATTCCATATATTGTAGCAGAAAATCCAGAGATTTCATATGATGATGCATTTGCAACAACTAAGAGAATGATGGATGGAAATAAATGGAATTCATTTGTATTAGATTTATCATTCATTTTATGGAATTTATTATCTGCATGCACACTTGGTTTATTAAGTGTATTCTTCGTAGGACCTTATATTCGTCTTACAGATGCAGCTTTATATGAGAAACTTTCTGTTCTTAAAAATGACCCATACCAGAAGGGTTACTATAACGGTTATAACAATGGTTACCAGAACAATTACAATAATGGATACCAGAATAACCAGAATAATTATGGAAATGGCTATAACAATGGCTATGATAATAATTACAACAATGGATACCAGAATAACCAGAATAATTATGGAAATGGCTATAACAATGGCTATGATAATAATTACAACAATGGATACCAGAATAACCAGAACAATTATGGAAACGGCTACAACAATGGTTATGAAAACAACGGATTTGATAACAGTGTAGCAAATGTAAATAATAACGCTTTTGATACAAATAGCAATGTTAACAATTCAGGATTTAATACAAATAATTCTGAGGTGAGCACAGACAATTCAGGATTTAATACAGATTCAAATCAGGGATTTACAAATGGATTTGAGAACAGAAACTATCATGATATCGGAAGCGAGAATGATGATAATCAGTAAATCAAATGTTTAAGGGTGTTTTATTAATAAGTGGCGATAAAAATTAAATTTGGTTTAAGTATTATCGATTAATAGGTGAAACAAATGAGTTATAAAATATTAATAGCAGATGATGATAAGGATATTAGAAATCTTTTAAGATTATACCTTGAAAATGAAGAATATGAGGTTGTGGAAGCAGGCGATGGTGAAGTTGCAATTAATTTGCTTAAAAATGATAAGATTGATTTGTGCATTCTGGATATAATGATGCCAAAGATTAATGGTTATGACGTACTTCATGAATTGCGTCTCCACAGTAATATTCCGGTAATCATCCTGTCTGCCAAGACTACTGATTCCGAGAAAATATTAGGATTGGATTTAGGGGCTGATGACTACATGGTTAAGCCTTTCAATCCTCTTGAGGCAGTTGCCAGAGTAAACTCAAATATCAGAAGATTTTATAAGTTAGGCGCTCCAGGCGGGCTTGACAGAAACGATAAAATACTTAAAGCCGGAGATTTACAGTTGGATAGTGATACTTGCATGCTTAAAAAGCGTGACCAGTGGATTGAACTTACTTCCATTGAATATAAACTGATGGAATTATTCATGAGTTATCCGGGTAAAGTATTTACTAAGCAACAGATATATGAATGTGGGTGGGGGGAATCCTGCATAATTGCAGATAACAATATTATGGTTTGCATAAGCAAATTGCGAAGTAAGCTTGATGATGAAGATAAATCATATATAAAAACAATCAGAGGTTTGGGATATCGACTGGAGATATAGTATGGAACAGCAGTCATTTAAAGGATTTTTAATTAAATATTTCATGATTTTACTTTTGTTCGTAGGATGTGTGGAATTTTTCATTACATTTATTGTAAATCAGTGGGTTTTAAATCTTTTTCAGGAATATTATGCAAGTGAGATTTCAAGCAGACCTTCTCTTACATCAAGCCAGACCGGAGTACTTACGGTGGCGATATGTATAGAGATATTTCTGGGAGGAATTAAGCATTACATTCCAATAATTCCGGAAGAACCTATTAATATTCTGATGGTGCAGGTGGAAGAATTTACCATGAACATGATTCCATCCCTTCCTCGTCAGTGGCATTTAGGTACGATGGGTGACAGAGATTTTTGTGTACTTTTGGTATGCCTGCTTTTAGCATTGGTGCTGATTTTGTTCCCGTATGTGGTGGTTGCAATTGTATACTCCCAGCTTGTGTTAGCGCAGGTTGAGAGGATACAGCGGGAAAAACAGTTAATCTATGAGGAAAATGACAGAAAACGTAATTTAATGCTTTCTGATATTGCCCATGATTTGCGCACACCTATTACAACAATTTCAGGTTATTCCAAGGCATTGCACGATGGAATGGTCACTGATGAAAAAATGCAGAAGGAATATCTGAATGCAATAATGAGCAAATCTGCTAAAATGACGGATTTGATAAATGTATTATTTGAGTATGTAAAACTTGACAGCTACGGATTTAAACTTGACAGAGAGTATATAGATGTATGCGAGCTGCTAAGGGAAAATGCGGCGGATATTTATTCGGACATAGAAGAAGCCGGAATGAAATTTGAAATTGATATCCCTGATGAAAAATGTATTGTTTATGCAGACAGAATACAATTGTCAAGAGTAGTTACGAATTTACTGGTTAATGCAATTCGACATGCGGGATGTGGGAACACAGTACTCCTTGAAATGAAAAAACATGCGGGAGTTATTCTTGTAATGGTTGCGGATACGGGAATTCAGATTCCGGAGGATAAAATTGAGCATTTATTTGAGCCATTTTCCAAAGGTGACTATTCCCGAAATAGCGGAGGAACAGGGCTTGGCTTATCAATAGCAAAAAAAGTAATGGAGATGCATCATTATAATCTGTTTTTGCAGCAACCTTATAAGACATACTCTAAGGCATTTACGATGCAGCTTTATGAAGTAATGGATGAAAAGGAGGGTGCATAATGTTTATAATAGAATTAGTTGATAAACTAGGATATGATATATCAGCCTGGTTGCTGTTATTAATTTTATTCATATGTGTAGAGTTAGTAACAGTTGGACTGACATCCATATGGTTTGCGGCAGGCGCATTTACAGCACTGATTTTTGCAATGATAGGATTACCATTTCCAGTACAGGTTTTGGTTTTCATAATTGTTTCGGTGGCACTTCTTGTGGTTACAAGGCCTATTGCGGCAAAATACCTTAATTCAAGAGTGCAAAAAACCAACGTTGACAGTCTTATTGGAACGAAATGTTATGTGACTGAGTGTGTAAATAATATTAATCAGACCGGCAAGGCTGTTGTCAATGGATTAGACTGGACAGTCAGAGCCGATGATGATAGAGAGATTATCAATCAAGGGGAATTGGTTGAAATCGTCCGCGTGTGTGGTGTAAAACTTATTGTTAGAAAAGTTAAGGAGGATAAATTATGGAAGGAAAATTAATTGCATTAGTATTAGTTGCCATTGTACTTTTATTAATTGTTGTTAGTTGTGTAAAAATTGTACCACAGGCAAGTGCCATGGTAATTGAGCGATTGGGTGGTTATCTTACAACATGGTCAGTTGGTCTCCATGTAAAAATTCCATTTATTGACAAGGTTGCCAAGAGGGTAATCTTAAAGGAACAGGTTGTTGATTTCCCACCACAGCCGGTTATCACTAAAGATAATGTTACAATGCAGATTGACACAGTAGTATATTTTCAGATTACAGATCCAAAATTATACGCATACGGTGTTGAAAATCCAATTATGGCTATTGAGAATCTTACAGCAACAACACTTCGTAACATTATTGGTGATTTAGAGTTAGACGAAACTCTTACATCACGAGAGACAATCAATACTAAGATGAGAGCAACCCTTGACGTTGCAACAGATCCATGGGGAATTAAGGTAAACCGAGTTGAGCTTAAGAACATCATTCCACCAAAGGCTATTCAGGATGCCATGGAGAAACAGATGAAGGCAGAGCGTGAAAGACGTGAGGCTATTCTTAGAGCAGAAGGTGAGAAAAAATCTACAATTCTTGTAGCAGAAGGAAATAAGGAATCAGCTATTCTTGAAGCAGAGGCTGAAAAGCAGGCACAGATTTTACGAGCAGAAGCTAAGAAAGAAGCAACAGTTCAGGAAGCATTAGGTCAGGCAGAAGCTATTTTGAAAATCCAAAAAGCCAATGCAGACGGTCTTAAGATGCTTAAAGAGGCAGCTCCGGATGATGCAGTTCTTCAGCTTAAGAGTCTTGAGGCATTTGCAAAAGCGGCAGACGGAAAAGCTACAAAGATTATTATTCCATCTGAAATTCAGGGAATTGCAGGGTTAACAAAATCAATTGCAGAAGTTGCATCAGATAAAAAAGGTGAATAATAACCACTGACTTAAAAGAAAAAATGATAATTACCTCCAGAGCAAGTATGTAAAGTTACTTACTTTGGAGGTATTTTTATTTACATACTAGTTAATTTAATAGGAAAATGGTATAATAAATCTAAGTATGTGTATCGTTTAATTTTAGGGAATAAGGAGTACCATATGAAGAATAGTGTTAAATTTAAGGGCAAGCTGCGAAGTTATATGTGCTGGCCATTATACCTGTCGGTGGTTTGGATTTGTTTGGATATTATAATATGTAAGTACGATACTACGGCGGGGGCAATTTTAATAGGATTTACAATTTTATATATGTTTTTGGTCGCTTTTTTGTATACAAGAAGCAAATCGGTGTTGATGAATGAGATTGTCAATTTTGCGACACAGTATGCAACAGTTCAAAAGCAGCTTTTGAATGAATTCGAAGTACCATATGCGTTACTTGAACATTCAGGAAAATTTATGTGGATGAATGAGCAGTTTTCCATAATTACCGGAGTAGACAAGGGGTATAAGAAGTCGGTAACTACACTTTTTCCAAGTATTACAAGGGAATTGCTTCAGAAAAATCAGGTTATACAGAATCATTACATAAATTACAAGGAAAAAACATTAAGAATATCCGTTAAGAGAATATATATGGAGTCCATTGCCAATGAGAGTAATGAAATTATAGATCCTAATGGGACAGATGATTTTTTGAATGTGTTATATCTTTTTGATGAATCAGAGCTTCAGGAGTATAAGGAAGAGATTCAGGATCAAAAGCAGGTTTCAGCATTGGTATATATCGACAACTACGAGGAAGCGCTGGATTCCATCGAAGATGTTAAGCGTTCGCTTCTGGTGGCGCTTATAGACAGGCGCGTTAATCAGTATTTTTCGAAAATGGATGCTCTTGTAAGCAAAATCGAAAAAGACAAATATTTTGTAGTTTTCAAATATAAATACCTTAAAGAGATGCGTGAAGATAAATTCAAGGTACTCGATGAAGTAAAGGGAATCAAAGTCGGAAATGAGATGGCGGTTACTCTTAGTATCGGTGTAGGAATCAAGGACGATGGTTACAATGACAACTATGAATATGCAAGAGCAGCGATAGACCTTGCCCTTGGTCGTGGTGGAGATCAGGTTGTAATAAAGGAAGGCGACGAGATATTCTACTATGGTGGTAAGGCAAAGCAGTTTGAGAGCAAGACCAGAGTTAAGGCAAGAGTTAAGGCGCAGGCATTGCAGGAGATTATTGAAAGTTGTGAGAATGTGCTTATCATGGGACACAGCATCACAGACGTAGATTCTCTTGGAGCCGGAATGGGAATTTTTTGTGCTTCAAGAAAATTAGGAAAAAAAGCACAGATTGTAATAAATGATCCTACAAGTTCAATAAGACCTCTTATGGAATGTTTCACATCGGAAAAGGGCTATCCTGAGGATATGTTTATTGACAGTGAGGAAGCAATTGAGATGGTATCCCAGAATACACTTGTCATGGTGGTGGATACCAACAGACCTAGTTATACAGAATGTCCTGAATTGTTGACAAAGACATCAAATATTGTCGTATTTGACCATCATAGACAAAATAGCGAGGTTATTAACAATCCAATACTTTCTTATATAGAACCATATGCATCAAGTGCATGTGAGATGGTTGCAGAGGTTTTACAATATTTCAATGATGGAGTAAAATTAAATGCGGCGGAATCAGATTGTATATATGCAGGTATTTTGATAGATACCAACAACTTTATGACAAAAACCGGAGTAAGAACTTTTGAGGCAGCGGCTTTCTTAAAGAGGTCTGGGGCGGATGTAACAAGGGTTCGCAAGATGCTTCGTAATGATATGGCTTGCTACAAGGCAAGAGCCGAGGCAGTAAGACATGCGGAGGTTTATCGTGGAGCGTTTGCAATTTCCATTTGTCCAAGCGAGAATCTGGAAAGTCCAACCATAGTAGGTGCGCAGGCTGCCAACGAATTACTTAATATAATAGGTATTAAAGCATCATTTGTTTTAACGGAATATAATGGAAAAATTTACATCAGTTCAAGATCCATTGATGAAATTAATGTTCAGTTGGTTATGGAGCGACTTGGTGGCGGCGGTCATTTGAATGTTGCCGGAGCCCAGCTTACAAACTGCAGCATGGTTCAGGCCAAGAGGGAAATCAAGAAAACACTAGATGAAATGCTAAGAGAAGGAGATATTGAAGAATGAAAGTAATTTTATTAGAAGATGTTAAAAGTTTAGGAAAAAAAGGTGATATTGTAAACGTAAGTGACGGATATGCAAGAAATGCCATTTTACCAAAGAAATTAGGTGTGGAAGCAACTTCAAAAAATCTTAACGATTTGAAGTTACAAAATCAGCATGCAGATAAAGTTGCACAGGAAAATTATGACAATGCATTAGCTCTTAAGGAGAAACTTGAAGAAGTAACAGTAGTATGTAAATTAAAATCAGGAGAAGGCGGAAAATCCTTCGGTTCAATTTCTTCAAAGGAAATCTCGGGAGCTCTTAAAGAGCAGACGGGACTTGAAGTAGATAAGAAGAAAATGCATTTATCAGAATCACTTAAGAATCTTGGAACATTTGAAGTTTCAGTGAAACTTCATCCAAAAGTAACAGCAAAATTATCCGTTAAAATAATCGAAGGATAGGAGGAATATTCTTTTGGAAGAAGCAGTAATAAAAAGAATAATGCCTAACAGCCTTGAAGCTGAGCAATCAGTGGTAGGCTCGATGATAATGGATAAGGATGCCATAGTCACTGCAATGGAAATTCTCCTTAAGGAGGATTTCTATCATCAGCAGTATGGCATTCTTTTTGAAGCTATGGTGGATTTATATAGTTCCGGCCAGCCGGTTGACCTTGTTACATTGCAGAATAAATTAAAAGAAAAAGACGTTCCACAGGAAGTTCAGAGTCTTGAATTTGTCAGGGACTTAATTACATCAGTTCCTACATCCGCCAATGTAAAATATTACGCAACCATTGTTAAGGAAAATGCAATGAAGCGTAAACTAATCCACGTTACAGAAGCAATCGAAAATGAATGTTATGCCGGGAAGGAATCATTAGAAAGCATAATGGATAAAACGGAGCATGATATTTTTGATTTGCTCTCATCCAGACAGACTGGAGATTACGTTCCAATCCGTCAGGTAGTAATGAATGCCCTTGAAAAAATTGAAAAAGCATCTCAGCAGGAAGGTACAGTAACCGGAATTCCAACAGGATTTATCGATTTAGATTACAGAACAGCAGGACTTCAGCCATCGGATTTAATCCTTGTTGCGGCAAGACCTTCAATGGGAAAAACTGCCTTCGTACTTAATGTTGCACAGTATGTAGCATTTCATGAAAATATGTGCACGGCCATTTTCTCGCTGGAAATGTCAAAGGAACAGCTGGTAAACCGTCTGTTCTCACTTGAATCAAGAGTAGATGCCCAGGCACTTAGAACAGGAAATCTGTCTGAAACAGACTGGATAAAACTTGTCGAAGGTGCCGGAATAATTGGAGATTCCGAGTTAATCATTGACGATACGCCAGGAATAAGCATATCGGAGATGCGTAGTAAATGTAGAAAATACAAACTTGAACACGATTTGAAATTAATAATCATCGATTACTTACAGCTTATGTCAGGAAGTGGAAGAAGTTCAGACTCAAGACAGCAGGAGATATCTGATATTTCACGTTCTCTTAAGGCTCTTGCGAGGGAACTTAATGTTCCGGTAATTGCACTTTCACAGCTTTCCCGAGCCGTAGAGCAGCGACCTGATCACAGACCAATGCTTTCTGATCTTCGAGAATCAGGAGCAATCGAGCAGGATGCCGATGTTGTAATGTTCATTTATAGAGATGATTACTATAACAAAGATACTGACCTTAAGGGAATATCAGAGATAATCATAGCAAAACAAAGAAACGGTCCAATTGGAACTGTCAATCTGGCATGGTTACCTGAATATACCAAGTTTGCAAATCTGGAACATCAGTAAATTATAAATATAAAAGGTGAAAAATGTCAAAGACATTTTTCACCTTTTTAGCTTTACGCTCCAATAAATAATTCAGTTACAAATACACCAATGCAGGCAAAGATGGCAACGAAGGTAAGTCCTTTACCCTTGAATGCCAGAATGATGGCGATTGCCAATCCCACCAAAGCGGATGCCATATAATCCGTAGAATATAAAACAGCCGGCAAAGTCATTGCGGTTAAAACCGCATATGGAATATATGTAAGAAAAGAATGTAGAAACCTGTTCTCAATTTTCTTTGTAAAAACTGAAAAAGGAACTGCACGTATTAAATAAGTAGAACCGGATAAAATAAATAAATAAATCCAAAATGTTAAATCCTTCATGTTCACCTCCAAAATCTAAACCAATCAAACCTGAACTTAGCCTAAAAGCAAACCTAAATTCCAAGTCACTTCTAATTTCAATTAGGTATTAAAATAGAAATACAAATAAATCAACGTACATATGCAATCACTTCTAAATTCAGCTTCATAAATAAACATATGAAGTAAATGAAATATTGCATATTATAATAGGAAGAAACTCGTACAAACTAATAGAATTAAGAGGGGAAATTAAACCTGATTCGGTAAATCCCCTGTTATTTCACCGTTTTCATCCTCCAAATCAATAGGGAAAAGCAATGCCACAATAGAAGCTGCAATAATGGAGCAGATGGTAATTGATAATCCGCTGGATACATTTTTAAGAAACGGAATGTAATAAAAAAGGCAACTTAAAAATGCCGCAAGAATTACAACGAATAAAATTGCTTTACTGTTTTTTGCCTCAGGAACAACTATCGCAACAAACATACTGTAGATTGCAAGGCTAAGAGCACTCATAAGCCTGTCCGGAAGAATGTTGCCAAGGATTGCACCAAGCAAAGTTCCGCCGGCCCAGCCTAAGTAGGGCAGAATACAAAGCCCGGCAAAAAATTCTTTTTTGACAACTTTTTCATTGCTGGCAACAGCGAAAATTTCATCAGTCATCATAAATCCAAGAATCCATCTGTAGATTCCGGAAAAACGTTTATCGACTTTCTGTGATAAAGAGATAGACATAAATGAATATCTTAGATTAATAGTCAATTGGGAGATTAACATCTCAAAATACTGTCCCGGCACAAGCATTGTGGTTAATCCGGAGAACTGCCCGGCTGAAGTAACAGTCAGCATGGATATCAAAGTAGCCTGCCACCACTTAAGCCCGTAAGAAACAGCCATAATCCCAAAGGTAAATGAGACAGATAAATATCCTAACCCAATTGGGATTCCGGATTTGATTCCTCTAATCAAGTCTTTCATAATTCACCTCGAATAATTTTATTGTGTTTTTCTAAAAAAACGAAAAATTTTTTTTACCGCATTCCATAAGAAGAAAGTAAAAAATTTCGCACATTTTTAATTATACTAGTACTTCCGCTTCATTGCAAAGGAAAAAAATTTATGTTACATTTTGTCTGCAACACTATTTCTGAAACAATTACATAACATAACTGTATCACAATTGTAACATACAGAAGGAGTGAAATTATGTTAAAAGTAAAGCAACTTGGAAGACGGCTTGTCTCGGTAATTGGAGCAGCGGCTATCTCTTTATCTTTGTTGTCCGGTATTAATTTAACTAAGCCGGCAGAAGTAAAGGCTGCAACAGTATCAGATTTGTCAGCCAACCAAATTACAACGAACATGGGACTTGGATGGAATCTTGGTAATTCCTTAGAGTCTACAGGTCGAGGAAGTAGTTCTAATATCACTGATTTCGAAACCTATTGGGGAAATCCGGTGGTAACAGAGAGCCTTATCAAAGCAGTTAAGGCAAAAGGATTTAGTACAATTCGTATTCCAGTATCATGGTACGAACATGTCAGTTATGACAACGGAAATTACACAATTGATTCAAAATGGCTTGCAAGAGTAAAGCAGGTTGTTGATTATGCATATAACAATGACATGTATGTCATTATCAATGTGCATCATGAAAACTGGATCAACAGAAGTGATTTCGCATCATCTTACAGCAGCATGTCTGCTGAATTAAAAGCAATTTGGAAACAGATTGCAACATATTTTTCAGAATATGATCAGAGACTTATTTTTGAAGGAATGAACGAACCACGAGCAAAAGGAACAAGCATAGAGTGGTCAGGCAATGTTGATTGTTATTCAGTAGTTAATAAGTTAAATGCGGATTTTGTAAATACAGTTCGTAGTGTTTCTTCCCCCTACAAGAACACAAGACTTTTAATGATTCCGGATTACGCAGCAAGCTGTTACTCAAGCGTTTATTCTTATCTTGAGATTCCTCAGGATGATTATGTGGCGGTTTCAATTCACGCTTACAGCCCATACGATTTTACAATGGGTAGCGGAGATCACAGCAATTTCAGCTCTAGTTATCAGTCAGCCCTTGATACTATTTTTGCTGAAATGAAATCTTATTTCATTAATAAGGGAATTCCTGTAGTTATTGGAGAATTCAGTGCTTCAAACTATAACAACACAAGCGCAAGAGTTGCATGGGCGAAGTACTATATGACATTAGCTAAAGAAGCAGGAATACCATGTGTGTTATGGGATAACAACGCAAACACCAACGGCGACTCCTCAGAAGCACATGGATACATAAACAGATCTACATTACAGTGGTATAGTGGTAGCGAAGATGTTGTAAACACACTTTTAGCTGTTATGAACAACGAAAAAGTAGAATGGGGTGGAGAAACATCTCAGACAGGTTATGATCATTCGTCAATTGATGTAAATAGCAAATACGTTATTTACTCAGGATCAACCTACATCAGTGGATATTGCACTGACTCGTTTGCAATTAACGCAACACAGTTATCATCAGGTAGAGAAATTGCCGTTAAATACAATGGAACAGGTATTCCAAAACTTGCTCTTGTTAATTCTAGTTGGGGTAACTGGAAGGAAGCATCAGCATACGATGTAAAAGACGGTATAGCATATTTTTCATACGAAGATATCAAGAAGGCATGGGGTGACTCAACTGATTCTTTAAAATTCGTTTATGTATGCGGAACAGGAATGACAGTTACTAAGATTGCTTCTTTACCAGAGGCAACTGAAATAACAGAAGATCAAAACACAGGTTCAACAGGTTCAGATTCAACTAATCAAGGAACAACAGGTTCAGAATCAACAGGCTCAGGTTCAACTAACCAGGGAACAACAGGTTCAGAATCAACAGACCAGAATACACAGACAGGCACAACAAATTCTGTAGCCCCTATTACAGAAGGTTGGTATTATATCAAGAATGTAAATTCACAAAAATATTTACAGGTTAAAGACAACATTGGTTCAGATGGTCAAAACGTCCAGATTAATACAGGGTCGGGTGCAAACGGCCAGAAATGGTATGTTAAAAATTCGGATAATGGATATGTTACAATTAAAAGTGCAACTGGATATATGCTTGACGTAGTAAATGGTCAAAACACAGATGGTGCAAACATCAACATTTGGAGTGCAAACGGTTACGACCCACAAAAATTCAAAATCGTAACATCTTCTGTAGCAGGACAGTACGGTATATTAACAAAGTCCTCATCAGATAGCAAATGTCTTGATGTATGTGGAGCAAAAACTGCTGATGGAACAAATGTAATTCAGTGGACATATGGTGGAAGAGGAAATCAGCTTTGGGTATTCGAGGCAACATCATATGAAGAAAGCTCAAATTCAGGAAATTCAAGCAGCTCGGGAAATACAGGCAGCGCAGGAAGTTCTAGTACAGGAAGTACAGGTAATACAGGAAGTTCAGATTCTCAGGGTACAACAGAAACAAAATGTTATACAGTAGAGATGAAGGACGGAAAAATTGATTTAAGCTCATATGCTAACAAGAAAGTTACAGGTCTGAAGGTAACGTTATCAGCAGTAGCAACAGGTAGCGGAGCGGCCCACTTATATACTAAGTCTAATGGCTGGATAGGCTCAGCAGACTACAATTTTAGTAATTCAAACACATATACAGTAGATTTAAGTAAGTACAATAACATTGGCAATCTTAATTTATACATGTGGTGGAATTCAGCAAACGCAACAATTACAAAAGTTCAGGTAATTGTTGAATCATAATTTTAATAGTATAACTAATCATCAGAGTAATTTTACCAATTATGGTAAATATAATGTAATGAACAAATTCGTATGTTAGTGTTGTTATTTATGTATGCGAAATGTCGTAAAGATAGTGCGGCGAAAAGTTAATAGATCTATTTTGAAAAGTTCCGGAGACGTTCGGAACTTTTCTTTTTTATAGAGTTAAAGAGATAATTTGTAAAATGTGCAGATAAGTCATCTGTCAAAATCTAAGAAAAGAAACCCAGAAATTAAAGTTAAAAGAAAAGATAATAATCGAAAAAAATGTCGAAATAATACGAACGAAAAAGTTTGAAACAATGCCTCATGACGTATATAATTAAGGTGAAGAAGAAAGGAGGCATAATCGTGGATAAGGTACGTTACATGATATCAGATGCTGCTAATATTGTTGGCGTTGAAACGCATGTATTACGTTACTGGGAAGAGGAACTTGATTTAACCATTCCGAGAAATGAAATGGGACATCGGTACTATACACGAGAAAACATTGAAGAATTTCAGAAAATAAAAAATCTGAAAGAACAAGGGTACCAGCTTAAAGAAATTAAGCTAATACTACATGGAAGGAAGCCGGAAGAGATTTTAGCGGCTTTTCAAAGTGCCAGAGAGAAAAATAATAGCAGTCTTGCAACAGCTGAAAGCAGGCCTGTAATAACAAGAGAGCTTACGGCGGAAGATAGAATGGCTCAGTTCAGAGAACTGATGAGTGATATTGTGGGACATGCCATATCAATAAATAATGAAGATCTAAGTCAACAGTTAGGAGAAGAAATACAGGAAAGAATTCTAAAGGAAATGAATTATCTTATGAGGGAACAGGACAGCGCACAGGAGGAGCGCTATAAGAAACTTGACAATGCTATTAGGGGAAGCATACATAAGAAAGGTTTTCTTATACAAAAATCTGAAGTACCTCGCAAAAACAAAAAGCATGGACGCAAGCATTTAGCAGCAATGGAAGGAAACTAGAAATGAAAAGAAAAGGAACGTTTCTTGGGGAAGGAACGTTCTTTTTTTGTGAAAAAGCATAAAAAAAACAGGAAATGCAATGCATCTCCTGTCTATGACAATTTACTAACGAAAGTCAACAATTACTGGCTGATAGCTCCAGTTGGGCAAACACCAGCACATGTTCCACAATCTACACATGCGTTTGCATCGATTTCGTACTGTGTATCACCAGCAGAGATAGCTCCTACTGGGCACTCTCCAGCACATGAACCACAGCTTACACATGAATCAGAAATTACGTATGCCATAATAATATCCTCCTTATAAAATAACAATGTAATGTTAAAAAATCCGCCACTAAATAGGCATACTTGAATTATAGTAAATTTGGCACTTATAATCAAGGGGGTAACGTATTGTTTTTAATTCAATACAGATTCATATGAGTGAACATTCATAAGTTGTCAAAAAGTACATTTCATTGTAAACAGCCACAATATATGGTATAATTTTTCTAATAGATATACTTGATATGCTTGGAGAAAAATTTAAAAATGCAAAGGAAGGGTTGTATTTTTATATTTTTTCAGGAAAAATATTATAGTTTCACAATGAATAAAATAATTAGTATATAGTAAAAGAAGTGAGAGAATGAATACAGTAATATACAAAGTAGACGAACAAAATATTGACGATAACAAAATGAAAGAAGCCGGCAGACTTATAGCCGAAGGGGAATTGGTGGCATTTCCTACAGAGACAGTTTATGGATTAGGAGGGGATGCATTAGATCCTGAGGCGGCGAAGAAGATTTATGCGGCAAAGGGAAGACCTTCGGACAATCCCCTTATAGTTCATATTGCCGATATCGAGGATATGGCAAGGGTTACGGATGAAGTGCCAGAGGAAGCAAGGAAACTTGCGGATGCCTTCTGGCCTGGACCACTTACCATGATTGTAAGAAAAAGCAAAAATGTTCCAGATGCAACAACAGGAGGAATGGATACGGTAGCGGTTCGAATGCCTAACCACAATGTTGCCCTTGAGCTTATCAGACAAAGCGGATGCCTTATTGCAGCACCAAGCGCCAACACATCGGGAAGACCAAGTCCTACAACAGCCCAGCATGTTAACGAGGATTTGAATGGAAAAATATCCATGATACTGGATGCAGGTCCTGTTGGAATAGGAATTGAATCTACAATCATTGATTTGACTGAGAAAATTCCTATGGTGCTTAGACCGGGATATATTACACCTGATATGCTGTCGGAGGTATTAGGAACAAAGGTTATAGTTGATCCGGGAATAATCGCAGCAGACGATACAAGAAAACCTAAAGCTCCTGGAATGAAATATAAGCATTATGCACCTAAGGCGGATATGGTTATTGTTGACGGAGAACAGGATAAAGTTATTTCAGAAATTAATAAATTGGTAAAAGAAAAGAAATCAAAAGGAATGAAGGTTGCGGTTATCGCAACTGATGAAACAAAAAATCAATACGATGCTGATGTTGTATTATCCATGGGCAGCAGGGAAGATGAAAACAGCATAGCGGCTCATTTGTATGGAATATTAAGACAGTGCGATGAGCTGGATGTGGAAGAGATTTATTCAGAGAGTTTTTCCACACCAAGAATTGGACAGGCAATCATGAACAGATTGCTTAAAGCTGCCGGCCATCAGGTAATCAGTGTTTAACTGTTGGAAATCGAAGAGTGAAAATAAGAGAGTAATAAGAAATATAAGTTTAGTGTGTAATATATGTTTGTTGAGGAGTAAGTATATAGTATGAAGATTTGCAATAGAATAATATTTGTGGGGCAGTCAGGTAGCTGTCGAGAGCCAATGGCGGCTGGAATTTTAAGAGAGTTTCCTTTAAAATACCAGCCTGAGATACTGGCAAGAGGACTCGTGGTACAGTTTCCAGAACCAATGAACCAGAAAGCAGAAGCGGTACTTATCAGCAATGGAATTAAGACCGATGGGTTCATTAGCAGACAGCTTGAAGCAGAGGATATAACAAACGAAACATTAATTCTTACCATGGAGAATGTCCATAGAGAGCTTGTACTGGAGAAATTTCCTGATTTGAACCCTGATAATGTTTGTGTATTAAGTGAATTTGTAGGGGATGAACTGGAGATATTAGATCCGTATGGCGGTGCATTGCCTAATTACGGTTTGTGTTATGAAAGTTTGAGAGCCACAATTAAGAAACTGGTTAAAATAATAAACGAAGGAGAATGTAATGGGAAAAGTAGTAGTATTGGATCATCCATTGATTCAACACAAAATCGGAATTATGAGAAATGTTGAAACGGGATCGAAGGAATTTCGTACATTGGTAAGCGAAGTTGCCATGCTTGAATGTTACGAGGCAACAAGGGAGCTTGAGCTTACGGAGGTTGAAATTCAGACACCAATTTGTGAGACAACCGTTAAGGAACTTAAAGGTAAGAAGTTGGCGGTTGTTCCAATTTTAAGAGCAGGACTTGGAATGGTAGACGGAGTGCTTAATATAATTCCGGCGGCAAGGGTTGGACATATTGGATTATATAGAGATCCTAAGACCACAGAGCCGGTTGAATATTATTGTAAATTGCCAGCGGATTGTTCCAGCAGGGAAGTTTTCGTGGTAGATCCAATGCTTGCAACAGGCGGTTCTGCTGTAGCGGCAATAGACATACTTAAGAAAAAAGGTGTCAAAAAGATTAATTTCATGTGCATTATCGCAGCACCGGAGGGTGTTAAGCGAATGACTGAGGCGCACCCTGATGTGGATTTATATATTGGTGCGTTGGATGATCATCTTAACGAGCATAAATATATTGTTCCGGGATTAGGAGATGCCGGAGACAGAATTTTTGGAACAAAATAAATTGCAATTGTAATTATAATAAGAAATGTAATAAAAATTATAATAAGAATTGTAAAATATAATAAAAATTATAATAAGAATTGTAATAAGAATTATATATAAGAAGTAATGTTAAATTACGGGATAATTTGAGAGGAGATGTCAGTGTTATGGATATGTCTGGAAAAAGAAGAGATTATATTAGCTGGGATGAATATTTTATGGGTATTGCCATGTTATCTGGCATGCGCTCAAAAGATCCAAATACACAGGTGGGTGCGTGTATTGTAAGTCCGGAGCATAAGATTTTGTCAATGGGATATAACGGATTCCCATTGGGATGCTCGGATGATGAATTTCCATGGGACAGGGAAGGTGAGGATAATAAATATTTTTATTCAACCCATAGTGAATTAAATGCAATACTTAATTATCGTGGAGGAAGCCTTGAAGGTTCGTCAATTTATGTTACTCTTTTTCCTTGTAATGAATGTGCCAAGGCAATAATTCAATCAGGAATTAAGGAAGTAGTCTATGATTGCGATAAATACGAGGGCACATCATCGGTGATTGCCTCGAAGAAAATGCTTAAAGCTGCCGGAATTAAGGTAAGACGTTATGAGCATACTGGCAGGGATGTAAGGCTTACGTTATAAAATCTATACCGCAGCGGTATATTGCATTTAGATATAAGAAACTGTATACTTGAAAGGTAACTAGTTAAATTTGCATTAAAAAAAGGTTAGAGGGTAAAATGGAAAAGGATACAGTTATCAGCATAAAAGACCTGAAGAAGTCTTTTGACAAAAAAGAAGTACTAAAAGGTATAAATCTCTCAATCGGCAAGGGGGATTTTTACGGAATTTTCGGTAAAAATGGTGCGGGAAAGAGTACGTTGTTCAAGCACATATTGGGACTGATAAGGGAAACAAGCGGTGAGATTCTAATAGGTGGCGAGAAAATCAGTAAATCAAAACTTAGAATCGGATATCTTCCAGAAAATATAGCTTTATATGGAAATATGTCCGTTGTGGATAATCTGAAGGTGGCAGCAATGAGTGCCGGTGGAAAATTATCAAAGAAAGACATTGCCGAAATATTGGATAAGGTTAATCTGACTGGAAGTGAGAGGGTCAAGGCGAATGATTTATCACTTGGAATGAAGCGTCGTTTGCAATTAGCAATGGCGACAATGACGAAGGAGTCAGACATTTTGATTTTGGATGAACCGACCAACGGAATGGATGTTAACGGTGTAATCTGGTTAAAACAATATTTAAAAAATCTGAAAAAGACTGGAAAGACAATACTTATCTGCAGTCATTCCCTGAATATTATGGAGGAACTTATAGACAGGTATTGCATAATTATAGATGGTAAAATAGTAAATGATGAGGCTTGGAATTATAAGGAAGTGCAGAATTATTGTTATAGCATTGAGTTGGACGAAGATAAATGTAGTTACAATAAGGCAAAGCAGTTGCTTGAGGAAGTTGGTGACATTCAAAAAGCTGATGATGGAAGGATGAATGTGACAACAAAATATAAGATATTGCCATTTTGCGAGATTTTGATGAAAGAGGAAATTCCTGCTTTGGACGTGACGGTGGAGAAGGAAAGTCTTGAGAAAATTTTTATTGAAAGTGTGGGCATAAATGGTTAATAGAATAAAAGGTGAATTTTTAAAGGAATTATACAATACAAAGTTATGGATAACTTGCGGTATTGTATTATTTTTGGTTATGCTGATATTTTTGTGGCAGGGCAATTTAAGCGGAGGAGAATTAAGGGAAAAGGAGCTTTTGAATGCCACTTCAGCAGGGGTTTACGGGATGCTTTAATTTGCGACAGCGTTTCGAAGAATCCTAGGGATACTGGTAGTTTTTTCGTTAATTAATATCGAAGTTGAAGACCAGAAACTTCAGTATAGCATATCGGTTACGGGAAGAATAAATTTTATACTGACAAAAATTATATTTGGAGTAGTAATTTCCTTCGTAGTTTCTATAATATCCTTCACATTGCCTTTTGTGGTATCACTTATATTTGGTGATGGAATCAGCGCATCGGTAGGTGTGATGGAGATTGTGGGAAGCCTGTTTTTGACATGGATTTTTACTTTTGGAAATGTGATAATCGGAATTTTTCTGGGATTTATGGTGAAAAATTATGCACCGGTTGTGGCAGTTTTGATTTTCTTGAATTCGGACAGGGAATGTGTCCGAAAGCAATAACAGATATCTGGAAACGTCTGGATGGTTATTGGTATTCCGCAAATTTATTTAAGCCTTTGGAAAATATTACAGAAAAAATGAATAATTTTCAGGTAATATACACAAGTGATTTTAAAGGTGCGGAAGGATTTGGAATTTGGAGTTTAGGTTTAATAGCAGCAGTTTTTGTTCTTATTATGATGGCACGAAAGATGAATTGTTAGCAGGATTAATGGAACAAAACGAATCATAGAAAGGGATATTAAAATGGCAAAAAAGATAATATATGGAATTATTTGTGTAGCATTAATAGTTTTGGTAGCGGTATTTTGTATGAAGGCAGGAAAAGTTTCTAATAATTCTGTAAACGATATTAGTAACATAATAAGTTTTGAAGATACAGAACAGAAATATCATTCAGATATATCGATTGATTTCAAGTCTGAATCAGACGATTTATATTCAGAAAAAATTAGTTTATCTGACAAAAAGCATCTGGTTAAAGTGATAAAAAATAATTTAAATAGTGATGTAAGCATCAGATTTATTGATAATAATGGAAAATGTGTTATAGAATCACAAATTGATAAATCATCATTTGAAGAAATTGGAGAATTATCACAAGGTGAGTACGAGATGCAGATAGACGTTACAAAAGGATTAGAGGGAAATTTGGAGATTAGTTTCAATGAAGAATAAAGGGGCAGTTAACAGGATTGCCGGGGAGCTTGTTGTCTTTAGAAACAGCAGATTAGTGTTGTGGTGTCTGGCGTTCTGGGTATTTTTGGTGATTTATAATATTTTCAGTGTGGCAACAATATTGCAGGAAGATGTGCCGGGAGGTTACTATACATATGAAGCACTTGCACAGTGTTTTATCATGGGTATATTTTTCCCGGTTATGGTTGGTGCGTTTATGGCTGGATTTGATACTCAATCCAAGGTATTAGATTACAAATTAACAAATCAAAGTGTTAAGGAATGGTTTTTTGGAAAGATTACAGTAACAATTGTTATTAATTTTGTGTCGGTTTTTGCAGTTATGGTTGTGGGATTATTGTGTGATATGTATGCAAATACATTTTCAGGCGGTATTTTTTACAATATCAGACTTATAATTGTAAGGTTTTTCGTGACAGTACTTGTCTGGTCGTTTTGGGGGATTGTAAGTTTTTGCATATCTCTTGGAATGGAAAATGTAATCACAGGAATTGTATTGCCTTTGATGATATTTTACGGTGAGCAGTACATAAGTCAGTTTATGAGTATAAAATGGGGTATTGTGAAAAATATTTCAAACATTACATCCAAATCATTCAATTATTCCAATCTTCCCTTTTCGCCACAGATTGAATACGGCATGGGATTGACAAAAAGCATTGTATATATAGGTGGAATTATGGGTGTATGCATGCTTTTAAGCGGATGTTTGATTAAACGAAGATATCCCTATAAATAAATTCAGGTAGTTAGAGAGATGTATAAATTCAGATATATAAAATAGTGTTAATATTGGCATTTTAAGAGGTGACAGCGGTGATAGATTATAATGAAATGGGAACAAGGATCAGGAAAAGCAGAGAGCAAAGTGGTTACACAAGATTGAAGGTTTGGATAATTTTTATTCATGCATTGTAATTAAGCAACAGGGATTTAAGTGATCCTGCAATTAATAAAATACTGAAAATTATTTAAGAAGAAATCTCAGTGATGTGATATTACGGTACATCACTGAGATTTTTGATTATACAAAGAAATATTTCATCAGAAGAAGTCTGCTATATATTGGCAGAATGTTTTTTTGTTTTGTATATAGACAAAGATTTGCAAAATGGTATAATAAATGTATATGAAAACCTGCCAAAGTCAGATAATTTTGTTGAAAAGGGTGTGTTGTAACAAAATTATAGGTGGGTGTAATTTATGGAGAGAATATGAAACGGAAAAAGGGAGAAGGAAAGATAATAGGGAATGCCTTAATTATGGTATTTCAGTTTAGTATTAATATGATTGTGCCGATATTTATGTGTACCCTTGTGGGTGTGTGGATAGGGCGCAGGACTGGAATTGATTGGATTTCTGTACCGCTTTTTTTTGTAGGAGCGATGGCGGGATTTACCAATATATACAAGATGACTAAAAAATTATTAGAGATGGATGAAAAGGGCGACAAAAATGTTAAAAAGACTAAATGATGCATTGCCGGGGCTTGTTTTTGGAATAGTAATATATGGGGTAATTATACAGTTTACGGGAATGTGGTTTGTTAATGATAAGGTATCCTACACAATAGGCTTGTGGTACGGGATAGCGATAGCCATTGGAATCGCAATTAATCTTGCAATGGTTATATATGATTCAGTTGACATGGCTGGGCAAAAAAATGCCAATCGCAAAATTATTGCAAAATCAGTACTTAGATACGTTGTTGTGGTAATTTTGTTTATGATATTGGGCTATTTTCAGTTTGGAAATTTGTACACTGCATTTATAGGTGTGTTGGGGGTTAAACTGTCGGCTTATGCACAACCACTTCTTTATAAGGTGGCGGACAAATTATCGGGAAGAAGTGATGCATCTCCTGAGGACGAAATAGTATAGTTTTAAGAAATTAAATAAGGAGGTGATAATGTGAATCAGGCGATTTTACTGTCAGGTAATGCAGATAACATCGATTTTATGATCCACGGAATCTTCTCGGTGAATTTCTTTGGTCATGAAGTATGGATTACAGATTCCCACGTGTGTATTCTGATAGTCATGTTACTCATGATTATATTTGCCCTTGTGGCGAATATCAAAATGAGAAAAGCAACCGATGTTCCAGATGGTTTCCAGAATATCATTGAGATTGTTGTGGAAATGCTGGATAAGGTAGTCGAAGGAACAATGGGAAAATGGGCTCCTCGTTTTGTAAACTATATTAGTACAATTTTTATATTTATACTACTTAGTAACATTTCAGGGCTTTTGGGATTAAGACCGCCAACAGCGGATTATGGTACAACCCTTGCTCTTGCGCTCATTACATTTTGTATGATTCATTACAACAAAATTAAGCATCAAAGCGCTAAGACTATATGGACAGATATGTGTTCTCCATTACCACCATGGCTTCCAATATGGTTGCCTATTAATGTAATCAGTGAACTTGCAGTTCCTGTTTCATTATCATTACGTTTATTTGCAAATGTGTTGTCAGGTACCGTTATTATGGCACTTGTCTATGGACTTCTTAACATGTTTGCGCTGGCATGGCCATCAGTATTGCATATTTATTTCGATTTGTTCTCAGGAGCAATTCAGACATATGTATTCTGTATGCTGACCATGACATACGTTTCACAGGCGTGTGAGACAGAAGAATAACCGGCGAAAAGTCAGTTATCATTTAAAATCATTATTATATTTACACTCGGAAATCAAAGGAGGATTTTACTATGGATATTTCAGGACAGGATTTAATCAGAGCATGCTCAGCAATTGGTGCAGGATTGGCAGTTATCGCAGGTATCGGACCTGGTATTGGACAGGGTATCGCTGCAGGACATGGAGCATCAGCAGTAGGACGTAATCCAGGAGCAAGAGGAACTATTATGTCTACCATGTTATTAGGACAGGCGGTAGCCGAGACAACAGGTTTGTATGGTCTTGTAGTTGCATTACTTTTACTTTTCGTACATCCATTAGGATAATATTGGAGGATGTATTCCCGGAAAGGAGAGTAAAAATTGCTAGCACAAAGTTTTTTATTTAATTTAGATGCACAGCTTGTTTTTGATGTAATTCTCCTTGCAGTTGCAGTATTGTTTCTTGCACTTATTATGTCATATCTGCTTTTTAATCCGGCAAGAAAATTCTTAACCGACAGACAGGCAAGAATTGAAAATGACATTACAACAGCAAACAATGACAAAGAAGAAGCTGCAAAAATTAAAGCAGAATATGAAAACAAGCTTAAAGATATTGACAAAGAAGCTGAAGTAATTCTTTCAGAGGCAAGACAAAAAGCCCTTAAGAATGAAAGCAAAATTATTGATGAGGCTAAGGAAGAAGCTCGAAATATTATCAAAAGAGCGCAGGAAGAAGCCGAACTTGAGAAGAAACATGCAATGGATGACATGAAGAAAGAAATGATTCAGATTGCCACACTTATGGCTGGAAAAGTCGTTGCTGGTTCTATCAATGCAGAAATACAAAATACCCTTGTTGAAGAAACACTTAAAGAGATGGGAGATTCTACATGGCTAAGTTAGTATCTAAAACTTACGGTGATGCATTGTTTGAATTAGCGCTTGAGAATAACCAGCTTGATTCCATGTTTGAGGAGATTGAGGTAGTATCGAAGGTAATCAGTGACTATTCCGACCTGACCAAACTAATGAATCATCCAAAAATCATAAAAGAAGAAAAAATTAAGTTAATCGAAGATATTTTTACAGACAAGGTATCAAAGGAATTAGTTGGACTTATGCGAATGATGGTTGAAAAAGACCACTATAACGAGATAAACAATGTCTTTTCCTACTTTATGGACAAGGTAAAGGAGTACAAGAACATTGGAACTGCATATATTACATCTGCGATGGAATTAACGGATGACCAGAAGAAAGCAGTTGAAATTCGTCTTTTAGAGACCACGAAGTACCTTCAGTTCGAGATGCACTTTGATGTAGACGAATCACTTATAGGCGGAATGTTGATTCGTATTGGCGATAGAGTCGTGGATTCCAGTATAAAAACTAAGCTAAGCGGCTTAAAACGTGATTTAATGAAAATAACTATATAAAAAGGTAGGTGAATGCGCTCCATGAATTTAAAACCAGAAGAAATCAGCTCCGTTATTAAAGAGCAGATTAAAAGATATGCTTGCGAGCTTGAAGTTGCTGATGTGGGAACGGTAATTCAGGTTGCCGATGGTATTGCCAGAGTACACGGACTTGAAAATGCCATGCAGGGTGAATTATTAGAGTTTCCTGGAGAAGTATATGGAATGGTATTGAACCTCGAAGAAGATAATGTTGGTGCTGTTTTGTTAGGACAGCAGAGAAACATTAATGAGGGGGATACAGTTAAGACTACAGGAAGGGTAGTTGAAGTACCTGTAGGAGATGCGATGTTAGGACGAGTTGTTAATGCACTCGGTCAGCCAATCGACGGCAAAGGACCAATTAACACAACAAAATATCGTCAGATAGAAAGAGTTGCATCGGGTGTTATCTCGAGAAAATCCGTAGATACACCTTTACAGACAGGAATTAAGGCGATTGATTCCATGGTTCCAATCGGACGAGGACAAAGAGAGCTTATTATCGGTGACAGACAGACAGGTAAAACTGCCATCGCAATTGATACAATTATTAACCAGAAAGGGCAGAACGTAAAGTGTATATACGTTGCAATCGGTCAGAAGGCTTCAACCGTAGCTGCCCTTGTTAAAGAATTAGAAGAGTATGGTGCAATGAGCTATACCACTGTTGTAGCGGCAACAGCATCAGAGCTTGCACCACTTCAGTATATTGCACCTTATTCAGGATGTGCAATTGGAGAAGAATGGATGGAAAACGGAGAGGATGTTTTGGTAGTATATGATGATTTATCAAAACATGCTGCGGCATACAGAACATTATCACTTCTCCTTAAGAGAGCACCAGGACGAGAGGCTTATCCTGGAGATGTATTCTATCTTCATTCAAGACTGTTAGAAAGAGCGGCAAGACTTTCAGATAAATTAGGAGGAGGTTCACTTACAGCCCTTCCTATTATTGAAACTCAGGCAGGAGATGTATCAGCTTACATTCCTACAAACGTAATTTCTATTACAGACGGACAGATTTATCTTGAAACAGAGATGTTCAATTCAGGATTCAGACCTGCCATCAATGCAGGATTATCAGTATCCCGAGTTGGAGGTTCTGCACAGATTAAAGCCATGAAGAAGATTGCAGCTCCTATCCGAGTAGAGCTTGCCCAGTACAGAGAACTTGCAGCCTTTGCACAGTTTGGTTCTGAGCTTGATGCTACAACGGCAGAACAGCTTGCCCAGGGAGCACGAATCAAAGAGATTTTAAAACAGCCACAGTATCAGCCAATGCCGGTTGAAAAACAAATTATAATTATATATGCAGCAACTAAGAAATATCTTCTCGATATTGAGGTTGAAGATGTATTACGATTTGAGCAGGAATTATTCGATTATGTAGATACAAAGTATCCTGAGATTCCTGAAACAATCGCAACCACAAAGGAGATTGACGAGGATACAGAGGCTAAATTAATCAAGGCAATCGAAGAATGTAAAGCACAATTTAAGTAACAGGCGAAAGTAGGTGGTAAGATGGCTTCAATGCGTGACATTAAGCGAAGAAAAAGCAGTATTTCAAGTACTCAGCAGATTACCAAAGCCATGAAGCTTGTTTCTACGGTAAAGCTACAGAAAGCAAAAAACCGGGCTGAACAGACAAATCCATACTTTAACTACATGTATAAAACAGTAAGCTCCATGCTGGCAAAAAGTGGGAATATCAATCATCCCTACTTAACCCCGGGAGCATCTTCGAAAAAAGCAGTTGTGGTAATAACTTCCAACAGAGGTTTGGCAGGGGGTTATAACAATAACGTTGTCAAACTGGTTACGGAAAATGACGAACTGAAAAAAGAAGACCTTGATATTTATGCAATAGGTGGTAAAGGTGAGGAAACCTTACAGCTTAAAGGTTACAATATTGTAGCAAGTGCACCGGATGTAATGGAAAATCCAACCTATGAAGATGCCCAGGTACTTTGTGATAGAGTACTTAAGTCATTTACAGACGGCGAGATTGGAGAAATATATCTGGCATATACACATTTTAAGAATACAGTGACACATGAACCAACCCTGATAAAACTTCTTCCGGTGGAAATAGACATGGATGAAATCGGGGCTGAGGATAAAAATATAATGATGAATTATGAGCCAAACGAAGAGGAGGCGCTTAATCTTATTATTCCAAAATATGTGACAAGTTTATTCTATGGTGCTTTGGTTGAAGCCCATGCAAGTGAAAATGGCGCACGTATGCAGGCTATGGATTCGGCAACAAGCAATGCTGAGGAAATGATAAGTGATTTGACACTTAAATATAACAGGGCAAGGCAGGGATCGATAACTCAGGAACTTACGGAGATTATCGCCGGAGCCAATGCTATTTCATAAACAGACAATAAATTTTAAGGAGAATTAGAAAATGGCAGATAAGAATGTAGGTAAAATCACACAGATTATCAGTGCCGTTCTGGATATTAAATTCACAGAAGGCAATCTGCCTGAGATAAACGATGCGATTGATATTCCGCTTAAAAATGGGGGAAAATTAGTTGTAGAAGTTGCTCAGCATCTGGGTGATGATACAGTAAGATGCATTGCCATGGGAGCTACAGATGGTTTGGTTCGTGGAATGGATGCCATCGCAACAGGAGCACCAATTTCAGTTCCTGTTGGAGAAAATACATTAGGAAGAATGTTCAATGTATTAGGTGATCCAATCGATGAAGTTGAACCACCAAAGACTGAAGAAAACTGGCCTATTCACAGACCGGCTCCAGCCTTTGAGGAACAGGCAACATCTCAGGAAATGTTAGAAACAGGAATTAAGGTAGTAGATCTTCTTTGTCCATATCAAAAGGGTGGAAAGATTGGACTCTTCGGAGGTGCCGGAGTAGGAAAAACAGTACTCATTCAGGAACTTATTCACAATATCGCAACCGAGCATGGTGGATATTCAGTTTTCACAGGAGTAGGGGAACGAACAAGAGAAGGAAACGACCTTTACTACGAGATGAAGGATTCCGGAGTTATTGATAAAACTACCATGGTATTCGGTCAGATGAACGAGCCACCGGGAGCCAGAATGAGAGTTGCCCTTACAGGACTTACAATGGCAGAGTATTTCAGAGATAAGGGTGGAAAAGACGTACTTTTATTCATTGATAACATTTTCCGATTTACTCAGGCAGGTTCAGAAGTATCAGCACTTCTTGGACGTATGCCATCAGCCGTAGGATATCAGCCAACATTGCAGACTGAGATGGGTGCACTTCAGGAGAGAATTACATCAACCAAGACAGGTTCAATTACATCTGTTCAGGCTGTATATGTACCTGCGGACGATTTAACTGACCCTGCTCCTGCAACAACTTTTGCTCATCTGGATGCAACAACGGTACTTGAGCGTTCAATTGCAGAGCTTGGAATTTATCCTGCAGTAGATCCTCTTGCTTCCACATCACGAATTCTTGACCCACGAATTGTAGGACAGGAACACTTTGCGGTAGCTCGTGGTGTTCAGGAAATCCTTCAGAAATACAAGGAATTACAGGATATTATCGCTATCCTTGGAATGGATGAGTTATCAGAGGATGACAAACTTGTTGTAAACAGAGCAAGAAAGGTTCAAAGATTCCTTTCACAGCCGTTCAACGTTGCAACACAGTTTACAGGCTTAGAAGGAAAATACGTTCCAATTGGTGAAACAATCAGAGGATTTAAGGAGATTCTCGAAGGAAAACATGATGATGTTCCAGAAGGATATTTCCTTAATGCAGGAAGTATTGATGAAGTTCGCGCCAGAATGAAGTAAGGCGGTGAGCGTATGACAGATAATATATTTAAAGTAGAAATAATTACTCCGGACAGAATATTTTATACCGGAGAATCTGATTTCATCGAATTTACCACAACGGAAGGGGATATCGGTGTCCTTAAGAATCATATTCCGCTTACAACGGTGCTCGCTCCGGGAATTGTGACAATTCACAAAGGCGATGAGGAAACTGTGGCAGCAGTTCATGCCGGATTCGCAGAAATTCTAGGGGATAAAGTGACACTCCTTGCAGAAGTTGCGGAATGGCCAGATGAAATCGACAAAGCAAGAGCGGAAGCTGCAAGAAAAAGAGCAGAAGAACGCCTGGCATCCCATGATGCAAATGTGGATATAAAACGTGCAGAATTTGCACTACGCAAAGCATTAATAAGAATTGATGCAAAAGATTATATGTAGAATATATAAATTGAATAGCAGGTATATATATACCGGTGAGAATTAACTGTTGATTGAAGGAAGTTGTGCATTGCACAACTTCTTTTTTTGCGAGAATATAAGGAAAAAATATTAGTTTTTGCGTTTTTGGTCAGATGTGTCCCTTTATATTATAATAATATAGGTGTATAATTAGATGGTTGAATCGATTTGATAATATTAATTTAAAATAAAGGAGACAGAAGTGATTAAACTAGTGAAAAAAATATTAATTTTTTCAACTGTTTGCGGATTACTATTACTTCCAAACAATTTTTCAGCGAGTGCTTATTCTGCAAAGGCA
>JAXJWH010000016.1:0-25375 GCA_036308125.1 Agathobacter sp.
ATAACTTTTGGAAAGTTTGTAAAACAACAGAAATATCATCTGCATGATGAGTCGGCTTAACATAAGGGACAAAAAATAATGCCCCGAAATTTCGGGGCAAATGTTTCATTTATTTTGGGACATTTTCAAAAATGCTTGACAGTAATATCATTATTATAACTTAAATTCATATCAATAATAACATTTTCTATTGTATTCCCTTTATTTTTCTGTTACTTTTTTTCCTATGTATGTGATATAATAATTACATCCAAACTACAGAATCGGAGGTCCTTTTTATGCGCGGAAAAACATATAGAATTCGCAGAACAATACAATTCGAAAATGGCAAAATTGTCTTTACAACTTTGTTCTATACAATAATTGTTGAAGTATATTCAAACGGAAAACTTCTTCACACTGAAACACTTAATTACTGGCTTGATGATTCCGTTAAGATAATAAATTTAATCACACGATTAACTCAGAATTATCTTCTCTTACATGAGAAGTCTGACTTTTATACCATAAACATTGATCAGCAACAAAAAACATGCGTTTTCACTGTACGCCCTTCTCTTTATCAGGGCATAGAAGTACTTTTCCAGTTATCAAGTAACAAATATTCAAACGTATTGCTCGATGTTGCCTATGACGACATTGCCCAGATTTTAAATACTTGCTACTTGATTGCAGCGAGCGCATAAGTTTACTATGTAAATATTTTTGCTTCTCTTAATAAGACATACTTATTTCTATTAAATATTGACGCATAGCTGCTTTGAGGTACCGGGCAGCTTTGGCTTCCAACCTCTATTGTTATGCTTGGAATTTTTTCTGTGTGCATCAGGTACTCTCTATAATTTCCAATTCCTGTTGACTGGTAACCTTTTGCACTTGAATACCCTGTTGTTCGTATTGCAATATTATACATTTGTTTAGTTGTATTTTTTACAAATTTATTATTACCATAATATGAACCAAATACGATATTTCCCATGGCATGATAATTTACTACTGCAAATTTCTTTTGTTTTTTAAGTTCTTTTGTTATCTTTACAATAGCCTTAGTTTCTTTTTCACTTTCATATCTTTTACCAGTGTAAGAACCATCATCATTTCTCATGGATTTAAAATTATATCTAAAATTATTATTCAAATTTACATTGTTGGCATTTGATTTCCATCTTGGTTTACTATTCTGGGAAATCACAACTCCGTCAGGATTAGCCATAACAACATAATGAACATTACATTCATTAAATACAGACGAAACCTTTGTACCATCTACCTTATTATTATAATTTTTAAGATAATATTCAATCTGTTTCATGGCAATTACAGATGTAACATACTCTCTTGCATGTAATTCACATACAACAAGCATTGTCTTTTTTGCATCCGGATTACCAAGAATTATATCATAAATATTTCGTCCCTGTTCAGATTTTCCAATTACACGATAATCAAGATAATCATTGTATTTTGCTTTCATTGATTTCATGTCTGAAACCATTTCACTGTATGTATATTTCTGATGTCCTAATGATACAAAATCAGTTGTGTTGTTAAAACTAATCTTCTTTGAATTTGCTTTGATTGTTCCGTTTGCGTTTTTATAAACTGGTACAATCTTAAATTTATATTTCTTATTCTTAGATACAGAAATTGTTAAATTTTTTGATGTTGTCTTTTTAATGTATTTATAATCAGAATCACCTGTTTTTTTATAAACCATGTAATAGGTGGCTCCATACGCCTTTGTCCAGGACAATTTCACCTTTGTCTCAGAAAGTGAAGTAGTATTTGCCACACTTATCTCTTTTGGCAGCATTATTTTAGCTTTATTGGAGATTCCAATAACTTTGCCATCGGCATCATAGGCTTTAACTCTATATGTATATTTTATTCCGTAATCTTTTAATGTTGTTCTGTGAACATTTGCATTAGTTCTTTTTATTTCTTTCCAACTACTTCCGTCTAAAATGAACACTTTATAGACAAAAGCATCTTTTACACTTTCCCATTTAAGATTTAATTTCTTTTTAGAATAAACACAATCAGAAAAATCAAGTTTAAAACTAACTACTTTCTGTGTTTCTTCCTCTGATTCAGTTTCTTCTGTCTGTGAACTTTCTGTTTCTACTTCCTGTGTTTCAGTAGTCTCAGTTTCATTAGTCTGTGTTTCCTCTTCATAATTCTCACTGTTTTTTGAATCACTTAAATCATTGTCGGTAGAAATTGTCTTTTCTTCTTCCTCCGTTGCCTCTGTGGTTTCAATTACTGCTTCATTCGGCTGTAATTCTTTAACTTCCGTTGCATATACAGCTGTAGTACTCACAAAATTTGTAACCATAACCGCAGTTGCAAATAAAACTTTAAAACTTCTTTTCATAGCACTTCTCCTTTGTTTAGTCTGTTACTATATTACCATAATATAAATAATAATACAAAATATTTTTTAAAAAAAGAGCTGTTTTAACAGCTCTTTTAACGTATATTAATCTATATATTACTATCTACATATTGCTTTATTGCGTTATTATCTTCTAACATTCTACAACCCACAATGTATTCGTTGCCATTCTTTGAACACCTGATTACATGACCACTAAGTTCGCTTGCTTCCCGCAATTTGAAGTTTTTGATATAAATATCTACCCTCTTACCTACAGCATTTTCAAATTGTGGATTTCTTACTGTAAATGCAAATCCATTGGCACTTATGTTACACATATATCCTTCAAAATTATCCTTTGTACTCACTAGTCTGATATCACACTGATTATCAATATCAAGTCGTGGGTACTTTCTCCTGTTCATTACCAATGCAGGTGATTTTATATTTACACTAAAAACATCGCTCTTTACCTGCTGGCATTGCATATCATTCCAGCAATATAAAACATTATCAACCACAACATAAAATTTGTATTTTCTGTCTGGTTTTATATCTCTATGTGTGCCACATGCAAAAATAACTTTATCACCTTCCACACCGCACACTTTCGCCTTAATCTCATCCGCTCTGTTTTCTGGAACGCCATTTTCCATTATAGATACAAACATTCCCTTTTTAATATCCTGAACACCCATGAAACCGCCTTCGCCAAGTTCCTCCATGAGTTTTCCAACAACATCTTCAATCTTATTTACATTGACGGCAGTTTCCTCATACTTGCTTAACATAACACTGGTTGTCTGTCCTGAATTTCTTACACAGTCAGTCATTGTATCCATTACGTTACAAATATCCTGCATATTTTCAACCATGTTCTTATTGGCATTTTCAACATCTTTCATTGCAGAATCAATTACATCAATATTGTTTCCCATATGAATAGCATCATCATTAATAGATGACACACTCTTATTAACTACACTAATTTTTTGGGTAGTATCCTGAATCAATTCCAAAGTCTTTGTGATGGAAACTGTCATTTTTTCTGCTGTACCCTCTAATCTGTTTAACGCCTCAAGAATTCTGCTGGAAGAATCCTGTGTTCCCATACTTAAGTTTCTAATTTCATCTGCAACAACTGCAAATCCCTTTCCTGCTTCACCGGCTCTTGCGGCTTCAATCGAAGCATTTAACGACAATAAATTCGTCTGGGATGTTATTTCTTCTATAGTTCCTGTTTCTTCTTTAACTTTATTAAATTCCTGTTTAAATTCATTTAATACTTTTTCAATTTCTCCTGACAAGTTTGCCATCTGCTCTGTTGCATAAACAACATCAGTTAATTCTTTTGAACTCTTTTCGGAATGTCCCACCGATTCTTTAACTAACACAGTCATCTCATCAATAAGATTTGCAACATTTTTCACCTGAGTATTGATATCTGTAGTCATGTCCATTGAAGAAAGTGTTTTCTGTTGTAATATGTCATTGTTCATTGTCAGTTTTTCCATTCCATCAACAACATTGCCTGCGCCCTTTTTATTCTCGTCAGCCAGTTCTCTTACGACAGTGACTCCATCAACAACCGACATACTCGCTGTTTTTACCTGGGAAATCGTTTTTATAACCCTGTCAAGATTCGCCTTTATAGAATCCGTCAATGCGCCATCTGACTCACACATATGGTCAATAGATAAAATGTAACATACATATGAAAATACGACACAAACCACCTGCATCTCATAATCTCTCATATTTTCTGGTGAGCGCATATCAAAAGCTATCACATGATATCCTATATTCATTGCAATAGCAATTGTAGTACAAACACCACATCTTATTATAAATTTTTTGTCCTTGTACAACATCAACATACTTACCATTGGAAAAATGTACGCAAATGCCGTAAAAGAATCAGATGAACACACAACAAATAAATAGTACAGACTGTAACCAATAGCTACAATATCTTTATATCTATCCGCTCCAAATCCCTTAACTTTCAAATATATCAGTCCAATTACAAACGGAACCCAGCATATTACCACATTCACATAAATGTAATACCATGAATGTAACCCCTGAAGCATAGAAAAAACACATGATGCCGTTAACAAAATGCATAGAATCATCCAAACAACACATGCTTTTTTATTTGCTTTTTTCTTAAAAACCAATTCATTATAATCCATTAAGATACCCACCTTCCACTTTCAGTACCATAGTCACAAGATTATAATATCATAGAATTCATTTTTGGTAAATATTTTTAGTACTTTTTATCTATATTCTTTTGCCATTTTCACATAGTGAATTGCATTATTTTTATTTTCAATAATTTCCTCTTCCGAAAGTATTCTCTTTACCTTTCCCGGAACTCCGATTACAAGGCTGTTATCCGGTATATCCACACCTTCCGGTACAACCGCACCCGCTCCTATAATACAATTTTTTCCTATTTTTGCATGATTTAAAATAATTGCACCCATTCCAACTACTGTGTTATCTCTTACAGTGCAACCATGCACAATTGCATTATGTCCAACTGTCACATAATCGCCTATATATACATCTGCATCTTCTTCTATATGTAATGTGCAATTATCCTGAATATTACTGTTATTTCCAATATATATTTTCCTGTCATCAGCTCTTATAACAGCATTAAACCAAATATTAACATTTTCTCCAAATTCTACATTTCCTAAAACCCTTGCTCCACTTGCAACAAATAACGGTTTATTTTCTCCCATATTTTTCCTCCTAAAAACAAAATAGAGGGTTTGTCAAACATGACATACCCTCTATAATATTAAACAATTTTATTTCTTAGAATTTTCCAGCTTTAGCTGCCTCTTCTACAGATACAGCAACAGCAACTGTCATTCCAACCATTGGGTTGTTACCTGCTCCGATAAGTCCCATCATCTCAACGTGAGCTGGAACTGATGAAGATCCTGCGAACTGTGCATCTGAATGCATACGTCCTAATGTATCTGTCATACCGTATGAAGCTGGTCCTGCTGCCATGTTATCTGGATGAAGTGTACGTCCTGTACCACCACCTGATGCTACTGAGAAGTACTTCTTACCCTGCTCGATACATTCTTTCTTGTATGTACCTGCAACTGGATGCTGGAAACGTGTAGGGTTTGTTGAGTTACCAGTGATAGAAACACCAACGTTCTCCTTATGCATGATTGCAACACCTTCCTGAACATCATCAGCACCGTAACATTTTACAGTTGCACGAAGTCCATCTGAGTATGCCTTCTCATATACTGTGTTAAGTGTAGCTGTCTTGTAATCATATTTTGTCTCAACGAATGTAAATCCATTGATACGTGAAATGATCTGAGCAGCATCTTTTCCAAGTCCGTTAAGGATAACACGAAGTGGTTTCTGACGAACTTTGTTAGCCTTCTCAGCGATTCCGATTGCACCTTCAGCAGCTGCAAATGACTCATGTCCAGCTAAGAAACAGAAACACTCTGTCTCCTCTTCAAGTAACATCTTTCCAAGGTTACCATGTCCTAATCCTACCTTACGGTGATCAGCAACTGATCCTGGAATACAGAATGACTGAAGTCCCTCTCCGATTGCAGCAGCAGCATCTGCAGCCTTTCTACAATCTTTCTTAATAGCAATTGCAGCACCTACAATGTAAGCCCAGCATGCATTCTCAAAACAAATTGGCTGGATACCTTTAACCATGTTATAAACATCAAGTCCAGCGTCCTTTGTAATTTTCTCAGCTTCTTCGATTGAGCTGATTCCATAGCTGTTTAATACAGCATTAATCTGGTCAATTCTTCTTTCATATGATTCAAATAAAGCCATTGTTTCAATTTCTCCTTTCTTTCTTAGATTACTCCTGACGTGGATCGATGATCTTAGCAGCATCTGCTACACGACCATACTGTCCCTTAGCTTTCTCCCAAGCTGTATTAGGGTCATCACCCTTCTTAATAAAGTCAGTCATCTTTCCAAGAGAAACGAACTGATATCCAATTACTTCGTTATTCTCATCTAAAGCGATACCTGTTACATATCCTTCAGCCATCTCAAGGTAACGAACACCCTTCTCCTTAGTAGCGTACATAGTACCTACCTGAGAACGAAGTCCCTTTCCTAAATCTTCAAGTCCTGCACCGATTGCAAGTCCATCATCAGAGAATGCAGACTGTGTACGTCCGTATACGATCTGTAAGAATAACTCTCTCATAGCAGTATTAATAGCATCACAAACTAAATCTGTATTTAAAGCCTCGAGAATTGTCTTTCCCTGTAAAATCTCAGCTGCCATAGCTGCTGAATGTGTCATTCCAGAGCATCCAATTGTCTCAACTAACGCCTCTTCAATAATACCATTCTTTACGTTAAGTGAAAGCTTACAAGCACCCTGCTGTGGGGCACACCAGCCAACACCGTGTGTAAATCCTGAAATATCCTCAATTTTCTTAGAATGAACCCATTTTCCTTCTTCTGGAATAGGAGCTGGCTCATGTTTTGCGCCCTTGGCTACTGGACACATGTTTTCAACTTCCTTAGTGTAAATCATTTTAAGACTCCTTTCGCTTATTGAATTGTATAATGTAAAACGTTACTATCGTTATTACACACTGATGATATTTTCGCATATTTTTCATATAAAGTCTAGTAAAATGTATAAATTTTATAGCAAAAATACATTAAAAATACATTATACCTTGAATATGCCCATATATTTTACAAAAATATATCTCAAAACCCGTTTAATTACAATTTAATACTTACTGATAACGTTATCTTTATCCTTAAATATTGAATTAGAAGGTACAACTCCACGAACTCTTGACAAAGGATAAATATTGGTATTTTTCCCGATTACAGTTCCTGGATTTAATACTGAATTACATCCAACCTCAACGTTGTCCCCTAGCATTGCACCAAATTTTTTTCTTCCTGTTTCAATCTCTTCTCCTGTGGCATAGATATCCTTAACAACAACCAATGTCTTATCTGATTTAACATTAGAAGTTATTGAACCTGCACCCATATGAGATTTATATCCTAAAATTGAATCACCAACATAGTTATAATGTGGTACCTGAACATTGTTAAAGATAATTACATTTTTAAGTTCTGTGGAATTTCCTATTACAGAACCATTTCCAACTATTGCAGAACCTCTTATAAATGCACAGTGCCTTACCTCTGCCTCTTCATCAATAATTAAAGGGCCATTTAAATATGCACTATCAAATACTTTGGCACTTTTTGCCACCCAGACATTTTCCTTTACTTCATCATATTTATCTTTATCAAGTTTAGGACCGATTTCCTTTATAAAATCACTTATTCCATCCAATGCCTCCCATGGATAAGTAAATTTTTCTAAATACTCCCTTGCAATTGTCTGCTCTAAACTGTACAAATTTGCAATCTTTGCATTCTCCATTATTTTATCCTCTCATTTTCCTTCTATTATTCTTTATTCTTCATGAATAAGTGCCAGCAAATCTTCATTTGCCGTATCAATAGAATTTTCACTCTCCTGAAAATTTTGAATATATTGCATTTCTTCGTCGCTTATACTTGAAAAATCAAGACTGTTATCATCCGTTTTGTCCGAAGGATTCTCACCCTTATTCTCAAAATCAAATTTAATATCTCCGTCTTCATACTTTAAGCATGTATCAAAGGTATTACCTGCTTTTGAAACAAAACCTGTGACTTTATTCTTAGTCTTGCCTGTTGTAAGCAATTCCGAAATAATCTCATCAGAAAGCTGAACCTTAGCAATTGTATGCCATACTTTGAAACCACATTCACATTCTAACTGCCACCGGGTTCTTAACATCTTCTTCTGACATTTTGGACATATTACCGTTGTTTCTATAGGTTCTGGTCTTTGCGGAAAATCAAATTCCACTTTACCGTCTTCTGTCAATTTTAAAGCCGCATCAAACATCATACCGGTCTTTGCAATAAATCCTGTAATCACAGGAGTCTTTTTTTCTAACAGTAAAAGTTTAACATCTTTTTCCTTTAATTTCACCCCTGCAATTTTTCCTATACTGAATTTGCAGCTTTCAGGATCATCCTTTTTGTAATTTTCACATCCATAACCAAATGAAGTTACAACTATTTTACCATTGCATAACGGACATTTTACGTCTTTTACAGTGACTGGTTCTAAATCATTAAAATCAAATTTTAAACCTGTCACTTTATTATCCTCATTTTTCATTAAAGCAATTTTTGCATCAAATTTTTTGCCTGTTTTGGACTTAAATCCCCTTATGGTGTCTGTGCATCCCTTTGTCAGTAATTGCTTTACCTGAGCTTCTGTTAAAGATTTTTCAGCCATTTTTCCGATTGAAAATCTACAACTTTCCTCATTTCCTTTATCATAATTCGCACAGCCATACCCAAATGGAGTCACAACAATGTCACCGCCACAAATAGGACACTTAACATCACTAACTTTCTTAGCTTCCACATTTTCAAAATCAAACTGAATACTAATTCCGTTTTCATCTTCCTTAAGAACAAGGCAGGCATCAAACTTTTTACCTGTTTTTGATTTAAAACCTCTTATGGTTTCAGTTTTCCTTGTGGTAAGCAACTGTTTAAGATTAGACACAGGTATACTCTTCCCTGCAATCTGTCCGACACTAAATTTACAACTGCCCTCTTCATCGCCTTTGTAATTCATACAGCCATATCCAAATGAAGTCCTTTTAATTTTACCACCACATATTGGACATTCCACATCAGGTATTATGTCGTCCTGCACATTATCGAAATCAAACTGAACAACACTTCTGCCTTCACTGTTTTTGACTAATACAAGGCAGGCATCAAATTTTTTTCCATTTTTTGATTTAAAACCTCTTATGGTATCGGTTTTTTTTGCATTTAATAATTGTTTCAGATTTGAAACGCTTAGACTTTTACCTGCAATTTGTCCAATACTAAATTTGCAGCTTTTTTCATCATCCGCAGAATACTTATCACATCCATATCCAAAGACAGTTTTACGAATTTTTCCACCGCAATCAGGACACATAACATCCTCTATATATTCTGGTTCAACATTATTAAAGTCAAATTGAATTTGTGGTTGTTTTCCTTCTTCTTCCGCCAAAACTAAAGCCGCATCGAATTTTTTACCATTTTTGGATTTGAATCCCCTTATGGTATCAGTTCGACCTTCCTTCAAAAGTTTAACAGCCTGTTCTTCCTCTAAAGACACTCCTGCAATTTCACCTATACTAAAATTACATCCACTTTTATCATTTTTGTAATTTGCACAGCCATATCCAAATGGAGTAGTCACAATCTGCCCTTTACACCAAGGACAAACTGCACCGATTTTTCGTCTGGCACCTGCACCGGTTGCATTTTTTCCTGCATAATCACTAATACGCTCTGCCAACGGCTCTTTAATATCCACAGAAATCATCTTTTGAGTTTCACGTCGTATAAAGTTTTCAAGTTTCTCACGATATTCCCAAAAATCTACAGTCCCATTAGTTATACCCTCAAGCCCCTTTTCCCAGGAAGCTGTCATTTTAGGGTTTAGCATTGATGGAACTGTCATATTTACAACTTCATATACCATTTCTCCCAGATTGTTTGGCGTTAAAATCTGAGTTTTCTTGTTTAAATTTAAATATTCAATTCTGACTAACTTTTTAATAATTTCCGCACGAGTTGCAGATGTTCCGATTCCCGAACCTTTAATTTGTTCTCTTAGTTCTTCATCTTCTATTAATTGTCCAGCATTTTCCATCGCAAGAACCATTGAACCTGATGTATATCTCTTAGGTGGTGAAGTTTTGCCAAATTTAATTCCAAATCCATTAACGTCAATCTCGTCACCTTTTGCCACTTTGTCCGCCAAATCGATTAAAATTTTCGGATTAAAAGTGATTTCCTCATTTTCGCTATCTGCTTCACTTTCTAATTTCTGTCCTCCAAGTATTCTGTTGTTGCTTTCTTCAAAGGTTTTCTTCTTAGGAGGAGTTGCAACTTCTAAATAGCCTTCTTTTTTTAACACTTTAGCAGAAGTAAAGAACCTCTCACCACTTATGTTTACACACAATTTCACCGTTTCATACTCTGCCGGTGGATAAAATATGCTTAAAAAACGCCTTACAATTAATTCAAAAACACTTCTTTGAAGCGAATTAAGAGTATTTAATTCGCTTAATTGTCCAGTTGGTATTATCGCATAGTGGTCTGTTACTTTACTGTCATCTGTATATTGTGTATTTGCAATATTTGCATAGGATTTATTTTCCAAAATCTTATTAGTAAATGACGATGTTACGTCAAAACCTTTTAATTTGTTTAAATTTTTGTATATTTCTTTTGCAACTGCACTTGATAACACTCTTGCGTCAGTTCTTGGATAAGTGGTCAGTTTCTTTTCATATAAATCCTGTGCGATTTGTAGTGTTTCGTCAGGACTAATTTTAAATTTCTTAGAACATTCCGCCTGAAGTTCTGCAAGATTAAATAAAAGTGGTGCTTTTTTCCTAGAAACGGATTTATCTATGGAATCAACAACAGCTCTACTATCCTTTAATTTGTCAATTAATTCCTGTGCGTCCTTTTCTTCCTTAAATCCATTTTCTTTATATAATAATGGGGACTCAAAATAAGAAGAGCCATCTACCGATTTCCACTCTCCTTCAATATCATCATCTGTAAATTTTGCAATTACCTTATAAAATGGAGTCTCCTTGAAATTTCTAATCTCACGTTCCCTGATAACAACCATTCCAAGAACACATGTCATAACTCTTCCTACAGCTATCGCCGTATATGACTTTGTTCCTGCTGCTTTATTAAGCAAATTACCATATTTAATAGACATTACTCTGGAAAAATTTATTCCCATCGCATAATCTTCAATGGTTCTCATTATTCCAGAATTACCTAGATTTGCATAGGCAGACATTGGCTTTGCTTCATGTATTCCCCTTAGAATTTCCTCTTCCGTCTGAGAATCGATCCAAACTCTAAGTTCCTCCATGCCCTCTCTTACACCACCGAAATTCCTGATGTTTTCCTCAATTGTCTGTCCTTCTTTTCCGGCATCACCTGCCCAATATACTCTGTCAATATCTTCTCTATGTAACATTCCATTGACTATTGTATATTGTTTTCTAACATTACTTATTACATCGTATTTATATTCTTTAGGAAGAAATGGAAGATCTTCGAGCTTCCATTTCTTATACTTTATATCATAATCTTCAGGATATACCAATCCAACCAAATGACCTACGCACCATGTGATAACATATTCCTGATTCTCGATATAACCATCCTGTCGCCCGGAAACTTTAAGCACTTTAGCAAATTCCTGAGCAACAGATGGTTTCTCGGTAATAATTAAAGATTTTCCCATACTACTCTCTCTTTATATTATAACTCATTCATATCTATAAGTTCGAAACGCTTATCCTCCTTGGCGCGCTCCTGAACTGCAATTTCAAATGCTTTTGCTGAAAATAGATAGAAATGTTCTGAAGAAACTTTAGCAAGTTTCATTGTCTCAATCATATCATCAACCATCTTGTTTGTTAAGAATGGCTCATCCCAGTTACAGATTCCAATGATATTCTTTCTATCTGTACTCTGCGCAATAATATCAATTGAACCATTTTTTCCAATCCATGTACCAATCTTTGTGATTTCAAATGGCACTTTTCCAACCTGATTTAAGAGCATCATATATTCCATACATACTGTCTTGAAATATCTATTAAGATAAGAATCAAGTCCTGGCTCAATATATTTATCATAAAAATCTCCTGGCTCCATCATATGAAGGTCTGATAAATTTTCATATATAAATGTAAACCAGAAGTTAGTAAATGTATCC
Organism: Agathobacter sp.; assembly: GCA_036308125.1. Taxonomy (GTDB): domain Bacteria; phylum Bacillota; class Clostridia; order Lachnospirales; family Lachnospiraceae; genus Roseburia. The sequence goes on from JAXJWH010000016.1 coordinate 12,264, forward strand.
TTGATACGATAAACACCTTTCTTGGCATTCTCCCATCCGCCTGTCTGGAAAGATACAACCTTCTCAATAACATCAAATGATGCTAAATTCTTCATATATACACTTATCTTTGCTCTTGAAAAACCTGTTGCAAGGAAAATATCATTTAATTTATTATTTCCATTTGCAATTGTAGACAAAATTGAAAAATATACAGAAAGTTCTCTAAGTTCTGATGACACAAGAACATCTGATTCCTTGTATAATGCACCGCTCTCTGAAAGAACCAAATCACATATATTCTGTTTGAAACTCTTCTTAACATCCCAATGTTCAAGATATTCAGGAACACCGCCTAAAACTCCGTACATTTTCACAGAATCTGTAAGTGAAAACTCAGGAAATGCCTGTACGATGTCGATAAATCCAAGCTGACCTACCTTGATAAATTCGTCAACTTTCTTAATTTTAGCTTCAAAAAGAGTCTCAACATCTTCTTCTGCCCACACAATTGAGTTAGAAGCTAAAACAATCATAACAGGACCTGCATATAACTTCTTATTCTTAAGTTTAAAAATGCTGCTTACAAATTCAGGATCCTTCTTTGTAATTAAATCAGCATCATCTATAACAACAACTAATTTTGAAGGACCATCTGCCTTTAAATGATTAAAGTAATCATCATATGAGTCCTTCGTAAGTTTACAATCAAATCTCTTTCTAAGTTCTTCCCCAAAAATTCTCTTCTGATGCTCCTTTTCAGCCTTTCTGCAGCGGTAATAAAAGCACTGCTTATCAGCTAAAAATTCTCTGATTAACTGTTCCTTTGCACAACCTTTCCTCCCATAAATCACAACAAGCTGATTACCAGCCTTTGCGTACTGTTCATTCAACATATTTAAGTCTGTTTTCTTTATCACCATATGTGCCTCCCAACTTTGTATATTACATCGTACAATTTTATTATATCACATTTAAATTAGTACGCAAGTAAAAACTTCAAAACTTATAATAAAATTAAACTACCCTCCAAAAGTCAGACAACAGTCCAACAATTGAAGGGTAAATAATAGTTCAAATATATTTAATTATTTCTTTGTAATATATCCCTGAGCTTTAAGTAACTCTGCACAAAGAACTGCTCCGCCGGCAGCACCACGAACTGTATTGTGTGAAAGTCCAACAAACTTCCAGTCATATACTGTATCTTCTCTTAATCTTCCTACTGAGATTCCCATTCCGTTCTCGTAATTAACGTCAAGAGAAACCTGTGGACGATTATCCTCTTCAAGATACTGGATAAACTGTGTAGGTGCACTTGGAAGCTTAAGCTCCTGTGGAACTCCGCTGTAATCAAGTAACGCTTTAACTAACTGCTCTTTTGTAGGTTTTTTCTTAAATTTAACAAATACAGAAGCTGTATGACCATTAAGAACAGGAACTCTGATACACTGTGCTGTGATAATTGGTGAAGTAGCAGGAACTATTTCCTTCTTCTCATCATCAATATGTCCCCATACACGAAGTGGCTCTTTTTCAGATTTTTCTTCCTCACCACCGATAAATGGAATGATATTTCCTTCCATTTCAGGCCAATCCTTGAATGTCTTTCCTGCTCCTGAAATAGCCTGATATGTTGATACTACAACTTCATATGGCTCAAATTCTTTCCATGCAGTTAAAACTGGTGCGTAAGACTGAATTGAACAGTTAGGCTTAACTGCAACAAATCCTCTCTTTGTTCCAAGTCTTTCTCTCTGATATTTGATTACATCCATGTGCTGTGGATTAATTTCAGGTACAACCATTGGAACATCAGGTGTCCATCTGTGTGCACTGTTGTTAGAAACTACAGGTGTTTCTGTTTTTGCATAATCTTCTTCGATTTTCTTAATCTCTTCCTTAGTCATATCAACTGCCGAAAATACAAAATCTACCTGTGAAGCTACTTCTTCAACTTCATTTACATTTTTAACGATAATGTTCTTTACATTTTCTGGCATTGGAGAATCCATTTTCCAACGACCTCCAACTGCCTCTTCGTATGTCTTTCCGGCACTTCTTGGACTTGCAGCAATTGTTGTCACCTCAAACCATGGGTGATTCTCTAATAAAGATATAAATCTCTGTCCAACCATTCCTGTTCCACCAAGAATACCAACTTTAAGTTTTTCGCTCATTATTAATTCTCCTTTTTAAACGTATTATTTGTTTGTGCAATTGGATGTTTGTCCGTCTCTCGCAAACAAGTGTCTTTGTAGTAAATATATTACTTTAATTATTAACAAAAAACAAGGAAAAAACTATATTAAATAAATTAATTTGAGAGAGAAATATTATTCAATGTGCACAAAAAAATAATTATTTATAAATAAAATTAATTATTCTGATAAGTATTCTTCATTAATTTGAATAACTTTTTTCATTGCTTCCTGTCCAGGAGCACCGACAGTAAGTCTTTTATTTACGCATGTTTCCATGGAAATTGCATCATAAACATCTTCCTCAAAAACATCACTGAATTTCTTTAATTCGTCTAATGACATGTCATCAATGGCAATCCCCTTATCAATGCAATATAATACAATCTGTCCGATAATTCCATGAGCATCCCTGAATGGAATACCATGATTTACCAGATAATCAGCTGCATCTGTTGCATTAGTAAATCCGTTATTTGCGCTCTTTCTCATTATATCATTATTGAACTTGATTGTATCAAGCATTCCTGTAAATAATGCAAGGCATCCCTTTGCAGTATCAAATGCATCAAATGATAATTCCTTATCTTCCTGCATATCCTTATTATATGCAAGTGGAATTCCCTTCATTGTTGTAAGGAGTGACATTAAGGCACCATAAACACGTCCTGTTTTTCCTCTTACAAGTTCCGCAATATCAGGGTTCTTCTTCTGTGGCATAATACTGCTTCCTGTACTGTAAGCATCGTCAATTTCCACAAACTGATATTCATTTGAATTCCAGATAATAATTTCCTCTGAAAAACGTGAAAGATGCATCATAATAGTAGATAATGCTGAAAGGAATTCAATAAGGTAATCTCTGTCTGATACTCCGTCCATACTATTTAATGTTGGACCATAAAATCCTAATAATTCTGCTGAATATTCTCTGTCTAATGGATATGTTGTTCCAGCAAGGGCACCAGAACCTAATGGACAATAATTCATTCTCTCATAAATATCCTTAAGTCTTAATCTGTCACGCTTGAACATTTCAAAATATGCACCCATATGATGTGCCAAAGTAATAGGCTGTGCCTTCTGTAAATGTGTGAATCCAGGCATTATTGTATCAACGTTTTCTTTCATAAGGCGTAAAATCACCTTTAAAAGATCCTTTAAAAGCTCATCTGTTTCAAGAACCTCAGCTCTTGTATATAATCTCATATCAAGTGCAACCTGATCATTTCTGCTTCTTCCTGTATGTAATTTCTTACCTGTATCTCCAAGTCTGTCTATAAGATTAGCCTCAACAAAACTGTGAATATCTTCATATTCGTCAGAAATCTCTAATTTTCCACTCTCAACATCTGCTAAAATCTGCTTTAAGCACTCTACGATGTCATTCATCTCCTGCTCTGTAAGAATCTTTTGCTTTCCAAGCATCTTAACATGAGCAATGCTTCCTTCGATATCCTGTTTATAAAATTTCTGATCAAATGAAATGGACGCATTAAAATTGTAAACTAATTTATCTGTTTCCTTTGTGAAGCGTCCGCCCCATAACTGTGCCATGGTTATTCCTCCTTAAAACGTATATTTATTAATTTATTTCTATTTTTATACACATTGAGCATATTATAAATTAATTTTCCAAAGTAATCAACTATTGATTAGCATTTTTTTGTGCTATTTCAGTATCTCTTTGTTTCTTAGAATACACGCATCCACAATAATACTGTCGATACATTCCGTATTCCTTGGAAATCTCCGTAGATTTTTTATAGCCTTCCTTCTTTTTAAAATCTGAATATAAATATTTTATTCCATATTCATCAGAAAGTTTTTTGCCAATCTCATTAAGTTTCTGTGCATCTTTCAAAGGGCTTATAGACAATGTGGTGGTAAAATAATCAAAATCATTTTTTTTGGCATAATCTGCTGCTTCTCTTAATCTTAATTCATAACATTTATGACATCTTTCATGCCCTTCCAGCACATTTTCCATCCCTTTTGTGATTTCATAGAATTTTTCCTTATCATATCTGCCTTCAACAAATTTTACTTTATGCTTAGTCGGAAATGATTCAATAAACTTCTTTTGTTCATTTACCCTTAGATAATATTCTTCTTCCGGATAAATATTTGGATTATAATATAAAATTGTAATTTCAAAATAATCCGATAAATAATCTATACAGTAAGAACTGCATGGTGCACAGCAACTGTGCATAAGTAACGTAGGAACCTTATTATTACATTCTATCTTAATAATCTCTTCCATTTTCTTCTGATAATTTATTTTATTCATGTTTTCTCCAATAAATATAAATACTAATTAAATTAAAATACCTGCACAGCATTACAGCATGTGCAGGTACAAATTAATTATTCACTTTCATGACCGTAATCAAACATTTTTCTAAATATATATTTTCCGGTTTTGGTTTTAAATATCTTCTTATATGCCGATTTAATCGCAAATATATTGGATTTATCTTCATAAAGATTAACCAGGAAATCGGCCTCAATAAGTATCTGATAATCCATGCCATCTATATTGGAATATGTATGATGATGACCAATAAGATAACAGATTCGTTCTATCATATAATTTTCAAAACCTAATTCAGATAAAATCTTTTGTGCAACAATAGGACCTTCCTGTTCCTGAAGTTTTCCGTCACACTTTCCATATTTTTCTTCCGCAACACGAATTCCTATATCATGCGTATATGCAGCTGCTTCTAAAATGTAAAGCTCTGTTTCTTCAAGTTTCTCGCCAATACCAATTATCCTTGCATAACTGTGCACCTTTGTAAGATGCTGAATTCTGCGTGGATCTCCCTCATTGAATTCTATCATTCTGATAAATAAATCATCCAATTGTTGTCGGGTATAACTGTCACTTTCCATCTTATTTCTCTCCTACACAAATATATTTGGTTGATATTGTAACTACAATATATAAAATCACGAATAAAATAACAAGTATTAAAGAATCTATCGCTATTCCTGCAATTACCTCTGCAATCATAAGCACTCCATGAAACCATAATTCTAAATCATGCAGTAATAAAGCAATCAAAATCTGCAATACAACAAGCACACTCATAAAAACCGGTGATTTACCCATTCCAAGTGTTCCTGCAAGTACTACGCCAAGTGCTACACACACAAGAATTAAAATAGCTATTAACTTTTTCTGTTTGAAATTCATTTTTTCTTACCTTTCCTAAAATTATGGTGATAAACAAAATCACCATATCCTGATGCCAGACACTAATATGTATAATGCATAAAAATTATACATTATATAACATAAGCACCCTTAACAATAAGGATGCTTATAAGCCGATAACCGGATTCGAACCGGTGACCTACGCATTACGAGTGCGTTGCTCTACCTACTGAGCCATATCGGCACACAAGCTATTGTACCAAATGATAAATATAAAATCAATACAATTTTTGCAATTAAAATTTTTTGTAATTTTAAACTATATTAAATCTCTCAAAAATATTGACAAAAAACCGTATTAATATAAAATTATTCTGTGTTGATTTAAACTCATAGAAAGGCAATAACTTATGAAAAAGGAATTAATAAATTTTATAAATATACACAAATCCTATGATGGAAATTGTGTTCTTGATAATTTTAATCTCTATATTCGTGAAAACGAATTTATTACTCTTTTAGGACCATCCGGCTGTGGAAAAACCACTACCCTGCGTCTTCTTGGCGGATTTGAAACTCCTGATTCAGGGAAAATACTTTTTGATTCAATGGACATTACAAATCTCCCACCAAATAAGAGAAATCTGAATACTGTTTTTCAAAAATATTCATTATTCCCTCATATGACTATCGGAGAAAATATTTCATTTGGATTAAAAATTAAAAACAAAAGCAAAGCATATATAAATGATAAAATTAAATATGCCCTTAAACTTGTAAATCTTGAAGGTTTCGAGAATAGATATATAGATTCCTTAAGCGGTGGGCAGCAACAAAGAATTGCCATAGCAAGAGCCATTGTTAATGAACCAAAGGTTCTTTTACTTGATGAGCCTCTTGGTGCTCTCGACCTTAAGCTCAGACAAAACATGCAATATGAATTGATTCGATTAAAGGAAGAATTAGGAATTACTTTCGTTTTTGTAACACATGACCAGGAAGAGGCACTTACAATGTCTGATACAATTGTTGTTATGAATCAGGGACACATTCAGCAAATTGGAACTCCTGAAACAATATATAACGAACCTCAAAATGCTTTCGTTGCTGATTTTATCGGAGACAGTAATATAATCGATGGAATTATGATTAAAGATAAAGTTGTTCAGATTTTGGGTTGCAAATTTGCTTGCGTTGATACAGGTTTTGGTGAAAACAAACCTGTCGATGTTGTTATCAGACCTGAAGATGTTGAACTTGTGGATTCTGATGCAGGTCAGATTTCAGGCGTTGTAAAATCAGTTATTTTTAAAGGGGTTCATTACGAACTTGAAGTAGAAGCAAACGGATATTTATGGTTAGTACACACAACAAAATATTTTAATAATGGTGCTAATGTTGGAATAAGAGTCATTCCTGAAAATATTCAGATTATGCATAAGCCTGAATCATCTGATGAAAAGGCGGTGTTGATTGATGAATAATATTAAAAAACAGTTATTAACCGCCCCTTATACTATCTGGATGATAGGATTTATTATTCTTCCTCTTTTTATGATTGTTTATTATGCGTTTGTAGACGTTGATTTTAATTTTACCTTTAACAATTTAATATCTATTTTTAATAAAATAAATATAAATGCATTACTTTTGTCACTTAAACTTGGAATTTTATGCACACTAATCTGTCTTATTCTTGCTTATCCTTTGGCAATGATACTTAGCAGATTTAATCTGTCAGACAGCAACATAGTTGTATTTATTTTTATGCTTCCAATGTGGATGAATTTCATGCTTAGAATTTTGGCATGGAAACAGCTCCTTTCAAAAAATGGAATAATAAATTCCTTTTTAGCTGCATTAAATCTTCCTTCATTAAACATTGTTAATACTCCAACGGCTGTTGTCATTGGAATGGTTTATGATTTCTTGCCTTTTATGCTTTTGCCTATATATAACTCAATGGCAAGAATCCGAAAAGATTACATTGAAGCAGCACTTGACCTTGGAGCAAACCAGATTACGATTTTCTTTAAAATAATTCTTCCTCTAACCGTTTCTGGTATAATAAGCGGAATTGTTATGGTATTTGTTCCATCACTTACCTCTTTTGCAATTTCACAGATCCTCGGCGGTGGAAAAGTTCTTCTAATAGGAAATATTATTGAACAGGATTTTATTCATGGTTCTCAATGGAATATAGGAAGTGCGTTGTCATTAGTATTAATGATATTTGTCATATTAAGTATGGCTATCACGAATTTCTTTACTAAGTCAGAGGAGGAAACAACATTATGGTAAAAAAGATATTTTCATACCTTTATATGGCTTTAATCTTTCTTTTTCTTTATCTGCCTATATTGATTTTGATTGTTTTGTCCTTTAATAACTCAAAATCCAAAGTTACATGGGGAGGGTTCACCTTTGACTGGTATAAAAATTGTTTCCAAAACGAAAGTATAATGAATGCCTTTGCTACAACAATAGAGATTACTCTTTTGTCTGCAATTATTTCAACTATCATCGGAACATGTGCTGCCATAGGAATTAATTCCATGCGAAGAAAAAAGCAGGCAATTTATCTTGCGGCAACAAATATTCCGCTTCTTAATGCTGATATTGTTACCGGAATTTCAATGATGCTTTTGTTTGTAAAATTCATAGATTTAGGCTTTGTTACAGTATTAATTGCACATATAACTTTTAGTATACCTTATGTAATTTTAAATATTTTGCCAAAATTAAAGCAATTAAACAGATATACATACGAAGCGGCTTTGGATTTAGGCGCTTCCCCATTATATGCTTTTTGTAAAATCACATGGCCACAGATACGCTCAGGTGTTTTTTCAGGATTTTTAATGGCTGTTACCATGTCCCTTGATGACTTTAGTATAACATATTTCACAAAAGGAGCCGGTGTAAACACTTTATCAACCATGCTTTATACCGAATTGAAAAAGGGCGTAAAACCGGAATTGTATGCACTTTCAACAATTTTATTTTTCACAGTTTTACTGCTTCTTCTAATTGCCAATGTTAAACCACAAAAACCTGTGCAGACACCAAAATATAAAATTACACGACACCATATATTTTATTATGCAAGCAAAATCGTAACTTCAGTTGTTGTTATTGCTTTAGTAATTGGTTCTGCATCCATTATATATATTCAGACCAATAACCAAAAATCAACTCAAACTTTAACTATTCTAAATTATGGAAAATACTATGATGATAAAGCACTTTCTGATTTTGAGAAGGAAACCGGAATTAACATAAAGTATGAGGAATATGAAGACCCTGAGGAAATGTATACAAAATATAAAGCAGGAGCTATAGATTATGATATAATCTGCACTTCTGACTACATAATCGAAAAACTTATTTCAGAAAACGAAGTTTTACCTATGGACTATAATGCCATTGAAAACTACGACAATGTGGAAACTAAAATAATTGATATGTCCGAATCATTTGACCCGGAACATAAATATACAATTCCTTATTTCTACGGTACTCTTGGATTGCTTTATAACACAAAAACTGTAGATTCTAAAGATGTAAATAGCTGGGATTGTCTGTGGAGTAATAAATATTCACAGGACATGATTATGATTAATTCTGTCAGAGATGCTTTTTCTCCAGCTTTAATTTCTTCTGGATTTTCAATCAATGAAACCGATGAAAAACGACTTAATACTGCAGTAAATCTATTATCAAAACAAAGCAAAAATGTTATTGCGTACTATGTCGATGAAACCTGTGATGAAATGATAGCTGAGAACGCTTCCATTGCAGTCTGCTATTCCGGTGAAGCTGCTACTGCAATGAGTGTAAACCCAGACCTTGAATATTCAGTTCCGAAGGAAGGGTCTAATTTATGGATTGATTCATGGTTCATACCAAAAACGTGTAAAAATCCTGAGCTTGCGTACAAATTCTTAAATTATACATGCAGTGACAAAGTTGGAAAAGCTAATTTTGAATATGTGTACTATGCTTCTCCTCTTAAATCTGTAAATCTTAGCATGGATGACGCTTTAAAGAATAATACGGCTATAAATCCTTCAGATGATATAATAAAACGATGCGAAGTATACAAAGCATTAAGTGATGAAAAGACAACTTTATATAGCAATCTTTGGCAAAAACTAAAAATATAGACTAATTTTCCTATTGATTTTTATTTTTGTAGATGATATATTATGTCCGCGGGATACAAATCCTGCGGATTTTTTAATTCTTGCACATATCGTGCATTAACCCCCATATTATATTTTATTAATTCTATAAAGGAGTAAAATTATGAAATACAATGATTTCTTAGAGACTGTTCAAGAACATGTCAAAAGCATGGTTGAACCAGAGTTTTCAGTTTCAATCCAACCAATTCAGAAAAATAACGGTGTAGTATATGATGGTCTGACATTTATTAATCCATCATGTAACATTTCACCAACTATTTATCTGAATCATTATTATCACAGATATCTTGATGGTGTAAGTATCGAAGATATCTGCGAAGATATTATGAACACATACAAAGAACACGCACCAAAACATAGTGCTAATGTAGATTTATTTACCAAATTTGAAAATTGTAAATCTAAAATTGTAATGAAATTAATCAATTACGACCAGAATATTGATTTTCTAAAAGACACACCTCATTTTAAATATCTTGATTTTGCTATTATCTTCCAGATACTGGTGGATTACGACCAACAAAATAACGCATCTATCACAATCAAGAATAATCTTCTTTTAATCTGGGACATTACAAAAGACGATCTCTACGATGAAGCAATTATTAATATGCCCCGATTACTTCCACATAAACTCGATAACATTGTTGATGTATTAAAAAGACAAAATCCATTAATTGAACTTAAACCAGAAAACCTTTTCGTTCTTACTAATTATAATTTTCTAAATGGGGCTACATCAATTTTGTATCCAGGTCTTCTTGAAGAAATATCAAATAAATTTGATAGCGATCTAATCTTACTTCCAAGCAGTATTCACGAATTTCTCATTGTCCCTTCTGACAGCATAGATCAGATGATGAATTATGACAAATTAATACAGGATGTAAATTCAACTCAGTTAACAGACAGTGAAATACTTTCTGACCATTCTTACTACTATTCAAGGGAAAAGAAGCAATTGATGATGCCTGAAATAGTTCAGGAAGACATAATTCAGGAAGATATTGCATAAAAAAAGAGCCTCAAGATTGAAACTCTTTTTTGATAACTGATGATATAATTAATAATAACTAAAATTCTTCATCAATAATTTTATTATAAATATCTTCATATTTCTTAGCCGAAGAATTCCAGGAGAAATCTACTTTCATAACACGTTTTACCATTTCATTCCATTCATTTGGATAATTATGATATACCCTGTATGCATATTTTATTGCATCATACATTTCATGTGCATTATAATTTGCAAATGAAAATCCCGTTCCGGTATGTTCATATTCATTATATGGTTCTACAGTATCTTTCAAACCTCCGGTTTCTCGCACAATAGGTATTGTTCCATATCTCATGGACATCATCTGACTTAATCCACATGGTTCAAATAACGAAGGCATCAAAAAAGCATCACAGGAAGCATATATTCTATGTGCCTTCTCTTCTGAATATCCTATACATACACTTAATTTCTGTGGATACTTGTCTTTAAAGTATCTAAACATATTTTCATAACGTTCTTCACCGGTTCCCAGAACTACTAATTGTATGTTCTGATTTGCTAACATTTCATCTAATATATAATCTATTAAATCAAATCCTTTCTGATCAGTCATTCTTGAAACAATTCCGATTAATAGCACATCTTCTTTTGTTGGCAAATTGAATTCCTTTTGAAGAGCTGTCTTATTTTTTCTTTTTTCACTTCGTACGCTATCCACAGAAAAATGATATTTTATGTTGGAATCAGTGGTTGGATTATATTCGTCATAGTCAAGACCATTTAATATACCATATAAATCGTCTTCTCTTGAAACCATGACTCCATGAAGTCCTTCACCGCCTTCTATTGTCTTAATATCATTGGCATAAGATGGGCTTACTGTTGTTATTGCATCCGCATAGATACAACCGCCCTTTAAATAGTTGGCTTCTCCATAGGCTTCTAATTTATTTGCATTAAATATATGCTCAGGTAAACCTGTTATGTCTTTGACTTCGTTTAATTTCCATCTTCCCTGGAATTTCAGGTTATGAATAGAAAATACAGTCTTGATATTCTGGTAAAAAATATCTGAACCAAATGTTGTCTTCAAAAAAACTGGAACAAGAGCTGTCTGCCAGTCATTACAATGAATAACATTAGGTTCAAAATCAATATATGGAAGACACGAAAGAACTGCTTTAGAAAAAAATGCAAACTTTTCTACGTCTTCATATATGTTATTGTATGGATTATTTCCTGCAAAATAAAATTCGTTATCTACAAAATAGTATTTTATCCCTTGATATTCTGATTCGAATATCCCTACATATTGTCTTCTCCAACCCAGATGCACATAAAAATGACAAACAAATCTTAATTCTGAATTAAATTCTTCTTTCATACATGCATATTTTGGTATAATTACTCTTACATCATATTCATCTTTATTTATAAAACGAGGTAATGAACCTACAACATCTGCAAGCCCCCCTGTTTTAATATATGGTACTGCTTCAGACGAAACAAATAATACGTTTTTCATACACTAAACCTCCTACGATATAAAAATTATACCATAATTGAATTGATTTTACATCAGATTTTTACATTTCTAATCGTATCTTATCTGTTATAAGGGCAATAAATTCTGAGTTTGTTGGTTTACCTTTTCCGGTATTGATAGTATATCCAAAAAGTGTATCTATTGTATCCATTTTACCTCTGCTCCATGCCACTTCTATTGCATGTCTTATTGCTCTTTCAACTCTGCTTGAGGTTGTTTGATATTTTTTTGCTATTGTTGGATAAAGTATTTTCGTAATTGAGTTTAACATTTCCATATCGTTAACGGACATAATAATCGCATCTCTTAGATATTGATACCCCTTGATATGCGCTGGGACTCCCACTTCATGTATTATATTGGTCACTTCTGTTTCAAGACTCTTACGGGTTGCATTTCTGCCTGAATCATTATCTTTTCTGATTTTAGCTTTTTTAATCTGCTTTATTATATTTTCCTGATCGAATGGTTTCATAATATAATAATCAGCACCCATTTCAAAAGCTTCTTCTGTAATTTTTTCTTTTCCCACAGCGCTTATCATTAAAAACGAGGGATGTATTTTAATATCTTTATCATTTCTGACTTTTTCTAATACACCTAATCCATCAAGATTAGGCATAACCACATCTAATAACATAATATCAGGTTGTTTGTCTTTTATTATTTCTAAAGCCTCTACCCCATCTTTTGCTTTACCTACTAATTCTAATTCTTTATCTTCTGAAATAATTTCTTCAAGCAATTGAAGCATGAGTTCATTATCATCCGCAATTGCTACATTTACTTTTCTCATAACAACCTCCCATAACTTATTTTCATATCGTTATAATATAAACATTTATTTACCGTTAATATCATACTCAACTACATATGATGTTGGGGTCAAAAGCCCCTCTATAGCACCTTGAAAAGTTCATATATTTTGTAGTAGATACAAGCCAAAACAGTTTACTTGCTGTATAATAGAGATATCTTAGGAAAGAAGGTATTCTCTATGTCATTCAAAGAA
>JAXJWH010000017.1:0-1620 GCA_036308125.1 Agathobacter sp.
TGCAAAATATGATGGATATGATATACCTTGTATGCTCCGATTTGGTCATTCCACTACCTAACCGAAAAGCAAAAGTCACCAAATCGGCATAAATAAAGGAGTTCGGGGATTTTTTACCCACAATTATCCCCGAAGAGCCATAAATTTATCTTATTAATAATTTATTCTATTACAACTTATCCTATTTGCAATTTGCTCTATCTATATTTTGCTCTACTTACAATTTACTCTATTTACAATTTATCACCTAAAATAGAAAAAATCATTTCCTACACACATTAATAGATTTATAAATTAATTCATTATTCATCCGCTATATCATCATATTGTTTTCTTGATTTCAGCTTACTAATCTTTCTAATCTAATTATATTGTTATATTTACCCAGACACTTTGTCTCATTACTTTTCAAACTAATTATACTATTTTCTATTTCAAATACTCGAATTATATTTCTTTACTTTTCCTACTATTTATACTATTTATACTATTCTTAATTTCAAATGCCTAAATCTGTTTCTTTACTTTTCCTACTAATTGATTCATTCTTTCACAAATGTAATGGTACTGTTTTATTTTATATAATCAGTTATTACATTTGATACTATTCATGTTTTGTGCCAATTTTTCAATATATATTTTAACAATTCACCCAACATGCACATTTCCAAATTAGCAAATAATTTTCATATCCTATTTTAGAATAACATTCCATTTTTCATCTTCAATAACATACTGAAACTCTGTAAGTTTATCGTCCACCATAACCTGTATAAGTTCTGGTAAATCCTTTACAATATTTCTATTTGCAAGTTCCGTCCTATTTACCCATTCCATTTTTCCTTCTTCAGAAGATACAACTTTCCCTTCAAATTCTTCCGTTTCAAACAAAAATACAATATACCTTCCATCTTCAATCGGGAACTGTTTTACACCACACAATCTGGGATTAAAAATTTTCAACCCGGTTTCTTCTTTCATCTCTCTTACAACTGCATCCACTATCGACTCACCTTTCTCAATATGTCCACCAGGAAGGGTAAGACCTTTCCAATCCTCCTTTATTCTATCCTGCAACAAATATTCATCATCTTTATGAATCAGACATAATACTGTCAATTCCACATTTTCTGTCCTAGCCATACTACTCTCCTATTCCTACCATATTCTTATCATATATTATATATTATTTTTCTTTCATTGTGGTTCATATGCACATCTCCTCTAAAACTTATTTCTAATCTTCATCTTTAACCTTTTTGAATTTCAAATTCTCATTTCACATGCAATTTATATCACATTTTTTCTTATAATCTTTTTAATCAATCTTGCCCACACTTTAACTTTAAATTAATCTAATCTTTAGTCCACAATACTTTCTAATGGTCCACCGTGGACTATCAAATTTACAAATTTTAAAATAATTTAGCAAAAAAATTTTTATATTCTATTTAAGAATTAGATTTAATGTGTTATATTATATGATGTTGGGGTCAAAAGCCCCTCTATAGCACCTTGAAAAGTTCATATATTTTGTAGTAGATACAAGCCAAAACAGTTTACTTGCTGTATAATAGAGATATCTTAGGAAAGAAGGTATTCTCTATGTCATTCAAAGAA
>JAXJWH010000018.1:0-11530 GCA_036308125.1 Agathobacter sp.
CCAACGATTTTACCACGATAGTATAAGATATATTCTCCCATCATTGCTCTATACGTTATCTCTTCCAATTCAAATAATTGTTCTAATATAAAATCTAAATACCCTCTGCTTGAAGCCATATTAACCTCCGCTAAATTCAAAATTTCTCGTGTATTTTCTCAACTTTCCAGTAATTACAGGCTTTCCCGCCCATCAACATCTATGTAATTTGCACTTTTCCCTTATTTTTTCCCTTGTGAGGAAGCTATAAGGGAAAAAGTGTTTTTTTCGTCTTAATCGTTCCCTACTACCTTATCAAGAAGCCTTGCTGAATTCTTCTTTGCTTCCCTTGTAGCGTGGGCGTAAATATTCATTGTGGTACTTACTGCCGAGTGCCCCAAGAGCTCCTGCACATCCTTCGGTGGTGCTCCGTTTGCCAGCAGATTGCTTGTGTAAGTATGCCGTAATGAATGGAAGTGGAAGTTTTCAAATCCTTTCAGGTGCTTCCTAATTGACCTGCACATCCAGTCCAATGCTTCCCTTCCTAAGTACATTCCGTCCTGTCTGACGCACACCAGTGAAATCTCTGTGTAGTCCTCCGGCACTTCCTGCGTTCCGTCCAATGAATACAGTTCGTAGTAAACTCTGTTCTTTTCTCTGACTTCCTTGTAGTAATTCCTCTGATAAAGCTGTCCGTACTGAAAGCGTTGCTTATGCTGTTCTTTTTTTGCCTTTCGTAAGATTTCAGCGAGGGTATCACCAAAATCCACGATTCTAACCTTTTTACGCTTGGTAGGTCCAAGCTCCAGCTTATGCCTTGCATTGTTCCGGCTCAAGCTCCTACGCACTGTCAAATACTGTTCCTCTAAATTGATGTCATCCCAAGATAATCCGGTCACTTCACCAATTCGCAGACCTGCATAATATGCTATCTGCACTGCCAGCAGTGAGGAGCTTTTCTTTTTGGTAAGATAAGCTATGATTTCATTGTACTGCTGATGGGTAATGGTCTTTTCCTGCGAAAAATCTTCATCCTCCGTAGCGAACAAATCCACTTCCTGCGTCGGTCGTCTGATTACTACATACTGCATCGGATTGAAACTGATATACTGCTTTGGAAACACCGCATACCGGAAAGCCCTCTGCAACACTGCTGAAAAGGAATGGATACGGTCTATGCTTAGCGGTTTTGCTTCCGTACCATCGGGAGCCGTTCCACCGAAGCTTAAATAATCCATATATTCCTGCATGTGTTCACTTGTGACTGTCCGAAGCTTTCTTTTGCTTAAAGGGTGCCTTTTCATAATCTTCACTACCCCAAGATAAAGGGTTACAGTGTTATTACTAAGGGAACTGACTTTTAATTCCTCATCCACCCACACATCCAAAAGCTCACCTAGTGTGATGTTCTCCGTCTTGGCTACGATTTTCTTACTTTCGTATTCCTCCATAGCCTTGCGGAGCAGTTTTTCCGTTTCTGACTTACTTTCTGTTCCTACGCATTCCTTCTGAACCAAGTTACCACTGGCATCCTCCACATAATAGCGGTAATACCATTTCTTGCCTTTTTTCCTTACAGAACCTTTTGCCATAATCGTTTCTCCTTTCGATATCGACAATCGGAACTGATGAAATGCTTCTTGCGTGTAAGTATATCATAACTCCGGTTGTCTAACTATACCGATTCGGAATCTTCCGATAAAAGATTTGCAAGCCTCTGTGTGGCTGTCTCCGGTTTCTTGGAATAGAGCCTTATCACATCTGCCATGTCATTAAAGGCATTGACGCTGTGGGTAATCTCCCTAAGAAACATGATTTCGTTGTATTCCTTATTCGATTCAAAACCTATGGTTGCTGCTATGTCCGCATTCTCTGTGTTGCCCTTGAAGTTCTTACAGGCAAATTGGAAGGAATCCATAAATAGCTCATACTCCTGTAACATCAGTAGCAGTAGGTCTTTCGAGAAGTCAGCTTCCTCATTATTCAGGTCAAAAGGTAAGCGGTTTAAAATACTGCTCATCGCATCACGAATCTGTAATTCTCTTTTATCCGTAATGTCTGTTTCGTATTCCTCTGCCTCTCCTTTGAGCCATTCCACAGATACATGAAGTGCTTCTGAAAGTCCATCCAGCACCAGCTTCTTGGTGTTGTCGATTGTTCCGGCTTCATATCTCTGAATGGTGGAAGCTGTCACTCCCATCTTTTCAGCAACATAAGGCTGTTTCAATCCTAATTCCAATCTTCGCTGTTTTGCCCTGCTACCGATTAGCTTGCGTAATTCTTTATCTTTCATCTTTATACGCCTCCTTTTTCGGTATGGTACTACTATAACATACATCTTTTATAATTGCAATATGCAAGTTAATAATTATTTTTAAACTTTCGTAACGCTTGACAAGAAGATATAAAAGGTATATAGTAGGCTTAGTTCAAAAATTGCATAATGCAATTCAAAAGGAGGTGATTCAATGACAGAATTGAAAATTGCCTTATCCATTGAGGAAGCAGCCGACTATACCGGTATCGGAAGAAATACACTCCGAGACTTGGTAAAGTGGAAGAAGCTCCCGGTACTTCAGGTAGGACGAAAGGTCCTGATAAAGACTGATATACTGGAGCAGTTCATGGAAGCCAATGAGGGCAGGGACTTGAGGGATAAGAATACTGTCAAAGCAGTTAGCAGAAAAACTGCTGTAACTTAAAAGGGTGGCTTCCTACGAAACCACCCTTTGGTATGTGTGAAAACAATGAGCCAAGTGGAAATGCTTGCATTTACATTTGGCGAATGTCACATCATCGGACAGACTGGTCTGTCCGATATCAGACCGAAGCCATGATATACCTACACGCAAATAGATTATATCATGTGCTTCCTCTGGTATCAACCAAAACTTACGGGAAAGGAGCAGGAATTTTACAGGACAATTTCATATAAAAGTGAGTGGTTCAGACCTCTTAGTGCAATTCTTTTGCAAGCCCTCGGCGTTTGAGAGCGAAATACACCCTTCGCACAAATCTTCGATTTGTACTCTGGGTATTTCGCGATTGCATCGAGCTTTTATTGCCGGATACGGCATCGTGTTCGTAACCGGATAGCCTAAGCTATCCACTCACTTATATAATCCTTCCGCCTCTTTCCCTAAGTAACATTTACGAGAGGAGGAAGCACTATCGAAAGAAATTCATTTATTCAGATGAGCAAACTCCACAATGTCCATGGCAGGATTACTTATATATCCAGTCACGCTAAGCAGGAGAATTTATATGCGGTCTATGAAACCACAGACCGTCATTACTGGACGGAGCTTGCCCGATTTAATCAACAGGAATTTCTAAAAAGTGGTGCAGAAGGGAAATGTATCGAGGCAAGGGAACTGATTATAGCCCTGTCGGAATCTTTTCCCGATTTGTATGACCCTGACAAACTATTACAGTTGTTTACCAACCGCTTTAAAGAAAAATATGGTGTAGAGTGTGTATCAGCCCTGCACCACAATAAACGCAAGACCAACTATCATATCCATCTCATCTTTTCCGAAAGGGAACTGTTGCCGGAACCCATGCAGTACATTTATGACAAATATTTCCCCATAAACATTTGATATGGATATATCTTCCTTCCAGTCAATCTGTGCCTGTTCTCCGGGATTTTTTTCATATCTGGGATTGCCTGATTCATTTTTTTAGGCTTAAGTTTATTTTTTCTGATATATTTATTGAAATTGGAATACGTGCCAATCCGATCAATACCATATTTTTTTACCATAAATTCATATACCCCCCTCACTGTAAGACGTTTAATTTCAAGCTTGTCAGTAATTTCTTTACTGTATTCATCCAGTCTGCTTCCTTTATTTCTTGTCCTCGGTCTTCCTTCATAACCATTGTGGTATTTCTTTACTGTTCGGTAATCCATTCCGTATTTTCTGCCAAGAGCAGCATAGTTTGGTTTTATGCCCATACTGTCCATAATAACAAATTCTCCTTTAAGATTTTTATTCATATGCGATACACCTCCAAATAGTAGTGTACCTATTTAATAAAAAATGGAAAATAAGGATGTAGGTTTTACGACATTTTTATTTTCCGTAATTCCTACATCCTTATAGTATCATTTGCATTCATCATGTCCAGTGCTGTTAGGATTGCTTGCTGTGCACACCTATTCGGTCTAAATCCATAACTATGGTCATGGAACTGTTCCTCATAGATTGGTGTTAGCACCTGTGCAATGGCTTGTTGTACAAATCTGTCTGTTACTGTTGGTACTCCTAGGTTTCTGACACCGCCATCAGGCTTTGGTATCTCCACTCTTCGTACTGGTTGGGGTTTATACTTTCTTGTCCTCAACTGTTCCTTAATAGTTTCGCCGTTCTTTGCAAGATATTCCTTGAGTTCTGTGTACTTCATTCCATCCACTCCCTCTGCACCTTTATTTCTTACGACTTGCAGACATGCTCCGTTGAGATTATCGTTTGATAGTATCTGCTCCATCAGACTACTTGTGTCCATGCGTTCTTTCCTTTCCGTCTCGCTTGATTTGACCACCTTTTACCCGATTGGTTACGGCAGATGTATGTCTTCTCTGCAATACGAGACTTACTCAAACTTATTGATTGTTCGCCCCTTTGCTCCATTTCCATTACAGAAACTTCTTCACTACTATGGGCTCTGCTGACTCCTCACAGTTCGTTGTTACTAGGCTAATAAAGCCTCTGTGAGACCTCCACGCTTAAGGTGCACGCTCTTTCCCTCCATATATCCGCCACATTTACTCTACTACTACAAATGTGATAGTTATTAGACTTCGTTGCTTTGTGCCAACTTATCTCTCGTAGCCTAGCCTTATATGTGATTTATGTCCGTCGGACCAGAGGTTTGCTTACAGCTTCCTTCAGATTTCACCTCACGATGAACACCCTTGCTGTTCGGCTATACATTTCCCACTATCCGGGCATGTTCGGGACTTGCACCCGTTAGAGCGCGCCCATGGCGCGCAAACACAAAAAGGACTATCACGCAAAAGTGATAGTCCTCATTATACTATTCCTCAATACTGAAGCTACTCAATATCTTACTTAATTCACCTGCAACATTATTCAACACTTCTACACTATCCATTACATCTCCCATCATACCATTTTGTACCATTGCCTCTTCTGATACTTCCTGTGTATTATTATTTACTTCATCTGCGATGTTTGATATTTTTTCAAGTGCGTCTTGTAATGATACTGTACCACTGGTTACTTCCTGCGTAATTGCTGCAACATTTGTCATCTCATCAGATACCTTTTCGATTTTCTTTTTAATATCAACAAAGCTTTCTTTTGCCTGATGAGCAAGCTCCATTCCTTCTTTTACAGAGTCATTACCTCTATCCATTAACTGAACAGATTCTACTATACTCTGTGATATATCATCAATAATTTTTTCTATTTCTTCTGCTGCATCTTTAGACTGATCTGCAAGTTTACCAACTTCATCTGCTACGACAGCAAAACCTTTACCTTGCTCACCTGCTCTTGCTGCCTCTATAGCCGCATTTAATGATAGTAAATTAGTCTGAGATGCAATATCTGCTATTAAATTAATTACATCACCGATATTGCTTGACATTCCTTCCAGTTCCTTAATCTTTTGATAGGTAGCTGAAACATTACTTTCAATTACGTCCATTTGGTTTACAACTATAGTAAGCTTTTCATCACCTTTAATGGCTTCATCCGCCGTCTCAGAAGCAACTTCTTTTACATTCATAATATTTCCGGCAATTTCTTCCATTCCCTGAGTGATTTCTTCTATCATGTTAGCATTTGTATGTGTTAATTCACTCTGACTTTGAGTACCTTGAACTGCTCTGCCCACTTTTTCAGCTATATACACAGCTTTGTCTTTGGTTCCTTCAGCTTTATCATTTAATGAATATGTAATCTTTGTAATCTCTTGTGAATTATTATTTGTTTCAAGTACCAAATCATGAATATTTTTCTTCATATTTTCCATAGAATTGGCAATCTTACCAATCTCATCTGTTCGCTTTAATAAGCTTTCTCTTACACGAACCGTAAGATTACCTGAACCCACTTCCTTACAAAATGCGATTAATTCTGCAAATACTCTAAACAATATATTTATCAAAATAACCAATATAACGCTTGAAATAATACAAATAGCTGCCACCATTGGAATAGACGCAGCTCTCATACTATCTACTACAACGTCTATCTTCGTATTGTATATACCAACATCCATAGAACCATAAAGTTCACCATTTACATAAATAGGATACATTATGTCATATGTCCATGCCTGTTGGACATCAGCCCAAAAAGAGCTTGTCATAACTTCGCCCTTTGTTGCTGCCGGTACTGAATATCCTGTATCATCAGAATAGTTTTTACCTATTTTCTGCGTATCACTGTGTGCAATTGCTGTAACTGTTTTATCTATAACTATTGCATAAGCAATATATTCATTTTTAGCAGTCGTACTCTCTACAAATGCTTGAAGTTCCTCAACTGTTGCACCCTTTTCTATTAAAATTTCAGCCTGTGCCGCTATCTGTGAGTTCTCATTTATGAGCTGCTCTATCATAGCCTCTGAAATATTTTTTTTTGCAACATTAAAAGTTACAAGCAATACAAGCACAAATCCTACTAACATTATAAGTGCTGACGACAATGCAATTTTAATCTTTAATGAAAACGCCTTCATAAATACCACCTTCCTATAATGTCAAGCCCTAAATCATTGATTTTTCAGGCTTTTCTTTAAATATTTACCTCATAAAACAGAGCCAAAAGTGTATGACAGTCATTGTATCTTGTACTGAACAGTTAAAAGAGGGTGCAGTTTATAAAGCGTCCCTTTGTTTTGCTTTATAAAGGCTATAAATCCTCTGTTAACTATGATGGTGAACCTTCCGTGTCTAATGGTATCGTGTACCAACTTCCTTCGTCCCACCTGCTCATACACCGAGTGCCCGCTAAGCTTTCTAACAGGGTCATTGCCCTACGGAGTGAACTACTGCAAGCTACAGCTCTTGTTTATATTTTGATTTTACTGACCTGCCCTTTCCGCAGGGTACGGATATTCCGTGGACGCTTCCCCTGTTTCGTTACCTGCTGGTCATTGTGCTGATGCAGTGCCTGTTGCACTCCATCGTTATCGGGTTTCTTTCCAGAACCCTGCCCGATTTCGGAATCATCCGGAACCCGGCAAGGCTCTGGAATAAATAATGCTGTCGATTGTCTTATGCTGCAATCGCTTCCTGCTTTTCCGGCCGCCTGATGTCCATCAGCATCTTCTTCGGATCATAGACCGTGCCCTTCTTCAGAATCGTGTAAATGATCCTCAAAAGTTTGCAGGCTATCACAATCAGTGACTGCATCTTTTTCAGCGGATTGTCGGGGCGTGTCGTGTAGTACACATGAAGTTCTTTGAATTCCTCCGCATGGGCCACTGCTGACTTTGCCGCCTGGAATAACCAGTATCTGAGTCGTTTGCGTCCTCTGTGACTGATTTTGGTTTCTCCCTTATGCTTTCCTGAGCTGCATGCTACAAGACCTAATCCGCTTAATTTTTGTATTTCCTTAACATCATCAAATCTCGAAATGTCTCCCATCTCTGCAAGGATTCAGGAAAGCGTGTTTTCTCCAATTCCTGATATCTCCAGAATGTTACCGGCATGCGGTATTTCCTGACATTTCTGGTTGATCTGCTTCTCTATAACAGCAAGTTCAGCATCCAGCTCCATGATCTTCTGAACAAACCACTTTACAGCCGCCTTACCTGCAATGGCTCCATCCTTAATCCCAACACTTGCTTTCGCATACTGTAAGATTTCTCCTGCTCTGCTATAGCCGCGTCCTCTGAACTTAGCATCATGCCAGATTCGTCTTATCCCATCTTCACCAAGTGCTATCAGATCATCCGGGAATGGTGCCTGTTTCAGCAGTTCCAGACTAAATGCACCATCGACTTTTCCCAACGCATCCTTATACTCCGGGAAATATATTTTCATCTCTCTGTGCATCCGGTTGATTGTCCGGATTCTGTCCTCATTCAGCTGATCTCTGAACATGGATAACCTGCGAAGCTCCGCATAGAGTTTTTCCGGAAGGTATGGCATACCAAAGTTGCCATCCTTAACAAGATTTGCTATCAGTTTCGGATCCTTCCTGTCATCCTTCAGCTGGCTGTTATCTTCAACCTCCTTTGTCTGCTTCACAGCATAAGGATTTACCTGAACAACACTGATTCCATTTGAAATCATCCATGTCGCAAGGCAGAACCAGTAGTGCCCGGTCGGCTCTAAGCCAAGTACTATCTGGCTCTTATCATGTTCAGCAGCTATCTTTACTGCCCATTCCTTTGCACTTTGGAATCCCTCTGAATCATTGTTGAATGGAAATGCGGACTTACTGAGTTCCCTTCCTCTGGTATCGATTGCTCTCATATAGTGTGTTTCACTGCCTACATCGCATCCTAAGATAAGCATGGCATCACTGATAAAGGAGAGTTTTTCATTTTTATCGAACTTACCATTGGTTTCCAACTCACGCCAGGTTGAAGCTGTGAGATTTTCCTTGATCATCTCCGCTTTTTTCAAAAGCTCCTGCTGTTCAAAAATATTTGCTGTTACTACTTAATTTTTCTTCTTTGTGCCATTAACATTCATTTTAGATACCTCTTGTATTCTTTAGATTTTACCAACTGGCAGGTCAGTAATAATCTAAATTTACTTGAGGTATTATTTTGTGTCAATCTCTTGACCTATTTAAAGTATACAGGAAGCTTTCTAATAATTTGCAATTATTCATTTAAATTATCAGTTATTTTAATTTTAACATTGATATTCATTTTTGTAAAGACTAAGCAAAGTGTCGGAAAAATCGTTTCATTTTCCGACACTTTACTTAGTCTCTACCATTATTAACCTTACCTTTTCTCTTCTTTACGCTAACCATGCCCTTCGCGCCCCTGACCGCTTTATTTGTAACGTTCACTTTTGCAATTCTAACAATCAGATTCGTACTTCGTAGCTTTTAAGCTAAAGAACTTTGATTTTTTATCATTTTAACAGGATGTACCGGATTATAGTCTTGCCTTGTATACAAATCACCAAATTTCTAATGAATCCTCCGTATCAATCCATATCTGCATAGTTCCACGAGATACAGTCTGGCATATTCTAGTGGATTATCTATTGCAAGGGCATTTAAGGCACACTCTGAATTAGGAGCAGTCTTTAATCCTTCCCCTGCCTTTGCACAGTCAATCCGTAGAATATATCCGGCATAAGTGCATATATCAATGCTGTTGTGGTAAATGTTGTAATCTGCATATATTATGTTCATCCAATCAGTCTCTTCTGAAAATGTATTATAAGCATTCCATCCAGTTCCAACTGCCCTTTTCATAATATGTTATAAGTTGTTACCTGATTTTCTTTCCCTTGTTTTTTCCCTTATGAGGGTTCGTAAACAAGGGTAGAACGATATATCACGATACAAGATGTGATGGAGAGGACACCTACGAAAAATTTAGTGTTTTCAAGGGTTTGACAAGATTTTTATAACACGATATAACAGTTATTAAATCCCTAAAAATACCTCAAGTGAGAATTCAAATCTTCTGTTCTATTCATTCCAATAATCTATTGTCTCCTGTGGTGTGGTATCTACCCCAAACAAATGCCACATAAAATCTTCTTTCTCATGATAAAGATTGATTATTCGAATACACTTATCTTCGATTTTATAAAACACATAATTTCCAGACACAAATATGTATCGATAATCCGACACTACATCAAACATTTTTGATACTTCAGGTCCTTTTTCTTCATAATCACAAAGTCCTCTTATCGCATCCGTTATTCTCTTGACAATCTTTTTAGCACTATCGGCACCATATTCTTGCGATATTGTCGTTTTTATTTCACGTAGCTTATCCGCCGCATCAGGAGTATATTTTATCTTTTTCAATCAAGTACCCCCAATTCCCGTTCTAAATCATCTGCATCAATCCATCCTTCTGCATCAGCTCTTTCCTCAGCCCGTTTTAAGTCAAGCATAAGCATTGCGACTGCCTGTTCCCTCAACGCTTCTTTGCTATTCTTTGTAACAATAAATGGAAGCCCTTCAACGTTTAAAGACTGTTGAATAAAGATGTTAAATGCATCCGTTAATGTCATTCCGGTTTTTGCATAAATATCCTCAACCGCTCTCTTGATTTCTGAATTTATCCTTACCTGAAAAGTTGAATCCTTTGGTGCAATAGCAACATTCAAATTTGTATCCATAAGACATACCTCCTCACTTTTTCTATATCATAGCACTTCTTTTGTTGTGCGTCAATACATTGTCATTACACCCGTTTTTATGATATATACTTTCTATGCGACAATTTCACATTGTTTTGATTTACCATAGTCCTTCTAAACTTATGTGGCTTATTTAAAGAAACAAATAATGCACTATTATTATCTGCCCTTGATTCAATATAATTAATTAAATGAATTTTAGTCTTTGCATCAAAGTATGCTTTCCGCTCTTTATCTCCTTTTCCATAGACAACACACTCTCGTTCAGAAAAATCTATATCATCAATATTCAGTCTAACTAATTCACCCACACGAATACCTGTTGAAAGCAGAAAATCAATCATCGCCCTATCGCGCAAATTATTACAATTATTTCTTAAAATCTCAACCTTTTCATCCAGAATAGTATCTTTTACAATAATCGCAGTCTTTACCTTGTGGATTCTTTTCATAGGACTTTTTATTATATAATCTTCTTCCTCCAACCAAGACCTGAAATGCCACCGGATGCAGCAGTATATCTGAAATATGCTAAGGTTAAGGATGAACTTGACAGGCAGAATAAGCAGATATTTGAAGCCGAGCGTGAAAGGGGCAATCTGGAAATACAGCTTAGTGACCTTCGAGCAATTGCAAGAATTACCCAAAAAGTCAGCTTAGAGCGACAGATAGCCGACAAAGAGGATGAAATCAACATCCGTAAGACTGGATTATCCAACACCGTCAGGAAGTACGGGAACGGGAAGAAGCTTATGGAGAAAAGCCACAAAAAAGAGAAACTCTCACAGAACGCTTACAGCGATATGATAGAGAAAAGGTTAATCGACTGCAGACGGAGCAGCATTACCATCAGCAAAAGGATAGAGGGGCAAGATAAATAAATCCCTTAAAAATTGCCCTATCCTATTCATATGGATAGGGCGATTCTATAAAATGCAGAATATGCATAAAACTGAAAGAATTTACACCTTATTCATAAATGTGGGGCACTTCATATTGTCCTATAAAAATATCATAAACACAGAACTTATATTTACCACCTATGCAAAGTAGAGAAACAACTCAAATTTCTCTTATTTAAACCTGAATCCGTGAAGTTCATTTTTCAACGTCCTCTGAAACGCTCATAAATACTACATTTCCTTAAATTTCAACGATTATTTTATATTCACCTTTTGGGTGAATGAAATTTCTGCTAAAATAGACATATAAATCAAGCAA
>JAXJWH010000019.1:0-3511 GCA_036308125.1 Agathobacter sp.
ACTGTATTCAAAAAGCTCGAAGTTACGACTCCGGTTGAGAATACGAAGGCTGCGGTTGTCATTCGCTTAGGTGGTGCTACCGTCGAAGTAAACGAAGGAACCAGTCAGCAAACAATTCAAGCAGTGTTGCTTGCACTGCAACTATTGTTGGGGATGGTATTGTACACCATCCCATATTTTTTATAAGGCGTCATGTTATTGAGCGCTTACGATGAAGATATATTTTACAAACAATGCACTGCTATTGAAAAATATGTGTATCCGTTAGAAAAGTCAGATGAGCTCGAGGATATTGATGATTCTAAAATACAATTATATATCTGTGAGGGAAGTCAAATAAAGGTGATTAACAGCATTTATATCTGTACACAAAGTACAAATGACCGAGGGGAAAGAGCCTATTTGATAATTACCTTATATCAATAGCATCATATATGATATAACATCTGGAAAGTTAGCTAAACAATGCACCAATATTCCTAATTTTAGAGAGTCTTTTTTATATACAAAGTAGAATAATGGTAACATCATAACAAACCTTGTGATAATAAGCCAAGGTTGGTAAAAATGGTAGATGGAATATAATAGTACATTAAATAGAACGCTATATATTCCCATCCACTTCATTCGAGCTAATAAAAATCCCCTGAAGTAAAACTCCTCAACAATTGGTACTATAAGTGTAAAAAGAAAGAAGCTGACTAAAATTGCCATGATAATATATTTTTTACTAAATAAACTCATATCTTGGACAAAATTATACCAGCCTGGAATCCAACAAAATATAGTCTCTAATAAGTAATTTGAAAGTGGCTTTAAAGCAATAAGAAGTCCCATTCCTACTATAAGTGATAAAAGAGCGTAAAGTATAAATTCTTTAATCTTCAACTTGCTTTTTAAACCAAGTATTTTAAATATATTAAAAGTTCCATCTTCCTTCTTTGCTACATAAAATAGATATCCAAGTTCTATAGGAATTATTGAGAAAATCGTAGCAAATCCTAATATAACTACCTTAGGATATTCTGCTAAAATACCCGTCTTTGAAAGAAGAATATATATAATACTTAGTGCAATTCCAGGAAACAAATGAAGAAATATAAGTTTCCCTATGTTTCTGATTTCTTTATTCACATTCATGCGTCCTTTCTTCTTAAATTTTTGATTATCATTATTCTCTCCCCATGTTTCTACAGTGGTCTTATGATAATATATCGGACATGAGAAGTCAATTTTTTTATGCTGCATTCATACATCACCGCTACCATATGTGCAACGCAATAAGGCTTCTAATATAAAGACTGTAAGCGCTCAATAACATGACGCCTTATAAAAAATATGGGATGGTGTACAATACCATCCCCAACAATAGTTACTGTTTACATTGTGCTTGTACTTCCAGTGACCAGGGCATCAACTCATCCAGTTCTTCTGGATACTGTTGCCATTCTGCACTTGGCATGTACAAGAGCAAATGTTGAAGATATGCATACACGTTAAGACCATTTGCTTTCGCGGTCTCAACTAAGCTATATATTGCTGCAGATGCACTTGCTCCTTTTGGAGTATCGGCAAAAAGCCAATTCTTTCGTCCTACAGTAAATGGACGAATTGCATTCTCAGCTGCATTGTTTGATAGAGAACATCTTCCATCAAGCAAGAAGATAGTTTTCCATATATGGTTTCTGATTCTTTGCATAGGTAACTGCTTTTCCTAAAGCAGATCCTTTCAAAGCATTCAAAGAATCAAGCCAGCACCAAAAAGCCTCAAGAACTGGTTTTTCCAATTCAAGACGCTTACAGAATCTTTCTTCATTTGAAAGGTCTTTTAGGCTATCTTCAATAGCAAAGAGTTTATCGCAGTACTGACGACCCATCTCAGCACTGGTCGGTGTTCCATCTGGATTTTTCTTTTGTGGAATTGCCTCCACAAACTTGCGTCTCAGATGTGCCCAACAGCCAACTCTGGTTATGCCTGTTAGTTTATTGTATCCAGAGTATCCATCTGAATGAACATATCCTTTAAAGTCCTTCAGATAGTTGACTGCATGATCACCATTCCTTGATGGTTGGTAATCATAGAGTACGATGGGATGATTCCCATCATTACCGGAGCGGTATAACCACATATATGACTTGGTCTGTGGCTTCTTACCATCCTCCTTGAGGACCTGGACTGGAGTCTCATCACAATGAATGATATCTCGACTCAAGAGTTCCTTCCTTAGTCTGTCTACAACAGGCTTTAAATGGTCCTCGCTACTACGGATAATCCAGTTGGCCATAGTAGCACGGCTTAATCCAATGCCAACCTGCTCCCAATCCTTCTCCTGTCTGTAAAGAGGAACGCTATTTACGTACTTCTGATACATGACACGAGCTACGGAACTTGGCGATGCAAGAGAATGATTTAATACTGATTTAGGAGTAACAGCTTTGCGAATAAAAGGTCTGCCTGTATGTTTGCAAGCAGGGCATTCACATGCTTGTTGCATATATCTGATGACTATTACCTTAGCTGGTATATATTCCAGTTCATCACGTACTTTGACATAACCAATCTCTCTTAATGCAGAGCCACACTGGTCACAGAACATATCATCAGGATGAATGTTGCAAGGGAATTCTTCCACAGGAAGATCCTTTAGCAGTTCTTCTCGAGATGTTTTTGATTTTCTTTTGTAAAAACATCCCTTACGTTCTACCAATGGTTCTTTGGCACCAGGATTCATTTCGACCTCTGCCTCATTAAACAGAGATAACTGTCCTTCTATCTGAGTAGTGGTCTTCTCACTGGAAGATCCAAACTTTTCTTTACGAAGCAAAAGAATCATCTCAGTTAGATTGCTTACCTGATTCTGTAAGTCCTTTATGGTGTTTTCAAGGTGCTCAATATAGGCATCTTTTTCATTCATAACTGGTATAATTCCTCTACTAATTGATAAGATAATTATACCACAAAAGCGCCTGTAAATCCAGTAAAATCAATGGATTACGCGAATTTCACACTAGCAAAAATCACCCTTTGGGGCAGGTCTGATTGATTGCTTTTGTTCAATTTGAAGACCTTCCATAAGCCATCGGAATTGCTGCCAGGTAATCGGTTTCAACTCGGCTTCATTACGTGGCCATTTAAATGTACCATTCTCTAACCTTTTGTATAACAAGATAAAACCATCTCCTTCCCAGAGAAGTGCTTTCATTCTATTGCGATTTCTGCCGCAAAACAGAAACAACGAATTAGAGAACGGATCTAAATGAAACTGTTGCTGAACAATACTGGCTAAACCATCAATGGATTTACGCATATCAGTATAGCCACATGCGATATAAATGTTTTCAGCAACGGTAATATCGCCTAACATATGCCTTGCAGTGCAAGCAACACTGCTTGAATTGTTTGCTGACTGGTTCCTTCGTTTACTTCGACGGTAGCACCACCTAAGCGAATGACAACCGCAGCCTTCGTATTCTCAACCGGAGTCGTAACTTCGAGCTTTTTGAATACAGT
>JAXJWH010000020.1:0-2006 GCA_036308125.1 Agathobacter sp.
AAGATAGATAACTCCACTAAAGAAGAGCGTCAAGCCTACGTCCTCGAAGCCTGGAAATGCCTGCACGATTGCGAGGCGTGTGGCAAGTGTCGTATCCTGAAAGGTCGGGATGCCGAAATCCTCTATGCTGACTACATTGAAGGCAAGCGGAGTTATATGGAAGTTACATTGGAGATTAGAAATAGTTCGATCAGATAGCTATGTCCATTTGTTGCTATATGACACCCATGAGTTGATAAAAACAGTTTGAAACCTTCGGAAATCGCTCTAAAATCAAAGGATTTCCGAAGGTTTCAGCGTGCTTTTCAATCTAATTAGATGAATCTTTTCTTCTTGTTATATGAGTCATAGAAATAAGGAAGCATTTTACATGGTAACAATACCGAATTATTTGCAATATTCCGGTATTACAAATATTGTTCTTACAATGAATATCAAAAATATATGTAATGTGCCTATAATTAGGTTGTTATACACGTAATTTATAGTGTATGGCGAAGCTTATAGGTGAGATTTACGATGATTTATACCGATTTATTTGCAATATTTCGGTATTCCATTAGCCTGCTTTGGAAGTGTTACTCCTAATTCTGATTATTAAGTGTATAATACTGATAAAACAATATAAATATGCGAGAATCTGCTATATTTAGAGAATTAATTACTATCTTTGCATTGGAAGTCAAATTGTCGTGTATGAAACTTAATAGAATTAAGACTGTTTTAGTGGAAAAAGATATGTCCCAAACAAAATTGGCAAATGAGTTGGGAATGAGTTTTAGCACAATAAATGCCTATTGTTGTAATAGGCAACAGCCATCCTTGGAATTGCTTTATAAAATATCTGAAATATTGTCAGTTAGTGTAAGAGAACTTTTGTTTGACAACAAGAAAACAGTATAGCTTATGGATAAGAATCTGAAAGATATAACATATTTCATTTCGTTCTGTATTGAACAATACATGAATGAAAAAGGTATAAACGAGGATGAAGTTATCTCGATATTCTCAGAGTATGGTGTTTTTGATTATTTGAAAGATTATTTTGATGTTCTCCACACTCAAAGTAGACAATGGCTTGTTGCGGATATTGAGGAATTTATAAACGATAGAAAAAAATAAGCATATGATTCTTTATCACGGAAGTATAGAAATTGTTGATAATCCAGAGATTCGTATCCCAAGCAGATCTTTGGATTATGGTTCAGGGTTTTATACAACAACATCTTTTAAACAAGCTGAAGATTGGGTTAAACGGAAATTGAATACAAACATTCACACTGGTTACGTCAACGTGTATGAATTTGACGAGAATATGATTGAGGGTCTTAAATCTTTGCTTTTTGAATCACCCACTGAAGAATGGGTTGATTTTGTGATGGATAACCGCACTAACAAAGATTTCAATCACGATTTTGATATTGTATATGGTCCGGTTGCCAATGATAAAGTATATGCCGCTTTTGCACTCTATGAAGGAGGTATTATCGATAAGCAGAATCTTATCTCTGAATTAAGAGCATACAAATTAGTAGATCAATATCTATTTCATACAGACAAGGCTTTAAAGGCCTTAAAATTCATCGAAGCTAAGGAGGTCACATTATGATAGGCGAAATTAACCAAGGCAATCTACACTTACTATTACCTTCAAAGGTAAGTTGGTTGGCAAGCATGCTTGTTGAGTATAAGGGATTGAGCATTGTTGATGCCATTAAAAAGGTCTATGCTTCTAATTTGTACAAAAAACTTAAGATTGAAAGTACAAAGACATGGCATTTAGGGCCAGTTGCATTGTATCAAGAATTAGAATCAGAACTCACATAAACTTTTTTATATACTTTGTATATAACCCATTATCAGGTAATTTACGTCTTGAAAATTGTGCGAGTATGCTTTGATAAATTGAAGAAAAAAGCATTACCTTTGCAGTCCATTTAGGTATAATCTGTAAAAAGTTAAAGATGCAGCAAAATAGAATGAACATATTAGCAACCACGTTAGAT
>JAXJWH010000021.1:0-62839 GCA_036308125.1 Agathobacter sp.
CAATCGCCTTACAGCAGTTTTTGTTGTGCTGTCAAGGGTGGCGTCACTCATCAAAAGATTAAATATCTGCAATTTTCAAGGTTCGATTGAGCCTTTTTCTTTGGCTCTGTTTTTTCATAAGTCACTTGACACTACCTATTTATTTGTAATAGTATTTTTCAATTACATATTTAAGTATAATCCATTCCCGATATTATTACAAGAAAATACTTTAAAAGAAATATTAATTCTAATTATAAATTCAATTTACTAAAGATAGCTGGATACAGATATATAATATAAAAACCTACTATAAAATTATTCACAAAAGCTCCAAATCCACCTAAACAATTCATAATAAATAATAAGCCGCATGCACCAATAAAAAATCTGATAATTCTGATTCCAATGCTGCCCTTTGGTTTAAATTTCACAAACAAAACTTCCATTATGTATCCTGAAACTATTCCAAATCCTGTACCTATATTTGACAATGGTCCAAAAACACCAACTAAAATACCAAGTATAACAATAAGCAGTAATGCCAATAAAAGTTTTCGACCAAGATATTTTCTTGACCATTCCATTAAATCAAATAAAATTATGTAAAATATGCTGCTTAATACAATAGACGCAACAACATCAATCAATGTATGAACTCCAAGGTAATTTCTTGAGAATGCAACCAGTAAAACAATCACATATCCAACATACCATAACTGACTCTTCCTTTTCTTAAACCAGAAACTAAAAGCTCCATAGCAAGACATCGCTCTTAATGTATGACCACTTGGAAAAGAATATCCTGTAGCTGTACTTATTGCCTTATCCGAGGGCTTAATTCTTGTATCAATTTCCCATGGTCTTTTTATTTTATATATTTCTTTCAGGCACTGACCTGTCGCACATCCAATCGCTATATTAAAACCCATAAACTGACCGGCTCTTTTGTTCACGCACCAATAGATAGCAGAAAAGAATAAAAAAGTAATTGCAGGCGTCCCTAATGAAGTTATCCATATCACAACAGTTTCGCCTAAATTACCAAATAACTGCCTTATATTTTGAAGTACTAATAAGTATTCCATATATTCACCAATATCCTATTTTATTTGTTAATAAACCTTTTATGTCTTTACATTCTACACAAACTACACTTCTAATACTATATTCTGCATTTTCAACAAAATCAAGTTATTTTATTTATTTGTTTTCATATATCTTTTTCCTTGAAAAAATCTCATATGATGTTATAATCTATTTAATATTAAGTATAAAGTACTATTTTAAAACACGAGGCACTATATGGATGAAGTAACAAACCTTTTTAATGATTATAACCGATGCCCTGTCTGTGAACGGCGACTTCCAAATAACTACAGTAGAAAACATTGTCCGTCCTGCACCGAAAACGAAATTTTCCGACAGGTCAGGGAATACATACGAGAAAATGATGTAAACGAATTTGATGTTTCAAGAAAATTTAACATTCCTGTCCGCATCATCAAAGGATGGATTCGCGAAGGGAGAATTGAATATAAAGATCCTAAATTAAATGAATCAACAGAAGATTATTATTGCTACGAATGTGGCGCAAAATTATCATTTGGGACTTTATGTCCAAAATGCCTGATTACCCATAATGGTGAGTTGTATAACCTTACTTATTCCCTTCCTAAAAAAGACAAAAAAATTAAACTTCCTTTCAATAACTTATCGGCTTCCTTTTTATAAGGTAAGCCGATATAATTTTTATCCAATTTTTTTGATATTTTCGTCACTGCATTCACTGACAATATAATGTGGTCTCTTTTTCACTTCAAGATACATTCTTCCAATATATTGTCCAATTATTCCAATGCAAAATAACTGAATACCTCCCATAAACATAACAATACAAATATTTGATGCCCATCCCTGAACCGGATCTCCAAACAACAATTTTCTTATTACAATAAAAATTATTGCAAGAAAAGATATTCCTGTACAGGTCATCCCAAGCCATGATGAAATATTAAGTGGTACCTGTGAAAAATTAACAATTCCTTCTATCGAATACTTGAATAATTTCCAAAAACTCCATTTTGTTTCGCCTGCTACTCTCTCAACATTTTTGTATTCATACCAGTATGTCTTGAAACCTATCCAGCCAAATATTCCTTTAGAAAAGCGGTTTTGTTCACCCATTTCCACAATGACATCAACCATTTCTTTCTTCATCAGCCTGTAATCCCTGGCTCCATCCACAATGTCTGCATCCGATATAGTATTAATTATTTTATAAAACTGCCTTGCAAAAAAGGACCTTATAACCGGTTCTCCCTCTCTTGTGACACGCCTTGTTGCAACACTGTCATACCCTGTTTCTATAATCCTAAGCATATCAGGAAGTATCTCCGGCGGATCCTGTAAATCAGCATCCATTACAGCAACATAATCACCTGTAGCATTCTTAAAACCTGCATACATCGCTGCTTCCTTACCAAAATTTCTTGAAAAAGACAAATATCTGACATAATATCTGTTATCACATATCTCTTTAATAACATTAAGTGTATTATCCTTTGAACCATCATCAATATAAATAACTTCAAATTCATATTGTGCAAGGGATGATATTACTTTATGCAATTCTTTGTCAAAACGTGGTAAACTTTCCTCTTCATTATAGCAAGGTATTACCAAAGAAACTTTTTTCATTCCAGCCTCCAGGCTTATTATAGATTTTACATATTCTTGTATACATTTTTCAAAGATGGATAAATCATTTTGAAAATCTCATATGAAGATTTATATTTTTCCACAACATCCGGATCCGGTATTATTGTATTTTTTATGTGAACGATATTATCAACCGCATCTTCAATATCCAGATATTGCCCGTCTGCCGCTATTGAAATAATTGCGGCTCCATATGCAGCATCCTGCTCAACTTCCACAATATCTATGTTGCTATCAAATACATTACTAAGTATGTATTTCCAGATATTGCCCTTTGCACCCTCTCCAGCGACTGTTATCTTGTCTATTTCCAAGCCCATCTTCTTAACAGTTTCTATGGTATCTTTTAATGCAAAAGCCACACCTTCGTAAATTGCCTGCAACATATCCTCTTTTGTTGTTTCTGACGTTATTCCAATAAAAGCGCCTTTTGTTTCTTCATCATTAACAGGTGCCTTTTCTCCCCTTAAATAAGGAAGGAAAAACAATTTATTATCACCTAATTTTTGTTCAAGAACTTTTTGGTTTAAAATCTCATATGCATCATCAAATTCAGATTTTGTGAGTATGTTGTCAAACCACCACTCCTTACATGATATTGCTGAGAGCATCTTGCCATCTAAATAAAATTTACTATCTGCATATATAAATGTATCTAACGCCTTAAGCTTGTCTTTTCTGAATTCATCACTTGCCACAAGAATATTTGCGGATTTACCTAAATCAATAAGACATTCTCCGTTACTGATTATTCCAAGACCAATCGCCTTAGAAACCTTGTCTGATGCTCCAGCTGTTACATAGCAATTCTCATTAAGACCAAGTTTTTCTGCAATATCAGGAATAAGATATCCGGCTCTTTGAGTACTTTCCAAAATATCTGGCATCCATTCTTCTCTGATTTCACAAATATGCAACATCTCAACAGACCATTTCTTGTTTTTCACATCGTAAAGAAGCGATCCTGAAGCTTCTGAATAATCCGTAACATGTCGCCCTGTAAAAAGATATTGTATATAATCCTTTGGAAACATAATTTTTCTGATTTTACGATAATTCTCATATTCATTATCATGTATCCACATTAATTTAGTTGCAGTGAAATCTGTTGTTGCAATATTTCCGGTTAATTCAACTACTTTATCCTGACCAATTACGTTATTAAGATAATTTGTCTCACTACCTGTTCTTTTATCCTTTGATAAAATGGCAGGACGAATTATATTATCATCTGCATCAAGAATGACTACACCTTGGGAAAGACCAGTAAAACTGATTGCACATACTTTTTCTTTCTCATCTTCATCAAGTAAGCCATTAATGCAGTCAATGGTTTTTCCCATCCAGTCGGAAGGATTTTGCTCAAGCCATCCCTCCGACTCAGAAATACTATCTATTTTTTCCAATTTAATTCTTACAATTTCACCGCTTTCTTCCATTAAAATCCCTTTAATTTCAGAAATCCCCAATTCAATTCCGATATATAACATTTCACTACCTCCTTGTCATAATCTAAAAACTAGTAATTCTTATAACCAACTTCCTGGAGTCTTTGATCCTTTGCCTCTACCTGCTCTTTTAAATCCTTTGAATATTCCTTTAATCTTTCAAGTAAAGCAGCATCTGAAGTTGCAAGAATCTTAGCCGCTAAAATACCTGCGTTTGCTCCACCATTAATAGCAACTGTTGCAACAGGAATTCCTGTTGGCATCTGTACAATACTATAAAGCGAATCCCTTCCGCCAAGTGATGTTGTATGCATTGGTATACCAATTACAGGCATTGGGAAAATAGCTGCACACATTCCTGGAAGATGAGCTGCCATTCCTGCACCTGCAATAATTACCTTAAAACCTTTCTCTTCTGCTGTTTTTGCATAATTAAAAAATACATCAGGTTCTCTATGAGCTGAAATAATTGTCATCTCATAACTTACTCCTAATTTATCTAAAATCTCAGCTGCCTTTGACATAACCGGCATATCTGAGTCACTTCCCATAACGATTCCAACTAAAGCCATTTTCTTATCCTCCTAAGCTCTTTATTATTTTATAAATTCTCCAACGGTATATTTAATTCTTCTGTTCCATCTATAACAAACTTTCCATCTCTTATGATATCTTTCGTAGAACCATCTTTACAGATAACTGTAATTGCTCCAAGTTCATTATAAGGAATTGTAATATCTGTATGACAATTATAATACGCTTTTGAAATATCAGTTTTTCTAAGTATCGAAACACTGTTATCCCTTGCTACAATTGCCTTTCCGTCTGGATTATATGTGATATTATCCTCATCATAAGTATAACATGTATCACCTACTGCAAAATGTGGGCCTGTTTTCTCAGCTATCAGAATTGGCAACTTGTCCGCAATATCGTATACCTTTGCCATTCTGTACGCTGTTGTATTTGTACCAATTGCAAATTCTCCCATTGGAAGAGTATCATGATGAAAAAGTATATTATCCTTAATATATTTTTTATTTTCTTCTTCATTTGCAAAATTAGTACAGGTATAATTGTCAATTAATCCATCCTTAAAATCAATTTCAAGGTTAAGATAATTTAATTCATTCAAAAACACCTGGCTTACATGCAATTTACCGTTTGTGCCCTCAAGCACCGGTGTTGTAAACACTTCACCAACCGGGATATTAACATCTGCAACACAGTTTTCAAATGCAGTTTCCTTTGAAGCATCAGAAAGCTCACAAATATTTATATATAAATCAGTTTTATTTCCGTTAGCTCCAACTATATGAACCTTATCCGCAGTATCAAGAACATCTATTATTTTCTGCTGCATATCCCTGTAAAGAATATAATCTAATGTATTAATCTTTACTGTTTCCTGGAATATATCCTCATAGTCATCACCGATTGAAGAAACCGGAAATGCTATAATTGTAAAACTTCTTTCTTCACCATGAATATATTTGTTAATAATCTGTGACTGTTCACTCTTAAATGAAACAAATAACTGCTGCTGTTTTTTAGAATATTTTGGATTTTCTTCCTTTGTCTTTGGCGAAAATGGTTCTTCACCAAATATCTCAATCACCGCAGGACCACCATAACAAGGTGCAATTTCCTTATTCTTCTCAAATGCATTTCTAATACATTCTATGCGATATTCATTGTATGATTTATCAAGCCATAATGCTGCATCTTCTTTATGGTCATAATCAAATTGTTTGTTTGCCGAAGTCGAAAATGGTTTACAAATTGACTTCAATCCAATTTTCTCAAAATTAGCTACAGCTTTTCTTATTACCCTTTCAAATCCAATTGGATAAACTATTTCCACAACGGATTTTTTGGTAATGTCCTTATTGCATGTTTCAAAACCAATTCTATATCCTTCTGTGAAAGTATCAGCCATGGACAAAATCTTATCTTCTGAAAGTTTATTTAAATAAGCCCAGCTGTCCTTTTCATTTTTAGAAACATTCAATCCATATTTATATAAATATTTATCATTATCCAAATCTGAATCCATTACAACACTTAAGAAGTAATCAAAATCAGGATTTAACATTCTTTCCACTGAGTGTTCCAAGAAAAGCTCCGAATAATCATGCATAAAAGAATATACACACTGGTAAATTTCCTTATATGTTAATTCACTTTCATCTGCAAAATAACTATATAATTCCACCAACAGTTCTGCATATATACATAAATTTTTACAACATCCTTCAAACACCAACGTATTTTCGCCTATAATTTTTGCAAAAACCGAACACAGTATTGGTCCGTATTCTTCGCCAAGAATCTTAACCGCATACGAAGGATTTGCAAAAGAAGTATCATATTTTGCATCCTTAATACAATTATATAATGTATCGTTAATTTCTATGGCTTTTTCATAGGAAAGCGCATCAAGCTTATCATTCTTTGCCAATTCAAAAACCTCGGCCTGAATTAATAAATACTGTGCAACCGTACTAAAATATTCTCTATATGGTTCATTTACAACTTCTTCATCTCTAATCTCCTTAATTCTCATAAGAACAAGAGATAAACGTTCTTCTAACTCTTCATTTATTTCTGTGTCAAATTCCCTATATCCCATATGTGCCTCTTTTTCTATATTATTTCAATCATTTAATTATAAAGACATAAATCCCATAATATATGTCCCTGTCCAAATTAAAAATGCAATTACTGAAAAAAAGCATCCCAAACCTGGAAATAATTTGAAGGAATCTTCCTCATACATACTCTGAACCGCAATTATAAATGCCACTATTGTTAATATAATTGACAATACCCCGGCACTTCCATAATATGCAGACAAATTTCCTGCATTTGCAAATGCCAGATATATAAAAAGAATAAATTCCAATATCAAAGCAATTGCAATGCACATAGATAAAATTCCTTTTTTTGAATGTACCTTTTCCGTAAACTTATACCGATTACGTCTTCTTCTTATTGACACTTTCTTGTTGTCTCCTATCAATTAAATAAAAACACAAATATCCCAAAAAACCACCAATTGTATTAAGCATAAGGTCATCAACATCAAAACAGCCTAATTTAGTAACCAGCTGTACAAATTCAACTATCAAACTAAATTCAAAACTTAAAATTGTTGTATAAAGAATTCCTAATTTCTTTTTAATAATTTTTGGGACATAATATCCAAAAGGCATAAATGCCACAACATTTCCTAGTACATTAATAATAACTGATTTCCATCCCAGATAATCTATATTTCTAATAAATCGCCTTATTTCAAAAAATAAAACAAGATTATATCGATATTGCTTATCAGCTGTTCTACCCATCTCCTGCGCAAAAAACAAAAAGTAGATTAATAGTACCATATAAATACTAAATACCACCATTGCTCTTTTACGTTTTTTGTCTTTATTTGCAGCCATACTGCTCGTAATAATTGTCAATGGCAGCTTTAATTGTATCATCAATAACGATTCTGCCCTGACATTCATGATTGTAAAGATGCTCTACAACCTCATCCATTGTTACTATTGCCTTTGCATCAAATCCGTATTTTTCTTTAATCTCATCAAGTGCGCTCTTATTACCTGAAAGGCCTACTTCCATACGGTTTAAAGATACCATAAGACCTACGATTTCAACATTTGCAGCTCCCTTTACCTTTGGAACAGTCTCTTCCATAGATTTACCTGATGTAGTAACATCTTCTATCATTACAACTTTATCACCATCTTTTAAAGTTGTTCCAAGTAATCCACCCTTATCAGCTCCATGATCCTTTGCTTCTTTACGGTCTGAACAATAACGAATCTCTTTTCCATATAATTTGCTATAAGCAATTGCTGTTACAACAGCTAATGGAATTCCCTTGTATGCAGGTCCGAATAATACATCAAAATCATCACCATAATTCTCATGTATAGCCTTTGCATAATACTCACCAAGTCTCATTAACTGTGAACCTGTCACATAAGCTCCGGCATTCATAAAAAAAGGAGACTTACGACCACTTTTAAGTGTAAAGTCACCAAACTTGAGAACATCACTCTCAACCATAAATTCAATAAATTCCTGTTTATACTGATTCATTTATCTTAACCTCCTGATTATCACTTAATTACATATATAATTAATTTTATCATACAAAGCAATTTTAATCAACTACTGTAAAAATGTAAAAAAGAAGCAGAACATTTAAAGTTCTGCCTCCAAACAATTTTTCATTTATTTACCACTTGTAGCCTTAAGTCTTGCCATAGCTCTGGCAAGAGATGCCCTTGAATGATAATATTCCTGTATACTTTGTTTTTGTCGTATCTGCTCTTCTGCTCTTTCCTTTGCCTCTTTAGCTCTTGCCACATCAATTTCTTCCGGTCTTTCTGCCGTTTCAACAAGCAAAGTCACACGATTGTTAATAATTTCCACAAATCCCATACCAACAACCGCTTCCTCCCATTCATCGGAATTTTCCCTTTGAAACTTCATAAGACCATCATTAATTGCAATAATCATGTCCTCATGGTGTGCAAGTATTTCTTTTTGTCCATCATACTCCGGTACGATAATCGAACGACAACGTCCTGAAAAAAACACTCTGTTGGCAGATATTATTTTAAGATAAAATGTATTAGATGCCATATACTACACCTCTTTTACATATTTTTTGCCTTTTCGATAACATCTTCAATTGTACCCACATTGAAAAATGCATTTTCAGGATATTCATCCATTTCGCCATCCAAAATAGCCTTAAATCCTCGTATTGTTTCTTTTACAGGAACATATTTTCCTTTAATTCCGGTAAAGTTTTCTGCAACATGGAATGGCTGTGACAGGAATTTTTGAATTTTTCTTGCTCTGTAAACTAAAACCTTATCCTCGTCTGCAAGTTCTTCCATTCCTAAAATTGCAATGATATCCTGTAATTCTTTATATTTCTGTAAAGTTTCCTGCACTCTTCTGGCTACAGTATAATGTTCTTCACCTACAATATCAGGCTCCAAAATACGTGATGTTGATTCAAGTGGATCTACCGCAGGATAAATTCCCTGTTCAACAATCTTTCTTGACAATACAGTTGTTGCATCAAGATGGGCAAAAGTTGTTGCAGGTGCCGGATCAGTTAAGTCATCCGCTGGAACATAAACTGCCTGAACTGATGTTACTGAACCATTTTTAGTTGAAGCAATTCTTTCCTGAAGTTCACCCATTTCTGTAGCTAGTGTAGGCTGATAACCTACCGCACTAGGCATACGACCTAAAAGGGCTGATACTTCTGAACCTGCCTGAGTAAATCTGAATATATTATCAATAAATAATAATACATTCTGATTTTTTTCATCTCTAAAATACTCTGCCATTGTAAGACCTGTTTCAGCAACTCTCATTCTGGCTCCTGGTGGTTCATTCATCTGACCAAACACCAGAGCAGTTTTTTCCAATACTCCGGATTCTTTCATTTCAGTCCAAAGGTCATTACCTTCTCTTGAACGTTCTCCAACTCCGGTGAAAATAGAATATCCACCATGCTCAGTTGCAATATTGCTGATAAGTTCCTGAATAAGAACCGTTTTACCAACTCCGGCTCCACCAAACAAACCAATCTTACCACCCTTTGCATAAGGAGCCAAAAGGTCAATTACCTTTATTCCGGTTTCCAAAATCTCCTCTGCAGGATTTTGTTCTTCAAATGTAGGTGGTTCTCTGTGAATCTCCCACTTTAAAGAATCATCCAGCTGTTCTCCACCGTCAATGGTTTCTCCTAAAACATTAAAAAGTCTTCCTAATGTTTTTTCTCCAACCGGTGTCTTTATTCCGCTTCCTGTACTTATTACTTCCATATCACGATGTAATCCCTCGCTGGAAGCAAGCATAATACAGCGAACCACATTATTTCCAATATGCTGTGCGACTTCCATCACACATTTTTTATCGCCATTCATTACTTCAAGAGCATCCCTTATTGCAGGTAATTCTTCCCCTTGAAATTCAACGTCTACAACAGGTCCCATTACCTGTACTATCTTACCTTTATTCATCAAAAGCCTCCTAAGCCTAAGCTTAATTATTTTTTCCGCTTACGTTTTTGTGATTTTGCTCCGGCTATTACTTCGGTTATTTCCTGCGTGATTGCAGCCTGCCTTGCTCTGTTATATAAAATATCAAGTTCATGCAGCATATCCTTTGCACTGTTTGATGCCGTTTCCATCGCCATCATACGAGCATTCTGCTCACAGGAGAAGGATTCCACCAACGCTCCATATATAAAACCAACCACATAATTTGGTACAATTCTATGCATTACCTCTTCCGGAGAAGGCTTCATTGCCAGCTCTTCATGGGGAATATCTATTGGGATTTTTATATCAAAATCAGTTTTTTTAAGCGGTAACAGTTGGGAAATATTAGTCTCCTCTGCCACTGCATTAACCATACTTGTATAAATTATATAAACTTCATCAAGTTTTTCTTCAACATATAACTGTAATATTTCTTCTGAGATATTTCTTGCTCTGTTCAAAGTTGGATTCTGAACCGTATAGTGAAACTGTTTATCAATCTCAATTCCATGCTGTTCAAAATAGTTTCGTCCTAACTCACCCAAAACAAATAATTTATGGTTTGGGTGCTCTTTTAAGTGTTCTTCTGCAAGTTTTAGGACATTATGATTATAAGAACCTGCAAGTCCCTTATCCGCAGTAATTACTATATACCCAACTTTTCTTTCTTCCAAAGACTTTCCTTCATTTGATTTAAAGAAAATATCCTGTATATCCGGAATATGTCTAAGAATACGGCTCATTTCAGATTGCAATGTAAAGAAATAAGGTTCAGTATCAGCTAACATTTTTTTTGATTTTTTCAACTTGGATGAAGAAATCATATACATTGCATTTGTAATCTTTAATGTATCATTGATACTCTTCATTCGATCCTGAATTTCCTTTATATTTGCCATATGATTACCTTTTACCCTTTAAAATCTTTCACAGCGTCAAGTATCTTTTCTATTGTCTCATCACTTAAATCTTTTGTATTCTCGATTTCCTGACCAATCTGTGGATATTTCAAATCAATAAATTCCAATACATCAGTCTGATATTTTTTAACTTCTTTAACAGGAACATTATCAAAGAATTTATTATTTGCCAAAACAAGTGTCTCAACCTGTTCGTGAAGGGATAATGGTTTGCATAATGGCTGTTTTAACAATTCCATCAGTGCCTTTCCATGTTGTAACTGTGCTTTAGTTGACTCATCCAGGTCTGATGCAAACTGCGTAAACACTTCCATTTCACGATACTGTGCAAGATCAATTCGTATACTTCCAGATGCTTTCTTCATTGCTTTAGTCTGTGCCGCTCCACCAACTCGGGATACTGACAAACCAACATTAACAGCCGGTCTCATTCCTGCAAAGAACAGATTACTCTCTAAGAAAATCTGTCCGTCTGTAATAGAAATTACATTGGTTGGTATATATGCCGATACATCACCAGCCTGTGTCTCTATAATAGGAAGAGCTGTGATTGAACCTCCACCTAATTCATCACTTAAACGGCTTGAACGTTCAAGTAATCTTGAATGTAAATAAAATACATCACCAGGATATGCCTCACGTCCCGGTGAACGCTCAAGCAACAACGAAATTGCTCTGTATGCAACAGCATGTTTTGACAAATCATCATACACAATAAGAACATCCTGTCCTTTATGCATAAAATATTCTGCCAAAGCAGTTCCTGCATATGGTGCAATATATTGTAATGATGCAGGATCACTTGCTGTTGATGATACAACAATGGAATAATCCATGGCATCATTTTTCTTAAGGGTTGATACAATTTTTGCAACACTTGAAGCTTTCTGTCCAATTGCTACATAAATACATATAACATCTTTTCCCTTTTGATTAATAATTGTATCCGTTGCTATTGAAGTCTTACCAGTTTGTCTGTCACCAATAATAAGTTCTCTTTGTCCTCTTCCTATTGGAAACATGGAATCTATTGACAAAATTCCGGTTGCCATTGGAGTATCTACTGATTTTCTATCAACAATTCCTGGTGCATCTTCTTCAATAGGTCTGTAATCATCCTCTATAATCTGACCATTGCCATCTATTGGCTCTCCTAAAGCATTAATTATTCTGCCGATAAACGCATCACCAACCGGCACACCTGCTTTCTTCTTTGTTCGAACAACCTTTGTTCCTTCCTTAATTCCAACATCACGTCCAAACAGGATAACACCTATCTCATTTTGTCTGATGTCCTGAACCATTCCCTTTACTCCATTTTCAAAGACAACAATTTCACCATACATTGCGTGGTCAATTCCGTAAATTGTAGCAATTCCATCACCAACCCAGATTACAGAACCGGTCTCTTTATTAGATTCGTCCCAACTAATATTTTCTATCTCGCTTTGAATAATGGAGATTATATCTGTTGCACTAATTGCGCCCACTATGGTCACCTCCTGGATAATTTTCTTTCAAGTTGACTTAATCGACCATAATAACTTCTGTCATATTCATTATTGCATGCAATAATCTTGTATCCACCAATTAATTTACTGTCAACCTCTTTTTCTAATTCAACTTTGTATCCCTTGTATTTATCACTAAGTAACTTCTTTGCATCACTAACAAGCTCATCAGATGCCAAAGTTGCGGATACAAGTTTTGCCCTTAAAATGTGATTACATTTATCCCAATATTGATAATATGCTTCAAAAATATCCTTTAAGCTGTCACTATATCCCAGCCTGCACATTTTTTTCAGAAAGGAAATCATCTTATCCGAAGCATCGGCTTTTGAAAACACCTTTTCTATTATGTTTATTCTCCGCTCAATTGGGATGACAGGATTTGTAAGCACCGCCTTAAGCTCAGGAGTCAAATCTAAAAT
This sequence comes from Agathobacter sp., assembly GCA_036308125.1. Classification (GTDB taxonomy): domain Bacteria; phylum Bacillota; class Clostridia; order Lachnospirales; family Lachnospiraceae; genus Roseburia. The sequence goes on from JAXJWH010000021.1 coordinate 13,085, forward strand.
CTTACTTATATTTTCCACTTCATCCCTGTTGATTCCGAGGCGATATAAAACAATACCATTATTAATTATCTGCTGTGTCATATGAATCACCTGTCTCCATAATCTTTTTGGCAGCTACCAATGCAAGTCTTGCAATTTCGCCCTGAGCTTCTATTGTTGCTTTTTCCTTCTCATTAGCAATATCAGCCTTAGCTTTTTCCTTCATTTTCTCTGTTTCAGCTTTAGTATTTAAAACTGCCAAATCATGTTCTTCCTTCGCCCTGCTTCTTGCTTCCTTAATGATATCATCAGCCTGATTTCTGGCATTTTCCAATTCTTCCTCATATAATGCCTTAATCTTTGATGCTTCTTCCTTTTCATTATTTGCTTCTTCAAATTGCTTTTTTATTGTGTTTTCTCTTTCTTCAATCACATTCATTACAGGCTTATATAAAAACTTCTTGAAAATAGCATATAAAATTAGCAGATTGACCACTGTCCATAATATACTCCATTGATTAATACTAATCATTGTCGCTCCTGCCTTTCTTTATATTGTCGTTGTGATTATTTAAGGAAAAGAATAATAAATAATCCAATGATAAATCCGTATACAGCGGTTGCTTCTGCAAGGGCACATCCTAAAAGTAATGCTTTAGTAATCTTACCTTCTGCTTCTGGCTGTCTTGCAATTGCATCTACAGCTGATGCTGTTGCCTTACCAATTCCAAGTCCTGCTCCGATTCCTGTTAATACTGCGATTCCTGCTCCAATTGCTACTAAAAGTGTTGATGACATAATTCTTTCTCCTTTTCTACTTAAAATTCTTATTATTCTTATTCTGTCGCTTCCTTAATAAACAAAGCCGTAAGGAAAGCAAATACATACGCCTGAATAAGTCCGTCAAAAATATCAAAATAACAACATAAGATTGCCGGTACAAACACCGGAACGACAAGCTTAACCAGTTCCATTACTGCAAATGCTCCAAGTACATTACCAAACAATCGCATGCATAATGATAACGGCTTAATTGCCAGTTCCAAGATATTGATTGGAAGAACAACAGGTGTTGGTTCTGCAAAACCTTTTATCCATCCCCTTGTGCCTCTTGTACGTATTCTGGCAACCTGTATAAGTATAATACTCATTAATGCCAACGCGGCGGTAACATTAATATCCTTTGTCGGCGACTTAAATCCAAAAATACCTATAATATTTGCAATTCCAATGTAAATAATTACAGATGCCAGATAAGGAATGTATTCTGTCGCATTCTCTCCAAGTGCTTCCTTGAAAAAATCATGAAGCCACTTAACACCGGTTTCAATTACAACCTGTTTACGGCTTGGATTTTCCACACTCAGATTTCTGACTAAACTTATACACAATAAAAAAAATGTGGCGATTATTATCCAGGTAACAACAACTGATTCAAAAACCGGAATGCCACCAAAAATTGGGATTGTAAATACAACTTCGCAATTCAGTTCCTCAATCAGATTTTCTACCAACTCATCCACATTCATAAAACATACCTCCTTTCCATATTTAAAATCTCTTACAGAAATTTTATAACTCGATTATATACCTTCATCTTCTTAAGTCAAGATTTACATTTTGAAATTTAATAATCAAAATATGAAAAAGATTTTTATTATTTTTTACCAAGTTTTCTCACAAACCCCGCCACTTTTTTATCGTAATTACACATTGATTTTTTATTCATAAAGTGGCTTTGTGGGATTTGCAAAAAAACAAGTAGATTTTTTTATTGAAAAATCCTAATATTTTTACATTTGCGTCAGTTAAATTGACTGACAATTCTTAATTTTCTAAGAATTAACTGCTCCTATTAATTCTTTTATATCTTTAACATTATATTTTTCCATATATGCTTCAATTCCGGCAACAATTTCCTCTGTTACCTTAGGGTTTGTGAAATTTGCTGTTCCAACTGATACAGCAGTTGCCCCTGCAAGAATCATTTCAATGGCATCCGCAGCATTCATTATTCCGCCCATTCCGATAATAGGAATATCAACAGCGTTTGCAGTTTCATAAACCATTCTTACTGCAACAGGATGAATGGCAGGACCTGACATACCACCAGTCTTATTTGCCAATACAAATTTTCTTCTGTCAATATCAATCTTCATTCCTGTTATTGTATTAATAAGAGAAAGTGCATCAGCTCCACCAGCCTGTGCAGCCTTTGCCATCTCCCTAATATCTGTTACATTTGGAGAAAGTTTCATGATAACAGGCTGTTTTGCAATTTTTTTGATTTCCCTTGTAATATTTTCAACTGCTTTAGGATCCTGTCCGAAAGCAATTCCTCCCTCTTTTACGTTAGGGCAGGAAATATTAATCTCCATCATATCGATTGGCTCATCAGCTAGTCTTTCAACTACTTCGCAGTAATCCTTTGTAGATTTTCCACATACATTAACAATAATTTTTGTATCATATTTTTTAAGAAATGGAATATCCCTTTTGCAGAATAAATCTATTCCCGGATTCTGAAGACCTACGGCATTAAGCATTCCGCCATATACTTCAGCAACTCTTGGAGTAGCATTTCCTTCCCATGGAATGTTTGCAACTCCCTTAGTAACAACAGCTCCTAATTTGTTTAAATCAACAAATTCGCCATATTCCTGACCTGAACCAAAAGTACCTGAGGCAGTCATAACCGGATTCTTAAGTTCAACTCCACATATATTTACACTTGTATTCATTACAGTTCAACCTCCCTTGCCTCAAAAACAGGTCCTTCCTTGCAGATTCTTTTGTTATTTACATTAGAATGAGCATCTTTATCCTTAGTTTTGCAAACACACGCAAGACACGCTCCAATTCCACATGCCATTCTTTCTTCCATGGAAATATAACATTCCATATCATTTGAAATAGCATATTCTTTTAATGCCTTAAGCATAGGCTTAGGTCCACATGCATAAATAACTTCAGCCTGCAAATTATTCTCTCTTATTGCATCCATTACATTTCCGCAACTTCCAACACTTCCATCCTCCGTTGCCACATAAGTATCCGCAACTTCCTTAAATTCATCCAATAAGAAAGTCTCTTTGTCACGATATCCCATGATAATATCGAAATCACATAAACCTTTGATATCTTTAGCAAACTGCAACATTGGTGGAACTCCGATTCCTCCACCGATAAGAAAAGCCTTCTTGCCCTCTACTAATGTAAAACCATTTCCTAATGGTCCTAATAATCTTACGCTGTCACCCTTTTGATATTTCGAAAATTCCTCCGTACCGGTATTTTCTCCTGTAACTCTGTAAACCATTCTGATTGTATTATTTTCTTTATCTATTCCACACAAACTAATTGGTCTTGGTAATAATTTTGTCTTATCATTTGAATAAACCGATACAAACTGGCCGGCTTTTGCATATTTTGCAATATTATCAGTTTTTAAAACAATATCATAAATTCCATTTCCTAATTCATGTTGGCTTACAACACTTGCAATTTCTTCAAATTTTTCTGCCATTACTTACTCCTTTATCTTAGCCGGATTAAAATTTATCTTGAAGCTAAAGCTCCTGAAATATCTGCAATCATATCCTCAACAGCTTTACGGGATGCATCTGCAAAATTCTCTGGAGTAATACCCATTTCTTTATATTTATCCTGCTGATATGCACAAATAATTCCTCTTGATGAATTTACAATGGCACCTAAACCATCTTCATTGAAGAAGTGAACTAAATCTGCACCTTTTCCACCCTGTGCTCCGTAACCAGGAACAAGAATGAATGACTTAGGCATTACTTTTCTTAATAATTTTCCCTGCTCAGGGTATGTTGCACCGACAACTGCACCTACATAGCTGTAAGAATCACCCATGCATTCTTCGCCCCACTGTGCAACTTTTTCTCCAACCCACTCATATAAAGGACGACCATCGATTAATCTGTCCTGAAATTCTCCACTTGAAGGATTTGATGTCTTAACAAGAATGAAAATTCCCTTCTTTTCATCTTTACATACATCGATGAAAGGCTTAATTCCATCTGAACCAAGATATGGATTAACTGTTGCAAAATCCTCATCAAATGTTGAATAGCTTTTACTTCCAATCTGAATTTTTCCAAGATGACCTGTTGCATATGCTGCAGATGTTGAACCAATATCACCTCGTTTTACATCTCCGATTACCACAAGATCCTTCTCATGACAGTAATCTACAGTCTTTTGGAAAGCCTTAACTCCCTCAACTCCAAACTGCTCATACATGGCAATCTGAGGCTTTACAGCAGGAATAATATCATATGTTGCATCTACAATTGCTTTGTTGTACTGCCAGATAGCTTCTGCTGCAGCTTTTGGAGTCTCTCCATATTCCTCAAACGCCTTTGATAAAATATGCTCTGGAACATATGAAAGCATTGGATCTAATCCAACAACAATTGGTGCTCCTGTTTTTTTAATTTTTTCTACAAGTTTGTTAATCATGTGAAATATTCCTTTCCTTTGTTATTCTGTTGTATATAATATACTAATTTTAACATATTTCAAAGTAGTATTTTATATTATCCATTCTTTTATCATACTTATTTCATTACGGTATCCTTCATCATCGTTTGGAGTTTCCAATATAAATGGTTTCCCCTGCAAAAGCGGATGTCTTACAACTTCCCTTAAAGCATCGCTTCCTATCATTCCATGACCTATTTTTGCATGTCTATCCTTATGACTTCCACACTCATTTAAGCTGTCATTAAAATGTATTGCCTTAAGCCTGTCAAGACCTAAAACCTTATCAAATTCTTCCAAAACTCCGTCAAGATTACTTTTGATATCATACCCTGCATCCCACACATGGCATGTATCAAAGCATACTCCCACCTTGTCCTTCAATTCGATTAAATCTATTATTTTTCTTAATTCTTCAAAACTTCTTCCAACTTCCGTTCCCTTTCCTGCCATTGTTTCAAGAAGAATAGTCGTTGTTGTTTCCTCACTAATTGCATTGTTAACGGCATCTGCAATCATTGGAATTGCCACATCCGCTCCCTGCTTAACGTGTGAGTCGGGATGAAAATTATAGAAGTTTCCAGGAACATACTCCATTCTTCTAATGTCATCTTTTAACATATCCCTTGCAAACTCTTTTACATCTTCCTTTGCAGCACATACATTCATTGTATATGGTGCATGGGCAACAAGTTTTCCAAAACTATTTTCATTAAGGTAGGCTATTAATGCATCCGCATCATCTTTTTTAATCTCTTTGGCAGCGCCACCCCTTGGATTTCTTGTAAAAAAAGCAAATGTATTTCCTCCAAGTTTTGTTGCAGCCTTTCCCATTGCTTCAAATCCCTTGGATGATGATAAATGATTTCCAATATATATCATAAATTTCTCCTGTCAATTATTCTATAACATAAGTATAGCATATTTTATATTAAAACATGTTTAGTATATTTTTCCCACTTACACATATTTATTGTAATACGACAAAAGAAGAATGTCAAAATAGACATTCCCCTTTTAACAATACTATTTAGCTGCGATTACATCAGCCATATCATAACGACCAGGTGCTTTTCCATTTAAGAATTTAGCTGCCTCAACAGCACCTTTTCCAAATACTGCCTTAGAATATGCTGTGTGCTTGAAAGTAATTACTTCATCCTGCCCTGCAAAAATTACTTCATGCTCACCTACAATATTACCGCCTCTTACAGCAGAAATACCGATTTCATATTTATCTCTCTTCTTAAGTTCCTTACTTCTGTCATATTTATATTCATATGCATTATCAAGAGCTTCATTCATAGAATCAGCAAGTGCAAGTGCTGTACCGCTTGGTGCATCTAATTTAAGATTATGATGCTTCTCAACGATTTCCATATCAAATCCTGCCGGTGCAAATACTAATGCTGCCTTTTTTAATAATTCCATTAATGTATTTACTCCAAGGGACATATTTGCCGATTTTAAAATAGCAACTTTTTTGCTATCATTTTCAATTCTTGCAAGCTGTTCATCCGTTAAACCTGTAGTACATAAAACAACAGGAATTGTATTCTTAACACAATAATCAAGAAGAGAATCAACTGCCTTAACATTTGAAAAATCAATAACTACATCTGCTTCCACATCACATTCATCAATGCTTGAAAATACAGGATAATCATTCTTAATACCATCATATAAATCAATTCCTGCAACGATTTCAACTTCCGGGTCTTCTTTACAGATATTTGTAATGCTTTGTCCCATCTTGCCGTTGCAACCATTCATTATTACTCTTGTCATCTTAATTTACTCCTTTGTATTACTATTTAATTAGACCATACTCCTTCATTACATTAGCTAATTTAGCTGCATTATCTGCACCCATCTCGCAAAGTGGAGCTCTTAAAGAACCAACTTCCATCCCCATAAGATTCATTGCCTTCTTTACAGGGATTGGGTTAACTTCTGAGAATAAAGCATCAATAAGAGGAAGTGCCTCTCTTTGAATCTCCATTGCCTTTTGTAAATCACCCTTAAAGAAGCTGTCACATAAATTATGAACCTTTGCAGGTGCTACGTTACTCCATACTGAAATAACACCCTTTGCTCCGATAGATAATAAAGGCAATACAAGTCCATCCTCACCTGAATATAAATCAAGTTTACCATCTGTAAGATACATTGTCTTTGATGCCTGTGCCATATTACCTGTTGCTTCCTTAAGACCTACAAGATTATCTTCCATCTTGAATAATGTTGCAACTGTCTCAGGTAAAAGATTACATCCTGTTCTTCCTGGTACGTTATACATAATAATTGGACATTTTGTATTCTTGGCAATTGAAGAATAGTGATTAATTAATCCCTGCTGTGTTGCCTTATTGTAATATGGTGTTACAATAAGTAATCCGTCTACTCCTGCCTCTTCAGCTTCTTTAGAAAGCTGGATTGCTGTTCTTGTACAGTTTGAACCGGTTCCTGCAATTACAGGAACTCTGTTTTTTGTAAATTCAACTGCTGCTTTTATAACTTTAGAATGTTCTTCCATTGTAAGAGTTGAACTTTCTCCTGTTGTACCTGCAATAATAATTGCATCTGTTCCCTCTTTTACCTGAAAATCAATTAATTCTTCTAACTTTTCATAATTTACTTCTTCATTATTTTTCATTGGTGTTACGATTGCTACACCAGCGCCCTTAAATATTGCCATATTTTTTTCTCCTTTCAAATAGCAAATTTGAGACATCATCCCAAAACCAATTATCATTTAGAAACAAAATTCTTCCTATACGATAAAAAAGACCAACTCTTTGAGCTGGTCAAAATTCACACATTTAAAATTATCAAATGATTTCGATAGCCCTCCATCTGACGATGACAGTCATACTGCTATTAACAATATGCCCAAGAATTATTCTTTACAGGAAAATAATACTTTCGGCGTTCCTCCCTTTCCTTTAGTCTCACCTGCACCTGCACACATCAACTAACGTACTTTTGACTCACGCAACCTCTATCAATATATATGTTTTATAAAATGATACCATCACGAATATATATTGTCAATATCATTTTTATATTTTATAAACTCAAATCCTGATTAAAGGACTTCTTTTCCCATGAAGGATATATTTCTTTTTCCCAGTAATAAGCCGTAGCTTCTCCCCATTTTTCAAATCCAATAGCATTATAAAATGGCTGGTCTCCACCGCTCATACCTGCACAATCCGGATGATCTTTCATAACCCTGTTTGCTGCTTCATGAATAAGTGCAGTTGAAATTCCCTTTCTTCTTGCCCACCATGCACATGCAAGAGGTTCCATCTCACAGTATGTAGCACCTCCATGATACCATATAATACAAAAAGCAACAGGCATTTTATTCTCATCAAGGACACATAAATCATATTTTGGATTATAATATTTGCTTTTTCTAAGTCTTTTTATTCCTTCAACTCCTGTATCTACGGCTAAAGTTCCCTTTCCGTAATTAAACCCATGCATATGAATATTTGAAAGATAAAAATCAGGAGTCTTTGTCCCATCAACAATTGTATATCCCTCAGGTAATTTCACCTCAAATTTCTCACCTTTAAAAGGTAATACCCAGCGTTCATCTTTCCAATCCCCTTCTTTTAATCCATGGGATGTTGCAAATTCCATAAGTTCTTTGTTCCATGACGGAATAAAAAGATTTGTAATTCTTGTTCTTCCATCTTCCTTAATACCTGACGCATATGTCTTTGCAAATTTAAGCATCATTTCCAAAAGCTCATTATCTTTGTATCTTTCCTTTTTATCCATCAGGAAAAATGAAACTCCATCATATTCACCCTCGTTCCATACACAGGCAATTATTTTTCCATTTTCCCTGACAACACCAACTGTATGCTCCCATGCATTGTTATATTTATTAAATTCCGATGTCATTGCTTCACAAAAAATAATTCTTGAAATTCCTACAAAAGGAGCTTCCCACTCATATGAAGCAAGAATTAAATTAAAAACATCATCAAAGTCCTCATTTTTGTAAAATCCAATTTCATATTTCATTTGTATTTCCCTTTCAAAAAAAGCCCCGGAAATCCGGGGCAAATTTAAGTTAAACATATTAGCGGTGCACCATTATTTTTCCGGTGCAATATTATATATTTCATCTGCAAGGTCCCTTAATCTGTCATTAAGCACCCTTCCGGTGCAAATAACCGTCATATTTTCAGGAACTGATGACAGCATTCTTCTTATTTCTTCCACTGTAACAATTTTTAAATCTGCAAGCCCTAAAATTTCATCTAAAACAATAAGGTCACAGGCTCCTGTCTGTATTACCTTTCTTCCATAATTAAATCCGTTTTGAAGATTAAGCATCTCCTCTTTTCTTTTTTCTTCATCAAGCTCATTGTAACATACATCAGCCTTTGAAAAATTAAAATACTTAATTGAAGGTTCAAGCTTCTTGTAAAAATTAATTTCATGCTCCTGCCTTGCCTTCAAAAACTGTATAATTATTGCTTCTTTTCCTTCACTTGCTGCATTAATCGCACTACCTATCGCAGCAGTTGTCTTACCATGACCTTCGCCATAATAAAACTGTATAATTCCTTCGCTCATACATGCCTCCAACTTAAGAATTATATAATACACTAACATCCGATAAAATACCATATAATTCTTTAGTTTGCAACCTTTAGTCGCAGAATTCTATTTTACTTACCGAAACTTCATAGGCTGTACGTTGTTCCGCCTGGTTTTCATTTATTTTTTTAACATAATCCCTGCTTTGAATTCTTCCCCAGATTTGCACATGGCTTCCAACCTCAAATCCACAGGCAAACCTTGCATTTCTTCCCCAGCAGATACATGGAATATAATCCGATTTACCATAAGAACGATTTACTGCAATAAGCAAATCTGCAATTTCCCTTCCAAGGGGAGTTTTTCTGTAAATTGAATCTTTGCATATGTATCCATCCAGGAAAATCTGATTTTCAGGTTCTTCTTCCTCCTCTCCTATAATTTCTAAATCTCTTGCAAATACAGACAACACTAAACGGTTCTTTTTCTCTTCATGGCGGTTAAATGACCTGAATTGTCCACTGATATAGACCTCCTGACCTAAATAATCACCATCTACATCAATCAGTCTTTCCGATACCATAACAGGAATATAATCCACGAAATCTGAAAGTCTTCTTACAGACACCTCAACCATGTAAAATCCCTCGCCATACACTTCATGACTGTACTGAAAATCCGAAACGATTTCCCCTATTATTGTGACCTGATTGTTTTCAAACATTTTATCTGACATGAATATCTTTCTCCCTTCCTTTAGTAAAATGCTTTCATATTATTTTTACCATCAGGCTTTAATAAAAACGCTCACATTTTGTCGATAAAATATTTAATCCCTATTTTTACCATAAATAATATTTACAATTTTAAGCTGGAAAGAAAAATATATTAATCAAACATAATAATTTAAATACAGTCTTGTAAAATACACATTTTATGGTAAAATCTAAGAGTCGGTCTTTTATCGGCAACGCAAATATAATAACAAGCCATTAGGCGTAATTTATAAATTGTCATTTTTATAAAAGGAAGGATTCATTATGAAAACAACCAGAGACGATATTCGTAATATTGCCATTATCGCACACGTTGACCATGGTAAAACTACACTTGTAGATGAGCTTCTTAAGCAAAGCGGTGTATTCCGTGAGAATCAGGAAGTTCAAGAGCGTGTCATGGATTCCAACGATATTGAAAGAGAAAGAGGAATTACAATTCTTTCAAAAAATACTGCAGTATTTTACAAGAACACAAAAATTAACATCATCGACACACCGGGACATGCAGATTTCGGTGGAGAAGTTGAGCGAGTACTTAAGATGGTAGACGGTGTTGTTCTTGTGGTAGATGCCTTTGAAGGTGTTATGCCACAGACAAAATTCGTACTTATGAAGGCACTTTCAATGGAATTGCCTGTAATTGTCTGCATCAACAAAATTGACAGACCTGAGGCCCGCCCTGACGAAGTTATTGATGAAGTATTAGAATTATTTATGGATTTGGATGCTTCTGATGAGCAGCTTGACTGCCCATTCATTTTTGCCTCTGCAAGAGATGGATATGCAATGTTAAATCTTGATGATGAGAAGAAGGACATGACTCCATTATTCGAGACAATCGTAAATTATCTTCCAGCACCTACAGGAGATCCTGATGCTAATACACAGGTTCTTATCAGTACAATTGATTACAATGAATATGTAGGAAGAATCGGAATTGGAAAAGTAGACAACGGAATGCTTAAAGTTAATCAGGATGCTGTTGTTGTTAACCACCATGATCCTGATAAACTTCAGAAAGTCCGCATCAGCAAATTATATGAATATGACGGACTTAATAAAGTAGAAGTATCTGAAGCTAAAATTGGTTCTATCGTTGCTATTTCAGGTATTGCAGATATTCATATCGGAGATACAATCTGTTCACCTGATGCACCTGAAGCCATTCCATTCCAGAAGATTTCAGAGCCTACTATTTCAATGAACTTTATTGTAAATGACAGTCCTCTTGCCGGTCAGGAAGGAAAATATGTAACATCCCGTCATATTCGTGACAGATTATTAAAAGAGCTTAATACAGATGTTTCCTTAAGAGTCGAGGAAACTGACAGTGCTGATTCCCTTAAGGTATCAGGTCGTGGTGAGCTTCATTTATCAGTTCTTATCGAAAACATGAGACGTGAAGGTTATGAATTTGCAGTAAGTAAAGCAGAAGTATTATATAAAACAGATGAAAACGGCAAGAAATTAGAGCCTATGGAAATCGCATATGTTGATGTTCCAGATGAATTCACAGGAGCTGTTATCTCTAAACTTCAGCAGCGTAAGGGTGAACTCCAGAATATGAGCTCTATTGCCGGAGGATATACAAGACTTGAATTTAGAATTCCATCTCGTGGTCTTATCGGATACAGAGGTGAATTCATGACTGATACAAAGGGAAATGGTATCTTAAATACTATTTTTGACGGATATGAACCATTCAAGGGAGAGATTGCTTACAGAGCAACAGGTTCACTTATCGCATTCGAAAGTGGTGAATCTGTGGCATATGGTCTTTTCTCAGCTCAGGAACGTGGTACTCTTTTCATCGGACCTGGTCAGAAAGTATATTCAGGAATGGTTATCGGACAGTGTGCTAAGGCTGAAGACATCGAACTTAATGTATGTAAGAAGAAACATCTTACAAATACACGTTCTTCATCAGCCGATGAGGCATTAACACTTGTTCCTCCTCGTGTATTAAGTCTTGAGCAGGCTATCGACTTTATCGATACAGATGAGCTTCTTGAGATTACACCTGAGAATCTTAGAATTCGTAAGAGAATACTTGATCCAACACTTCGTAAACGTGCAGGATATGCTAAGAAGAACAATAAATAATTGTCAGATATTAATAAATATTACAATTTGAATAACATTCAATAATAATATATAAGCGTGGTAGTTTTTGATATATATCTCTTTACTGGACAATCCAGCAGGGAGAATACACATCAAAAAAATACCACGCTTATTTTTTTACTGTTACATCTTTCTTATATACAAAAAGGCAACTGGTAATCTCTTACCAATTGCCTTTATAATGCTTTAATTATCTAATATATTTAGTAGATGTTGCTCTTAAATATACTTTATAATGATCATATTTTACATAGCTGCTTACATATAATGTAGCAGTATCTGTAGATTTCTTTGTTAAATATCTTGATGTTGTTGATACATCAACAATCTTTCCGTTAGCATCATAGAATACCACATCTGCTACTGCATCTACAGTATTTTTTGACTTGTTAGTAAATTTCACTTTGAAATTTCCATCACTTGCCTTTGAAACCTTATATGATACATATTTTGTTGCACTTGAATATTTATATTCTAAATAACGTCTTGACTGAGTATTATCAATCTTGGCATAACTCTTGCTTGTGCTGATTCCTGAAGTATCTCCAACGTATACATCAACGTATGCAGATTGTCCTGCTCCAAGATATGAAACGCTCTCATAATCAGATTTTACAGTGCTGTTTTTACTATTCTTTAATGTATATTTAAAGTATAAAGAACTGTATGAAACAGAACCCTTATTCTTAACTTTATATGTTACATAGCTGTCTCTTTTTCCAACAATCTTAAATTCAATTGCAGGATTTACTACTTTAAGTTTTAATACTGTCTTTGCTCCATTAGTCATCTTTACTGTGATTGTAGCAGAACCTTTTTTCTTAGCGCTGAGGTTTACAGCATTTTTGTTACTCTTATTTTTAGAAACAGATACGACCGATTTATTACTTGATGAATATGACTTAACCTTAGATGAACCTGAATAAATTGTGTATACCCATGCTTCTCCCTTAACAAATGTGTAACTCTTTGTTGTAGTTGCTGCTTCAACTGTACTCTGTGGTACAATTACGCCTGCTAAAGTAAATGCCATTACGATAGCAAGAAACATTGAAATAATTTTCTTTAACTTATTCATTTTTTTCTCCTTTTTTTATAAATTCAAATTCTATTATAGTAAATAATCCCATTATTTTCCATAGGCTTTTAATACTAGTCTGAATTCATAAAATCAAATTCATTATGCAACATAAACAAAATTATAAAGCTTTAATTCTCTCAAGTGCCTTAAGTGTATTTTCATGATTACCAAATGCTGTAAGTCTGAAATATCCTTCTCCGCTTGGTCCAAATCCTGAACCTGGAGTTCCTACTACATTAGCATTTTCAAGTAAATAATCGAAGAAATCCCATGATGTCATGTCAGATGGTGTTTTTAACCAGATATATGGAGCATTTACACCGCCGAATACTGTGTATCCTGCATCCTTTAATCCATCTTTAATAATTTTTGCATTATTCATATAATAAGCAACCTGCTCTTTAAGCTGAGCTTTTCCTTCTGGTGAGTAAACTGCCTCTCCTGCTCTTTGAACGATGTAAGGAGCACCATTAAATTTAGTTCCATGTCTTCTTGCCCACATTGCATGTAAAGATACTTCTCCACACTTTAATTCCTTTGGAACAACTGTAAATCCAAGACGAAGACCTGTAAATCCGGCATTTTTTGAAAAACTTCTAAGTTCAATTGCACATGTTCTTGCCCCTTCACATTCATAAATTGAATGTGGAACATCCTCTTCACTTATATACGCCTCATATGCTGCATCATAAATAATTACAGAACCATTCTTGTTAGCATAATCAACCCACATCTGCAACTGATCTTTTGTAAGTGTAGTTCCTGTTGGATTATTTGGTAAGCATAAGTAAATAATATCAGGAGTTTTACTTGGAAATTCAGGAACAAAATTATTTTCAGCTGTACTTGGCATATAGATAACATCACTCCATGTTTCTGATTTGATATCATATGTACCAGTTCTTCCAGCCATTACATTTGAATCTACATATACAGGATATACAGGATCTGTAACTGCAATTTTGCAATCAGCACCAAATAATTCCTGAATATTTGCTGAATCGCTCTTTGCTCCATCTGATACAAAAATTTCATCAGCACTGATATCACATCCACGACTCTTATAATCATTATCCGCAATCGCATTTCTAAGGAATTCATATCCTAAATCAGGAGCATATCCCCTAAATGTAGCTGCATCTCCCATCTCATCTACTGCTTTATGCAATGCACTGATAATTGCAGGTGCTAATGGCTGTGTAACATCTCCAATTCCAAGGCGGATAATATTTTTATCTTTATTATTCTCCTGATAAGCTGATACTTTCTTTGCTATAGTACTAAATAAATAACTTCCTGGTAATTTTTGAAAATTCTCGTTAATCTTATACATCTTTAATCCCTTTCTGCTCAATAATATTTTAATAATCCTTACTTTCTAAGGAATTATTCTCCATTGAATAAATTGATAATCATGTGGGATACATCCACAAGACCTGTTCCATTATCCATACTTTTTTTCTGAATATAATGATGCGCCTCTTCCTCTGTAAGTCCGTTTCTGTTCATAAGTATTGTCTTTGCTTTTTCTATAATCTGTTTTTCCTCTTCACTTCTGACTTTAGGTTTTCTTCTTTTCTTCTTTTTGTACCTTGTCACAGAATAGTCCATCATCTCTAAAGTCTCTAGTAACTCCCTGACTTTAAGAGGCATGGAAAGACAAACCAGATTTGGTATCTCTCTTTCAAATACTACTGAAGCAGATGCTATAAGAAGCATCTGAAAACCATCCGGAAGACACTCATATATTTCTGAATACATCATATCCACAAACCGGCTGCCACATACTATTATTCCACTGTCTAAATCTTCTATATGGGAAAGGACTGCCGCTCCGGTGGTACAGATTGCTATAACCTGATATCCACTTTGAGATAATATTTTTTTGACATTTTGTGCTACTTCCATTTTTGGAAAAGCAATTATTACACTATTCACGGCAACACACACCCTTTGTTATATCTTATAAAGATATTCGTTTATTTCCCATTCACTAACCTGAGTTCTATATGCCTCACATTCTACTTTCTTAGCCTCAATATATTTTTCAAACACATGATCCCCTAAGACTTTCTTCATAAAGTCACTGTGTTCAAATTCATTAATGGCTTCTTCAAGACTTTTTGGCAAGGATTCTATATAAGCCTCCTGTCTTGCCTCGTCGCTTAAATTAGAAACATTTCCTCTTACAGGCGCTGGTGGAGCAATTTTATTTTCAATTCCGTCAAGACCTGCTGCAAGACAAACTGCAAGTGTTAAATAAGGATTGGCTGATGGATCAGGGCTTCTTAATTCTACCCTTGTATCCTCTCCCCTTGTTGCCGGTATTCTTATAAGGTGACTTCTGTTTGTCATTGACCATGTAATATCTATTGGAGCTTCATAACCTGTAACAAGTCTTTTGTATGAATTAATCAAAGGATTTGTAATTATTGTCATTTCCTTAATGTGCTTCATAATTCCGCCTATGAAATAATAAGCCTCTTCACTAAGACCATATTTATCATCTTCATTAAAGAAAATATTTTTGCCATCCTTTGACAAAGACATATTAATGTGCATTCCTGAACCATTTACCCCCTGTTTTGGCTTTGGCATAAAACTTGCAAATAAACCATGACGTTTTGCAATGGTTTTTACAGCCAGCTTAAAGGTCATAATATTGTCAGCAGTTACCAATGCTTCATCATATTTAAAATCTATTTCATGCTGTGCAGGTGCATCCTCATGATGAGAAGTTTCGATTGCAAATCCCATATCTTCAAGGGTTAAAACCATATCTCTTCTGGCATTTTCCCCTAAATCCACAGGGCCTAAATCAAAATATCCTGCCTTTTCATGTGTCAATGTAGTAGGCTGACCGTCATCATCCTGATGGAACAGGAAAAACTCACACTCAGGACCTACATTAAATACATATCCCATATCCTTTGCTTTTTGAATCTGACGCTTTAATACAAATCTTGAATCCCCTGTAAATGGTGAACCGTTTAATTCATACACATCACAAATGATTCTTGCAACCTTTCCCTGCTGTGGTCTCCATGGGAAAATGGTAAAAGTATCAAAATCCGGATAAAGATACATATCTGATTCTTCAATTCTTACAAAACCTTCGATTGAAGAACCATCAAACATACATTTATTGTCCAGCGCCTTTTCCAAATGACTTGCAGTTATTGCAATATTTTTTAATGTTCCAAAAATATCAGTAAACTGTAATCTTATAAATTCAACATCTTCTTCTTCAACAAGATTAATAATGTCCTGCTTGGTATATTTACTCATTTCTTTCTCCTATCGCTATTTTCTACAAAATTCCAATACTTCGTCATATTTCATATGACCGCCGAATAAATCAAGTGAACTTCCAACTGTTACATTCAGCTTATTGTTTCCTAATTCTTTTACAATCCTTAAATCCTCAAATGAATGAACTCCTCCTGCGTAAGTTACAGGAATCTTTCCCCATTCTCCAAGCATTTTAACAAGATTTTTTTCTATTCCGTCAGCCTTTCCTTCCACGTCAACAGCATGAATTAAAAACTCACTGCAATATGTCATAAGTTTATCTAATAATTCATAATCCACAACTTCTTTTGTGTACTTTTGCCATCTGTCAGTTACTATATAATATTTACCATCCTTTAATCTGCAGGAAAGATCCAAAACGAGATGTTCTTTTCCAACGGCATTTTTAAGCTTTTCAAGATTTTCATAATTAATAACTCCATCTTTGAATACATATGAAGTAACAATTACATGACTTGCACCTTCCTTAATATACTCACCGGCATTGTCAGCATTTATTCCGCCTCCAACCTGAAGTCCCCCCGGATAAGTTCTAAGTGCAAGCATTGCCTGTTCCTTAGTTGCTTCATAATATTCACTGTCAGCAGAATTTAAAAGAATAATATGTCCGCCTTTTATTCCCTGGGACTTATACAGATTCGCATAAAAAGCCCCATCCTGTGTCGCAACAAAATTTTCTTTTGCAAAATTTCCTTTATCTTTTAAACTGGTTCCAACGATTTGCTTTACTTTACCATTATGTATATCTATACAAGGTCGAAAATCCATAAATTCTAATCTCCTTAATTTTTTCTAAAAAAGGGCAAAGAAATCCTATATGGACTCCTTTGCCCTCGCTTAGACCATAATATCACAAAATTATGTTTTTGCCTATTAAAAATTTTTTATAATTACCATAAATTGCATTTATTATTTTTTCTAATAAAGCAATACTTTTTATATTCCTACGCTTATAGGTACTTGACACATATTCATAATTTTGCTATCATCAAAAAAATTGATTTATTAAGAAGAAAGAGAGGAAAATATAATGGGTACTATTATCGGCGAAGGAATTACTTTTGATGACGTACTTCTTGTTCCACAATATTCTGAGGTTACACCAAACCTTATTAATTTACAGACTCATTTAACTAAAAAAATTGTATTAAATATTCCTATGATGAGTGCGGCTATGGATACCGTTACGGAATCAAAGATGGCAATTGCCATGGCTAGACAGGGTGGAATTGGAATCATCCACAAGAATATGTCTATCGAAGCTCAGGCTGATGAAGTAGATAAAGTTAAGCGCTCAGAGAACGGCGTAATTACTGATCCTTTCTATCTCTCACCGGACCATACATTAGAGGATGCAGATAACTTAATGGCTAAATTTAAGATTTCCGGTGTCCCAATTACAGAGAATGGAAAACTTGTTGGTATCATTACAAATCGTGATCTTAAATTCGAAACTGATTTCAGCAAGAAAATTAAAGAATCAATGACATCTGAGAACCTTATTACAGCTCAGGAGGGAATTACTCTTGAAGAAGCAAAGAAGATTCTTGCTTCTGCCCGTAAAGAGAAATTACCAATCGTTGATAAAGATAATAACTTAAAAGGACTTATCACAATTAAAGATATCGAAAAGCAGATTAAATATCCTTTATCTGCTAAAGATGAGCAGGGAAGATTACTTTGTGGTGCAGGTGTTGGAATCACAGGCAACATGATGGAGCGTGTCGATGCATTAGTAAAGGCACACGTTGATGTTATCGTAGTAGATTCTGCACACGGACACTCTCTTAATATTATTAACGCTGTTAAGAAAGTTAAAGCCAAATACCCTGATTTACAGGTTATCGCAGGAAATATTGCAACTGGTGCTGCTGCTAAGGCTCTTATCGAGGCTGGTGCAGATGCAGTTAAGGTTGGTATCGGACCTGGATCTATTTGTACAACTCGTGTAGTTGCAGGTATCGGTGTACCACAGGTATCAGCAATCATGGATTGTTATGAAGTAGCTAAAGAATATGGAATTCCTGTAATCGCAGATGGAGGAATCAAATATTCAGGTGATATGACAAAGGCAATTGCAGCTGGAGCTGATGTATGTATGATGGGTTCAATGTTCGCAGGATGTGATGAAGCTCCTGGTACATTTGAATTATTCCAGGGAAGAAAATACAAAGTATACCGTGGAATGGGATCTATCGCAGCTATGGAGAACGGAAGTAAAGACCGTTATTTCCAGGAAGGTGCTAAGAAACTTGTTCCTGAAGGAGTTGAAGGTCGTGTAGCATACAAGGGAACTCTTGAAGATACTGTATTCCAGTTAATCGGTGGAATCCGTTCAGGTATGGGTTACTGTGGATGTCCTACAATTCAGGATCTTAAAGAAAATGGAACTTTTGTTAAAATTTCAGCTGCTTCTCTTAAAGAAAGTCATCCACATGACATTCATATTACAAAAGAAGCACCTAACTATAGTACAGATGCTTAATTATTAATTTTATGAGGTGAATAAGAATTGGGAACTGACAATATAGCGCAAATTATCAGTTTAGTAATTTTATTGGTGCTTTCTGCATTCTTTTCTTCTGCGGAAACAGCACTAACCACCGTAAATAAGATACGTATGCGTACCCTGTCTGACTCTGGCAACAGAAATGCAGACAGGGTGCTGCGTGTTACTGAGGATTCTGCAAAAATGCTTTCTGCAATACTTATTGGTAACAATATAGTAAACCTTTCAGCTTCTTCAATTGCCACAACTCTTGCAATTGATATATTTGGAAGCGTAGGTGCAGGAATTGCAACGGGAATCCTGACACTTTTAATACTTATTTTCGGTGAAGTATCTCCAAAGACAATGGCTACAATATATGCAGATAAGCTTTCCTTAAAAATTGCAGGAATTATTGAATTATTAATGAAAATTTTAACCCCTGTCATTTTTATTGTGAACAAATTATCCATGGGATTTCTTTTTATTTTGGGAGTAGATCCTAATTATCAAAGCAATGCCATGACAGAAGAAGAACTTCGTACTATTGTTGACGTTAGTCAGGAAAGTGGAGTTATAGAAAATGAAGAAAGAAATATGATTCATAATGTTTTCGACTTTGGTGATTCAAAAGCGAAAGAGATTATGGTTCCACGTATTGATATGACTTTTGTTCAGGTTGATGCCACATATGACGAATTAATACAAATCTTCAGGGAAGATAAATTCACAAGACTTCCTGTATATGAAGATACAACAGATAATGTAATAGGTATAATCAATATGAAAGATCTTCTCTTATGGGATCACAATACAACGGAAGAATTCTCATTGAGAAATTTCATGCGTGAACCATATTTTACATATGAACATAAAAATACATCTGATTTATTTATCGAGATGAAAAAATCTTCCATTTCCTTTGCAATTGTTGTAGATGAATTCGGAGCAACCGCTGGTCTTATTACACTTGAAGATTTATTGGAAGAAATAGTTGGAGAGATACGTGATGAATACGACTCTGATGAAGTTGATACAATAACTAAACTAAGCGATCGTGAGTATTTAGTTCTTGGTTCGGCAAATCTTGATGATGTTAGCAATGAATTAGATCTTAATTTTTCATCAGATGATTATGATACAATTGGAGGATATTGTCTTGGCTTGTTAGATCATCTTCCTGAACGAAATGAAATAATAATCACAGATGATGATATTCTTCTTAGAATAGATAAAGTTGAACATAATCGTATCGAGAAAATATATATCAAATTACCATCAAAAGAAGGTAACGAATAAAATTCCCGGGAAGTACAAATTTTAAAATTGTACTTCCCTTTTTCATTCATTTCCTTTATAATAAAATCAAATATAGGAAGAAGGTCACACGCATGGCAACAAGAAAATTAAGAAAATCAATAGGCATAATTGTGCCTACGGCATCCAGTCAGTTTCATGAAAATTTTTTGGATTCCTTTACAACAGAGTGTTTAAAAAGAGAGTATCAGACAACAATTATATTAACTCACAATGACTTATCCGTGGAAAAAAATGCTATAAATACATTATCTAAAATAAGCGATGCATTAGTCATTACTTCATGTGCAAAGGATTACAATGAAATTAAAGATTGCATTCCAAAGACAATCCCTGCTATTTTTTTACTTAATAAACCAAAGGATTGTCCACACACATGCATTTTAGAAAGTGATTTTTCTGCAATCTATCAGGGCGTTATTTCCTGCTCAAACAGAGGCTTTTCGAAGATGGCCTTTGTATGTTCCACTATTGATGATACATTCACTTTAGAGTGCCTTAAAGCCTTTCAGAGTGCAGTAGATTCATTTTCACAGGATGAATTTGATGAGTCATGTGTATACGAGGTTGGAAACCCATTTAAATATGATCCAAAAGAACTTTTAAACAAACTGTCAAACGAGGGCTACAAAGCTATTTTTGCCCCATCACCTGCTATAACAAAGTCTTTGGTTGATTCTCTTATGATTTATAATTCCAAGGTTTCAGATGAAACATCAATCGTATTGTTAGGCTATTCAACAAATACTGATTTATTGTCCAGCCATCTATACGTTGACATAATAGAACAGCCTTCGGAAGAAATTGTTTCTTTAACAGCTCAGCAGGTTTTCTATCATATAGCCCATCCCAGAAAAGATGAAGGCAATACATTTTTACTTAAAGGAACCCTGCGCTTACACAGAGTCAGCGGCTGGTTGTAAAAATTTAATTTGTGATAACAAAAAAGTTCTGCCGATTTACCTCGGCAGAACTTTTATTTATTTCTTTGAAATATTTCTCATATTATTAGTAATCTGTCCTAATTCCTTACAACTGTCATCAATATTATTGATAAATTCAAATATCATTCCAAAATTGTCAGCAAATTTTTCCCCATTACTGTTACTTGCTTCTGAAACTTGACGTATTGCCTCAACTGATGCATTTGATTCATTAATCTTTTTCAAAAGATTTTCTGATATAAATGAAAAATCCTGCATCTTATCAAACATGATTTTAGAATCAGCCTGATATTTACGTCCTACTTCAACCAATTCAGTATAACTTCCGACTGTTTTTTCCTTCATAAAAGAAACCACGTTATTTGCTTCATTCGCAAGCTCTGAAACCGCTGTTAACACAGTATTTGAAATAGTCTTAATCTGATTTGCAGTTTCACTTGAACCAGCTGCAAGTTTTGTAATCTCATCTGCAACAACCGCAAATCCACGACCTGCCTCTCCTGCTCTTGCAGCTTCAATTGAGGCATTTAAAGCAAGAAGGTTAGTCTGATCTGCAATCTCCATAATATCCGCTGTCAGACCCAAGATTTTTTCTGCTTCCTTGGATTTTTCAATCTTCTCTCTCAAAGCCTCTTCCACAGTGAGCGCCTTCTCTTCCACTTCCTTCTTATCTTTTTCCGACTGCTTCATTATCTCATACGCATTGTTATTGCTGTTTTGAGCATATCTGGCGCCTTCTTTTGCGTCCTCACTCATGCCTACAAATGACTCTTCCATATTATTTAATACAGATGAAATATCCAAAATATTAGTATTCATATCTTCTACTAAATCATTAAATTCAGTCATCATGCTTGTAATCTCTTTAGAACTTTTTGATGAACCTGATATTTTCAATTTCATTTCGTCTAAGATAGAAATTATTTTATCAATTTCATTTAACATACCTTTTTTCAAAGAGTCAGTTGCATTCTTAATAACTTCATCCTGATTGATTGCATTCTTATTACCAAAAATACCCATCTTGCGTTCACTCACTTTCAAATAAATTATAACTGATACACATAAATTGTACCAAAAGTACTAGAAAATGTAAACACAAAATGGGTATATTATATATAATATTTTTCTATTTATTTGCTTTCAAGAATTTTGTTAACGCTTATAAGTCTTGTTACAACAATAAATACCTTTGTAGCCTCTTCTAATTCTTCAAGTGATGGAAGAGTTGGTGCAATTCTGATTACAGAATCTTTAGAATCTTTTCCGTATGGGAATGGTGCTCCTGCTCCTGTCATAACTACGCCGGCTTCCTTACATTTATTTACGATTTCAGTAGCGCATCCTTCAAGTGCATCAAAACTTATGAAATATCCGCCTAATGGATTAACCCATGAACCGATTCCTCTTGATGCAATCTCATCTGTAAGCATTTTATCAATCATCTCAAATTTAGGACGGATGATATCAGCATGCTTTTTCATGTGAGCCTTGATTCCATCTAAATCCTTGAAGAATAAAACATGACGTAACTGATTAATCTTATCATGTCCGATAGTCTGGAATGTTAATCTGCTCTTAATATCTTCAATGTTAGATTTTGAAGCAGATACAGCTGCAATTCCTGAACCTGGGAAAGAAACCTTACTTGTAGAACAAAACTGGAATACCATATCAGGATTTCCTTCTTCTTCACATAAACTTAAAATATCTAAAATTTCTGCCTGATTGTCGTCATATAAATGATGAACAGCATAAGCATTGTCCCAGAAAATTCTAAAATCCTTTGCCTTTGGCTTAAGTTTTGAAAATCTTCTTACTGTTTCATCTGAATATACAACACCCTGAGGATTAGAATATTTTGGAACACACCAAATTCCCTTAACAGCCTCATCGTTATTAACAAGTTCCTCTACCATATCCATATCAGGACCATCTTTAGTCATTGGAATATTAATCATCTCAATTCCAAACTGTTCTGTAATAGCAAAATGTCTGTCATAACCTGGAACAGGACATAAAAATTTAACTTTATCTAATTTACTCCATGGTGTATTTCCGCAAATACCAAATAATTCTGCTCTTGCAATCTGATCATACATGATATTAAGACTTGAATTACCATATACAATAACATTTTCAGGCTTTGTATTAACCATGTCAGCAATTAATTTCTTAGCTTCAGGGATACCATCTAAAACTCCGTAATTTCTTAAGTCAAATCCATTCTCACTTACTATATCACTCTCTGAAGAAATCACATCAAGCATTGGCATAGAAAGATCTAACTGATCGCTGCCTGGCTTTCCTCTTGACATATCAAGTTTTAACCCAAGCTCTTTGATATTAGCATATAATGCCTCAAGCTCTGATTTTTCCTGTAATAATTCTTCTTTTGTCATTTCATGATACTGTTTCATGATATCCTCCTCTATAATGTTTCACCTTTAATCTTTTCTAAATGGCTCTTTATCTGACTCTCATATCCGTTTTCTGTAGGTTCATAGAATTTCATATTCTCTAAACCATCCGGCAGGTATTGCTGGTTAACGTAATGATTTGGGTAGTCGTGAGCATATTTATATCCAACACCATGCCCTAACTTTGCAGATGACTTGTAGTGTGCATCCTGTAAGTGTGTAGGAACAGGTGGTGTTTTTGTATTTTTAATTACATTCATAGCTTCTGATATCGCATTATATGCCGCATTGCTCTTAGGCGCTGACGCAACATATGTAACTGCCTGCGATAATATAATCTGTGCTTCCGGCATGCCAATTCGCTCTACTGCCATGGCTGCGTTTGTTGCGACCACTAAAGCCTGTGGATCTGCATTGCCAACATCTTCTGAAGCACATATCATTATTCGCCTCGCTATAAATTTAATATCCTCCCCTGCATATAACATTCTCGCCAGATAATATACTGCTGCATCCGGGTCTGACCCTCTCATGCTTTTTATAAAAGCTGATACCGTATCATAATGATTATCTCCGGTTTTGTCATAGGAAATTACTCTCTTCTGAATACATTCACTTGCAACATCTATAGTAATATGAATCCTTCCATCATCATCTCTATCTGTTGTCAAAACTCCTAATTCTATACTGGTAAGAGCTACCCTGGCATCCCCATTTGACATATCCGCCAGAAATTCCAATGCATCATCATCTATATATGCATTATAACTTCCCAGTCCCTTGTCAAAATCCTCGACAGCCCTTTTGATTAATTTCTTAATATCTTCTTTGGATAATTTCTTAAGTTCAAAAATTACCGACCTTGATAATAGCGCACTATTAACTTCAAAATACGGATTCTCTGTTGTAGCACCAATAAGAATTACTGTTCCATCCTCTACAAAAGGAAGTAAATAATCCTGTTGCCCTTTGTTGAATCTATGAATTTCATCGATAAATAGAATTGTTTTCCTGCCATACATGCCCTGATTATTCTTCGCTTCAGAAATAATCACTTCCAGATCTTTCTTTCCGGCAGATGTTGCATTCACCTGGGTAAATTCCGCACTGGTCGTATTGGCAATAACCTTTGCAAGAGTTGTCTTTCCTGTCCCCGGAGGTCCATAGAAAATTATGGAACTTAGCTTGTCAGCCTTAATCGCTCTGTATAAAAGCTTGTCCCTTCCTATGATATGTTCCTGTCCAACTACTTCATCAAGAGATGTAGGTCTTAATCTTGATGCAAGAGGTGACTCCGATTCCATGTTCTTATTTCTCATATAATCAAATAAATCCATATATGCCTCTATCTAATTTTGAATTTTTTAATTAAGAATCTTTCATTTTCATGCTAAAAATATCGAACATAAACAATTAACTATTATTTTTTTGCATGAAAAAGTGCCAGTAAATTCATTTCCTTAAATAGAATACATGAATCCCTGACACTTTACAATACGAAAGTTGATTTTCTACTTTATGCCAAAAACATAGGGGTTTTTATTTCATAATATGTTAAAAACACCCAAAAATTATTTCACACTTGCACACAAGCCATCCATGTCCACATCAATATAAATCGTATCCTTAGGAGTAACTTTATCCTGTAAAATCAATTTAGCAGAAAGAGTTTCTACATGTTTTTGTAAAAATCTCTTAAGAGGACGTGCTCCGTATATAGGATCATATCCATTGTCCACAATGTATTGTCTTGCTTTTTCAGATAACTCTACTGAAATTTCTCTTTCCTTTAATCTGTCATTTAATTCATCTATGAGGATATCAATAATTCCGCTTATGTTATCCTTTGTAAGTGGCTTAAACATTATAATTTCATCAAGACGGTTTATAAATTCCGGTCTGAAATGATTTCTAAGCTCTTTTAATACATTTTCCTCACATTCCTTACTTATGTCGCCATTTTCGTCAATGCCCTCTAAAAGTTCAGGCGAACCAAGATTGCTGGTAAGAATAATTATAGTATTCTTAAAATCTACAGTTCTTCCCTGTGAATCAGTTATTCGGCCATCATCAAGTACCTGAAGTAACACATTGAACACATCAGGATGTGCTTTTTCAATCTCATCAAACAATACAACCGAATAAGGTTTTCTTCTTACCGCTTCTGTGAGCTGTCCACCTTCATCATATCCTACATATCCTGGAGGTGCTCCTATAAGTCTTGACACTGAATATTTCTCCATGTATTCACTCATGTCAATTCTTACCATATTGTTTTCATCATCGAAAAGACTTGCAGCCAGTGTTTTTGCAAGTTCAGTCTTACCAACACCTGTTGGTCCAAGGAATAAAAATGAACCAATTGGCTTATTTGGGTCTTTTATTCCGGCTTTGGATCTTATAATTGCCTCAGTCACTTTAGTTACAGCCTCATCCTGACCAATAACCCTCTTATGAAGCTCATCATCAAGATGCAGAGTCTTATTTCTTTCACTTTCTGTAAGTTTTGCTACTGGAATACCTGTCCACCTTGAAATAATCTTAGCGATTTCTTCATCGCTTACATTTTCATGTAACAGAGAAAATTCCCTGTTCTTTATCAATGATTCTTCTTCTTCAAGCTGCTTTTCCAACTGTGGCAATACACCATATTGAAGTTCTGCAGCTTTTTCCAAATCATAATTCTGCTGTGCAGTTTTAATTTCATTTCTTGTAGATTCGATTTCTTTTCTTAATTTGCTGACCTTTTCTACTGCAACTTTTTCGTTATTCCACTGTGCTTTCTTGTTATTTAAATCATCATTTAATTCTGCAAGTTCCTTCTGCAAATTAGAAAGTCTTTCCTTGCTTAAACTGTCTGTTTCTTTCTTTAATGCTGTTTCTTCTATCTGCAACTGCATAACTTTTCTTGTAAGTTCATCAAGTTCAGTTGGCATTGAATCCAGTTCTGTCTTAATTAAAGCACATGCCTCGTCAACAAGGTCAATTGCCTTATCTGGAAGGAAACGGTCTGTTATATATCTGTTAGATAATACTGCCGCAGTTACCAGTGCAGAATCTGTTATTTTAACGCCATGATATACTTCATATCTTTCCTTCAAGCCTCGAAGAATTGAGATTGTATCCTCAACTGTTGGCTCATCAACTGTAACAGGCTGGAATCTTCTCTCAAGTGCTGCGTCCTTTTCAATATACTCTCTGTATTCATCCAAAGTTGTAGCACCGATACAGTGAAGCTCGCCCCTTGCAAGCATTGGTTTCAAAAGCTGTCCGGCATCCATTGCACCGTCTGTTTTTCCTGCACCAACAATTGTATGAAGCTCATCAATAAAAAGAATAATTTTTCCATCTGAATTCTTTACTTCGTCAAGAACAGCCTTTAATCTTTCTTCAAATTCACCTCTGTATTTTGCTCCTGCAACAAGCGCACCCATATCAAGGGCGAATAATTTCTTGTCTTTTAATCCTTCCGGAACATCTCCCTTAACTATTCTTTGAGCAAGACCCTCAACAACAGCTGTCTTACCTACACCAGGTTCTCCGATTAAAACCGGATTGTTCTTTGTCTTTCTTGACAAAATTCTAATGGCATTTCTGATTTCCTCATCTCGTCCTATTACAGGATCAAGTTTCTGTTCTCTTGCCCTTTCAACCATGTCATAACCATATTTCTCCAGTGTATCGTAAGTTGCCTCCGGATTATCTGATGTGACACGCTGTCCGCCTCTTACAGTGGAAAGTGCCTTTAAAAATCTATCCTGAGTAATACCATATTCCTTTATAATCTCTTTTAAAGCCTTATTTGGTCTTTTAATCAAACTTAAAAACAGGTGTTCAACGGAAACATATTCATCGCCCATAGCTTTAGCTTCATCTTCTGCATGAATTAAAACATTATTCAAATCCTGCCCCATGAACATCCTGCCACCGGATACTTTAGTTCTGGCTTCCAGATGCCTAATTGCATTTTGTGTAAAATGCTTTACATCTATTTCCATTTTTTCAATTAACTTAGGAATCAATCCATCTTCTTGCTGTAACAAGGAAACGAGTAAATGCTCTTGCTCTAATTCCTGATTTCCATAATCATATGCAAGTTTTTCACAATTGTTTACTGCTTCTAATGATTTCTGAGTAAATTTCTGAATATTCATATCAACACCTCTCTTTCTTTGCAATTATGTTATACACCTTTTTGTTAGCACTGTCAAGTGGTGAGTGCTAATATTTTCTGAATATTTTTAAAAAAAGTGACCATATATTGCTATGACCACTTTTTAAGCTCTACATACATTTTTGCTCAAATTCTTCCACAGGCATTGGATAACCGTAATAACTTCCCTGGAACACATCACAGCCTAATTCTGTGAGCATATTAACCTGTTCTTGTGTTTCCACGCCTTCTGCTATCACCTGCATATTCAATTCTTTGGCAATACATATTATCGCTTCTAATATTATTCTGTTTTTCTTTGGTTTACTTTCACCCCTTAGAAATTCCATATCGATTTTCAAAACATCGGCTTTTACTTTCTTTAACATATTTAATGAAGAATAACCGCTTCCAAAATCATCCATCTCCACATAAAAACCATATTCCTGCAATTCTTTAAATAATTCAATCGCCTTATCAAATTCCATCATCAATACAGTTTCCGTTATTTCTATCTTAAGCTTTTGTGGTGGGATTCCGTACTGCTCAACGATACTGGTAAATTCTTTGTAAATATCCATGTAATAGAAATCCTTAATTGACAAATTAACAGAAATGTAATAATCAGTTTTACCTTCTTTCTGCCATCTCTTAAGAACTTTTGCGGCTTCCTCCCACATATAACGGTCTAGTTTGTATATAAGACCTGAACTTTCCAATATAGGAATAAACTGTGCCGGACTAACCATTCCATTTTGAGGATGAATCCATCTGACAAGACCTTCCGCACCTATAACATTTCCATCAGGTGTAGCCTGTGGATGCAGGTACATACAATACTGCCCTGTACTTATTGCATTATCCAATTCACTTAGCACATTCTTTTCCGACAAAATTTTATCCATAAGTTTTGAATTGTAATATGAAAAAATCTGCTGGTAATCCTCCCCTAATTCATCCAAAGCCATTTTTGCCTTGTCATACATTAATTGCGCCAGTTCATTATTATCTTCTACTTCGTATATTCCCACATGTATATTCATACTATACATGGAATTTGATACCATCTTTTGGATTTTTTCGATTGATTTTAAAAACAGACTCAAATTAAACGCTTCCTTTTTGAAAAATAGCGCAAATTTATCATCCATTATTCGACCACAAACTGATTTATCATTGGAAAATCTCTTAATAAGTTCTGCTTCCTTAATAAGAATCTGATTCCCCATATCCTCACCGAATAACTTGTTGACAATCTTAAATCCTTTAATATTTGAACATACCATAACCCATTCTGAGTCTGGATATTTTTTTACACATTCATCAACTTTTTCAAAAAAACCATTTCTATTATATAATCCTGTAAGTGGATCATGTGTGTTAAATTCATGATTTTTTCTAAGTCTTTCTTCTTCATCTGTGTAATCCTTTAATTTAATATAGGAGCCTCCAAAAAATTCATTACTATTTCCGTTACTGTAATCCACCTTATAGTAATGTAGTTTTCCGTCTAATTTCAATACACAATTTTCATTGTTCCAGTTTTTTTCATCACCGAATAAAAGCCTCAAATATGTTTCAGTTGTTGAATCCTCTCCCATATCTCCAAAAATGTATTCCGCCCATTTGTTCTGATATATCTTATGATTGCTACTGTCAAAACATATTATTGCATCCTCTATTCCGTCTGCCAATTGTCTAAGTGAACGTCTTATCAATACTTCAGGCATTGTATAATTGGAAAAATAGCATACAAAAAATGCACATATTCCATAACAAAGCACTGATAAATTTACCCTGAGATTTAATGCAGAAGATAAAAAACTTATTCCAAGAACACCAACAAAAGGAAGCAGCACGCCTATATATTTTACTTTATATACATATGATTCCCTGATAATACAACTTACAAGCAGATATATAATCACCAACATCAACATAAGAACATATATATTATGAAAAAGCATAAAAGCATGTGCTTTCCTAATCCAATACCCTCCATAAGGCTGGTATCCAAGCTCAAAAATAAAATTCTTAAATCCATTTATAAATAATGTAATTGTATCAAAACAAGAAAGACATATTAAAATTTTAAAATATCCCGTACTCTTGTAATCTTTACCCATTAACCTTAGTACAAATAAAAGTATGCATAAAACAAGCCAGTCTATACAAGCCAGATACATTCCATGCAAAAAAACTGCTACAACATTGCTGGTTGATATAATATATCCTGTATATACAACAATTGTAATTGCACCGATTGAAATGGTAACCCATAAACTATCTTTATATCTATATTCTTTTTTTATTAAATAGTACAACAACACCATAAGAAGCATTGTTACCAAAGCAGACAAAACAACGAAAATACTTTTCATTATGTATCACATCCTTTAGAATCCGGAATATATTTTTTTTCAAAATCATAAATGCAAAGAGGCTTAATATAATAATATCCCTGATATGCATCCATTCCAAATTCTTTAACAATATTATATTGTTCTTCTACATCAACTCTTTCAGCAATAACTGACATTTTTAATTTCTTCGCCATGCCGACAACATTATTAATTATCTTCTTACTTCTGCCTAATTCTTCGCTTTTACTGAAAAATTCCATATCTATTTTAACTTCCGACACATCAAGATTCTTTAATAAATTCAATGAAGAATAACCAATTCCAAAATCATCAATACAAACCCCAAATCCATATTGCCTAAGTTCAGAGATAACCTCCATGTGAGCCTTTACATCATTTTGCAACGCAAGTTCTGTTATCTCCACTGTAATCAGATTGGGATTTACATCATATACCTTAGCTGTGTTTTTTAGCACCTTGGGAATATTAATATAGTAAAAATCCTTCGCAGAAATATTAAATGATACCGGAAACGGAGTCCATCCCCTTTTTACCCATTGGCTAATCCTGCTAATAACAGTCTCCCAGACATAAGAATCAAGCGTGTGAATATACCCGGTTCTTTCCAATATTGGTAAATACTGTTCCGGAAACATCAATCCTTTGGTCGGATGTTTCCATCGGCTAAGTGCTTCTGCTCCAATAATATTTCCCTCACCATCAAATTTAGGCTGAAGAAATACACTAAACTGATTTGATTTAATGGCATTTTCAAATTCACCAATTATTTCCTGTTCAAATACAAGTCTGTCCATATGATTCTGATCATAAAAAGCAACCACATGCTCATAATCACCATAAATACTCTTAATTGCAAGAAATGCCTTATCGCACATTGAAGGTATGCTTTCATATGGATTCTCGATTTCATAAACTCCGATATACAAATGAATCTTATATCTTACATCCTTAATCTGTTCACGTATTACCTTTGTATTTCTAGCAGCCAGTTTTTCATTAAAATCACCTTTACTTATTAACATTACAAACCGGTCACCACCGATTCTTCCATGAATACAATCTTTATAATTTGCCTTCAAAAGCATCTCGGCCTGTTTTTTTAGGATTCTGTTACCAAAATCTTCTCCAAATAAATCATTTATTAATTTAAAATCCTTTATATTGGTACAAACAATATATCTTTTTTTATCAGGATTTTTTTTCATAATCTCTGATGCTTTTCTAATGAAAGTTTCTCTATTATAAAGTCCGGTTAATTCGTCATGGGTTGCCCTGTACCTTTCTCTCTCAGCCAGAATTAATTCATCCGTCATATCCTCAAACTTAAGATATTTTCCAATAAACCGGTCTTTTTTATCCTTTAATTTATATTCTTTAATTTCAAAGGTATGCTCTTTTTTATCCATCAAAAAAGTATCTATATCACAAAAGATTTCCACTGGCGAATTTATCGCCTTATTTGTGAATTTTCTTTCATACTCTTCTATTTTTGAATAATCATTTCCGGAAATATCAAATAATTTTTTTGCGAAAGAATTAAGATAAATACAATCTCCTTCTTTGTCAAAACATACAATCCCACAATTAATATGTTCCACAGAGGATAGCAACGAAACATCTGTTAATTCCTTTGGAAATTCTATATATGTATAATAACAGACTATTATTGCAAATAAAGGATATAGCACTGTTGAATAATCCACATTCCATGAAAAATAAATAAACATTCCGTTTAAAACGACAACTGTGACAAATATCATAATAATAAGATGATATTTACGTCTGTATCTTTTCTCTGTCCGAAACATTTTTTTCGCAAACTGATAAAAAATCAACAACACAATTAAATAGCAAATCAATAAATGCACTGTAAAAAATAAATTTTGATTAATAATCCATGTTTCATTTACTATATCCCAGGAAACTGAATATACATGTTCTGAAGATATACTAACAAGGACAGATACTGTATCCAAAATCGTAATCCCATATATAGCATATCTTATTTTCTTTGTTTTATCCCAGTTTCCGCTTAATCTGTCAAATATGCAGGAATAATTTAATATTCCAACCAGCATCCAGTCAATGGCAATATAATAGACAGCATAATAAACGCTGCAACGCATTTCATCAACCGTCACAGCCTTGGCAATATATGAAATTGTGGTAACCATAGCCATCACCAGCATACAAACTATGGATGCTGTATATATATTGTCTTTCTTATGAACAACAAATACACAGACAGCCATAATTACTGCAAGAGCTAAAATTAGAAATATATATAATATCTTCATACTACCCTCATTTTATTTTACATAAAAGTGCTAATCCAAGAATTAACTGCTTCATTACAAACTTGCCAATAAATTATCAAGTAATTCCCCATACATCTCCATGGCTGACTCATGATTATCATTTACATAATCATATTCCTGATTTTTAATAGCTTCTTCTAATAATTTTGCCTTCTGTGATAATTCCACTGCACCGATGTTTAATGAAGTACTCTTAAGTGCATGAACCGAAATTCTGTAATTATCCCAATCCTGATTAGATAAATACTTGTCCAGGTCATCAATCTTTGAAGAACTGGCATATTCTGATAACATTGAACAGTAGAAATCTTCGTCATCCATACAATATTTAAGTCCTGTGTCAACATCTAAAAACTCAAATCTTTCTTTAATAGACTGATTTTCTTCATTCTTTTCTTCTTTTACTGTTTCTTCTTTAATCTTAATTATCTTATTCTTAGGCAACCATCTAAGAAGCAATCTCTCCAATGCCTTACCAAGAATAGGTTTTGATAAATAATCAGAAAAACCATAATCGAGATACATTTCCTTAGCTCCCGATACTGCATTTGCAGTAAGTGCGATAATAGGTACTTTAGGTGCAAGCATTTGCTGACGAATTCTGTTTAATGTTTCAACTCCATCAATATCAGGCATCATATGATCTAAAAGGATAAGGTCATAACTGTTTTTCTTCAAATCTTCTATACATTCACGACCACCATTTGCGCAGGTAACCTGAATTTTTGTCTGCTTTAACAAGCCGGCAGCCACCATAAGATTCATCTTATTATCATCAACTATTAAAACCTTAGCATCCGGTGCCTGGAAAGATTCCTTATATACTTCTCTTTCTTTCAGGTTCTTTTCAAACTGCTGTTTAAAATCACCCATTGCCACATCTTTTACTATTTTCTGCGGAATTCTAACTGTGAAAGTTGAGCCTTTGCCAAGTTCACTCTTTACATTAATATTTCCACCCATAAGTTTTACAAAATGATATGTAATTGCAAGTCCAAGTCCGGTACCTTCAATGCCTCTGTTTTCTGCCTCATCTAATCTCTGGAAAGCCTCAAATAAATGATCCTGTGCTTCCTTCTTAATTCCTCTTCCGGAATCCCTTACTCTTATTATTAAATCAATGTTATTATCATTAGTACGCTTAAATTTTAATGATAATTCCACAAAGCCTTCATCTGTATATTTAATTGCATTAGTAAGTATATTGGTAATAACCTGTCTTATTCTTACTTCATCTCCATACAAATATTCAGGCACATTTGGATCTATATCCACCCTTACTTCAAGTTTTTTCTTCTCAGCTCTTGGATAATTCATGTTGATTAAGTCATTTAATACTGAACTTAACTGATATTCAACACAGATTATATCCATTTTTCCTGATTCAATTTTAGAAAAATCCAAAATATCATTTATTAATGACAATAACATATTGCCGGAATTTTCTATATTTGCTGAATATTCTTTGATGTTTAATTCCTTTGATTCCCTTAAAATCATTTCATTCATTCCAAGCACTGAATTAATTGGAGTTCTGATTTCATGGGACATTCCTGCAAGAAAATTATTTTTTTCTTTACTTGCCCTTAAAGCCCTGTTCTTTTCAGCATTAAGTTCCATAAGCTGATATACCAGATTACTAATTGCAATCATCAATCCGACAAAAAGTCCAATCTCTAAGGTAAGGCCTCTGTACATTCCATTAGAACCAAACATGTATACAATTAACTGCATTCCGCATGCACAACATATAATAGCAAAAGCAATTGCTGTTATCTTATAATCATTAATTTTTCTATTTATTATATCCAAAATTAAAGTAAATAGAATAAGTATAATCGAAATAAATCCTACTGAAATCACAAGATATCTTAAGAAATTAAATCCAGCAAGATTTAATGTATATAACAATACAGTTACTATAAAATCAGCAATTACAAGTCTTTCTAGTTTATTAAATATTTTAGCGTGTCTTTGTTTTTGAATGTTATCAATAAATACAATAAACGGTAACGGCATTACAGCAACGCAAAAATATGCTATATCTCTCATAACCGAAATATTTGGAAATATAAACTGTCTGTTATTTCCGTTACTAAGTATCCAAATCGAGGTAATTATTACACCCAGACTTAAATATTTCATATCAACTGACTGTTTAAATAAAATCTCAACTATATAACTTGTTATGGCACACAATATTCCCATAAGTAAAAGGAAAAATGCAAAGGTAACCTCTGCCTGTCCCTGCCTTGTTATCATCTGAATAAGAGAATACTGGTCACCAATATATACTTTATCATATAATCCCTTAGAATCAGTCAATACCTGTATTCTTATTTCTTTTCCACTGTCCCTGTTTGATAATTCTGTAAAAATATAACAGTGCGGACTTGATTCTCCAAAAATTCTGCTATCCGTTGTATCATATGAATACCTTAAATCATCTCCAACAAATACTTTAAGCACATGGCCTGTATTCCAAAACATAATCCAGGTATTATTTAAATCAATCTCAGGCAATGTACCAACAAAGGATACTTTATCATTTTCCTTTTCCTCATATGGCAGATTAACCAGTAATTTCTGTCCTTCTGAATTTTCCTTGTACCAGGTACAGTCCAACACTCCACACTTTGAACTGTTATAGGTTACTTCTGAAGGAAGAATTAGTTCACCAACAACTAAATATACAAATACAAACGCAATCATAAGTGCCATAGCTACTCTAAACTTAACACTATGTTTTTCTACTGACATATTCACCTCTGTTGGTTTGGTACTTTAAAACTAGAATATTACAAATATCAAGCAACAAACCCTTTTAATAAACATTTTTCAAAACATTGCCCCTGTTAAATTATATATCCTTTTCCCCATGCATAAACTGATAATCACTTAACAATTTATGTTAAAATTTACCAACTTTAGCTTCACTTCAAATTATACTATTGTATATCTAATAATGCTATATAAAAATATATTTTTGTGTAAAAATATATAAAAAACTTATCCCACCAAAAAACTTTTATTAAAATCTATTATTGTATCAATTTATAAAAGCAGCATAAATATCAATGGCATCGTAACAACTGATAAAACTGTTGTTAATGCAACACCCCTTGAGGCTATCTCGTAATCCCCTTTATATTGTCTTGCAATAAGAACTGTCATATTTGCAACTGGAACTGTTAACATGATTACACTGACGCCAAGTAATGTGGCATCTTTAACCATCATATTAAGCAATGGAAAAAGCGCCAATGGAATAACAACAAGTCTTATAATAGAAAAGCTAATTAATCTTATATCTTTTATAATGCTTTTTACAGACATTCCCACAAAAGTAGTACCAATCACAAGCATACTAAGAGGCGCTGTAAGATTACTAATCATCGAAATACAATTAACTGCAGCATATGGAAGATTAATATTTCCAAAATACAGGATCAATTCAATAACACATGCGATAATACCAATATTAAAATGCTTTTTAATATTTTCCATTTTAAAGCCACTTCCGCTTATAACCATAATACCATATGTATACATCAAAACATTAAACATAATATTGAATATAGTTACAAATATCAAAGCATCTTTTCCGTACATGGCTTCTATAATTGGAAATCCCATAAAACCTATGTTTCCAAATACAGTCATTATTGAATAAACCTTATTTTTTCTGCATCCAAGTATAAAAGGCATCAGCAGACCTACTATCAAGAGAATTATATATACAACAACAGCCACTTTTAAACTCAAAAAAACAACATCTTTTGAAATTTTTTCACCAAATGCTCCTGAAAGAATCAGACATGGATTACATACATTGACAACAATCCATGAAACATTATCTGTTGTATGTTCATCCAATTTTCCTTTCTTTGCAAGAAAATATCCAAGGAACATAATAATTAAAAATACACACATCTGCTGTAATAATAGCATCTTTTTCTCCTAAAAATCACATTGTTAAATTGCACCACAGTTTACTATTCTATCACTTATTTGAAAGGAATTCAATTATCATACATTATTGTCAATAATTATTCCAAAAATAAAAGATGGTCTTTCGACCACCTTTCACTAAATATCTATATTAAAAGCATCTATTCCAGGGTAAACTGCCGCTTCACCTAATTCTTCTTCTATTCTTAACAAACGGTTATATTTGCAAACCCTTTCACCTCTGCAGGGTGCACCCGTTTTAATCTGTCCGGCATTTAAGGCTACTGAAATATCTGCTATTGTTGTATCTTCCGTTTCTCCCGAACGGTGGGATACTATCACACCATAATATGATTTTCTTGCAAGCCTTATGGCATCAAGGCTTTCTGAAATAGTACCTATCTGATTAGGTTTTATCAGAATAGAATTTGCACATTTATCATTTATTCCCTTTAATAATCTTTTTGAATTGGTGACAAATAAATCATCTCCCACCAGCTGAATTTTATTTCCCAGCTGTTTTGTAATTTTCTGCCATCCCTCCCAGTCTTTCTCGTCAAGGGGATCTTCTATGGAAATAATAGGATATTTGTCCACAAGATTTGTCCAATACATAATAAGTTCATCTGTTGTAAATGCTTTTTTTGATTTTGGTAAATTATAACTTTTTTGTCCTGTAATCTGGTGTTCTGACTTTATCATATCACTATCAGAAACCACCTTCCATTCACTTGCTGCTGCATCAAGTGCAATCATAAAATCTGCTTTATCCTTATACTCTTTTCCAGCTTTATACCCTGCTTTTTTTATTGCCTTTAATATATACTCAATTGCAACCTCATCAGAATCAATTAAAGGAGCAAATCCACCTTCATCACCAACCGATGTCTGGAATCCTTCCTCCTTTAACAACTCTTTAAGATTGTGATACACTTCCGAACACATTCTAAGTGCCTCTTTAAAACTTCCTGCACCAATTGGAACTATCATAAATTCCTGAGTATCAAGACCTCTTATATTATTTGAATTGTTAACTTCCAATACATGCGCCCCTCCATTTAATATGTTCATCATCGGAACCGGAAGCCTGTTTCCTGAGATTCCCCCTAAGAATTTGTGAAGTGGCATCCCTAGGGATTTTGATGCTGCATCTGCAATTGCAATTGATACTGCAAGCATTGCATTTGCACCTAATTTCGACTTATCCTTTGTGCCGTCTGCCTCAATCATTATTTTATCCGCCTTATATAAATCCAAGGAATCTATTCCATTTAAAATTGTATTTATTATTGTATTTATATTATTTACTGCCTTTTTGACACCTTTTCCCATGTATCTTTTATCATTTCCATCCCTTAGTTCCACCGCCTCAAATTCTCCTGTGGATGCTCCGCTTGGCGCAATCCCTCGCCCGATTGTACCATCTTCCAAATGTACTTCTGCCTCTACTGTGGGATTTCCTCTGGAATCTAAAACTTCTCTTCCAATAACATTACATATTTTTGAATTCTTCATATAGCACCTCTAAAAAAATATTTTATAATATTTTTCCCACAGCTTTCTTTTTTATACAAAAAAAACGTTGTTTTACAGAAATACAACGCTTCTTTCTGTAAAACAACATTCCTTAATAAAAACTCTTTACGCCTTAACAGACTCCAGCCTATCGCAGATAAGCTGCTGCATCTCCTGTTTCTGACGTCCCATAGCAAATGCAAGCTCTGAATATAAATGGCTCTCAGCCAGCTTGAAATATCTCTCATCAACAGCAGTGCTCTTCTTACCCTGAGCTAATCTGTCCTGCTGTCTATGATACAAATTCTTGATGATACCAACCAACTCGTCCAATTCACAGCTCTTGATTGCCGCCTTATATTTCGACTCCCGTTCCTTCTCGTTTGCGATACATGTTTCCTCAATATCAGGAATTCTGTCAATTACATCTATCGCTTCTTCCTTGTTAATTACTTTGCGAATTCTATTATTCGCATTATCCACTGGAATAAAAACTTTTGCAGTCGTTTCTTCCATTGGAACAAGCAGATAATAAGGTTTAAGTGTTTTTCCGCCGGATAAATCCAGCTCAACAACTTCCGTGATCTTACAAATTCCATTATTTGCATTAACTACATAATCACCTATTTCAAACATACCTACACCTCTTTCAATCAAACGAAGTCGCTACAAGTATAATTTTAGCACGTTTTTCGATTTTATGTAAGTTAAAAAAATTAATAGAATTGTATACACTTTTTTAATCACAATGACTAAACATCAAGTTTAAGCATACGAAGTATCATCTCCACTGCTCCGTTAATTCCATAACTTGCACTATTTATACATAAATCATAATTGGATGCCTTACTCCACTTACGACCTGTATAGAATTTGTATGCTTTAAGATGTCTTTTGTCTTCTCTTTCAATAAGACGTTTTGCTGATTTAGCATCCAGATCTTTATTAATTGACATAATTCTTTCAATTCTTCTTCTTTCTGGTGCTGTGATAAAAATACTTATATGAGGAATTCTATTGTTTGTAAGAATTGCATCTGCAAATCTTCCCATAACAATAAAATCTTCTTCCTTTGCTTTTTTAACAAGGTATTTACTTGAATTAAAAAACTGAACATCCTTCTTTGATAAGCCATGATTTTTTATAAAATCCTTTGCCCATTTTACAGGTGTATTATTTTTCTCTTCACTAAATACCTGAGTATTCTCATCATCATTATCATCTTCCATTCTCTTAATCATCTCATTCATGATTGAGACATCGTAGAAATTCATTTTTAATTTCTCAGCTAAGGTGAAACCAATTTCATTTCCTCCACAGCCATATGTTCTTCCTATACAGATGATAAGGTGATCATTTTCTCCAAATCTTTCTTTAAGATTTACTGTATTTAAATCCGCAATCTTAGGATCAAGAATATCTCCACCACCGAAACTTGTGGATAATGCCATTGTCTCTTCCAAGATTTCATTGTATTTTGTCATTATCTCTTTACGAACCGGCTTATCCTTTATAGTACGGGCCATATTACTGATAAGGGCAAGTTCACCTCTTACCTTGCTTCCATCCACTCTGGAATGTAAAAGTTCCATTATCTGATTTACGCAACGCTCTCTGTCCCCATGAAAGACACGGCTTACAGATGATTCCAGAACTTCATACACTTCTTTGTCTAAATCGTAAATTCTCTCTGCGAGATTACGAAGCTCTTTGTTATCAAAATCCATTACTGTGCCTCCTTAAATAAAGAATATCAACATATCTAAAATGAATACTGGAATTAAAATTCCTAATGACCATAACATATACCCGAAGAACGATGGCATTTTTACACCGTTTTCATCTGAAATAGCCTTAACCATAAAGTTTGGTGCGTTACCAATGTAAGTATTAGCTCCCATAAATACTGCACCACATGAAATAGCCATCAACATTCTTATTGGAACAGTTCCAAGAACAGTCTTTACTCCTGAAGTAAATCCCATTACACCTGCTGTTGTTAAGAATACAAGATATGTTGGTGTGTTGTCTAAGAAACTAGATAATGCTCCTGTAATCCAGAACATCTCAAATGGTTTGTTAATTCCAAGACTTCCTCCAACGCTCTTAAGTATCATCAATGCAGGCTGCATTGTTATAAATATACCAATAAATAAAATTGCAACTTCTTTAATTGCACCCCATGTGAAATGGTTTTCTTTACGAATTCTTTCATTTGTTGTCTTAAATGATAAAAAGGCAGCCAAAAGAATTATTACTATCTCAATAATTGCAGGTAATTCAAGTACAATATCCTTGTAAATGTGAATTCCGATTACCTCGCCTGCCCCATTCTGAAAAATTGGCATCTCAGGTAATACTCCGCTTAAAATAACTGCTGCAATAATCATAACAAGGAAAATAAGGTTATGAAGACCTTTTATTTTAATAAGAGGTTCACCTTCCTTAATCTCAGGCATTGCACCACTGGCAATATCCCTCATATATGCTTTCTTATCAAATCTGTAAAATACAGCTAATAAAACTATCATATTAAGTAAAAGTACAGGAAATAATCTAAGGCTCCAGAAGAAAGGAACACCTCTTGAAAATCCCATTAAAAGTGGCGGATCACCTATTGGCGTTAAACATCCTCCAATATTTGACACAAGAAAAATAAAAAATACCATAATATGAGTTTTGTTTTTTCTCCAGGCATTCATCTTAATTACCGGACGAACCAACAGCATACTTGCTCCTGTCGTTCCTACCCAGCTTGAAAGCAATGTACCTATTGCCAATAACAAAACATTTACCCTTGGAGATCCAACAAGATTTCCCTCCACCGTAATATTACCAGCAACACAAAATAACCCAAACAACAATACAATAAATGTAAGATAATCCTTGATAATACAATCAAGCACAACCTCGGCAGCTTCTCCCATACCAAATTTTACAGCAAATGGTATTATAAAAAGTAATGACCAAAAAATTACTGCATATGGCTGATTTTTTTCCCACCATTCAGCTTTTACCAATGGCAATACTGCTATACATAACAATAAGCCGGCAAAAGGAATGCATAACCATAATGGAATATTCACTTTACTTCACCTCACACACATAAATTCGGTTAGCTTTTGCCAACCTTATTCATTTTACTACTTTTATATGATTTTTCAATATTAAAATTCCCATTTTAAAAATTCATTAACTTCATAAGTTGCATCCGGTGCAGAATCGTTTTGAGGCGATATATTGGATTTAACGTAAAATGTATCAAATCCCATTGTCCCTGCGCCTTTTATATCGCATTTCGAGTCATTTCCTATAAATAAACTCTTATTTACGTCTATTCCTGTTTCATCCAGTAAAATTTCAAAAAAGCTGCTGTTTGGCTTTTTTGTTCCATGGTCTGACGAAATGTATATCTTATCGAAATATTTGAAAATATCAAGTCTTCGCATCTCATATTCTGTAAATATTCTTTGTGCATTTGAAAGCAGAAATACCTTCTTGCCATTATCCTTTAAAGATTTAAGCATCTCCTTTGTTCCTTCATACAACTTCACATATTCTGTAGAAAGAACTCTGAAAAACTGACCTGCATGAACACTAAGCTCATCTGTGGCATCTATTCCTTTTTCCTTGAATAAATCCTTAAAAACTGTTGTTATCTCAATCTCAGGATGTGCCTCATGGGTATCAGACTTCTCCTTTGATTCAACCATGTCAGAATATGCTTTCTTCAATTCATCAGGAGTATAATTTGCTCCATAATATCCATAAAACATCGCTAATTTTTCCCATAACAAATCGCAATTTTCATCTGTATGTATGTCAACTAATGTTCCATATAAATCAAAAACATAATTGTCATACTCCATTGGCAATTTTGCATTCTGTAACTTCATAATTTCTACCTCTCTTTTGCTTTATGTAACTTATTATAGAATATAAATACTATAAATACTATAATTATTTTTACATGTTTTTCCTCATTTTCCTTAAAATATCTTTTTCCCTTCTTGAAATAGTTACCTGACTTGTATTTCGTATATTTGCCACTTCTTTTTGAGTCTTTCCTTCAATATATCTTAAAATAATTATCTGTCTGTCCTCCTCATTTAATTCATTAAGCAACTGTTTAACTGTCATCTTGTCTATAAAATCCTTTTCATAATTTCTGTTGTCCTTCACCCTTTCTAAAAGTGTAATCTCCTCTTCCTTAGAATTACCAACAGGCTGTGATAAAGATTTAATTTCTCTACCAGCATCCATGGAAATAATTATTTCCTCATTTGATAGTCCAGTTGCATCCCGTATTTTATTTATGGAAGGCGTATTACAATGCGTGATTTCATATTCGTTTATGTACTTATTTATGTTATTTAAATCATCCTTAATTTTTCTGCTTACATGTATCATGCCATCATCTCTTAAAAATCTTTTTATTTCTCCGATAATCATGGGAACTGCATAGGTAGAAAACTTATTATTATATTCTGTTTTAAAATTATCAATAGCCTTTATAAGACCAATTACTCCTATCTGGAACAATTCTTCCTTTGCATATCCTCGCCCCTCAAATCTTTTTATCACCATATATACAAGACCTTCAT
The DNA here is from genome assembly GCA_036308125.1 of Agathobacter sp. Taxonomy (GTDB): domain Bacteria; phylum Bacillota; class Clostridia; order Lachnospirales; family Lachnospiraceae; genus Roseburia. The sequence goes on from JAXJWH010000021.1 coordinate 55,529, forward strand.
TGTCTAATACTAATTTGTCCCTTGCACTTTTATCCCCGCTTTGTGCTTTAAGGATACATTCCTGAATCCGGTTTTCTTTTGTTTCATTATTATTCGTTAACTTCTCCTTTAATATATTTTTTCATAAAAACTCTCGTGCCTTTATTAAGTTCAGAATAAACTTCAAGTTCATCCATAAATGCTTCCATAAAGGAAAATCCCATTCCGCTTCTTTCTTCATCCGCTTTGGTGGTAAAAAAAGGCTCCATTGCATTTTCTATATCAGCAATCCCCACCCCTTCATCTATAACTTCTATGTTAAGACAGTTATCTTCTATATTACATTTTAATTCAACTTCCTCATCACTACTTTTATATGCGTGAACAATAGAATTTGTTACCGCCTCTGACACAGCCATTTTTACATCTTCTATCTCTTCGTATGTAGGATTCATATTAATCATAAACGCCGACACAATCATCCTTGCAAAACTTTCATTTTCTGATTTTGCCATAAATCTGACTTTAAAACTATTCTTCTCCATTAACACATTCCTCCACATTAATAATTTTATACAATCCTGCCGCTCTGAATACCTTTTCTATACGATTTGATATATTAACTGCTGCAATATTTCCATTTAAGTAATGTATCTTTTTACATCTTCCAATAATTACTCCAATTCCTGAACTGTCCATAAAGCTGGTTTCCTTAAAATCAAATATAATATTTCTTATATTCATGGTATCAATAAGACCATCTATTTCCACCGACATCTGTCTTGCCATATGATGATCCAGTTCCTTTGGCATTCTGTAAATCATTTCATCTCCTGTAATAAAATACCTTTTTACCACCTTATATCTCCTTTAAATTTATTAATCAAAGTGCTATCACACACCTTAATTTGCATTTTTGTAAATAAAAAAGATGCTAAATATCTCTATTTAACATCTTTCGTAATTAATTATTCTTCTTCAGCATTTACATAATTCTTCGCAGTACTTGCCCTTTGTGTTCCCGGATAATTATCGATGACATACTGATAATATTTCTTTGCCTTGTCAAGCTGTCCGTTCCTATTATAAGCCTGTGCAAGATAATATGCTGCATTTCCGTCCTCGTAGTCTTCTTCTTCCTCAACTACCTTGCCTAAATATTTGATTGCATCAGGGAAATTAGTTTTTGAATATGCGCTGTAACCTTGTCTGTATAATTCCTTGAAATAATCATCGTGAATTGCCTCTCTTAATGATTCATATCTTTCCATGGCATCATCACTTAAATAAGATACATCGATTGACTCAAGTAGATTTCCTGTTTCTAATGTATCACCTGTTGAATATGTCTCATATGCAGTAAGTAAATCTTCATACGAATCAAATTGTGTCTGCACATCATCATTTTTCTTCTTTGCTTTGTCTAACTGTCCCTGAAGTTCCTTTACCTCGTTCTCTAGGTCTGTAATTGTCTGTCCATTAGTAGAAATGGTATCGTTGGCATTCAAAAGCTGTGATTTAGCATCTTCCTTGGCTTTATTCTGCACACTTGGGATAAATAAAAAGCTTGTAACTGCTGCCCCTACAATAAGACCTATAATAACATAAAGCAGTGTGGAGCCTGTTGAGCTTTCCCTGAATCTCTTTGGCATAATAATAGTTTCATTGCCGCTCTGGTAAGAAATCGAATCCTCTGATTTAGATTTCTTATTCGGACTTTTTTCCTTCATCTTACGATTTACTTCCTGCATATATCGTAATGTTATTGTATTGTCCGTATCAATCTTGGCTGCACTTTTAAGTGTCTTTTTGGCTTTCTCAAGCTGATTCTCCTGAATATACAAAAGTCCCAGCAACTGATAAGCCTTAATCAGCTTAGGATTAAGGGATAATACCTTTTTAAGCTGGATAATAGCCAGATCCCTGCTGCCCTGCTTACAATACAAAAGTGCCTGATTAAATTTCTTGATAGTCTGATTTAACGACTCTAACTGCCCCTTATTACTATGGACATCTTCTAAATATCTGCTTGCCGGATTATTCTTCTGACTGTAATTTGTACTAATAACCCATTCACTTAAAGCATCAACAGTCTCACCCATCTCGTAATAAACGAGTCCCAGAAGATTTCTTGCCTTTGTATTGTATTTATTAAATTTAAGACTCTGCTTAAGACTGATAATTGCTCCTGATAAATTTCTTACATTCGCCTTCTCCAATCCATCATTATAATAAGAATTGGAAATTCTTTCTACTCTTCTAAATATACTTAAATCCGTACCACATTTGTTGCATTTATTACCTTCCTGCACCTGTGAACCACATTTATAACAAATCATATGCACCTCGTCCCTAAATTATTGTTGTTCCTGATTTCTTAAAATCTCAGCTATAATATCCGTTACATCAGTTAAATCATGATTGTAAATTGCTGACTCTGCCTCCTCAACTTCAAGACTTGGTTTAAAATTCTTTAATTCTTCTTCAAAATTAATCACATCGGCCTCCAAAATATTTATTCTATATTTATAATAAGGAATGAAAAATCATCCTTGTTATAATCAATTCCAATGTGCCATTATTTTAACAATATAATAGCCACCATATTAAATATTATAATATAGTGGCATTAAGATGCAAGAAAAAATATATTAAGTTTTTCGGAAAGTTTTCGCAATATTCTCTATTAATCGACAAGTTTTCCAGCAATTGACACCATTACTATCTTCTCGTTACGCAACTTAAACTCTACAGACCTATGCATGTCCTTAACTCGAACTTTCCTGTCATTTATGGAAATCTCCACTCCAGGATAAACCTTGTCATATACCTTAACGCTTGCCCTTTTTGATTTTTCCACAATGACATTTAATTTGTTAAGTTCTTCTGTACATGTGGATATCTCTGCATTTTTAGCGATCCTTGTTCTCAAAAGTGCAATTCTTCTCTCGTCAGATTTAATATCAATATTTCTTTCCTTTGCCAGCTCATCAAATTGCTTTATACTCATATTAATCTTTCTGATAAGCTCAGTTGCCTGTTCAATTTCAGCCTCTAAGCTTTGTATTCTCTTGGCAATTCTATTGTGCACACCTGCACACACGCAGGTCTTAATCTCACTGTTATTTCCAAATGTACTTGCCTCTATTCCTCCACAGCCATATATTGAGCCACCTACAACTGATGCATGCGCACCTGTAAATACAATTCTGTCATAACTGATAAGTGTACTGTTCATGGCAGAAGTTGCTTCTATAAAACCATCAGCCTCAACGGTTGAATATTCTATGAATTTGGCGTAAATATTCCCCTTCGACTTAATCTGAGCTCTCTCACCGCCTATCATTCCTCCCCTTAGAATGATATCCTTATTCGCCTCAAGAACACAACCCTCTGAAGTTCCGTCAATTGTAATAGTACCGGTAGCCTTAATCCTTGCTCCACTTGTAACATTACCATGAACAATTACATCGCCTCTGAAATCTATGTTACCTGTCTGAAGGTCTACATTGCCATATACTTCATAGATAGTGCTAATGTTAATTCGACTATTCACCATCTCGATTTTTCCGGTAACAGTCGCCCTATAAATTTTTCCATCCTCTGAACGCTCGAAACCTTTACCAACAAGTGGCGGAAGTGGTCTTCCCTTCTTCGCCGGCTGTTTCTTACCAGTTACTGTCATTCCATCTTCTCCTGCAACCGGTTCATTATATATAGCTATAACCTGACCTTCTTCTACTATCTCCACATTGTGTATACTCCAGTAATCTACCGAACCATCAGATCTTATAGTAGGCTTTTGGTTAAAATCCAAATTGAAATTGTACTGAAAATATCCATCCTGTCCGTTTACAGTTTCTTTTCCTTTTGCAATACAAATCTCTCTGCCATATGTACGGCTTTCCACCATCTCCCTGACAATCTTCTCATCTACGCCATACTTTATTCCTCTTTGTGTTAATGCAGCCAAAACTTCCGATACGGTCCACGACTCATCAGCTCCAACTAAAGGTAGTACAAGATATGCATTCATTTCATCATATGAAGTTCTAATTTGCGGTTCTCTTTTTGTACCTTTTTCCATTGTTCTCCCCCATACAGATACTTATTATTAGTACTATCATACCATTAATATCGGTTTTTTTCAATTAAATATGTAAAAAAGCCATAAAAAAATTATGACTTTTTTAACATTTCTTTATTTATTTCATTTGAGCTAATCTTTCCTCAACCTGCTCCATCATCTGCTCGTATTTTGCAAGTTTTGCTTTTTCCTCTTCAACCTTCTCAGGTTTTGCATTATTTAAGAATTTCTCGTTCGAAAGCATTCCTCTTGAACGTGCAAGTTCCTTTGTAAGTTTGGCTTTTTCTTTGTTTAATCTTTCTTTTTCTTTCTCAAAGTCAACCAAATCCTCAAGAGGTAAGTATGCAACTGCTCCCGGAATTACAACAGATACTGCATCTTCTCCAATTCCGTTCTTATCCTCCTGAACCACAATCTCACTTGTAAATGCAAGATTAATGTATACTTCCTTATTCTCCTCGAAAATTGCTCTTACATTAGCATCTTCAGATGTAATAATAAGTTTTGCTTTTCTTGAAGGTGGAACATCCATCTGAGAACGTGTATTTCTAATTCCTTTAACTAATTCCTTAACGCTTTCAATTGCAACTTCTTCCTTGGCAAAATTCCACTCATCCTTATATTCAGGCCATTTTGAAAGCATGATTGTCTCTTCTTCTGACTGAAGTGTGCAGAAAATCTCTTCTGTGATGAATGGCATATATGGATGTAAAAGTTTAAGAGCGTTAATAAGTACTGTCTTAAGTGTCCAAAGAGCTGCATTTGCAGATGAAGCATCCTCTTCCTTCTTATAAGTACGAACCTTCGCAATCTCGATATACCAGTCACAGAATTCATCCCAGATAAAATCATATACCTTCTGAACTGCAATACCAAGTTCGTATTTGTCCATATTTTCTGTTACATCTTTTGTAAGAGTATTAAGTTTTGAAAGAATCCATTTATCAGATGTATGAAGTTCATCAGCTGATGGCTCTTTAATGTCAACTCCGTCAAGATTCATCATAATAAATCTTGAAGCGTTCCATACTTTATTGGCAAAGTTTCTTGAATTTTCTACTCTCTCCCAGTAGAAACGCATGTCATTTCCAGGTGCATTACCTGTGATAAGTGTAAGTCTTAAAGCATCTGCTCCGTATTTATCAATTACTTCAAGAGGATCAATTCCGTTACCAAGTGATTTACTCATCTTACGTCCCTGTGAATCTCTTACAAGACCATGAATAAGAACTGTATTGAATGGAACTTCTCCCATATGCTCAAGTCCTGAGAACATCATTCTGATTACCCAGAAGAAAATAATGTCATAACCTGTTACAAGGACATCTGTTGGGTAAAAATATTCAAGTTCTTCAGTCTTTTCTGGCCAGCCAAGTGTTGAAAATGGCCAAAGAGCTGATGAGAACCATGTATCAAGTGTATCTGGATCCTGACGCATTTCCTTGCCACATTTTGGACATTTGCATGAATCTTCTTTAGTTACTACAAGTTCACCACAATCATCACAATAGAATGCAGGAATTCTATGTCCCCACCATAACTGTCTTGAGATACACCAGTCACGAATATTCTCTAACCAATGATAATATGTCTTGTCAAAATGCTCAGGTACGAATTTTGTATCGCCCTTCTTAACAGCTTCGATTGCAGGTTTTGCAAGCTCTTCCATCTTAACAAACCACTGCTTAGATACTCTTGGCTCAACAGTTGTATGACATCTGTAACAAGTACCTACATTATGAGAATAATCCTCGATTTTAACAAGAGCACCTTCCTTATCAAGAGCCTTAACGATAGCCTCTCTTGCCTCGTATCTGTCCATTCCTGCAAATTCTTCATATTCATCAACAATCTTAGCATCCTCAGTAAGTACGTTGATTACAGGTAAATTATGACGAAGACCTACTTCAAAATCGTTAGGGTCATGGGCAGGAGTAATCTTAACTACACCTGTTCCAAATTCCATATCTACATAATCATCCGCGATAATTGGAATCTGACGATGAACGATTGGAAGGTCTACCATCTTACCAACCATATCCTTATATCTCTCATCGTTAGGATTTACTGCTACTGCTGTATCACCAAGCATTGTCTCTGGTCTTGTTGTAGCCATCTGGATATATCCGCTTCCATCTGAAAGTGGATAACGAAGATGCCAGAAATGTCCTGCCTGATCTTCATATTCTACCTCAGCATCTGAAATAGAAGTCTTACAGATAGGACACCAGTTAATAATTCTCTCACCCTTATAAATTAAGCCCTTATTATACATATTTACAAATACTTCTTTTACAGCCTTGTTACAGCCTTCATCCATTGTAAATCTCTCTCTGTCCCAATCTGCAGATGAGCCTAATTTCTTTAACTGCTTAACAATACGTCCGCCGTATTCTTTCTTCCAGTCCCATACTCTGTCTAAGAATTTCTCTCTTCCTAAATCTTCCTTTGTAAGACCTTCTTCCTTAATCTTCTCTACAACCTTTGCCTCTGTTGCGATTGAAGCGTGGTCTGTTCCTGGAAGCCAGAGTGCTGAATATCCCTGCATTCTCTTATATCTTGTAAGAATATCCTGCATTGTATTATCAAGGGCATGTCCCATGTGAAGCTGACCTGTAATATTTGGTGGTGGCATTACAATTGTAAATGGTTTCTTGCTTCTGTCTACCTGAGCATGAAAATATCCACCTTTTTCCCACTTCTCATAAAGACGATCTTCGATATCCTTCGGATCGTATGTCTTATTTAACTCTTTACTCATGTTTTCCTCCTTAACTAAAAAAGCCCTTCGCACAAATCTGTGCAAAGGGCGAATTATCGCGGTACCACCTTCGTTCCTGTCGGAGCAATGCTCGAACAGCTCATATCCTGTAACGGGGATGAATCGGAAAAACTTATGTCCTGCCAGTGCAGGCTTTCTGGGTTCTTCAGTTAGAAAGCTACCTTCCATAATCCTTCCTTCAGGTGTCTTCCAGCCGTTCAAATGAATCGAACACCATTCTCTGAGAATTCCAAATTATGTACTCCTCTTTCGTCATTACCTATAAATAATAATTCAATTATTTACATGATACTTTGATATTACTTTTTTGTCAATATTTTTCTTGGCAAAATTTCTTCCATTATGAACCATTTATGATAATGTCCTAATATACCACATGGAAAAATGTCCCAGGTATGTTATTATATACTCCTATCAACATGACAGGAGGACATCATTATCAGAAAGGTCAAATTAAACATGA
>JAXJWH010000022.1:0-4337 GCA_036308125.1 Agathobacter sp.
ACTTTAAAGGCATCAAACAGTAAAGAAATGAATCATTATTCAACAGATCTCACCGATAATCAGTGGCAAGTTATAGAAAAATTTTTAGATGTGCAAGTGCGGAAGCGCAAATATTCTCTCAGAAGCATAACTTTAGAAGGTTGGCTATCGACTATGAGTTTCATGCGGAAACTGCAGTGGCCATGATTCAATTAGCCTTCTGTTTTCTAATGCTTAACAAAATATTTTAGATAAATTTAAACAGCTTCTTATATCCGTCTACCTTTTAATAGGAGTTTCTGATAAGTGCCAAAACATACTCTTTTTGCTTCTCAAAAGAAGAGAGATGTAAGACTTTCATGGGTATGGTATACCATCTTATTTTTTCTTTTCCAAAGCTGTTGTTTATTGAATACCATACTATCATTTCAGAAGTTTGCTTCAATAACAGAGAGTTTCATTCATCAATTCTCGGTGTCATTCTTAGTGTCATCCTTTGCTTCTTGGGTGTCATTTGGGGTGTCATTCTGAATTTTCTGTCCACTTTCGGGGGGCTGTCTACTTTATTGAGTTTCTGTCCACCATGTTCAGAAATTTGAGTGTCGTTTCATTGTTTTTGGGGTGGTACTTGTTTGAGAATCTTTCATGGGTTACAACGCTTCTGTGAAGATATGGATTTCTATAAGATAACTCAATATATATAACCGCAAGCTAAAGATGTTTGTTGAGTTCCATAACAAGTCTATGAACTGTTGTAGACAACTCTTCTTCTGTAGGGTTGCCATGCAAAAAAGGCCTTGAAGAGTTAAGAAATGAAAATAATATTAAAAGGATGCAATAAATTTGGAGCAAAAACGTTATTTTTGCAAAGCAAAAACTTGCAGAAACGATGAATCGAGACATATACATTCCAAAGATAAAAAACTTACTCAATATTCTGAAAAGCGAGATTAAGGATAGTGGAAAGTTGAATCTGCTTGATATCAACGTCCATGCAGAGGATTTCTTTAGAGATCTTCTAAACTTGATTTATGACTGGCAGTTACTGAACATGAATCAGTGGAACCAGAATGCTGCTGGTGGCGATTTGTGGTATGCCGATGGTAAGATAGTGATTCAGGTGAGTTCCACTGCGACGAAAGATAAGATTCAGTCATCAATAGATAAATTGAGTGCGGAGCAATTTGCCGGATACATGTTTAAGTTTTTGCGCATAAATGGGGATGTGATAAAGCTCCGCAGGGAGTCATACAATACTCATGATGACATTGTCTTTGATCCTTCGGAAGATATCATTGACATATCGACTCTTCTAAAACGTATTGTACATTTGAAAATAGATCCTTTGAGGAAGGTCTGTGAACTATGCGAGAAGGAGATTGTTCCATTGGATACGCCAAAGGTAACAGAAACGGATTTGGCTATTGTTGTGAAAGCACTCGCTACAAATGTTAGGGATTGGTCAAAGAATCGTAGGCCTATCGAGTTTGATGTAGATAAGAAGATTTATTTCAATCATCTGGAAGGGAAGAAACGTCTTATAAATGAGTATAAGCTCTATATTGGGAAGCTGAATGCTGTATATGGTGAGTTTGTAGATAATGCTACGGACTATAGTTTTATTATTCTTCAGAACCTTAGTGACATGTACTCACGCTATTTGGGGCAATATGAAAGCAATGCGCTTTTTGATAAGATAGTAGATGAGGCTAGAGAATTGGCATTGAGCAGTAAGAGTGCAGAAGATATTCCAGTGGATAGGGTGAATGTTTGCATCAACGTGATAGTGGTAGATGCGTTTATCCGTTGTAGAATTTTTGAAGACCCGGAGGGATACAGTTATGTTGATGCCTGAGAATATAGATCCGAAGAAAAGTATTTACTATACTGGAGCTATGGTATTGCAGCTTATACAAAGAAGTGGCAATATCAGTGTGCTTAATCTCTATTCAGAGGTTAAATCACAATATGAGATTTCTTTCCCTGTTATGCTTTTAAGCCTTGACTGGCTTTATCTGATTGGAGCAGTAACGGTAACTAAAAGTGGAGAAGTGAAGTTATGTATTTAAGCAAATTGACAATATCATCACCAGGAAAGGTGATAAGAGATATAGAATTCCATAAGGGGCTGAACCTGATAGTGGATGAAACTCCTGAAGATACGACAGGAACAGGCAATAATGTCGGTAAGACAACGGTATTGCGCCTAATAGACTATTGTCTTGGCGGCGATGTTGACGGTATTTACCGTAACCCCGAAGATAAACATGAGAGCTATGCGCTTGTGAAGGATTTCCTGATTGGTAACAATGTCATCGTGACCTTGATATTGGTGGATGATTTGGATACGCCATCAAAAAAAGTGGTGATAGAAAGGGATTTCAAGACGGGACGTAGTTCCCTTATTAGAATAAATGGTAAGGATGTAACCAGGAAAGACTTCGTCGCCGAGTTGGAATCTGCTATTTTCCCTGAGGTGAAGACTGAGACGCCATCGTTCAGGCAGATTATTGCTCACAATATCCGTATTGACAATTTGCGCTTGGAGAATACGCTGAAGACGCTCACAATGGGAAAGAATGAGGATTATGAGGCGTTATATCTGTTTATGTTTGGTTGCCCTAATGATAGTGCAGCTCGAAAGACTCAGTTATCACAAGAGTTAGACACGGAGAAGAAATATAAGCGCAGAATGGAACGTAATCGTTCGAAGAATGAGTATAAAGCCGCTCTAAGCGTCATTGAGTCTGACATAGAAAAACTAGTTGAACGGAAGGACAACTTGAACATTAATGAGAATCTGCAACTGGATATTGATAGTCTGAATGTATTGCGAGCCCAGATAAACAAAGTGACTTCAAGGACTTCGTTGTTGAGTCTGCGTAGAGAACTTATCAATGAGACGGTGGAAAGTTTTGATAAGCAGAATTTTGGAGAAGATGTGTTTCAGCTTGAGATGATTTACAAACAAGCTTCGGCCTACGTACCCAAGATGCAGCGAACTTTCAAGGAACTTGTTGATTTCCATAATACGATGCTTGAGAACAAGAAGGCATTTGTGGCTCAGGAACTCCCATCAATACAGGAAGAAATAGAATCTCTCTCAGTCGAGTTGGAGAGACTGAAAGAAAAAGAAACCGTGATGGCTGAGAAAGTGTTGAAATCTGACACTTACGAAGAGCTGGAGGTTATCATTGTGCAGTTGTCGGAATTGTCACGCAGAAAAGGTGAGTTTGAATCGTATATATCCCAAATAGAGTCGGCTGAAAAGGCGATTAAGGAGAAGTGTGAAGAGATGAAGAAGATAGATGACGGCTTGTTCACTGCAGATTTCGCACAGCGGTTGGAGACTCAAAGAGATAAGTTTAACAAGATTTTCTCTGAAGTGTCTCATGAGATATACGATGAGCAGTACATAATCAGCTATGAGGTTGATACCCAGAAAGGGAAGCAATTGTATAAGTTTCATATCACAGATGTGGCTAATTTCAGTTCTGGAAAGAAACAGGGTGAGATATCTTGCTTTGACATTGCCTACACGGTGTTTGCCGATCAAGAAAGTATTCCTTGTTTGCACTTTATCCTTAATGATAAAAAAGAACTTGTGCATGGTAATCAGTTGAACAAATTTGCTGAAGCAGTTAATAAGTACAATGTACAGTTTGTTTGCTCAATGCTTTATGACAAGTTGCCACCGGTGCTAAGGAAAGACGAACACGTTGTTGTAAGGCTATCGCAAGACAGTAAACTGTTCCGAATAGAAGAATTAGCTCAATCAGAATAAAGAATAGGAATTTTTGAAGCTGTTTAAATTTAATTAAAAACTAATTTGAGAGACCTGAAAAAAACTTCAAAATCACACTTAAAAGATTGATTATCAGTTTGATAAGCGAATGGTTTTTTGTGCCTTTAAGGGTACAAAAAAACAAAGAAATGAATCATTATCCATCAAATCTCACTGATAATCAGTGGCAAGTTATAGAGAAATTTTTAGATGTGCAAGTGCGAAAGTGCAAATATTCTCTCAGAAGCATAGCTATAGAGGGTTGACTATCGACTATGAGTTTCATGCGGAAACTGCGGTGGCCATGATTCAATTAGCCTTCTGTTTTCTGATGCTTAACAAAATGTTTTAGAAAAATTTAAACAGCTTTTGAGAGTTCTAACCGCATTGGAGGATATGTTCATAATAGTAGGTTAAAGTAAAAGGATTCTTATTGGTTTTGTAATCTAATTTCAAAATTTCCTTATCTTTGTAAAAACTTAAAAGCAGAAATTATGGGCTTATATCTGAATCCGAATGCGGATGCGTTCCAAATGGGCTTGAATACAGAGATTTATGTGGATAAGTCTCTTAT
>JAXJWH010000023.1:0-18934 GCA_036308125.1 Agathobacter sp.
ATATATATTATATTTTGAAGTTGTGCCTAAAAATGCTACAATTCAAAATAATAAGAATGAAACATATTATTATTAAACGACATCCTATCTGATAAGAAATTAACTATCATGTTAAAATATAAATGAAACATATAATGCAACCGATAGTTGCCGAATAGTTGGTGGTGTGCAACTGGGAAAAAGCGTATTCTAAAGGTAACAAATATATGGAGGATTAATGTATGAATCAAAATCAATTAGGTGATAACATTGCAAGATATCGGAAAGAGAAGGGGTTGTCTCAGGAAAAGGTTGCAGAATATATGGAAGCGAGTCGGCAGGCGGTTACAAAATGGGAGAACAACATTTCAAGGCCAAGTTCTGAGAATTTGATTAAGCTGGCAGAATTTTTTGGAGTAAGCATGGATGAATTATTGAGGGGAGAATCTGCAGAGATGTGCTCTGAAATTTATAATAATGTTAACCAGGAGGAAAACGATAAGCCAGCGAAAAAAGTAAATCAGGAGGAAAATGATAAGCCAGCAAAAAAAGTATATCTGGAAGAAAACGATAAGCCAGCGAAAAAAGTAAATCAGGAGGAAAATGCAAACAATAAAACTTCATGGAGTTTTTCTGGTGTTTCCGTTGCATGTTTGATTTTCTATATTATTGTAGGAGTTTTGCAGAAAAATTTAGAGGCAGGAGTTCTCATTTGCATGTTTTTAGCGATTTTTCCAGTGCAGATTTTTTTACATATTTATTTTAACAATGCTATAAAAAATGATTCTTATGGTGGGATAGCCGGGTATGACGAAAATGTGGCATATAATTATTGTGAATTAAAAAAGTTGTTGTTGGATATTATGATGCATATTGAAATAGCATCGACAGTATATGTGTTTTTATTATGTGTATTTAACTGCTTTGATTTAGGAATTGCGTGGATAAATGGAGTTTTGTTAGGGGGATATGTGATAAATTTCATAGCTGGAATTTTGATAAATAATTATAGGGCTATGGATAAAATATACATAAATCAGGCTGATAAGAATATGGCAAGATATAATTTACCGCTTACAATAGTATATATTGCTGTATTGATTTTTGGTGTGGTGAGTCTGGCAGTTATTTTTGAAATGAAAGGGATTGAAAATAATACAGCACCGGCAATGAAGCTCTGCGGTGTATTTTTGCTTGGAATAATTATTGAGACCATAGGATATTTTTATGAGAGTGGTCAGATTAAAAAATCAGGGATGAATGATGCAGAAATGAAAGCAGGGAAAATGCATAAATTTGGTCTGATTTGTATGGGAATTTGCCTGATACTTTATGGAATTATGTGGATTATATGAAAATAATGAATTATAAAATTATAGATTTGAAAAATAATAAATTTGAAAATAATGGATTTGAAAAATAATAAATTTGAAAATAATGGATTTGAAAAATAATAAATTTGAAAATAATGGATTTGAAAATACAAATTCGAATTCGAATCAAATTATAGATACGCTTTGTAATTCAATTCCATATGGGATAGCAGAAATGTAGAAATAAGAAAGCAAAAATAAGAAGAAAAAAATTTGCGCAGAACATATTTGTTTATAAATATGAGGTTGTAATTATTTGTTGATAAATATATCATTAAAACAGAGTTGTTAAAGGGGCGATTTTTCGCCCCTAAATTTTTAACATCGAATGTATTTTAAATTATTCACATCAAATATATTTTCTATTCTCCAAACTCAACTGTGATATCACCGTCAAGTACACTTGCTGTTATTGATTTTTTGGACGAATTTTTTGATTGGAATTTTGTACCTTTATCGTCCCCTGCAAAGTAAATATCACCATCTTCGGCGGATAAATTAGTGGAGTAATTTGTTTCACCATCTTCGAATTTTGCAGTAAAATCTCCTTCGTAGAGTTTACTGTCAAGGTTTTCGGTTTCGCAGTAGCTTAAGGTGAAATCGCCGTCAAGCTGTTTATTGTTGATATGTTTTGCAACTGAGTCAGAGAGGGTGAAATCGCCTTCGGACAGTTCGATATTGATTTTATCAAGGTTGGAGTTGCTGATTGTAGCGTCACCATCGGACAGTTTTCCGGAAAGTGTCTTAAGTGTTGTGTCATTTATGGAAATATCACCTTCCGAATTTTTAAGTTTAAAAGTTTTGCCCTTTGAATTAGTAACGGACAAATCACCGCAGTACAAAGTAAGGTTGTAAGTATCGGCGGTCTGGCTGTCAACAGCGCAATCGCCATCCTGAGTTATAACGGTTATACTGTCTAAATCAGTTTTTTCAGGTACGGTTACAACGATGGAATGGTCGTCAGGGTTTTCATCAGTAAAGTCTGCAATGGAAATGTTTATTCCAAATTTATTTTTGCCCTTTACAGAAACATTAAGGGTGTCACCATCGATTTTGTAGGATGAATTAAGATTTTCCCCTGTTGGATAGGTAACAGAATAGTTGTCACCGTTAATTATTTTTACGTCAAAATCGTCATTTTCCACATTGATGGCTTTAAATGAATCAACTTCTTTGGTAACCATTTCTACATCAATGTCACGATTGGTGATAACATTCTCCCCCGGAGTATAGGAAAAAATCATTTTTCCCCCAAGCCATGAGCCAACAATCAATAATACGCTTCCAAGTAATAACAGTGCAACTGAAATACTACATGCTTTTTTCAAAAATTTGTTCATTTAGTCCACCTTCTTTCTTAAAAATACTGCTTTAAATAAAGTAACAATTCCTCGGATGCCAAGTTCGCCAAGTTTTAATGCTACAACTAAAATTAAAATTCCAAGTCCGGCAAGAAGTAAACTTAATCCGACACATACGAGTTTTTGTCCGAAGCCTACACTGAAAAGCACCGAGGTCAGCAGTAAAAATCCGCAAGCAATTAAAGCTACCCCAACAACAAATACGCTAAAAAGTACGGCAAAAATGGAAACTAAAACTGCAAAGAGTACGGCAATTAAAGCAATTGCAATAGGAAGGGCGATTGGTGCGGCAAAAATGCTTAGCACAATCATCCAGATAACAGTGGCAGTGCTTTTGAATCCGCTTTCCTTTTTCTGGTTTTCGATATGTTTTTGGGTGCAGGAAGCAATTATTTCCTTTGCAATGTCCTCAGGCTGTCCGAACTCTTTTGTCACATCCTGATTATCATCAGCCCCCATTTCTTCAAAATATTCTCTGTAATAAGAGATGGCATCTTCACGATCTTCTTTTGGAATATAGCGAAGGGCATTTTCCAATCGCTGTAAAAAAGTATGTTTATTCATTGTTCTCCCCCTTTTTTAAAGAATTTGTTGGTAAAGATTCGATTGATAAAAGTGAATCAATATTCCTCTTATAGATTTCCCATTCGGCTTTGTAAAATGCAAGCTGATTTTTTCCAGAATCAGTTATTTTATAATATCTGCGATTGCGTCCCTGATAGGGCTGGTCGTAGGTGGTAAGATAACCTTCTTTTTGCAGGCGCCGAAGAACCGGATAAAGGGTGGATTCAGAAATATCCACAATTTCCTTGACCCTGGCGGTCAGCGTGTAGCCGTATGCATCTTCCTGGTCAACAATCGCAAGTACACATGCATCCAATAGTGGAGCAGCTAATTGATATGTCATATTGCAAATCTCCTTTCATGTTATGTTGTATAATAATATACGTCATATAATATTGTTTGTCAATGCATATTATAAAATAAATATGGAAACTATATTATGTCAATAAAAAACGAAAAGTCATTCGAAGTTACCAAGATACCGCCGACAAGATAAAAATACATTATGCAAAACAGAATTGTTCATTGTAAATAGTATGCATATCATCAAGTAAAATAAGAAACGATATAAAAATACAATTATGAAAATCAGATTAAGAACAAACTCTTCACCATAAATATTCAAATATAGTATAATTAGTAGAAGAATAAGCATATTTCATATGTTTTTGAGAGGTGAAATTAAAAAATGTCAGATTTAATAAGAAAAGAAATCCATTTTTACGGTGCTGTTCAGGGAGTGGGATTTCGTTACAGAGCAAGATATGCAGCCCAGGGGTGCGGTGTCACAGGCTGGGTGAAAAACGAATGGGACGGTTCGGTGCTTATGGAGGCACAGGGAACGAATGAGCAGATTAATAAAATGCTTAAACTTATAAATCAGGGAACATATATAAGAATTGATAATATGAAATATCATGAAATCCCTATAGATGAAACTGAAAGGGGTTTTCATGTAAGGTAAAATTATATGAATTAATTTTGGAAAATATTATAGGAAAAGTGCATAAAAAAAATTAAAATTTCTTGAAATAGCAGTTAATGTTTCTCATTGACATAAATAGTCGTCTTTAGTATATTAGGGAGAGTGGATATATATGTTAATATTTTCCATATGTAATTTGTTATGGCATGGTGAATAAAATGTTATAGCAGAAAAATTATGATAGATATCCGGAGGTGTCTAAGATGTTTCAGACCAAAAGCGAGACCAAAGAGGGACTGAAAATTATTATTGTAGGCTGCGGAAAAGTTGGTTCAACTTTGATAGAGCAGTTATGCAAGGAAGGTCATGATATTACAATTATAGATAAAAGAGCCGATAAGATTCAGAACATGACAAATCTATATGATGTTATGGGAATTGTAGGAAACGGCGCAAGTTACAGCGTTCAGATGGATGCAGGGATAGAAAATACAGATTTAATTATTGCCGTTACGGATTCAGACGAATTGAATCTATTATGTTGTACAGTGGCAAAAAGGGTAGGTAACTGTGCTGCGATTGCAAGGGTTCGTACCCCGGATTACAGTATGGAAGTTACATATCTAAGGGAAAAATTAGGACTTGCCATGATTATTAACCCAGAACTTGAAGCTGCCAAGGAGGCTGCAAGAATACTTTATATGCCAACGGTTCTGGAAGTTAATTCATTTGCCCATGGGCAGGCAGAGATGATTAAATTCATGGTTCCAAAGGGAAATAAACTTGATGGCATGGAAGTGGCATATCTTGGTAAGAAGATTGCCTCGGACATTTTAATATGCGCCATCGAAAGAGATGGACAGGTGCATATTCCATCCGGAAATTTCCTTATCAAAGAGGGGGACATAATCTCATTTGCGGCAACCCATAGGGTAGCCAAGGATTTTCTTGAAGATATTGGATTTAAAACAAATCAGGTAAAAAACACCATGATTATCGGTGGTGGAAAGGCGGCTTATTATCTTGCCCAGCAGCTTATTAACACAGGTATCGAAGTTAAGATAATTGAGCAGGATAAGGAGCGTTGTGAGGAATTAAGCGTGCTTTTACCAAAGGCTGTTATTATTAATGGTGACGGAACTAACGAGGAGCTGCTTAAGGAAGAAGGAATTGAATATGTTGAATCCTTTGTGCCTTTAACTGGAATTGATGAAGAAAATATAATGCTTACACTTCATGCACAGCAGGTGTCTGAGGCAAAAGTTATAACGAAAATTAATAGAACAACTTTTAAAAATGTCATAAGTCAGCTTAACCTTGGAAGTCTTATTTATCCTCGTATAATTACATCAGAGGCGATTATTGCATATGTAAGAGCCAAGAAAGCATCAAAAGACAGTAACATCGAGACCTTGTATCACATGTTTGATTACAGAGCCGAGGCAATCGAATTCAGAGTGGAAGAAGAATCAGCGGTTACAAATGTTTCCCTTGCAAAATTGCAGCTTAAGGATAATCTTCTTATTGCATTTATCAACAGAAATGGTTCAATCATAATTCCAAGCGGAGGAGATTGTATCAAAGTGGGAGATACGGTAATGATTGTTACAACCCACATGGGATTTAACGACATACAGGATATTTTAAGCAAGAAGGAGAACAAATATGAATAGCTCGGTAGTAAGATACATTTTAGGGCATGTACTCAAAATCGAAGGTTTTCTATTGCTTTTACCATGTTTAGTATCAATAATTTATCAGGAAAAAATCGGAATATATTATCTTGCAGTGGCAGTTGTATGCATTTTGCTGGGAACTCTTATGACTTACAGGAAACCTGAAAGTATGGTTTTTTATCTGAAGGAAGGATGTGTAATTACATCCTTAAGCTGGATTGCGTTAAGTTTTTTTGGATGTCTGCCATTTGTATTAGGTGGGGATATTCCATCCTTTACGGATGCTTTGTTTGAGACAATTTCCGGATTTACAACCACAGGTGCAAGTATACTTTCCAATGTTGAAGGGCTGACATATACTTCTTTGTTCTGGAGAAGTTTCACCCACTGGATAGGCGGAATGGGAGTGCTTGTTTTCCTTCTTGCCATTGTTCCAATGAGTGGCGGGTCTAATATCAATTTAATGAGAGCAGAAAGTCCGGGACCTTCTGTTGGAAAATTAGTTCCAAAGGTAAAATATACAGCCCGTATTCTTTATGAAATATATATAGTGCTTACAATTTTGGAATTTGTATTTCTGTTATTAGGAAAAATGCCGGTATTTGACGCCATAACTACAAGTTTTGGTACAGCAGGAACCGGTGGATTTGGTATCAAAAATGACAGTCTGATGAGCTATTCAGTGTATATTCAGTGGGTAGTTACTATTTTTATGATTTTATTCGGAGTAAATTTTAATGCGTATTACTTCATATTATTCAGAAATTTTAAAAAGGCTTTTTCCATGGAAGAGGTTCGTTGTTATTTCCTGATTATATTAGGGGCAATAGGTATTATATTTATTGACATTGTGGATAATTGTGTCAGTGCCTTTGATGCATTGACCAAGGCTTCTTTTCAGGTAGGTTCCATAATTACCACCACAGGTTTCTCCACAGCTGACTTTAACCTGTGGCCACAGACATCAAAAACAATTCTTGTGCTGTTAATGTTTGTGGGAGCCTGCGCAGGAAGTACAGGTGGTGGAATTAAGGTTTCACGATTCGTTGTTTTATTTAAGACAATTGTGAAGGAATTAAATTCCTACATCCATCCAAAGAGCGTTAAGAAAATCAAGATTGATGGAAAACCCGTAGAGCATGAAGTAGTAAGAGCGATAAATGTATATTTTATAACATTTATGATTGTTTTTTCCACATCAGTTTTTGCAATCTCATTTGAAGGAAAGGATCTGGTAACTAATTTTACGGCGGTTGTTGCTACAATTAATAACATCGGACCGGGACTTGAATTAGTTGGACCAACCCAGAATTTCGGTGGATTTTCGATTTTCTCAAAATATGTACTGATGTTTGATATGCTTGCCGGAAGACTGGAACTGTTTCCACTTCTTATTTTGTTCCATCCTGCAATTTGGAAGGATTTGTTTACACGCAAATTTAAATCATGATTTTTTATATTATGAAGATAGAAATTAAGGCATTTTCTATTATAAAAAATTATGAAAAATGCTTAAATATATGTTGTTGAAATTTTTGACATGAGATAGAATCTGGGGCGAAAGTCCCAGATTTTTTTGTGGAAATTGTCAACTTGTTTTTTCGCAGATGGTATTATAATAGAATATTGTCAGTTGTAATGATTTACTGAAATGTAGTATTAGAAATTCAGGGGGCGAACCGATTGATGGTTATAGAAGATTTGCTTCATAAGATAAAGGAAAATAGATTTGAGGATGCAGATTTACAGACGAGATTGTGTGATGAATTATATAAAGTAGCAAGTGAAAAGTCGGATTTGAATCTGATGGGGATGGCATTATTTTATAAGGGTGAAACCATATTTCTCAATGACCAGAATTATGCATCTAAGATTTTGAAGAGAAGTATAAGCTATCTCAATGAAGAGGAAAGCCCGGAGTTAGTGGCGAGAGCATACAACATGCTTGGACTTGCAGTTAGTAACAAAGAGGATTTTTCATTTGGCCTGAATTATTTTCTGACTTGTTTAAAGGTTTGTGATAAATATGACCAGAAACATGTTAAGGGAATTAGCTCATGTAATATTGCAGTGTTGTTTCAGATGATTGGTTCATATGATGATGCGATAGAATATTTCCAAAAGGGACTTGAGATTTTTGAAGGTGATGAAAATGAGATGGCAAAATATAATGTCGCTTCAATTTATGCAAATATATTTGTATGTCTTTATCGTCTTAATAACATAGATGACATGGGAAAGGCTCTTGACAAATTAAAAGAATGTGATGAATATATTAAACCTAAGTTTTTGCTGAATCTGTATGATTCCATATATTCCACTGTGCTTGGTGAGAACGAGGATATCAAGCCTAAGATGGAAGAGGCGGTAAGGGAAAGTTTTGAAGAGAAGGATATCTTTGAAGACCTTGATAATTTTCATCTTCTATGTGAATTTCTGGAGGAATGTAAATATATAGATTTGCTGGATAAGGAACTTAATTTTATTGACGCTAATATTTCGGATAAATTACTGCCTAAGATGAAAATTGATTTTGTAAAATATCGTATGATATGTTGCAGGGAAAAGGGCGACATGTACGGGTTTATGGAAAAATCACTGGAGTATGTCAATTTGTACGAGAAAGTTACCAATAATTATCACGAGTCCATACGAGAAGCCCTTAATCTGCGATTATATATAGAAGAACTTAAGGAAAAAGAGGATATTTACAAAAAAGATGCAGTCACCGACAAACTCACAGGGCTTTTAAACAGAAATGGTCTTGAAGAGGAATCGTATCTTCTTTTGAAGGAGGCGAAGGGAAAATCAGCCACAATTGCTTCTTTTATAATGGATATCGATTATTTCAAACAATACAATGACTATTATGGTCACGTTATGGGGGATGAGTGCTTAAGGAATGTTGCAAAGGTTATATTTGCTGTTTGCGGAACGAAGTGTGTGACGGCACGATACGGTGGAGATGAATTTGTTATCATCTGCGAAAATGTATCAAAGGAATGGGTTGAGGACGTTGCAAAGTCTTTGGTTTCAAAAGTGGCAGAACTTAAAATGGAATCAGAGGATTCACCTATTTCAGACTATGTGTCTGTGTCCGTTGGTGCGTATTATGGAAAAATTGCCTACAAAGAAACATTAAGAAGTCTGGTAGAAAAGGCGGACAAGGGGCTTTATAAAGTAAAGGAAAATGGAAGAAACAATTATACAATCATGAGTGAATAAAAGTCCCAAATTGTGTAGGCAAGGATTAGTATGGATAATTGGAAATGACTAAAGAAAAAGAATCAAAATGGAAGATATTTGTGATTTGGAAACAAATGAATCTTATGTTTATTGTTAAAATAGATAAAAGTAGTTGTGTTTGAATCATAAATGTTGAATAAGATGATTTTGTGTGGTAAAGTCATATTATCAACAAAAGATAAATAATGAAAACGGCAAAGGAGTCGGGAAGAACCTGATTCCTCTGCCGTTTTTTTCGTACCATTTAAAAGGAGGAAAAGATTATGGAAGCAAAACATCATGAAGACCGGGATTATTCAATAACACCCGTTGATGCAAAGGGCAAAAAAGGATTTGCATCTATGCTGGTTATTATGTTAGGATTTACATTTTATACCGGAACAATGTTAACAGGAGGTCAGCTGGGAACCAGTCTTACATTTAAATCCCTTGTTATTGTTTTATTGGTTGGAGATTTAATTTTAGGATTATATACAGCGATTCTTTCATATATTTCAGCAAAAACATCATTATCAACGCATCTTCTTGCAAGATATTCATTTGGATTAAATGGTTCATATTTTGCATCAGGAATTCTTGGACTTACACAGGTTGGCTGGTTTGGAGTATCAGTAGTAATGCTTGCAAAACCAATCGCAGCTACACTTCACGTTCCAATCTGGCCTGTAATTATTCTGCTTGGTGCGATGATGACAGCGTCAGCATATTTTGGAGTAAAATCCCTTGCGATACTTAGCTTTATAGCTGTGCCAAGTATAGCAATCCTTGGATGCTATTCATCATTTATTTCCCTTGATTTTGCAGGAGGATTTGATGCTTTAACCAGCATGACAACAACAGACAGCATGACATTTACAGCGGCACTTGCCCTTGTTGTAGGTTCATTCGTATCAGGAGGAACACTTACACCTGATTTTACCAGATTTTCCAAGACACCAAAAATTGCAGTGGTTTCAACAGTTTCTGCATTTTTCGTTGGAAATATCATGATGTTTGCCTTTGGTGCAATCGGAGGACTTGCTTATGGATTACCAGACATATCAGACGTAATGATTAAGCAGGGGCTTGTTGTGGCAGGACTTGTTGTATTAGGACTTAATATCTGGACCACAAACGACAATACAATTTATGCAGCCAGCCTTGCATTTTCCAACATTACAAAAATTCCAAAAAACAAACTTGTTATTGTTAATGGAATTATAGCAACAGCTTTTTCAATGGTTTTATATAACAACTTTACTTCATTTTTAAGTTTCTTAAGTGGATTTATTCCATCACTTGGAGCAATCATTATTGCGGATTTCTTCTTTGTGAACAGGGATGAATACAAAAAGGATTTTGCAACAAAGAAATTCAAACCTATAAATTACAGTGCATTTTTCGCATTCATTTGTGGTGTGGTATGCAGTTATGCACCAGGAGTTTCAAGTATTAATGCAATTATCGGAAGTATGTTTACATATGTTTTAATGTCACAGCTTGAAAAAGAAGCAAATAACGCAAGAGAGGCAGTTTTCGAGGCACAGGATAATATCGCAAGGGAAGGAATTGCATATTACACAGACAGAAGCAGAAAAGAGGTTTAGTATATGAAGAAGTTTATAAATGCAAGATTAAAGGGCAATGAGCAGTTAGTGGAGATTTTAACAGACAATGGAAAAATCATCGAGATTTCCTTTAAAACCAGTGGAAAAGACGGCGAGATTGAGGAAGTAATTGATTTGGAAGGCAATCTTGTAGTGCCACCATATGTTGACCCACATTTGCATCTTGATTATGTTTTTACCGCAGACATGGGACAAAGGAATGGTTCGGGAACTTTGTTTGAAGGTATTCAAAGATGGAGTGAGTCTAAAGGGAACATGACTGTGGAGGCTATGAAGCAGCGTATCTACAAGGGAATTCAAAAGGAGATGCTTCAGGGAGTTCAGGCAATCAGAACGCATATTGATGTGACAGAGCCGGGGCTTGTAGGTTTAAAGGCAGCCCTTGAAGTTAAAAGTGAATTAAAGGATATCCTTGATCTTCAGATTGTGGCTTTTCCGCAGGAAGGTATGTATGCATATAAAGGCGGAGATGAGCTTGTTGAGGAAAGTCTTAAGATGGGAGCTGACTGTGTCGGTGCGATTCCTCATTATGAACTTGCAAGGGAGTTTGGTGAAAAATCCATTCATAAGGCTGTGGAACTTGCGGTAAAATACGATAAGCTAATAGACGTTCATTGCGATGAAACGGATGACATACAAAGCCGTTTCCTTGAATTGTTAAATGCACTTGTAACAATCGAGGGAATAGGAACGAAAACAGCGGCAAGCCATACCTGTTCATTTGGTTCAGCAGACAATAGCTATGCATTCCGCATGATGAACCTGTTAAAAAAATCAGGAATTAATTTTATATCATGTCCTACTGAAAATATTTATCTTCAGGGAAGACAGGATACTTATCCTAAGAGAAGGGGGCTTACAAGGGTTAAGGAATTAAATGACAACGGAATCAATGTCTGCTTTGCTCAGGATTCAATGTCTGATCCTTGGTATCCCCTTGGAAACGGCAATATGATGATGATTCTTGACCATGGAATTCATATTGCCCAGATGATGAGTCCGGATGAAATCGTAAATGCACTTGATTTGGTTACGGTAAACGGCGCTAAAACCATGAATCTTAATGATTATGGAATTGAAGTTGGAAAATCTGCTAATTTTATTGTACTTGATGCAAAAAATGAATTTGATGCAATTTGTGAAAGGGCAGCAGTTTTATCTTCGGTACGTCATGGCGAATTTTTATACCAGAAAGAGCCTGCGAAGGTGGTACGCTCAGTGGATTTTTTAAAAAATTCCATGGCTTAGCTTAGAGAAAATTTAGGATGAATCAGAAGTAAAAACTGGTAACGAAATACTAGTTTAATTCATTTAAGCGGTACATGAGGAGAAAAATATGTTTCAATGTAAAGATTTACTGTCACTTCCAACCATGTCCAAGGCAAAATTAGTTGCCGGGGAAAAGGGATTAGATAATGGAATACGTTGGTCGTATAAAGCAGAAAGCATGAATTTTTCAGGTTGGATTCATGGTCAGGAGCTTTTGATTGTAAGTTCACCAGTTATTAAAAGTAAAGATTTCGATTTATACCAGTTGGTCAAGGAGGCTATCCGGCTTAATTTGTCGGGTATCCTCCTTTTGGTGGGTGAAGAATATATTAAATCGGTATCTAAGAATATTCTTAATCTGGCTGACAAAAATAGTTTTCCTATTATCTGCCTTCCGGGGAATATTCCTTTGGTTGATATTTTAGAGGAGGTTGGTCATGCCATTGCTTACAAGGATAAGGCGACAGCGGGATATGAGGATTTGCTTTCGGAGATTATTTTTGGCGCAAGGATAGATGAAGAGGCACTATCACTTAAAGCAGGTCTTTTGGGATATGACATGGAATGTGCGCAAAGAATTTTTATGGCGCATTTTATTATTCCGGAAAATGCAAGGCAGCAGGGAATTATGAATCGTATTCAGGTGATTCTTGAAAATGCGTTTAGTGGCAAAGAAAGTAATGTAATTATTTCCTGCTTTAATTATAACCTTATTGGCTTGACAAATCAGGAGTCGGTGGAAGTTTTAAAAGAGGTCTTTGACATATTTTTAAGGGAACTTGGAGAATTTAGTCCTGACATTATATGCAAAATTGGTGTCGGTGACAGATGCCTTAAGATATCAAAACTTCGTGAGAGTTTTAGTCAGGCATCGAAGTGTATCGAGATGGCTTCGCCGGTTCAGTGGTACGAGGAGCTTGGTTTATTGAGAATTCTAATGTCAATTGAGGATAAGAAACTTATTGAGGAATATATGCAGGGGATTATTGGAAAAGTTACAGACTATGACTCTAAAAATAAAACCCAGCTTATAAAGACTTTGGAGGCGTATTTTCACTGTAACGAAAATATGAAGGAAACTGCGATATATATGTATAGTCATCCTAATACCATCAAGTACCGGTTGCAACGCATAGAACAAATTACAGGGCGAAACCTCACCATAAGCCAGGACAAACTCGAATTCCAGATTGCCCTTGCCATCCTCAAAGTAACCTCCACATAAAAATTCCCTTGATGGAAATCTCCCAAGTCCCTGACACTTATGCATAGATTTTTGCTCATACACAAGGTATGAGGAAAAGATCTTTCTACAATGTATGACAAGTAATTTGGTGAAGGATGATATTACTGCTACTTTGAATAAATCTATATTAAATTTGGGGGAAGAATCGTAAATCTAGTATTTGTAAGACATTTATTGTTTTAACTGTGGGACGGCAAAATTGCGCGGTTAAACATTAGTAGAATATTTTTTGTGTGAAAAATTTGCAGTATTAAGGAGTGATTGTATGATTACATGTAGAGATGTGTATAATTTGAGGCTGGATGGAGTTGAGCTTTTGACAGGGGAAACCGGGCTTGACAGGATGGTTTCGTGGACATATATGGTGCAGACCAGACCTTTCAATGAACATATGAATCCGGGGAATTTTGCACTGATAGTGGTTGATTATGTAAGGTATACAATTGAAAATGTGTATGAAGTAATGCCCGAACTTAATGAACTGGGGATATCAGGACTGGCGGTGTCCATAGATAGCGATAAAGAAAAAATACCACAGTACATTATAGATAAAGCCCTTGAACTGAATCTGCCACTTTTCTATGTAAGATGGGAAGGGGCATCCTTCGTTGATATTGCCCAAAGCGTAGGAAAACTCATATTGGAAACTGAGGTTAGAAATAAAAGAACAGGAGATTACCTCTATAATTTGCTGTTTGGATACGAAGTCAATACCAAATATATTGAGAAAATATCCATGCAGTTTGGCCTGGATTTTACGAAACCATACAGAGTAGGAATTATTGTTATTGATAGAAAATATGGGGTAAATCTTGAACAGGATGAGCACACATATGAATATTATACGGACTGTCTCACAAGAGAAGTGATTCATATGAAGAAAAAGCCAATGTATATGCGATTTTTGAATAAATTTGTGCTGCTGTTTGAAGCCACTAAGGAAAAAGAAACGGAACATGAACTAGAAGCACTTCTGTCAGAATTAGATACCAGGCCACTTTTTAAGAATTTAATCAGAGGTACCTGTATTTTAGGAAATACATATACTAATCCAAAGGATTTTGGAAAAAGTTATCAGGAAGCTAAAAGTCTTATTCCTAAAAAAGACATTTTACCAAATCCCAAGAGGAAAAAAGTCTTAAGTGCAAGTTCCATGGGAATATATAAATTTATGTTCAATAGCCAAAACCAGCAGGAAATAATGGATTATTGTAACGAAAGATTAAGACGGATTGAGGAATACGACCATGCTAACGGAACATATTTAGAGGATACGTTGCTGGCATATTACATGAATGAATTTAATATTGGAAAAACCGCCGCACAGCTATATGTTCATAGAAATTCATTGCAATACAGATTGCGAAAAATAGAAGAAATCATGGAAATGCAATTGGATGATTCCATGGAGTATCTTGATGTTGTAAACTGCATTTTAATCAAAAAACTCATGTTTTCGTAATTTCAAGAATTAAATGGGATGGCGTAATAAAACCAGGAGTTGATATTAAATTGGTTAAGATAGAAGTTAAAATATGATGTCAGATGTGAGATAACAGAATAGAAATTCAGATATGGGGATAGAATAAGCAAAATAAAATATAATATTTTGCACAAAATACTATATTAAATAGTATAAAAATAATATAAAATATTTATAAATAATTTATATTAGGGAGAAAAATATATGATGAAGAAGAAAATAAAACCAAATGCACTGTTGGCAATGATTTTGTCAATTATGTGTATTGCGTGCTACCCGCAGACGGTGAAGGCAGATGTTAATGTTAAGAAAATGGATATCGACATTGCTATAAGGAAGGATGGTTCTGCGGTTGTAACCCAGGAGTGGGATTCCGATACGGATGAGGGAAGTGAATTTTATCTCTATCAGAAGGATAGCGGTTTTTTGGAATTTTCAAATTTACAGGTAAAAGATTCTAAAAAAACTTACAAATTTGTTGATGAATGGGATGTAGACGAGGATTTTGACGAGAAAGCATATAAATGTGGAATCAACGAAGTGGATGATGGAGTGGAATTGTGTTGGGGGATTTCTGAATATGGAAAGAATCATTATACAATTACATATGAACTTGGTAATCTAATGAGGGCATACAAGGATAATGACGGATGTCTTTATAGATTTGTAAATGCTGATATGCAGTTTTTTCCAACGGATGTTAATCTTACAATTCGCATGGAAGATAACACACCAATAAACCCCAAAAATGCCAAAATATGGGGATTTGGATACGAGGGAAGTGTGAATTTTGCTGATGGAAAGATTGTGGCAAAAACTAAAAATCCCTTAGAAGATGACATGAATATGACTCTTATGATTTGCATGGATAAGGGGATTATTAAGCCGGCAATGTCAGTGGATGAAACATTTGACGATGTAATCGACCTGGCACTTGAGGATAGTGACTACGACAAAGAAGGAAATGCCGGGAATGTGAATTTTGAAGATAATGAATATATAGAAGATGAGTTTGGGGAAGAAAGCGATTTTTGGATTCTTATGATTGTCATAGGTGGAATTTTCTTTGGAGTGGGAATCATAGTCATAATTATAGTTATTGATTTCTGTGAAGTGAAGAAGTTAAAGAAAAATGCACCATATTTCTGGTCAGTACCAAATAATGGCAATATTAATGCCACATATGTTTTAGCGAAAAACTGTAGCGCATGTAAAGAAGGCGCATTGTTTGGAGCAAGAATTACAAGACTTATTCTGGCAAATGCAATTTCTGTAAAGAAGAATGATAATGAGAAATTTGAAGTGCTATATCTCAATAAAGAAGTATCCCTAGGGGATTATTTTGACATAAAACTATTTGAGATGTTGCAAAAGGCGGCAGGAAAAGACAATGTTCTTACTGTTAGCAGAATAAAAAAATATTGTGAAAAACATTATTCTAAATTCGAAAAATATTTAAAGAAATGCGAAAAAGACGGCAAATTATATCTTGAGAACAATGGATATGTGAAAAAGAAATTCAATTCCCGTCATGATTTAAATGATGTCGGATTAAAAGAATTATATCAGGTTTTAGGATTAAGAAAATACCTTAAGGATTATGGAAAACTTGAGGAAAAAACCTTTGATGAAACATATCTTTGGAAAGAATTGCTTCCATACGCAACTTTGTTTGATTTATCTAAGGAATTTGGTGAAGGACTAAAGGTAAATCATTCTCCTGACATTAGTGACAGTGATTTCGAGACAGATATTTTACCGTTTATACTGTTTTGTAATTGCTCCCACAATTATTCAAATGCAATGCATGCTTCAATGAGTGAAGCATCAATTGATGCTGGTATTTCAGGAGCTGGCGGAAGTTCTTCCTTTGGCGGAGGAGCTGGTTTCTCAGGTGGCGGCGGCGGAGGAGTTCGCTAAAATAGTTTTTTAACCTGTCAGTTTTATAATTTTACCTCTTGGTTTAAACCTATTTACACCAGGAGGTAATTTTTTTATACTCTAATCATAAAAGGAGTAAACAACATGAAAATACGAATGGAAATTGATGATTGCATTACTGATGATGAAATTATAATTCGATGCAAAGAATTAAATGATGAAATTTTATCGTTGCAACGCCACATATCGGAAGCAGTAAATCAAAATATGCAGCTTCATGTGACTAAGGGCGATAAAGACTATTTTATAACACTGGAGGAAATTTTATTTCTGGAAACTGCCGGACAGATGGTGGCGGTTCACACCAGTGATGACATATATACAACAAGACAGAAAATGTATGAGCTTGAAGAATTGCTTCCCGGGCGTTTTATGAGAGTGTCTAAATCCACAATTATTAACACCAGAATGATTCGCTCCATCCACAAGAATATTACAGGAGCAAGCGAAGTGGAGTTTGCACAAACCATGAAAAAGGCATATGTTTCAAGAACATATATCAAGGCTCTTATGAGCAAATTAGAAGAAAAGAGGATAAAATAATGAAGAATCAAAAAAATGTAGCATGGGGAATTTTATTAATCCTGTTATCAGTATACATTGTTGTTAACAAACTTGGAATATTCCCTAAAATTCCAGTAGTATCAATATTATTAAGTTTAGTATTTATTTATTTCATAGTAAAAGGTATTAAAAAAAGAAATTATTTTGAGATATTTTTCCCTGCCGCTTTAATAGGTTGTCTTTTCGATGATGAAATCTCTCACATTATTGGATACAATTTCAATGATTTAACTCCTTGGTCATTGTTGTTAGTTGCTTTGCTTCTTTCCATTGGATTTGAAATCTTATTTAAGAAGGATTCCTTTATCAAAATAGGTGATGGCATGCATGGAACTTTTTCAGAAGAATCTTCCAGTGATGGTTTTGTGAAAATTGAAACTGCATTTGATAATTCTACAAGATATATCAACAGTGCATGTTTCGAAAGTGCATTAATCAGTAATTCATTCGGTAAAAATGTTGTATATTTTAACAATGCAATCATTAAAGATAACAATGCCTTCATAAGCGTGGAAAATTCATTTGGGCAGACTATTATATACATTCCAAAGGAGTGGAGAGTTGACGTAACTCGTGAGTGTTGTTTTGGAAATATCAAAGTTGTCGGAAATTGTACAACCGACGTTACAGCTCCTTTTGTAAAAATCAAAGCAGAAGTTGCATTCGGAGATATCGAAATAATCTATGTATAATATTAAGATTTCCGGGGGATTATAAATCCCCCGTTTTTATGTCCAACAATATAGTCTTAATTTTCCTATTTCATTCGCTTATTTCATTCGCTTATTTCATTTACTTATTTTATTTGCTTAATCATTCTTATTTTTTGCATTTTCTTTATTAATATCATTTATTGAATTGAAATACTCATCAACTAATTCATCAAGTGATAAATCTTTATGAGAGTGTATCAGATTGGAAAGTTCTAAATATGTTTCCTCATCAAGGCTAAGAAATTTCATAATTTGTTCAGCATTTAAGTCATAACCCTGCATATTGGAAATATTTTTGATTAATCCTCGAATTTCCTCGCGTTCTCTTCCTTGCTCAATCCCCTGTTCTCTTCCTTGTGCAAGTCCCTGTTCTCTTCCTTGTGCAAGTCCACGTTCAAGACCTTCTTCGATTAAAGCTTCACTAAAATTACACATCTTCTTCACCCCATTTCCGCTATCATCACTCATCACTAAATCGTATTTCTCTGCCAGTATTTTCTTCTTAACTTCAGGTTCGTCTTTGCTTATTAATTCCTCTAACATTGCTATCAGTCGGTGTTTTGAAGTTTCGATATTCTGTCTTGCTCTTAATGTTATTATAACAGCCTGCATTTTATTCAGGTTATTTAATTTTATTTCTTTACCAAAAATATTTTTGGTAGTGAGCTCGATTCTGTTTATTGAATCTTCATTGTCATTTCCGTCAAGACATATCCAGATGCTTCTGACTGCTTTGATTTTATTGTATTCGGAATGTTTAAATTCGACTTCCTTCTGGGCAGAAATCATTCGGCACAGATAATAGATTATTCTGTTGTCCAAATCGTAACCAAGATTTCCTGGCTTTGACAGGTTTTGTGCCTCTAGATTCATTAAAATTTTTATCTTATCATCTCCATGATACACCGAAAAACGAATATCGTAAACTATTTTTCCTTCACCGATTACATTGTCTTCCTCAGATGTTTTCTCGATTTTGCCGGGATC
>JAXJWH010000024.1:0-21881 GCA_036308125.1 Agathobacter sp.
AGATTTGGAAAATCCCATGCTGCTGGAATGATAGATGCCTATTACAGTCTTGGAAGTGATTCCCTTGAACTTTTTTCAGATACAGAAATTGCAACCAAGGATGATTTTAAGGAACATCTTAACAAATATAATGTTATACATCTTGATATATCAACATTTCTTGATTTTTACAAGGACAATATAACAGAAAAAATAACGGAATACCTTTATGATGAATTCAGAGAAGTATTTGGAGAAAAGATTGATTATACCAAGAATATAAGTGCGGTACTTATGCAGATATATAGGGAAACTGGTACAACGTTTGTTATCATAATAGATGAGTGGGACTGCGTTATAAGAAACTGTGCAGATGATGAGAAACTTGTTCACAAATATTTGCAGTTCCTTCATGCATTATTTAAAAGCGAGGAATCCAAGAACTTTTTAGCACTTGCTTACATTACGGGAATTTTACCAATTAAGAAGATAAATGATGAGTCAGCATTAAATAATTTCAGGGAATATTCCATGGTGAAGGCAAAACCTATAACAAAATATTTTGGCTTTACAGAGGATGAAGTCAGAAATTTATGTGAAAAATATGATATGGATTTTGAAACCATGAAGTCATGGTACAATGGTTACCTGATAGATGGAGAGCATATGTATAATCCAAACTCGGTATGCTGTGCCATAGAAAACGATGATTATGATTCTTACTGGAAAAATACATCATCATTTGCATCAATAAACACCTTTATTACTTTAAATTATGAGGGATTAAAGGATGACATCTTAAATACGCTGGCGGGAAACAAGGTAATGGTTGAGGTTGGTAATTTCCAAAATGATTTATCAAAAATAGAATCAAAGGATGATGCAATAACAGCATTAATTCATTTAGGATATTTAGGTTATGACAAAGATAGTTTAAGTGCATATGTTCCAAACTTTGAAGTTGCGAAAGCATTTCAAATGGCACTTAGAGTAGGAAAATGGAGTGAAGTTTCCAAGTCAATTTCAAGGTGTGATGAGCTTTTAATGGCAACTATAAATTTAGAAAGCGACAAGGTTGCGCAGTTAATTGAGCTGGCACATGAAACATATACATCCATAATAAAATACAATGACGAAAATTCATTAAGCTGTGTTTTAACAATGGCATATTTTACAGCACCGGCTTATTATAATGTGATAAGAGAACTGCCAAGTGGCAAGGGCTTTGCGGATCTTACCCTGATTCCAAGGGCGAATGTCGGAAGAAAGCCTGCAATGATAATCGAATTGAAATACGACAAAACGGCAGAAAGTGCAATAAAGCAGATAAAAGAGAAGCATTATCAGGGAGCGTTGGCAGGATATGACGGGGAGATATTGCTTGTTGGAATAAATTATGATGAGAAAACTAAGGAACATAGCTGTGTAATTGAGAAATATGAAAATTAGGAATCTGGTTATAGTAGCTGATAATGTAGAAAACATAGAATCATTGATTTAAGCAATGCACAACTTAAGACCATTGATATAATCAACGAATAATTTCAGAACCATTAATTTAAGCAATGCATAACTTAAGACCATGGATTTAAGCAACACATGATTTCAGGAAAACTAACTTTGGTAAAACTAATTTCGTGAAAGCTTCCAACTTTAAGAGATTAAAACCACACCGATATAGGAATTGTATGAATATTAAAAAACATATAATAATTGTTGAAAAATTTGAAGTACCGTGATATAGTGTTAATGGTACTTTAGTTCTATATGAAAATGTTAAATAAAATGAGAATTACAACATTTTTATTTAGGGGTGTTTATGCATATATTAATTTACCGATGGAGAAATGATTTTTACAGTGATGTAGAGGAGTGTTTCCGCAAGATGGGATATACCATTGAACATGTGGAGCATGAATTTACCGATGTATATGATGACAACAGATTTCAGACGAAGCTGGAGAGTCTTTTGACAAGGACTCAGTATGATTTCGTTTTCAGCATTGATTACTTTCCGGTGATTTCGGAAGCGTGCAGAATCTGTGAGACCAATTATATATGTTGGACAATAAATAGTCCTTTGCCTCAGATGTATCACAAATCAATATTTAATGATATAAATTATATATTTACATATGACAAGCTAAGTTATGTGATTTTTAAGAAAATGGCAGTTATGCATATATATTATCTTCCGATAGGGGCTGCATTTGACAGAATTGAAGAGGTTACGGAAAAATGCAATCCTAATGAATTTGAGTCAAACATAAGCATAATTGGAAACTTGTATTCAGACAATGCTTTTGATAATTTAGTGGATGAATTGCCACCATATCTTACAGGTTATTTTGATTGTGCAATTGAAGCGCAGTTGCAGGCTGGGGAGAGGGATATTCTGGCAACTTGTATAAATGATTCCATTGTCAATCTTATGAAGCCATACTTTCAGGTGTCAAGACCTGTGGGAAGTCTGATTGATATAAGCAATTTATTTACGGTTAAACTTTTGGAAAAGAAGATTGCCTGTGTGGACAGACACAGAGGGATTAACCAGCTGGCTAAATATTTTAATGTGAATTTGTATTCTAATGAGAAATTAGAACCTATGAAGCATGTTACCGTCAGGAAAAAGCCGGACTATTATTCGGATTATCCTAAGATTTTTCATAATTCCAAGATTAATATCAACTTCGCACAGCCAAAGGTTATTAGCGGAGTACCGCTTAGGGTTTGGAACACTTTAGCATCAGGTGGTTTCCTTATTACTCATAGTCAGTCGGAGCTTACGGATTTCTTCGAAGCGGGAAGGGATCTGGTGACTTTCGAAGGACCAACGGAACTTAAGGAGAAGGTCTGGTATTATATGAATCACGAGAGTGAACGGCAGAAGATAGCCGAGAATGGAAGGAAGCGTGTTGGTGAACTTGGCAATTTAAGTTCACGAATTGATAATATAATTAAGACTTTTAGAACCGGGGAACAACCGCCATTTCTTCCCGGTAACAGTAATTAGAGAAAATAAAAATTCATGAGCAGATTTAATCTGTTCATGAATTTTTTAATTCTGAAATAATCAATCTCAAACTGGAACTATTATTGAAACAATAGAATAGCCAATCTCAAACTGGATTTATTATCCAACAATAGTATTGCTATTACGCAATAGTATAATTTAGAGTTTGAACTTATTTTCTAAAAATGCACCAATTTCCTCTTTGGATGCACCAACTGATCCCTGAATCATCTGAGAATTTCCACCACCTTTGGCATTTAATTTTTCTCTAAGCTCATTAGCCAGTTCTTTGCAGTCAACGTTATTACTTCCAATTACATAATTATATCCGTTTTCGTCACTGCCGTTGAATAATCCGCATAAGCCGTCATGTTTTTCCATAAGATTATTTACAACATTTCTAAGAATTTTTCCGTCAATGCCATTTTCAAACATAATAACATTTTCTTTTGAGTCAGGAATAGA
Organism: Agathobacter sp.; assembly: GCA_036308125.1. Taxonomy (GTDB): domain Bacteria; phylum Bacillota; class Clostridia; order Lachnospirales; family Lachnospiraceae; genus Roseburia. The sequence goes on from JAXJWH010000024.1 coordinate 3,458, forward strand.
GGCAAGTTTATCTTCCAGAAGTTGCTGTTTAAGTGCGGCAAGTTCTGATGTGAGGGATAAATTTGCATTTTTAAGTTTGGTTACGGTATCTAAGATATTTTCCTGACCTGTGGTAAGGTAGTTGGTAAGGTCGGAAACGATTTTACATTTTTCTCTGAAGGCTTCAAGCGCTCTAAAGCCGCAAAGGATACTGATACGGACACCGCCTTTATAATTCTGAACGCTCATAACTTTAAGAGAGCCGATTTCTCCTGTTTTTCTAACGTGTGGGGCACAGCAGGCGCACACATCATAACCTGTAACTGTTACAAGGCGAACCTGTCCGTCAATATCTATCTTGCTGCGGTAGTCCATGGTCTTAAGTTCTTCTTTGGATGGGTATGACACCACGATGTCAACATTCTCAGAGATGGCTTTGTTTGCCATAAATTCCACCTTCTCAATATCCTCAAGGGATAAAACACCGTTAAAATCCATTGTCACAATTGTATCGCTAAGGTGAAAACCGACATTGTCAAATCCGAAAAGGTTGTGAACGATACCGGAAAAGATATGCTCTCCGGAATGTTGTTGCATGTTATTGAAACGGTGAGTCCAGTCAATTTCACCATCTACGTTAGTGCCGGCTGAAATTGGTTTTTCAACATAGTGAGTGATGACATCATTTTTAATCTGAACATCAACCACTTCAATTCCGTTAATTGTTCCCTTGTCCGGACTTTGTCCACCTTCTTCCGGGAAAAATAATGTCTGATTTAAAACCAAAGCATATAAGGTTTTATCTTTGATAGTCACCTCATCGCAGGAAATAACTGTTCCTTTGAATTTTGTTTCGTATGGTGTGTCGTCATATAGACGGATTGTTTGTATATTTTTTTCTTCCATGTTTTTCTCCTGAATATTTTTATGATTAATTTTTTAACATTTGTGTATTATTTTGCGATTTGACTTCAATCTTGTATCCTGAAATTTTAATGATTAATTTTATTAGCATCTGCATATTATTTTGCTATTTGACTTCAATTCCATAATCTGCAATAAAATATCGCCGGTTATACGTTCTGGAATATATTTGTTGTATCAGTTTATTAGGATACGCATCTGCAAAAAAGAAATTATAAACTGTAAAAATATGTTTTTTACGCTAGAAATTATAATATCTGAAAAACAAAAAACATGCAATATTTACTTGATAAAAAAGTCAACAATGCATATATATAAAAACAAACAGAAACAAACATAAATATGTGCAATGTGCATAAAAAGTATTTGATAAAATTAAGTATATTATTAGGTTTGAACAATTACAAAAAATTGTCTAAAGACAAATTTCGACATATTAGTTAAAATAGACTCATGAAGCAAGTAGTTAAAGCAACGGAGAAAAAGCTTGGCTATATAATTATGATTTAAGTAATGGAGGGATTTGAATGGCAAAATATGTAATGGCGCTTGATGCTGGAACAACAAGTAATCGTTGTATCCTGTTCAACGAAAAGGGAGAGATGTGCTCGGTAGCACAAAAGGAGTTTACACAGTATTTTCCAAAACCAGGCTGGGTAGAGCATGATGCAGATGAAATCTGGTCAACACAGCTTGAGGTTGCAAAGCAGGCAATGGCAAATGTAGGAGCAACTTCAGCAGATATCGAAGCAATCGGTATTACAAACCAAAGAGAGACAACAATCGTATGGGACAAAGAAACAGGAAAACCTGTTTATCATGCAATCGTATGGCAGTGCCGCCGTACTTCAGAATATGCAGATTCCCTTAAGGAGAAGGGCTTAACAGAGACATTCCGTAAGAAAACAGGTCTTGTAATTGATGCATATTTTTCAGCAACAAAAGTTAAATGGATTCTTGATAACGTAGAAGGAGTAAGGGAGAGAGCTGAAAAGGGAGAATTACTTTTTGGAACAGTTGAGACATGGCTTATCTGGAAGCTCACAAAAGGACAGGTTCATGTAACAGATTACTCTAACGCTTCAAGAACAATGTTATTTAACATTAACACTCTTGAGTGGGATGATGAGATTCTTGCAGAACTTAACATTCCAAAATGCATGCTTCCAAAGGCAATGCCTTCAAGCTTCGTATATGGAGAAGCTAATCCTGAATTCTTCGGCGGACCAATTAAGATTGCCGGAGCCGCAGGTGACCAGCAGGCAGCACTTTTTGGACAGACATGTTTCAAGAAAGGTGAAGCAAAGAATACTTATGGAACAGGTTGTTTCTTACTTATGAACACAGGAGAAAAACCTATCTTTTCAAATAACGGACTTGTAACAACAATCGCATGGGGACTTGATGGAAAAGTTGAATATGCCCTTGAAGGTTCAGTATTCGTAGCAGGTGCTTCAATCCAGTGGTTGAGAGATGAAATGAGATTTATCGATTCATCACCTGATTCAGAATACATGGCAAAGAAGGTAAAAGATACCAACGGATGTTATGTCGTTCCTGCATTTACAGGACTTGGTGCTCCATACTGGGATCAGTATGCAAGAGGAACAATCGTAGGAATTACTCGAGGAGTTAATAAATATCATATCATCAGAGCAACACTTGAGTCGTTGGCATATCAGGTAAATGATGTACTTGAAGCTATGAAAGCTGATTCAGGAATCGAACTTGCAGGACTTAAAGTTGATGGTGGTGCAAGTGCCAACAACTTATTGATGCAGATGCAGGCTGATATCAGTAACGCACCTGTAAACCGTCCGGTTTGTGTAGAAACAACAGCTATGGGAGCAGCTTACCTTGCAGGACTTGCAGTAGGTTACTGGTCAAGCAAGGAAGATGTAATCAAAAATTCAGCAATTGACTGCACATTTATGCCAGAGATTTCTGAGGAAGAGAGAACAAAGAAGGTTAAACAGTGGAAGAAAGCTGTAACATATGCATTTAACTGGGCAAAGGAGGATTAAGAGTTAAGTTAAATTAAAGATTAAAAAATGATTTTGAGTCTGGCGGTAGGGGAATACTGCCAGACATAAAATAAAAGCCAAAGTGCAAAAAAAATTAAAAAGGGGGAAAAGATTATGTTGCCTTATATTGCCGAGTTTATCGGAACATGTCTTTTAATTATCTTAGGAGACGGTGTAGTAGCAAACGTAAATTTGAACAAGTCAGGAATGAAAGGAGCAGGTTCAATTCAGATTACATTAGCCTGGGGACTTGCAGTACTGATTCCGGCATTTATCTTTGGAAATGCATCAGGAGCAAGTTTTAATCCTGCATTAACAATTGCGTTGGCAGCAGACGGATCAGTAGCATGGAGTACAGTACCAGGATACATCATTGCACAGGTTGCAGGAGCATTCTTAGGTGGTTGCATCGTATATCTTTTATTCAAGGATCAGTTTGATGCAACAGAAGATGCAGGAACAAAGCTTGGTGTATTTTGTACAGGACCTTCAATTCCAAATCCAGTATTAAACTTCTTAAGTGAGGCTGTTGGAACTTTCGTACTTGTATTCGCAATCAAAGGTTTAGCACAGGTTGGAGATGTAGATCCAGGAGTTGGAAAACTTCTTGTATTCGCAATCATCGTTTCAATCGGTATGTCACTTGGTGGATTAACAGGATATGCTATTAACCCAGCCAGAGATTTTGGACCACGTTTAGCACATGCTATTCTTCCAATCAAAGGTAAGGGAAGTTCAAATATGGGATATGCATGGGTTCCAATCGTAGGACCAATCGTAGGAGCATTACTTGCAGTTGGATTATATGCAGTTATTCCATGGTAATATGTAGTGTATAAAAGAATATTATACAAATTGCACAAAAAAAGCTGCGTTTTTTCTAATTGTAAAAGAGCGAAGCTAATGATAAAATAAAGTAAATCAATAGTTGCAAGAGTAAAGAGCTGTGCAAGTTAAGTACCCACAAGGTACTGTAATTTGTGCGGCTCTTTTTTTGAACGATAATTTAGTTTGGTTGCAGAAAACTTATTTGAATTTAATAAGGGAAAATGAATTTCCAAAAACGGAGGTAAAATATATGTATGATGTAGTAATCATTGGAGCAGGAGTTACGGGAAGTTCCAGTGCAAGGGAACTATCAAGATATGACTTAAATATTCTGGTAGTAGAAAAAGAAGAGGATGTATGTTGCGGAACTTCCAAGGCAAACAGTGCAATTGTTCACTCAGGAATTGACTGTACACCTGGAACATTAATGGCAGAGATGAATATTAAGGGAAATGAACTTATGGAGCCATTATCAAAGGAACTGGATTTTGAATTTAAGAGAAACGGTTCACTTATTATATGTTTTTCTGAGGATGACAGACCAGCTCTTGAAAAATTATACAACAAAGGAATCACAAGCAAGATTCCGGGAATCAGAATTGTTGAGAAGGAAGAGCTTCATAAGATGGAGCCAAACCTTTCAGATGATGCAATCGCAGCTGTATATTGTCCAACCGGCGGAATTGTATGTCCATTTGGAATGAATATTGCAATGGCTGAAAATGCCAACACTAACGGAGTTGAATTTAGATTTAATACTGAAGTAACCGACATTCAAAAGCAGGGTGAAGGCTATTTACTTAAGACAAGTACAGGGGATATTGAAACAAAAGTCGTTGTAAATGCGGCAGGAGTTTATGCAGATAAATTCCACAATATGGTAAGTGAAAAGAAAATTCATATTACACCAAGACGAGGCGAATATTGCCTTTTGGATAAAACAACCGGAGGAACAGTATCAAATACAATTTTCCAGTTACCAGGAAAATATGGCAAAGGAGTTCTTGTTACACCAACAGTTCATGGAAATACATTGGTAGGTCCAACTGCCGTTGACCATGATGACAAGGAAGATACAAGCACAAAGGCTGAAGGACTTGAAAGCCTTATCAAAGCTGCACAAAAATCAGTGCCAACTGTGCCAGTTCGTCAGGTTATCACATCATTCAGCGGCAACAGAGCCCATGAAGATAATCACGAATTTATTATCGAAGAATTAGAAGATGCCAAGAACTTCGTAGATGCAGCAGGAATTGAATCACCGGGATTAACAAGTGCCCCTGCAATTGGAATAAAGGTAGCAGGAATTGTGGCAGGCATTTTAAATCCTAAGAAAAATGAAAACTTCAACGGACAAAGAAAAGGAATTTTAAATCCTAAGGATTTATCAGAGGAAGAATATAAAGCCCTGATTAAAGAAAAACCAGCTTATGGAAATATAATCTGCAGATGTGAGATGATAACAGAAGGAGAGATAATCGACTCAATTAATCGTCCTCTTGGAGCTAAGTCACTTGACGGAGTTAAGAGAAGAACAAGAGCCGGAATGGGAAGATGTCAGGCAGGATTCTGTTCTCCTAAGACAATGGATATAATCGCTAGAGAACTTAATATGTCACATCTTGATATAACAAAATGTGGTGGAAAATCTAATATGGTAGTAGGCATGAGCAAAGAAAATGTACAGGAGGGTTAATTATGAGTTCCTATGATATCGTTATAATTGGAGGAGGTCCGGCAGGACTTGCAGCAGCAGCAGAGGCAAAAAGAAGCGGAATTGACAGCATATTAATTTTAGAAAGAGATAATACACTTGGAGGAATCTTAAATCAGTGTATTCATAATGGATTCGGTCTTCACACATTCAAAGAAGAATTAACAGGACCTGAATATGCTCAAAGATTTATAGATCAGGTAGAAGAGTTAAAAATTGAATATAAACTTAACACAATGGTAATGGACATTTCCAATGATAAAGTAATTACCGCAATGAACCGCACAGACGGATTATTTAAGATTGAGGCAAAAGCAGTAATTCTTGCAATGGGATGCAGGGAGCGTCCAAGGGGAGCTTTAAATATTCCGGGATACAGACCGGCAGGAATCTATTCAGCAGGAACAGCCCAAAGACTTGTAAATATCGAAGGATATATGCCAGGTCGTGAAGTTGTAATTTTAGGTTCAGGTGATATCGGATTAATCATGGCAAGAAGAATGACTCTTGAAGGTGCTAAGGTAAAGGTTGTTGCAGAGCTTATGCCATTTTCAGGCGGATTAAAGAGAAATATCGTTCAGTGTCTTGATGATTTTGGAATTCCTCTTAAATTAAGTCACACAGTAGTTGACATTAAGGGTAAAGAAAGAGTTGAAGGAATTACTTTGGCTGAGGTTGATAATCATGGAAAGCCAATTCCTGGAACAGAAGAAGAATATACATGTGACACACTTCTTCTTTCCTGTGGACTTTTACCTGAAAATGAGCTTTCAAGAGGTGCAGGTGTTGACATGAATGCCGTTACAAACGGACCATGTGTTAATGAAAGTCTTGAAACAAGTGTTGATGGAATTTTTGCCTGTGGAAATGTACTCCATGTTCACGACTTAGTTGATTACGTTTCTGAGGAAGCCGCTCAGGCAGGAAAAAATGCCGCAAAATATGTTAAGAATAACTGTTCAATGGGAGAAGCCGGCAAGGAAATTCCGGTTATTGCCACAGACGGCGTAAGATATACAGTTCCAAAGACTATAGATGTAAAAAGAATGAATGATGAACTTATAGTAAGATTCAGGGTAGGTGCTGTTTACAAAAACAGCTATATCAGCGCATACTTAAATGACGAAAGAATTATTCACAGAAAGAAGCAGATTATGGCACCGGGAGAGATGGAAGAAATTAAACTTTCCAAGAAAAAGCTTGAAGAATTTGGTGATCTTTCAAATATTACAGTTAAGATTGAGGAGGCATAACCATGGAAACAAGAAATTTAACATGTATCGGCTGTCCTTTAGGCTGCGCCTTAACAGTTGAGATGGAGAATAATGAAGTAGTAAGTGTAACAGGCAATACCTGTAAAAGAGGAGATGTGTACGCAAGAAAAGAAGTGACTCATCCTACAAGAATCGTCACAAGTACGGTTCGTGTGGAAAACGGTGAGATTGCAATGGTTTCCTGCAAAACACAAAATGATATTCCTAAGGAAAAAATCTTTGACATAATGAAAGAAATTAACAAGGTAACGGTGAAAGCACCTGTAAAAATCGGTGATGTATTAATTAATGATGTTGCCGGAACCGGAGTTAATGTTATAGCAACCAAGGATGTAAGATAAGCATCAACATATATTTTAATGGCTGTCGCTTTAAGAAATGTAAAAATTTCTAAAGCGGCAGCTTTTTTATTTCAGATTGAAGCCGTCTTGGAAAATCTGGGAAAATGTAAGAAAAAACTAAGAAAATCCTAAGAAAAACTTAAGAATTTAATTTTGGAAACTATGATATAATCTTTCGTGAAGGCGGGAGATGAAAAATATAATGTCTAAGGCAAAACTTAGTTTAGAAATGGGAAAGGAGTAACAGTAATTAATGAAGGTGATTAATAAAATATTTAGTAAGGTGAAAGAATCAAAGAAAGATATAATTTCCTTTGTTCTTATCTGCGCTATAAGTTTTTCAATGGCAATGGTTCTAAAGCAAAAGGTGGTAATTCTTGCAAAGATTCCATCAGAATCAATGGAAAGTACCATTAATGTAGGTGATTTGGTTTTAGGAAACAGATTGGCATACAATAATTCAAAGCCAAAACGAGGTGAGATTGCCATATTTTATGCACCGGATAAAGTGGATACCCTCTACATCAAAAGGATTATAGGTCTTCCCGGAGATAAAGTGGTAATTGATGATGGTAAGATATATATTAATGATTCAAAGACACCCCTTGAAGAAGATTATCTGGAGGGTGACTGGACTGTATTAAATGGATATATGGAATATGAAGTTCCGGAAGGCTCATATTTCATGCTGGGAGATAACAGAGACAGGTCATGTGATTCAAGGGAATGGGTTAATACCTACGTTACTGAGGATAAAATAGTAGCCAGGGCAGAATGTATTTATTTCCCATTTTCAGATTTGGGAAGTCTTAAAGAATAGCACATAATCAAAAATAAATTTTCTCTAAAAAGAAGCGGAATGGCATACAGTCATTCCGTTTCTTAATGATACATTAATATATATAATTATGCAGAATAAACAACATTGCCTCTGGCTTCCTTTATCACATGGGTTAACATAAGCTTTACGGATTCTAAATTACTTAAAATTTCAATCTCGTTATATTTTTTCCTGCTTGCAACATAATCCATAAGATAATAGCAGAATGTCTCTGCAAAATATTCGCATCCATGTGCAATCTTCTTCTGGAAAGTCAGCTTGCTTATATTGGCTGAATAAAATTTCATAAAAGATCTTTCCACAGGGTGCTTAACATAAGTTATAATCGTATTCCATGGCAGCTCCCCAATTACTCTTTCAAGAAAAGCCCGTTGAACTTCAATCTCCTTGAAAATGTTAAGAATCCAGCTCTCAAAGTCCTTCTCTTCGTCATATTCTAAAACCGGAACCAAGTCATTAGTAACAATCCATTCCAAAACGTCATATATATCCTTGAAATAATAATAAAAACTTTGCCGGCTCATGTGAGTTTCATTCATAATGTCACTTATGGTAATTTTTCTTATCTCTTTGCGGATTGCTAAATTCTTAACGCAATCTGCAATTCTTCTCTTTGTTGTGTAGCACATAAAATGACCTCCTCCTTCAAAATCCCCTTACATATTTAATTAATTTAATCTAAGTTACATTTTCCATACGTTGCTGTTGGTGGAAGAAATGGCAAACGCTCCTGCATTAAGTGCGTTAATCACATCCTCCTTGTCTGATATAAGTCCACCTGCGATAAGCGGAATGGACAATGTTTTGGACATTTTACTGATAATCTTAGGCATAAGCCCCGGTAAAATCTCCACTGCATCAGCATATTCTGTAATCTGTCTGTTATTAATATTGTCAAGTACCTTAGAATCAAGCAGGAAAATACGAAAAATAGTACAAAGCGATAATTCCCTGCCTCTTTTAATCTGTTCAAGCCTTGTGGAAATGATTCCATCTGCATTAGTGTATTTTGCAATGAAATCAACTGCATCCTCCTTGGAATTAAGTCCTGATATCAAGTCCATATGAACAATAACTGTTTTGCCGGCTTTCTTCAGGGTGGAAACGATATCTCCTATGGTGCTTATTCTGCCATAGAGAACAAAAACCACATTGACATCGCTAAAATCAAGACATTTTTTAAGTCCCGTATCATCCTTAACCGCGGCAATGATAGGATTATCGGAAATTCTATCATATATTTCCTGTTTCAAAGCTAACTCCAATCCGTTAAGATGATAATAAAAAAGAGCAACATTAATGGAGGTATTTCTACCACATACAAACTGCTCTAAATCTCTTAACTTTATAACATTTTATTAGAATTCCTATTCAAACTCTAATGGTATTATAGCGTTTCGTACAATAAAATGCAATAGTAAAAATATAAATTGGTCATTTTGATGACAAAAACACAATTTGAGTGTAAAATTTATGTAAGGGTAAAATATATAAATTAAGGAGTTTTTTATGCTTTCAGACAGAGGATTACAAATCATTGTAAAATTAGCAGATTATAATAAAAAACCGGTAACTTCAAAATTCTTAGCTCAGGAGCTTGGAGTTTCAGAAAGAAGTGTTAAGACATACATTAAAGAGGTTTTGGAATATTGCAATCAAAATGGAATGAAACTGACTGCAAAACCGGGGAAAGGTTTTGTGGCGGAATTTTTAGAAGAAGACCTGCAACGAATCAGAGGGCTTAAGGATAAGACAAGCAGCAGTATGTCGGCAAGATACAGACAATGTTATATCGGGTTTATATTATTAAGCGGTTGGGAACTATATACGATTTCACTTTTTGCTGAGGAACTGGGAGTGAGCAAAAATGTAATTACCTATGATATAGACAGTGTTGAGAGGGAACTAAAACATTTTAACATTCAGCTTAAGAAAACTGCAGGGAAGGGAGTTTATGTCAGGGGGGAAGAATTTCAGATTAGAAAAGCTCTCCACAGATGCATGGAATTTTCCTGGGAGGAACAACCGAATGAAGTGTGCTATGACGAAAGAATTCCTGCAGGGGAAAGCGGCATGTGGATAAGCCACTTCAAAAGAAACAATTATGAAAAAGCTGTAAGATTAATGAAATCCATTGAGAAATGCTTCAATGTAATTTTTACGGATTATTCATGTAAAATGTTTGTGGAATATCAGACCATCGCTTTTTATAGAATGGGAATGGAAAAATACATTGATAAAGAACTAATTGAAGATGAAATTCCAACAAATCTTAAGAATGACTATAGGGAAATTCAGGAATTTATCTTAAAATACCTTGAAGATGAGACAAAAAATTATCATCTTACTGAAAAAGAGAAAAAAAGAGAGCTTGAATATGTTTTAGTGCTTTTGAAATGTGCAGGTTTTCAGCATAATGATGATAATGTGAAGGAATTGGACGACAATTCGAAGGAAATGATTGCCTATATCGAGGAAATGTTTGGAATGGATATGGAGAAAAATTCGTTACTTAAGAAAAGTCTTATGAATTTCATTCCGTCATCAATAGAAAGAACACGCTACGGAATTGAGATTATAAATCCATTTTTAAAGGACATAACAGAGATGTATTCAGGAATTTTTGCCACCTGCTTTACCTTAAGTACGCTGTATGAAAAATTCACAAATCAGATTCAGACCAATCACGAAATTGCCTATGTGACACTACTTGTGGGAGGTGCTCTTCGAAGAAATTCCCAGCAGGCAAAGGCAGTTTTAGTGGGAGCAGGGGGAATTGCGGCGGCAGGTATAATTGCTGCGAATATTGAAAGCAAACTTCCAAATCTTCAGGTTATAGCAATACTGTCCTCGGACAAAATTTCCAAACTTGAAGAATACGAATGTGACATAATTTTGTATGTGGGAGATGCGGGAAAAGAGAATTTGCCCGTTGACAAAAGACTTCTTGTCATAACTCCAATGGTAACGCCTATAGATGTGAAGAACATTAAGGAAAAATGCTTTGAACTTGCAGAAGGAAATGTAACGGAAAGGTCAGAATTTCTATCCCTTTTATCACCTGATAGTATCTCATTTGTTGAAGGCAGATATAAGAAAAAAGACATTATAGTCATGGCAACGGAAAAGATGATAGAAGAAGGCTTCGTAAAGTCAGAATTTCTGGATGATATATATGCAAGGGAACATGTGGAGGTGACGGCAATTGGAAACGGCGTTGCAATTCCCCATGGAAAACCGGAGAATGTCATATCTTCTCAAATCAGGATTATAAAATTAAAACGCCCTGTGGACTGGGGGAACGGACATAAGGTTGATTTGGTTTTCTTCCTTGCCCTTAATTTTGACAATTTTAAGAAAACTAAGGCATTTTTCAAGGATTTTACGAGAATACTAAATTCCAAAGACGGTCTAAGCCATATAAAAGAAAGTAAAAATGAACAGGAATTTTATGCAAGATTAATTAAAGAATTAAAGTGGTTTTAAGTTTGCACCAGGCTGGTGCAATATTGGATTTTGCAAGGTATTGAAGTTAGGTGAACTAAAATATAAAATTATAATTGTAAAAGGAACGAAAAAATATTTATTTTGGGAGGATAAAGATATGGTATCAAAGACATTTACAGTAAAGGCAGAGGAAGGATTGCACATGCGTCCAGCTGGAATTATTGCCGGCGCAGCAGGAAAATTTAGTTCAGATGTAACTATTGTGTATGGGGACAAGCGTATTAATGCCAAGAGCCTTGTAAACATTATCGCCGCATGCATCAAGAAGGATTCTGAGATTACATTTGAATGTGAAGGAAGCGACGAAGAAGAAGCATTGGCAAAGATGGTTGAGCTTGAGGAAAAGAATTTCATGGAATAGAGAAAGGTTGATGTATATATGTATAAGGGAATTTCGGGTTCGAAGGGAATTGGAATCGGCAAAGCTGTTATAATCGAAGAAAAAGAGATTGTCATAGACGAAAAGACAATTTCTGATGTCGATGCAGAAATTGCAAGAATGAAGGATGCATTTGAGGTTTTTGTCAAAGAAACCAATGAAATGGCTGACAATATGGAAAAAACCGTCGGGGCAAAAGATGCGGATATTTTAAGGGGACATATTATGTTACTTGAAGATCCAACCATCAAAATGCAGATGGAAGAGATGGTTTCAAAAGATAAAGTGACTGCGGAGAAAGCGGTAGATGAAGTTTTTGAGCAGACTGCAAAAATTTTTGAACAGATTCCAGATGAGCTTCTCCAGCAAAGAGCAGCGGATTTTCGTGATATTAAATTAAGAGTTATAAAAATTCTGCTTGGAATAAGCCATCATGATATGGCAACGCTTCCTAAAGGAACGGTCGTCATCGCAAAAGACCTTACCCCATCCATGACGGCAGGAATTGTTCCGGAAAATATCGCCGGAATCATAACGGAAATCGGAGGACCTACGTCCCACTCCGCAATTCTTGCAAGGGCGATGGAGATACCTGCGGTATTAAGTGTGGAAAATATAGTTTCCATTGCAAGCAATGATGATAAGGTAATTCTGGATGGTACAACGGGAGAAGTTTTCATAAATCCGGAGGATGATGTGGTTTTGGAATACGAAAAGAAATTTGAAAAATTCCAAAAAGGCAAAGAGCTTTTGAAAGAATACAAAGGCAAAGAAACCCTTACGGCATGTGGCAAAAAAGTAGAACTTGTATGCAACATTGGAAAACCTGAAGATGCCAAAAAAGCTTTGGAATGTGACGGGGAAGGCATTGGATTATTCAGAACGGAATTTTTATTCATGGACAGAGACAGCATGCCTACTGAAGATGAACAGTTTGAAGCGTACAAAGAAGCTGCCACCACAATGTCTGGAAAACCTGTGATAATAAGAACCCTTGACATTGGCGGTGACAAGAAAATTGAATACTTAGGTCTTGAAAAAGAGGATAATCCGTTTCTTGGCTTCAGGGCAATAAGATTCTGTCTTAACAGAACGGATATTTATAAAACTCAGCTTAGGGCAATTTTAAGAGCCAGTGCCTATGGCGACATACGGATAATGGTGCCTTTGGTTACCGGGGTAGACGAATTACGTCAGGTAAAAATTTTAGTCAACGAAATTAAAACAGAACTTGATAATGAGAAAATTGCTTACAACAATGAAATTAAAATAGGTGTCATGATGGAAACACCTGCCGCCTGTGTTATGGCAGACGTACTTGCTAAAGAGGCTGATTTTTTCAGCATTGGAACTAATGATCTGACGGGTTACACTATGGCGGTGGACCGGGGAAATGCCAAAGTGGCTTATCTTTATTCGGCATATAATCCGGCAGTACTTCGCTCAATCCAAAGGATTATTTCCTGCGGCAAAAAGGAGGGCATAATGGTTGGAATGTGTGGCGAAGCTGCAGCCGATGAAAAACTTATCCCATTGCTTTTGGGATTCGGACTTGACGAATTTAGCGTATCCGCCACAAGTGTCCTTAACACACGAAAAGCCATTGCCGCCTGCAACATGGATAAGTGCAGGGAACTTGTCACCAAAGTCATGGAATGTGCCACCGAACAAGACGTAAAATCCCTTCTTCAATAACTCCATGACCACATATATTTTTTTAAAAACATCCCCTATGTAAATTGCAACCCGCCTCCCGGCAGTTACCACGCAATTTGCATGGGGGATTTTATCTTTCCTCGCCTTCCACTTCTCAAATTCCCTCAAATCCCCCGTCCTTTTTTATTATTTCCTGACAGCACATTTTCCCCTTCCGCAAAACTTCCTAACAAACCACCGCCCGCTTCAAGCAATTCCCCAGGAAAAAATTCCTTCTACTATGTCTGGCAAGTAATTTGGTGAGGGGTGATATTTCTACCTTTGGCTAAATCTGCTTTTACATTATTTGGCTTTTAAATTTAGAAAATTATCAGAGTCTTTTTGTTATATGCATCACTTTTTCAAATAGTTGCACCCACACTACAAATTGTAACCAAGAAAAAATTTATCTTCTACTAATGTTTGACAGCGTAATTTTTCCAAGGGATATTACTATGCCTCTTTGTGGAAAATGCTATTAACACTAAGTTATCTTTTGAAATTTTGTCTATTGGTCTTCATTCATATGCATTGATTTTCCAAAATGTTGCACCCATACTACAAATTGTAACCAAGAAAAAATTTTACTTCTACTAATGTTTGACGGCGCAATTTTTCCGAGGGATATTACTATGCCCTTTGAAGAAAATTATATTATATTTGGTTTGCGTTAGCGTAATCGTGTATTTGTTGGCGTTAACCACCCTAAAACTTTGGTGTGGTGTGCAGGAAGCACACCAAGGCAAACTTAAGCCAAGGACGGCGATTTTGCCGTCCAAAAGTTTTAGGGTGGTAAACGCCTTACAAATACTAGATTTACGATATTTAAAAACCAAATATAATATAATTTTCTTCAAAGAGGCAGTAATATCGCCTCTCACCAAATTACTTGTCAAACAAAGTAGAAGGAATTTTTCCTTGGACAATTTGTGCATGGGTGCAAAAAAATTTGAAAAAGTGATGCATATAACAAAAAGACGATTTAATTTTTGCAGAAAAGCCAAATAATGTAAAAGTAGGTTTTATCAAAGGTTTAGTAATATCCCCCGGAAAAATTACAAAGTCAGACATTAGTAGAAGATGAATTTTTTCTTGGCTGTAATTTGTAGTGTGGGTGCAATATTTTGAAAATTAATGCACAGGAGTCTTATTATGCAGTTGTGAAAATAAGGGTGTATGGGTTGTTAATGCGTTTCCGTAAATATCGGGAGAATTATTTGAAGTGGAAGGCGGTTTATTAAGGAGTTTTTGCGGAAGGGGGTAGGGAAAATGTGCTGTTAAATAATAAAAAGGGCAAGGGTTTTTGGTGGAATTTGAGGGAAGAGGGGGGCAGGCGGGGGGAAAATCCGCTATACAAATTGCGTAGAAAACTGCCGGTGGGGCGGGGAAAATTTACGGGGATGTATAAATTTTAAAAAATATTGTATATGAGTGTATTGGAGGTGTATTTTGTTGATTTAGGGGGAGGATATATGATAAGATTAAGGTGGAATCGAGAGGGGAATAATTAATTAAATTAAGAGGATGTTTAGATGGATTATATAGTAAATTTTAGAAATTATACTCCTGTAGTTGATGTTTGCACGTTTATAATGTGCGTGTCAGTTTTTTTCCTGATGAAGGTTACATATTCTGCCAGAACGAGAAGATATCGTATGCTGGTGCATGCCCTGGCAAGTCTTGGAATGGCATGTTTATTAAGAATTGGATATCATGAACTGGCAATTGGCTATAATAAGGGCTCAATGTTGCTGGTGTTTGAAATGAGAGCATTGTCATATATTTTCCTGATAGGAAATATGACAACATTTTGTGTGTATCTGGATAATCTGTTTGGAGAAAAAAAGATACTGGATGACACCTTTAGCAAAATGCTGCTGATGCTCCAGATAATATTCAGCATGTTTCAAATCGTAGAACCGCTGATTGGATTTGGATGCAGACTCTCAATAGGAGAGTATATATATGAAACAGATGGGATAAACTCCTTTAAAATAGCATATGTTGTATATAATTTCATAATTTTGGGAATTTTAATAAAACATCGCAGAATATTTGTGAAAAAAATGTATAACTATATGGGGCTAACCCTTTGTGTCTGCTGGGGAGTGCTTGTGTATGAACAGATTTTTTCATTATCCACATTCACAACATTCACCTTCCTGCTACCGCTGGTGGCGGTTTTACTGCTTTTTCACTACAATACATATGATCCGGTGACAGGAACGCTGGATGCAAAATCCTATGATTCATACATAAAAGATTTAAAAGATTGCGAATGCACAATGATTTTCGTGCATATATTTGATACATCACTTAAGAAAATAAATAGTCTTGTAGGCTCATTTTTTGAAAACGAGGAAGTAAGAGGCGATGATACAGTTTCCTTCAGATTAAATGACGACAAAGTGTGTATTGTATACGAAAATAATTATCAGGATGTCAGGAAAAAAGTCGATGAAATGACGGCAGCCATTAAGGCAAAATGCGATATGCATCACGCTGATTATAAAATCGTGATTATAGATTCAAATGACATGACATATTCTGGCGAGGAATATTTATATTATGTTAATTATATAGAAGAAAAAATTTCCATGGACGGAATCTACGAATGTAATAAAAATGATATCAAAGAATTTAAATTAAATAAATATATAACAAGTGAGCTTCATGACATTTACAAAAAAAGAGATTTAAATGACAAAAGGGTGTTACTTTATGCACAGCCTGTTTATCATATCCCAACGAAAACATATAATACAGCGGAGGCTTTGATGAGGTTAAGGCTTCCGGACATTGGAATAGTGATGCCGGAATATTGTATTCCAATTGCCGAGAAGAATGAATATGTTCATGTGATAAATCTTATTATTCTTAATAAAGCGTGTAAATACATTAATGAATGTAGGAAAAATGGCAATATTTTAGAGCGAATTTCGGTTAATTTTTCCATAAGCGAGCTTCAGGAAAAGAATTTTGCATCTGATGTTATTAAAATAAT
The DNA here is from genome assembly GCA_036308125.1 of Agathobacter sp. Lineage (GTDB taxonomy): Bacteria > Bacillota > Clostridia > Lachnospirales > Lachnospiraceae > Roseburia. The sequence continues at coordinate 19,968 of JAXJWH010000024.1, forward strand.
AGAAGATAACAAGATTCCGTATAACAAAATTGCCATAGAGCTTACGGAAACGCAAAAAGAGAATGATTTTAGTACCATACAAAAGGTGATGCTTAAGCTGCAAAGTCGTGGAATTAAGTTTTATCTTGACGATTTTGGAACAAGTTATTCTAATTTTGAAAGAATAATGGAATTACCGATTGATATAATCAAATTTGACCGTTCCATGACGGTGCTTTCGGGGAAGGATGACAATTCAAGGCTTATAGTGGGAACTATGGCGAATTTATTTGAAAAGACAGATTTTAAGATTCTTTATGAAGGTGTTGAGAATCTCAATGATGAGGAACGCTGTCTTGACATGAGTGCCCAGTATTTGCAGGGATTCAAATATTCAAGACCGCTGCCTATTTTTGAATTGGCGGATTTTGTGAAAAATAATACAGTTTTTTCTTGAAACCATATATACATTGTGAAATAATGTAAAATATATGAGAAAGAAGGGATAGTAATGAATAGGGAACTAATTAATAAAAATATTAAGTTAGAACTTAATGATGAAACCCTTCCAATAGTAAAACAGATTGCAGAGGGACTTCCGGGAGGTTTTTTCATATACAAAGCAACAGGAGATGGCGAGATTTTATTTGTAAATGGCGCTATGCTTAAGATTTTTGGCTGTGAGAATGTGGATGAATTCATGGAAATGACAGGTGGTACTTTTTCAGGAATGATTCACCCTGATGATTTAGACGAGATTAAAAGCAGCATCGATAGTCAGATTTCTACGAATAAGGACAGGAATGACTATGTGGAGTACAGAATAATTCGCAAGGATTTTTCCATAAGGTGGATTGTCGATTATGGCAGCCTTGTGCATACGGAGAAGTATGGTGATTTATTCTATGTATTTATAGATGATGCTACGGAAAAGCACCTTAAGGAGTTGGAGCAGAAGAAATACGAATCTATCATTGAGGCTTTGTGCAGTGCTTACAACAGTGTGTATCTTGTGGATTTTGAGTGGAACAGTATGGTTCCCTTTCATTTGCAGTATGTTGTTTCGGAGAGGATGCTTAAATACATTCAGGAAACTAATGATGTGACGGAGATTTTCAACGAATACATTAAGCATTATATTGTCCCTAAGGATGTGGAATTTTTCAAGCGTGAGGTTGACGTTGAGCGCATCAAAGAGCGTCTTACCACAGAAAAAGCATACAGTGTCAATTTTCACCGATACGATGATTACGGCAAAATTCAGCACATCCAGATGTATATTGCCCGTGTTGAAGGGGAACACGGCATAATGCACGCCGTCCTAGGCTTTAGAAACATCGGAAACTAACATACCACCCGCCCAAACACTTCCCCCCTGAGTTATCTTTTCTAAAACTTAAAATGTCTACATTCATATGCATAGGTTTTTCAAAATTTTTTGCGACCATACACAAATTGCCCAAGAAAAATTCCCTCTACTTAATGTTTGACTTCATAATTTTTCTGAGGGGTATTACTATGCCCTTTTGCAAAAATGCTATTAATACTAAGTTATCTTTTCTAAAACTATAAGGTCTTCAATTCCTATGCATTGATTTTTCAAAATTTTTTGTGCCCATACACAAATTGTCCAAGAAAAAATTTCTTCTACTATGTTTGACAAGTAATTTGGTGAAAGGCGATATTACTGCCTCTTTGAAAAAACTATATGATATTGGGTTTTTAAATATCGTAAATCTAGTATTTGTAAGACGTTTACCACCCTGAAACTTTGGGACGGCAAAATCGCCGTCCTTGGCTTAGGTTTGCCTTGGTGTGCTTCCTGCACACCACCCCAAAGTTTCAGGGTGGTTAACGTCAACAAATACACGATTACGCTAACGCAAACCAAATATCATATAGTTTTCTTCAAAGGGCATAGTAATATCCCTTGGA
>JAXJWH010000025.1:0-19175 GCA_036308125.1 Agathobacter sp.
AATCTTAATGCTGTTTTCATTAATGAAAAGATGCCTCAAAGTGAAAGGTTGATAAAACTAAATCAAATAGCTATTCAGCAAATGAAAGTTCTTGAGGACTCTCATAATCGGAACCTCTTAAGATAAATATCAATGAATAAATGGACTCGAGAAGAAACTGTCGTTGCGTTTAATGTATATTGCAAAATACCGTTTAAAAGATGTAGTAAAACGCACCCAATGATAATCAAGTATGCAAATATACTTGGTCGCTCTCCAAGTGCATTAAATATGAAAGTTGGAAATATTGGACGATTAGATCCCGACCTCAAAGAGCAAGGAATTACAGGATTGATACATGGTGCTAAGATGGAAGAAGAGGTGTGGAATGAATTTTATGGAAATCCTGAATATTTGGCTTATGAAAGTGAAAGATTGATTGCTGAATTTGCAAAACAAAGCATTGAGCAAAGCAGCAATATCGCAGTCGAAGATTTACCTCAAGGTGTTGAACGTGAAATGATTGTACGACAGCGAGTCAATCAATCATTTTTTAGATCGGCAGTAATGAGTGCATATAATTTTCAATGTTGCATCTCTGGAGTGGGAAATCCTGCGTTATTGGAAGCTTGCCACATTGTGGATTGGGCAAAGGATAATAAAAATAGGATAAACCCAAAGAATGGACTTTGCATGAATCCTTTCTTCCATAAAGCTTATGACAAGCATTTATTGACAATTACTCCAGATTATACAATCCTCATTTCTGAAGAATTACTACAGCATACATCTGAATCATTATTCAAGACATATTTAAAAGAGATAAATGGCATAAAGATTCTTTTGCCTGATAAGTTTCTTCCACAAAGAGAATTATTGGAAATTCACTACAACAACTATAAAATGATTTGATATATGTTTGAAGAATATTTTGTTAAATTATTGGCTTTGGTAGAACGGAGGGGTAAGATTACTGAATTGTTCTATCCCATTGTAATGATATTACAACGAGAAAATATAGCAAGAAATCAAGATGTGGTTTTTCAGACATTAGGGAATGAAGATATAATACGTATTCCAGCATTTGATTTCTTAAAAGAATCAGAATGGTTGTTTAAATCAATTAATGAACATAAAGGAGAGTTTATACTTCCTTATATTGAAACTTTTGTTCGGTATATTTGCACTCATTCATCGAAGGCAAAATCTTCTGATAAGACAGACATTCGAATCATATTGCATGACCGCAGAACAAAAATCAACTCGGAAATGGGATTCAGCATTAAGTCTCAATTAGGAGATGATTCGACACTATTGAATGCTAGTAAAGCCACCAATTTTAACTTTAAAGTAACTGGAGCTAATTTGTCAGATGATGAAATAACAGCAATCAATTCCATCAATCCCAAACGTAATAAGGTTATCGAAAGAGTGGATGCCATAAAGAAGAAAGGTGCGTCATTGGTTTTCGACAAAGTGGACAATTCTACATTCCGAAACAACCTTATTATGCTTGATGGTGATTTGCCTGCTATTATTGCAAACTTATTATTGGAACAACTGAATACCGGCGTTTCAACATTGAAAGAATTGGCGGAAAGGATTACAGAAACCAATCCCTTGAAATATGATATAGAGCAGACTTCTCCATTTTATGCCTACAAAATCAAACATCTATTAACTTCGGCAGCATTGGGTATGATGCCGGCAACAGCATGGAGTGGCAGGTTTGACGCCAATGGTGGTTACTTGGTAGTGAAAAAGGATGGTGAGATACTTTGTTACCATTTCTATGACCGCAACCGATTTGAGGATTATTTATTCTCAAATGCATATTTGGAGCGTTCAAGTACAACTCGTCATGAGTATGCTACTATTGTAAAGGAGATAGATGGAACATTGTCGTTTAAGTTGAACTTTCAAGTCAGATTGAAATAAATTTCAATTCATGACCTTTAATAATTTATCATCAGATTTTAATTTATGACAAAAGAGGATTTATCTAAACTTTTGGAAGATTGTATAAATAGATTAAATGTTTTAAATTTAATCAAGGAGAGATATTCAGACATATCAGTAAATTTACCCATTGATGAAATATCAGGATGGCTAAATCAAGTTAATAATGATTTAAGAACAGATATTATTCCGTTGGCATTTTATGAAAAAGTCACGCATAATATACAAACGCTAGGTATTAATAATCTCCCTGAAGATATGGATTCATTTGTTGTAAAATTCAACAAAGATGTTAGTCTTGCATCATATCGGGAAATATGTGAGATATTAACAAAATTATATACGGCTAAAGACTTTATTAATAGTTATTCATTCTTTAGGAATTTGGGATTTGTAGCTCAAAACACTGTTCTGGTTGGTGCAAATGGTTGTGGTAAGACTTCACTGGCAAACATTCTTACAAAAACATTAGATAAAAAAGATGGCATTGTTATTCCTGCACAGAAATTATTAATAGTTCCAACTTTTGGAAGTACTCCTAATTTTGAGACTGCATTAAAAAGTTACAATTCGTATCAAACAACTATTCTGGATGATAAGCAAACATTTAATGCTTCAAAAGATAATGACATACCTTATTCTATCGTACAACAATATGGTGCTGAGTATAGGAATGTCCTTTCTACATTGTTAGCCGAACGAGCATTTATAAGGAATACATATTGTGACAAGATACAAGCCGGAGAACAAATAGATAAAACAGAACTCAAAAGTAAATTAGACTGTGTTATTGACATTTGGAATGATTTGATTGCACATAGAACTCTAAAATGTGATACAAGTAATAATTTGGTTATCTCATCTGGGATTAATGAGTATCCTGCTTACAGCATGAGTGATGGTGAAAGAATTATTCTATATCTAATAGGTCGTGTTCTTCTAGCGCCAAAGAATGCGCTTATAATAATTGACGAACCTGAAATATATCTACATCAGACTATTGTAGATAAGCTTTGGAATAAACTAGAAGCTTTACGCTCAGATTGTATATTTGTTTATCTCACTCACAACTTAGAATTTGCAGCTAGCAGGGTTGCACAAAAGTGTTGGATAAAATCTTATACATATCCGTCAAATTGGGAGATTGAGAATATACAAGAAAATGACATTCCAGAAGATCTATTATTGAAAATTTTAGGAAGCAAGAAAAAGATTCTATTTTGCGAGGGAAAGAAAAATAGTTTGGATATTCAAATATTTGAAATATTGTTTTCCAATTACACAATTACACCTGTAGCAACTTGTAAAGATGTTATAAACTATACACGTGCATTTAATAAGATAAAAAACACTAACACTTGTGCTTATGGCATTATTGATAAGGATTTCCGAGAGGAAGAACAACTTATAAAACTTTCTCAAGAACAGATTTATTCATATGATGTTGCTGAGATAGAGAATCTCTTCTTGGTTGAAGATTTTATCAAAGATTTTTGTGATTATAAACATGAAGAATTTAAAATAGAAGAAATTAAATCAAAAATACTCAATAAATTGGAAACTGATAAACAACAGCAAGTTTCGTATTATATTTCAAACAAAATCAACCATTATTTCACAGAATCCCATGTTTCTATAGGTAATTCTATAGAAGAGGTAAAAAGGAATTTCACCTCATTTTGTCAATATATAGATATTGATTCTTGGTATCAAAAACGGGTAGAATATATTGAGGATATAATCAAAAACAAGGACTATCAAAAAGTTATAAGCATATATAATAACAAAGGGCTTCATTGTATTATAGAAAATATCATTGGAATTAAAAATTTTAGAATCAAAGCTATAGATTTTCTAAGAAAATCAGATGCTCATAAACACTTTAAGGTTCTATTTCCAAGCGAATTGTTTGAAAAATGAAAATAATGATATATTTTTGTATCAGAGTTGTTTGACAAAGCAGAATGCAGAGGATTGGTGCAATCCTAAAGTCGCCAAATCGTTACCAATAATTTTCTATCATAGCATTCGCTATTTGTGTATCAATCAGATACGGAATAATTGATTATCCATGGCAAAGATAACTCTTTAATCATGATCTGCCAAATGTCCGGCGGCACTGATTCACAACATTCTTAGCCCAATCTGCCTCACTTCTCGTTTCTTTGTTGTATATTTGCGTCTCTAAATTTAATTTGTTCAAAAATGGAATCAACAAGACTAAAAAAGATAGACAGACTTTTGCAGAAGGAACTGGGAGACATGTTTCTTCAGATGACTAACACAATGGGCGGCACGCTGGTGTCTGTGACCGCCGTGCAGGTTTCGGCCGACCTGAGCGTCGCAAAGGTGTATTTGAGCATCTTCCCGAACGACAAGGTGGACGAGACGATGGGCATCATCAAGAACAGCGTCAAGGGCATCCGCTTTGAGCTTGGCAAACGCGTGAGGCTGCAGCTCCGCCGCATTCCGGAACTTGCGTTCTTCCTTGACGACTCTTTGAATTACCTTGAAAACATAGACAGACTTCTCGGTAAATAATGAGATTCCCTCTGCACATAGCGCTCCGTTATCTTTTTTCAAAGAAAAAGCATAATGCCATCAACATAATATCTGGCATCTGCGCTGTTGGCATTGCTCTTGCCACAACCGCGCTTGTCGGAGTGCTGTCTGTGTACAATGGTTTTCAAGATCTTATCTCTCAGCTTTTCAGTTCGTTAGACCCGGACCTGAAGATTTCGCTGGTAGAGGGGAAGGTCTTCGATTCTGACATGGAGTCCATTCAGAAGGTAAAGACGCTGGACTTTGTCAAGGTAGCGTCCGAAGTGCTTGAAGACAACGCCCTCGCGCGAAACGAAAACAAGCAGGCGGCAATCACCTTAAAGGGGGTTGACAGCTGCTATAACAACTTAGCCGACACCGACGCTATCCTGCACGCCGGACAGTTTGTGCTTAAGGACAGCCAGTCTGACTACGCCGTGATAGGCGCGGCTCTGTCTGCCCAAATAGAGGTGGGGGTGAACTTTGTCTCGCCAATAACTCTGTACACTCCGAAACATGACACCAAGATAAATGTGGCAAATCCGGAAAACGCTTTTCAAGAAAGGCTGATTTACGTGTCTGGCATCTATTCCATAAGGCAGCAGGAGACTGACAGCAAGTTTGTCTTCATCCCTCTTGACCTGGCGAGAGAACTTTTTGATTATGAGGGCAAAGCATGCACCTCTATTGAACTGAAGATTGACGGAAAGAAAGATATTGAAGACGCTAAAAGGGAGATTGAAGATATTCTTGGCGATGGTTTTTCTGTGAAGGACAAAGAGCAGCAGCATGATGATTTTTACAGTATGCTGAAGATAGAGAAGTGGATTACATTTCTGATTCTCACCTTCATTCTGCTGATTGCGGTCTTTAACGTGATTGGTTCTCTGACCATGCTGATTCTCGAAAAGAAGAACGACATAGAGACTTTGCACAGCCTTGGTGCCACTTACAAGGAGATTCGCAAGATATTTGTGGCTGAGGGCTGGATGATTACGGTTTTCGGCACATTCGCCGGTGTTATCCTTGGCCTCGCTTTTTGTCTTTGTCAGCAATGGTTCGGAATAATTAAACTTGACGGAGACGGCTCCGGCTCCTTTATTGTGAACGCCTACCCTGTTGACGTTCAGTTTTCGGACATCATCACGATTATAGCCACCGTGCTGCTTGCCGGACTGCTTATCGCATGGTACCCAACCCGAAACATAGGCAAGCAGAAGACGGGTGATGTGTAAATTGACCCGATGTCAAGTTCCGCACACACGGCAGGATGTACGCCTCCACTTGCTTGATGTCTGTTGCAAAAAAACGCTCAATGAGGTTTCTCTTTGAATGCTTGCATCGTTATGCTATCACGGTGGCATCTCCTTTTTGACGGATTGGACGGACTGATAGAATATTTCTTCTTTATTTTATTAAAAAGTTTGCAGAATTCGTCTACCGAACAAAAAAGTTTCTATAACTTTGTCTTCGGTAATCATGCGTTGTTTTTCTTTTTGTTTTATTTTTTGCTTTAAAAGTATAAAAAAAATAACGCTATTTACCAAATAATCAACAAGTTAAATTCACCAAACTCATATTTAATTATAACGTAATTAACTTAAATACATTTACGGCTATAAAATTTATGGCCGATAAAAATGAGAAGAATGAAAGCATTAAGAGTTCCTCCAATATATAAATGTATAGGATTGGTTGATGCAGACCTTTTAGATAATGGAACGCGTCATCCCAATTTAGCATTATTAAAGATTGCAGGATTCTTGTACGACAATCATATTCCGTTTGAATTAATACTTGATTCGAATATTGATTTAGAAAGATACGATCATATTTATTTATCTAGAGTATTTACATTCACAAAGCCACCCAAATTTTACACAGAAAGTATTGGTACAATAAATGAAAACAAGTTCCATATTGGTGGTACCGGATTTTATGCAACAATTGAAAATACAAAAGAGTTTACATCTCGTAGAAACGAAGATATGTTCAAACTCGAAAAAGATGAATACTTATGTACATTAAAAAATTACCGAGGGGGGCACAATGAATTAGGTATAAATATGGCTCGCCAAATGCCGTATTATCATTTATATGATGCTTATGTAGAACAACAAGTAAAAAAAGGATTTAAACGAGAAAAATACAAAGACTATCTAAAATATAGTATTGGATTCTTGACGCGTGGATGTATTCGTCATTGTCCATTTTGTGTTAATAAATCAGAAAAAACTATAGTGCCGCATTCACGATTAGAATGGTTTCTTGATACAGAAAAGGACGAGAAAAGAAGAAGAGTACGCCCATATATTTATTTGTGGGATGACAATTTCTTAGCGGCAGATTATACTATATGGAAGCCATTATTGCAAGAACTTATAGATACAAAACAAGCCTTCCAGTTTCGACAGGGATTAGATGAAAGAATGTTAGCTCAAAGCCCTCATGGCGAGGAAATGGCTAAGATGTTATCCAAAGCTCGTTATCATGGAGATTTTATATTTGCATTCGATAATTGGCGTGATAGAGAAACTATTGAAAAGGCACTGAAAATATGGAAAAAACATAATCCGAAGAAAGGAACAAAATTTTATCTGTTCTGTGGTTTTAAACAATCAGCAGAAAAAAAAGAATTATTTTACAAAGATATTTGGGAATTATTTCATCGCATAAAAGTTTTAATGCAATATGGATGTGTAGGATACGTAATGAGACATGAAGATTACCATAACGCCCCAATATCAAACATATATGTGCAAATTGCCAGATGGTGTAATCAACAACAGTTCTATAAAAAAATGTCTTTTTGGCAGTTTTGTTATAGAAATCAGTCTTATTGGGAGGAAAATACACTAAATGTTAATAATCGTCCCAAATTAAAAACATTTGAGGAATTTGAGAAAGATGTGAAAGATGGCTATTATGAAAAGGTTAAAATGTGCTTGCCATTAAAATCCATTATACAAATGTTGGAGATGTTCCCTATACGAAAAGATGATTTAATAGAAATGTTCAACTTTACGATGTCAGAACTAATAGATAAAAGTCTTTGGGAATAAAATTTATTGATTTCAATCGATTAAAACTATGGCGATAATAATAAAATCACATAAAGAAAATCTCCCTATTGAAGCAACAATAGGTATTAATCAGAGCTGTGGTAATCTTCTTCAAGGAGAAAAAGATATGTTTGAACGTATTGTTAGGGATTGCGAAGTAAATCCTTTAACTTGGTATATGTGGTATGATAAAACATTCCATATATCGTATTGCGGTCAAAACGAAATTCAAATAGACTTTCTTCTAATATGTCAAGAAGGAGCTATAGTAGTTGAAGTAAAAGGTGGTATTATTGATTTAATTAGAGGTTTCTATTATTATAGTTATAAAGGAACTTTGAAAGAAATGAACAGATCGCCTTTTAAACAAGCTCATGATTATAAATGGGCCTTGTTAAATAACGGAGTTTTAAATAAAGACTTAATTTTTGTTGATTTCGTATGTGCATTTCCTCATAGCAAATTAGATATTTCTCGCGATAGTTCTCAAGCAAATATCTCACATAAACTCTGGAATAAATTAAATCAAGATAGTAATGACTCTTTTGCTGATTTTTGCTTAAATGTAATACGTAAGGAAAAACACTCAAACCGTATAATGACAAAAGAGGAATTAAATAGAATAATTAATTCACTTGCACCTTCTATAGAAGATAAATACAAATACTCTCTAACTTCACTTCGTGAGGTGTTGGATTGGCTTCATATTGATAATCTTAGCATATTAGAAGGATTAAGAAAGAACTCTAGAATACTCATAGAAGGTGGTCCTGGGACTGGAAAAACTACAATGGCAAAAGCATACATAAAAAGACATTGTGGTCTTAATGGACTTTATCTTTGTTGGACTGGATTGTTAGCAAGCAAAGTACGTTTAGATTTAGATAAAGAACGATTAGATACATGCGAAGTTAAGACCTTTAATAATTATATTAAAGAGATTACTGATTTTAATATTGAAGAAAAATACGGCACACAAAACTTCAGAAAAGAATTTCAAGAGGCACTTTGCAAGATTAAGAAAGTGAATTATGATTATATAATTGTGGATGAGGCTCAAGATGTAGCGGACAAAGGGGTTGATATACTACTTGAAGAATTGTTAGGTACATGTCAAGATGGTTTAAGACAAGGTCGTTATCTTGTATTCTACGATTTAGAACAAGGATATAATAATTTGACTCGCAGTTTGAATGAAGTCATAACTAGAATTGCTGAACATTCAGCATGTTATGTGTTAGATGAAAATAAGCGTGTCCCAACTAATAAATTAATTGTAGATTATGCAAATAAGGTTTTGACAATAGAACACAATAATAATTCATATGAGACATACTTAGAGACACTTAAACAGGATCATATTCCTGGACTAACAATTTCTACTCATAATTCTGTAAGGGATGTTAAGAAAGCGATTAAAGAACATGCACTTCTTTCAGCGCAATATTGCGGAGAAATGTCTTCAACAACTTTATTAGTACATTCAGATTTAAAATATAAAAAAGACGAAGACGATGATTCTGTATTTGATACTATTGCAGAAATGGATTCTTTGTTAATCCCTTTATCTGAAAAGACAATAGAAAGAAAATCAAAAGAATTGTTAGCATTTACTACAATCTTAAAATATAAAGGGTTGGAAGATAATAATATAATTTTAGTAATCCCATATTCAAAGATCAAAAGTTCTTGGGATAATTTCCTTTTTGAGATCTATGTTGGGATGACTCGCGCAATTATGAATTTGGATATTATCATTCTAAAAGAAAACTGATATGATACACGAAACCTTTATTAAAATAGTTCAACAAGAGAGCCATGAATTTAAGGCTCTTATGAATATTTTAGTTACTTTAAATGCGTATGCGGAAGAGGGGCGTAAGTTATTGTGTATAGTAAATCATATAATAGATTTCTATCTTCTTAGAGAAATAGAGGGTGATGAAGATGTCAAGATGCCCATTGTATATTTCCCACTTTGTGAAGAGTGGGCTCAATTTCTATGTGAGGAATTTGTAGCATTAAAAATGTCTTTACTTTGGGGATCTGAGACTCGAACAGAACTATTAACAAATTATAGATGTAAACCTTATATACACCTTCCTGAAAGAGCAAATAAAAAAGAACAAGAGGCCTTGACGACGCAGTTTAAATTTAAACGTGATGTGACAAAACATATAACAAATGAAGTGCATAGCTATCCTTCGAGTGTAAATGAGAAATGTCTATTATATAGTCGAAACATTTCTGATGAATTTCAACGTACAACCAAATTCAAAGGTCATTATCACTTTTCCCATGATATAATGGGACTTTCTTTATCAACTGATAAATCATTGGTTTTGCTTGGAGAAAATGAAAAAGATGTATATGACGAAATTGAGAAGAATGATGGAAAAATTAAAATACCAAACATTTTTCTTTTTTTACAAAAAGATATGGATGGTCGTAATTCTCCATTATGCATGCAAATGCAACGCTCTACTATAAATGAATACAATAAAGATTACGATGCAGGAATTCATAATGTAATATTTTTTGCTTTTTCACAAAAACCCTATAGACTACAAAGAGTCTATGAGAATAAGTGTAATTTAGTTGAGCGACTACAACGAGAAAAAATAGCAGAGACTCGTGACTTTATTTCATTTACAAAAGCTGAAATGGATTATATTTTCAGCCGTAAAGACCCTTGTACTAACATCTATGAATTAGATTGTAATGAATGCCCAGAACAATATGAGATTAAAAACGCTTTTGATTTCATGCTGCAAGATATATCTCATGAAGTAAAATTACGTAATGAATTAGCTATATGTTTTACAGAACAGGCTTGTAAAAAAATTAAGGATGAAATTTTAGAACAAAATCCAGAGGCTAATTATGAATATATTGAATATTTTTTGCGGCTTTTACAAAATGAATATAAGAACCAACTTAACGTAGTCTTGTCTAAATGGATTAATTTTTGTCATATAGCGGTAGTTTTGGATTATAATGTAAACTTATATTATAAGAACGAGTTAGAACTGTTTCTTAAATCTGAGTGTGGGGCGACATTAGTAAGTTTTTATACATTTAAAAACTTTAAGGCGCACAAAGAAGGTGATAAATACTTAAACTCAATTCCTGAGTCCAAAGTTCTTGTATTATCAATACTAAACCATTGTACAGGACGTAATTGGGCGATATATCCCAATTCTTTTGATCAATATCATTTAAATCCAGGACAAAGTGTATTACAAATAAATAATAAATTTGTTTTTGATCCGCGCTTAAGTTGGTATCAGTATCGATATGTAGAGCAATTGAAATTACTTCTAAATTCAAATTTTCGTATAAAATATGTGAAAAATAATATTAGTCTTCCTAGTAAACCAACCAATGTTGGTCCGGAACCTAAAGACGATGAAGATGAACAAAATATTCGCAATAGACAGCTTGATAAAGATCAAAATAGAGTTGTAGTCTCATATGCTCCTCGTCAGCATAGAACATTTGATGAAGACGAATTAGTTCTTTGTAAGTATCAGGACAATATCTCTATTTGTTCGGTTTCAGATATTATGAGAATTTTTGATGATCCTACTGATATAGAGATACAGCCATTAATAGATTTTCATGAACCTCTTGAAATTATTATTAACGATGAAGAACGCAAAATAGGTGATGGAGAAATTATCATACGAACAAATCCCAAATATTGTTTGACTGACGAAGAAAAAAAATCTAAGCGAGAAATGTGGAAAATTATTTTGGAGCATCGTGTTGCTGAATTAGGTGAACGAACTGTGTATGATGAAATAATGAAATCTCTTCTCCCTATAGAAAGAATACAATTTGGTTCATTCAGACGCTGGTTGGATCCTTTAGAAACTTCTATTCTACCTCGTAGCAGACGTATGCAAAAAAGAGTATTAGAAGAATATCTCCAGATAGAAGGATTATATACTAGAATGTTAAGGCATCGGAAATCTATAATCTCTACTAATACAGAGGGTAAAAATTCTATTTTCAAGACTTTTTTAATTCACTGTTTGCTAGAGTCAGATATTCAAAAAGCATTCAATGGATTAAGCAATGAAGTAAGAGACTATCTTAATATAGAAAATGGGAATGATATAAAGGCTATTATAGACCTTATTAAAGATGAAGTTAATTTTAAAAAAATTAAATCTCTAAAGTATGATAAGAAATAAAAGAGAATCTTTGGAATCTTTTATCCAAGAACAATTAATAGGTCCAGGCGGTTGCGGAAATAATTTTGGTATATATCCGTCATTAGAGGAAGTAGAGGAACCAGTTTGTGAAGTACTAAGTACAACACCGGGTTCTATATATAGTTCAGCTATTCTATTCCCATGGAAAGATAATCAATCTTCTAATCTAGAGGATGCAATAGTGTCTGAAATGCCCGATAATGAAGATATTGTAGATGAGGATAGTTCGAATGAAGATACAGATGAACTAGGAGATGAAATGAAAGATATGGGTTATAATGAGGAAGATGAAGACATTAATTCTTTAAGTCGTAGATTCCCTGATAGAATAGGCGTGTCTTGTTGTGTTAGAAATATTAACTCATTAAAATCAAGTACAAAAATTATAGTCTCTGGTCGTTATTATAAAAAACTTTCAGAAAAAACACGTCTTTTTGTAAATATAGAAGATAACGTTTTTTTTGAGAAAGTTTTTTTATCAGATAAATGTAAAGAGCTTTTTGCTCCATACTTCACATATAAAGATTCTAAACTCAGTCTTTTACGGACGATATCAAAAGCACAAGTTATTAAAGATATTCGTGACAAGATACGTGAACTTAATAAATACTTTTGTGCGATAGTAGCAAAGAACTCAAATGATGAATATGATTCAATATATGCAGAACAATCTTTTCAAGACAAGAATAAGTTCTTAAGTGCATACAAGGAACGTCTGTTTAAAACTTTAAAACGAGTAGATAAAGAAGGTGAATATATTAGTATAGAGAAGGTTAATGAACTAAAACAACGTATTGCTTCTGTAGAACAATATGAAACATTCTTGTCGTATTTTGAGGACCTTCTTTCTATATGTGATTCAAAAGGATTTGGATTTTGGGTAGGCACTTCCTTTAGTAAAGAAATTGATTTGTCTTCTTTGTCTTTTTACTTTGATGATGGAAAAAGAAAAATTATAATTCAACCAAAAGATGGCATAACAAAGAGTATTGTAAAGTATACTCTTACTCCTGACATTGAAGCTTCTTTGTCTGTGTGGTTGCAGGTGTATAAAGGCAATAATGGAAAAAACTACTTAAAAGTTATGCTTGTTAATGACTCAACGAAAGTCAAAGTGGATTCGAAGCATTACTATTCAATCGTAGCTGAGAAAGTAAATGAGTTATCTTTTTTTGGAGTCAAGATAGATATTGTTAGTACAGACATTATTCCTTATAGAAATGAAATAAATCCTGAATTTGAAGACCAAGAAGCTAATCGTTTGCAGTATCTTTATCGTAGTATTGAAGACTATGGTATAGGGCATCTGTGTTCTGTTAATTGGTATAGAGATGAAGAAGGAATGATGCATGTTTGTTCAGATTTTATGCCTTCTGTCGAGACCCCAGATGTTGAACCAGAGCCACGAGATAAATCACAACAGGTTTTTGACGAGGGAAAAAAGACTTATTTACCCAAGAAATACATTGATAATAACAAATATCTCCAGTTTAAGTGGCTTTCTGTTTTCTCTTCCAATGATGATTCTGAATTAGTTAAAGGTCTGCTAGAGTTCGCAGATTCATACTACACTTGGATTAAGCAACTGAATGCAAATGAGAATCAACTAGGACTTGAAAACATTGAAAGATGCATAAAAGATTATGAACGCATAAAAAGCAACATTAATGAGTTCTTGACAGATCCTGTTAAAATGCAAATTTTCCGTCTAATGAATGCTGCTATGTTCATGCAACTTTGGCATAGTAAAGGCAACAATCAAGATCAGGTTCGTAATGACCAGCAAGAATTATCTTTTGAGTATTATAAAGATCGAGCTCTTGATACAAAAATTTTCAAAGGACAAACTGCAGCTTGGAGACCTTTCCAACTTGCATTTATATTGTTAAATTTAGATGGTGTTTTCCAAAGTAAGAACGATCAAAAATGGGAAAAACGAAATGAATTGGTTGACCTTGTTTGGTTTCCTACTGGTGGAGGAAAAACAGAATCATATTTAGGTATAATTGCCTTAGTTGCTATCAATCGTCGATTAACATACAACAACGGTTCTGGCTATGGTGTCGCTGCAATTATGCGTTATACTTTACGTTTGCTTACAACTCAGCAGTTCCAGCGTGCACTTCGCCTGATTTTGGCAATAGAGCAGATACGTAAATGGAATATTTTTAATCTCGGAGATGAAGAATTTTCCATCGGCCTGTATGTAGGAGAGAGTTCCCTAAAAAATCATTATTCAGACCTAGCAAATGAAATTCGAAATAACTGGACTGACGGGGGTGCACATGGTCAGATACCTTTAGATAAATGCCCTTGGTGTGGAGACATTATTCGCGCAAAAGATACAGCAACAGATAGGTTCAAATTTTCTTGTAAAAACCCTAAGTGTACTTTTGGTAAAAGAAACTATTATCCTGTTCGCCTATG
The DNA here is from genome assembly GCA_036308125.1 of Agathobacter sp. GTDB lineage: Bacteria > Bacillota > Clostridia > Lachnospirales > Lachnospiraceae > Roseburia. The sequence continues at coordinate 14,189 of JAXJWH010000025.1, forward strand.
CGATGACCATGTTTATGAAGAGCCACCGACATTACTATTTGGAACAGTAGATAAATTTGCACAACTAGCACGTAAAGTAAATACAAACGAGAAATCTGCTGATTCACGTCGCTTGTTTGGAAAAGGTATAGGCTGTACTCCTCCTGACCTAATAATCCAGGATGAGTTGCATTTGTTACTGGGGCCTCTAGGGTCAGCTGTAAGTTTATTTGAATCGGCAATTGATCAATTGTGTTCATATAAGCGACAGGATGGAATAGTAGTTCGTCCTAAAATTATTTCGTCAACGGCTACTACGCGTAACACGAAACTTCAGGTACGAGCTTTATATGACCGTGATGTTAGCATTTTTCCTAAGAATGGTACAGATTATGATGATTCATTCTTTGCTTTCTACAAGAGAGAAAAGCAAGATGAGAATTCCGAATGGTCTTATGTCTCAAAACGTAAATATATAGGAATAATGCCAACAGGACGTACTCAAATGACAACACAAATGCGTCTAGCCGCAATTCTATTTGTACATCGTGCCTTATATGAACGAAAAAATAAGACGCTATTGGAAAATAGAGACAAGTCATTTATTGAGACTGCCGATTACTATTACTCCATTATATCGTATTTTAACTCACTTAAGGAAGTGGGTAAGACTGATGCACAGTTTTATCTAGAGTTTACAAAATATACTCGTCGTTTATTTAAGCGTGTACTTAGATTTACTGATATGCTGGAATGTTTTTATGCTTATAATGAAGTGTTCTCAAAAACAGAACTGACAGGACGTTTATCTGGAAGCGAAGCTGTAGAGGAGTTGTCAAAAGCGCAAACAGTAAAGTGGGATCCAAACAAACGTTTGCCATATTTGAAAGAAGGAGAAACTGATAAGTATATGTACGCAATTCTTCCTGCTGATTATATATTAGCAACAAATATGATCTCTGTGGGGCTTGATGTCAGTCGTTTCAACACTATAATCATGAATTCTATGCCACGAAATATTGCTGAATATATACAGGCAAGTTCTCGTGTGGCTCGTGAAAAAGAAGGATTAGTCCTAACATTGCATAATCCGTTCCGTTCTCGCGATGTTTCTCATTTTGAAAAATATAGAGAATTTCATGAAAAACTGTATTATTATGTTGAACCAATCTCTATTACTCCGTTTTCTCCCAAAGCTATAGAGAAGTACCTGCCATTATATATGGCGACCATAATCAGACATTTATATAAGGAACTTGCAGATCGTAAAGATGCAAAGTGTATGTCAGGAACAACAGCAGAGGAACTAAAAAAAGAGTTGAAAGTTTATTTTGATGATCGTTATTTAAGAACTCAAAAACTCTCGGAGCATGCTTTAGAGCGTGAAATTATAACCAAAGAACAATTAATGTATATTCATCAATGGATTGACGAAAGCCTTGATCAATGGGTAGAGAAAGCTGATAAATATGGTGATTCGCTCGTGTATTATGCAGCTGGCCGAAGAAGTGCCGAAGAGATTTCTCTTCTCATTTCTACAGATGATTATGCAGAACAAAAGACTTCAAGCAAATGGGTTGTTCCTTCGGCACTACGACTTGTCGAACCAGAATCAGTCCTTCATATTATAAACAAATAACATCATGGATATACGTAAAGAAAATCAATATAATCAACCAATGGGAAAGTATAAGACTTTGTCTTCTGCTGCAGGTATTGGTTCTATTATTACAACAAAGTGGGGTGGCTTTATTATGCCTCTTAGCATTGACAATTGGAAATTTATTGAGGTCGTAACAAACAAAATTAAGGAGATACTCCCTCAATCAATTGATACAAAGAAAATTCAAGAGGTATGTGGTGTAGAACTAATTGAGGATCCCAGATTTGTTGAATTCCTAAATGTAAAGAAGGGTTTTGTACAGTTAAGATGTTTTGCATCAATTCCTCATATTCAATTGAATTCATTCAATCAGATTCAACGTAAAGGAAATCCTCTTTATGAACGAATAAAAGACCGATTTGGGACAGAACTAGGAGAGGACATGTTTTATATACCCGCAATAAATTTCCCACAATGGTTTATATCTGCAAATTCTGAAATACGAGAACTTGGTGAATGGAGAAAAGAGTGGCAAACTCGCAGATGCAATGATGGCAAGATGGTATACTTTGTTCCTCCTCGTGACCCTAATAAGAAAACTTCAAGGAAAATAAAAGCTGAGATACATGATGATGTAGAATATGGACTTTTAAAACCAGTTCCACTTATTCTTATTTGTCCTAATGGCCATATTTCAGATATACCTTGGTATAAATATTATTGTGCAGCTCTTAAACATGAAAAAATGGATGATGAGAACGGTTTTGAGCTATTTGGATATGATTGTGAAGATTGTAGTTGTGGAGGGAAACATAATATTAAGTGGCTTAATTCTCGTAATCAAGCCGAATCTTGGGGTACATTAAAGTGTTCAAAATGTGGATTATCTGTGTCTCTAGCTGGTATTATGAATATTAAGCCTTATTGTCGTGGTGAACGACCTTGGATAAATAAAGATAATACTTACGAACGCTGTCAAACTAATTTTCAAAAAACAAAGATGCAAGTTGCAATGGTCACTAGTAATAGTATTTATTATGCTAGCAGCTTTAGTAGCTTGTTTATTCCTAAAGAATTTATTCCAAAGAAAGCAGGACAACTGAATGATGAAGCTCGTACTGCGTTGAATAAAGTAACAGATAAATATAATGCTAAAGTTATAAGTAAACCGGAATTGACAAAAGAAAAGTTTTGGACAAAACAATACGGTGATTGTGATGATTTTATAGAAGACGCAAAACTTGATTGGAATTTATATAACTTGACAGAATTCGATTACGAAGTTATTAAGAATACATTTCTTGGATTATCACAAGAGGAAGAAGACAAGGATCCTGTTGCAACTTATCGCTTGACAGAATTCGAGGTGTTTGTAGACGATAAAGAACCTAATAGAATCTCGGATGGATTGGAGTTTAATGAGATAGATATACCAAACTCTTTAAAACCATATTTTAAGTCCATAAAGCAGGTTAATACACTATCTTTGACAACTACTCAACTCGGTTTTGGACGAGTGAATATGCCTACTTCGAAATTAGGTGATAATGGAATGATTATACCACCTGGCGATGAAATGAAGCCTATATTTGATGGAACTCCTGCTGATATATATGTTATGCCTGCTAATAAAACATTTGGAGAAGGATTGTTCTTTGCATTTGATATGGATGTCATTGAACAATGGACAAAACAATTTAACCTTGAAAAATATTATGAATGCCAGTTAGATACTAACTCTATGGGGGATTTTTTGTATGAGGAGATCTCTTTATATGGAAGAGCAAAGTTTTATCTGCTTCATACATTTAGTCATGTTCTTATGAAAGAATTGGAATTTTCGTGCGGATATCCTACCGCAAGCTTGAATGAAAGATTGTACTATTCTGATAAGATGTGCGGCGTACTTATTTATACTGCGGATGGTGCAGAGGGAAGCATGGGCGGTCTTGTATGGCAAGGTCAACCACGTCTAATTAGTAATATTATTGAATCTGCAATGAAGCGTGCAGTTAATTGTTCATCAGATCCTTTATGTTGGGAAAATGAAGACGGATTGAACAAAGCATCGTGCTTTGGTTGTACAATGGTGTCTGAAACTTCATGTGAGCATCAAAATTTAGGACTTGATAGACGTGTTCTAGTGGATGATGACTTTGGCTTTTTTAAAAAACTTACAGATGTACAATAAAAAACGAAGTGCAAAAATATAATCTCCCTTCCCTCCCTACTGGAGTGCTCCAGCAGGGAGGGAAGGGAGGCACTATACGGCTCTTTCATTTAAAAGATTAAGCTTTCCGCCTTGCGGTTTTTGTGCCTGGAAGGCAGTATCAAAGTTCTTTGCAGTATCACGTCTTAAGAAAATTTTAAATGAAAGAGCCGTGAGTGAAATTGAGAATAAAACAACGTGAGTCTATAAATTTTCACTTTAAAATTACGAAAAGCAATGCTAATTGCCAAATAATCAATTGATTAAATTTATCAAACTCACGTTTGTTTACTATGTTTCTAAGAGGGTATTTGCGCTTTCGCACTTACACATCTAAAAAATTTTCTATAACTTGCCACTGATTACCAATGAAATTTGATGGATAGTGATTCATTTCTTTATTGTTTGATGCCCTTAAAGTTACGAAAAATTATTTACTTATCAAACTGATAATCAATATTTTGAGTGTAATTTTGAGAGTTTTTCAAACCTCTCAAATTAGTTTTTAATTAAATTTAAACAGTTTCTGATAATGGAGTTAGATTATAAATCAAGAATTAAATGTCTTATTAAATCAAGAGCTAGGGTTTTTCATGTATGGGTATGGATATATTACATTCTGGATATCCTGACATTTATTTATTTGTCATATTTTTTATATCCTGAGATAGGAATTTTACGTAGTATATTGTTGGCAGTCATACCTATTATATGTATTATAGGAATTATCTTTATTCCAATTTTTATAGAATCTAAATATTTTCTTATTGATGTGTCTGAAAATGATGATATCGTCTTGTTGGAATATTTAAGATATGATGAACGAATGATCTTTAAGACATCAAAAAATCTATTGAGGTATAGTATAGAAGATGAAAATATAATAGGAATTTACATAGATGCTTCTGTTATTTTATATACAAAGACAGAAAAAGGTTCTTTTAAGAAATGTCTGAGGTTTTATTCGGTCGGTAAATGGTCTAAGGATTTGTTGAAAAAATCATTTCATGACAAAATAAAGAAAAAAAGAAACTTCTAAATATTATTTCTGATAATCGTTAAAAAAAACATTTTGTATGACATTCATCGTTATCCGATTGTTGCATGACTTGTTATGTGATAGTCGGGAAAGAGACAAAAGCGTGTCATGCAACTGTTGCAGAAGAGCTTGATGGATAAATAAAGATGATTAAATA
>JAXJWH010000026.1:0-2728 GCA_036308125.1 Agathobacter sp.
AGCCCGTGTTTGAAGTTTGTTATTGGTCGTACTTTAACAATACTATCTTGGGACAATCCTGTCACTGCCTTTTTTAGAAAAAGTAGAAAACTGCGCCACAGCCTTGGCAGGCCATCGCGCAGCGATTTTGTTCAATTTGAATTTGGTGGTGAGTTTGGGTGGAAATAACATTGATAGATAATGTTTCAAAAAGTGAGTTGGCTGAAATCAAAAAAATGATTGGCGAAGCATTTATTACGAATGAGCTTTTTCACGAGTTTGGAGATATAAACGACAGAAAAGAGCTTGTAATGAAGTATATGGATATATATACAGATTATGTGTATGAATCAAAGGCACTTTATGGAACAGAGAATCACAAAGGTATAGTTGGTTTTGTACATAGTAAAAAAGCATCTGTGTATCCACAGCTAAAGATGTTAATTCGACTGTTAAAGGTTATTCCTTTTAAGACGTTAAAAAAGTATGTGTCACATATTAAGCAAATTACAGGCTCTAATAAGCAGTATGCTACAAAACCACATATTGATATTTTGTTTGTGTGTGTGGATAAGGAATATCAGGGAAAAGGCTACGCAAGGCATTTGGTAGAAGCTGCGAAGAAATATGCGGAAGAAGAGAGTGTGCCATTACTGTTTGATACTGATATGGAGCGATATGCACAGATATATCAACATTATGGATGCGAATTATATAATCAGACATTGGCAAGTAATGGTGTCACACGATATAACTTAGTGTGGACGAGTGATAAGTAGAATTTGAATTTTGTGTTTTTTTGCAGAACGAGGATGAGCATGTCATGAAAAATATTGAAGAATTAAACCTGATAACTACAAACACAGAAGTTAAACCAAACTACAGTCTTGAAAATAAAGAGACCTCTATTGAAGTCTTTTTCAATGATGCCGGGCAAGTTTTGATTGTGGGTGTTGTTGACAACAATTACATCTATTGGGCATCTCTGACAGACAGCAGTGACAAGGAGATGAATGCCAATATTTTCGACTACATATCCCGAGGGAGTGTCAGAAAAGTGAGTCATTTATATCAGGTAATAGTGGCAGCGGGATTGTCCTATGAGGAAATCAGAAGATGGGTAAAAATCTGCTTAAGAAGAAAGCCTGATGACCCGATGTCGTGGCTTACGCCATTTGAGGGAAATTTCTGTTCTACCCAAATTCAGCACAACGGTAAATTTTTTGCCAGAGATATTGCCAGATATATGGATGCAAACCGTAAGAAATGTAGATTTCGTGAAGCTGGTGGTGCTTATGAAAAGGTGTTGGATTACTATTTATCGGTTTTCAATGAGGATGATGGAGACGATTTTTATTATGTAAGGATAAAAAAACTTATTCGCATTATTGAGTCAGAAGAATATTTATACGGTTCGGAGAATCTGCAAATCCGAAGAAAGTATATTGAGCTGCGTAAAAAGACAGAAAGCTTATATAACAGGTACATGAGTGCAGTCAGATGATAGTTTTTAGATTTACAGGAGGTTACATGAATAATGTAAATAAAACCATATGCATACCCCTGTGCGGAAAGGAATAAGACGGATCATAACAGAGTGAAATTTCAGTTTTTAGAACTCGAGAGATCGGAATTTGGCGGAATAAGGAGTGTATTGTAATGAGATTGGATGGATATGGGCTGTTCGTTAAGAACATGGCAACAATGATTCAGTTTTATCGAGATGTATTAGGATTTGAGATTAAAGAAGATGAAAACACTGATAATGTATACTTGTTAAAGGATGGCACCCTCTTTTTGCTTTATGGGAGAAATGATTTTGAAAAACTAACAAGCAAAAGATATGAGTATCTTACGGGAGTAAATGCACATTCTGAGATGGCGTTGTATGTTGACACATATGAGGAAGTTGATAAGCAATATAAAAATGCTATTGACCATGGCGCAACTTCTTTGTTAGAACCAACTACTGAGCCTTGGGGACAAAGGACATGCTTTATTGCTGACCCAGAAGGAAATATCATCGAGATTGGTTCTTGGAACAAGCCCTATGAGGAAAAGGATTTATAATGTCGACAACTTTCAGTCTTGTGGAGAGATTGAAAGTATGCATGAATTTGAATTTTTTAGAGTAAAGGAGCATTTATATGAGATTAGATGGATATGGTTTATTCGTAAATGATATGGCGACAATGATTAGATTCTACAGAGATGTACTTGGCTTCGAAATTAAGGAAAATGAAAACACTGATAATGTATATTTGATAAAAGATGGTACATTGTTTCTTTTGTATGGCAGAAAAGATTTTGAGAAAATGACAAGTAAAAGATTTGAATACTTACAAGGAATTAATGCACACTCAGAAATGGCTTTGTATGTAGATACTTTTCAAGAAGTTGATGAACAATATCAAAATGCAATTAGTAAGGGAGCTACTTCGCTTCTTGAACCAACAACAGAACCTTGGGGACAGAGAACGTGTTTTATAGCTGACCCAGAAGGTAATGTTATTGAAATTGGTTCTTGGGATAAACCATATGAAGAGAAAGATAAATAGAGGATAAAATTATATCTTTGAAAGTAGAGCGACAACTTTCAGTTTGACGGAGAGTCAAATTTCAATTTGTCGAACTGTTGCCCTACAGAATTGACTAAAGAATCCCCCTTGTGATATGATTATTGCAACATATCACGGGGGGATTTACTATGTCTGAATTGAGAGCTGTCATATATGCCCGCTACTCTTCC
>JAXJWH010000027.1:0-2239 GCA_036308125.1 Agathobacter sp.
AATCTGTTCCGTTCGCATTCCTCGGTTCTGACTTGCGAGGCAATAAAGTATAGCTTCTTCGATTTTCATCTGTTTTTTATCATATCTAGCCAAATCTCACTTTATTTAGGCGATTTGGCTGATTATAACCATAAATTCATCCTATTTTTTCAAAATTTTATGTCTTATACGTTGTGCTTTCTTTTCATTTCTTCGCATAAGATAAGGTGATGGGGGTAACTCTGGTAGTAAGTCATCTAAATAGTTGATTTGTCCAATCACTTTCAGCAAAAGAATGAATGTTGACAATGAAAGATTACCAGCTGTACCATTCTCGAACTTGTGTATAGTAGTAAGGCCAACACCTGATAGTTCCGACACTTCTTTTTGAGTCAGATCGCATCGCATTCTATATTCCTTGAAGCGTTCACCTAACATACGTACTAGTTCGGGAGTAGAGTATTCGTATAAATCTTTCATAAGCAATTGTATCTATCATTATACTAATGGTTATCTACATAAAATAGGGTTTATATGTATTATGCTGATATTTATAACACAAAGCTACTCATTTCTTTCTTTTGACGGAATATTTCAATCGAAAAATATGATTTAGAAGTCGTTTTTAGACCTTTTAAGCATGTATTTCACATAATCCGCCCCTAAATATGGGTAGAATTTCACATTTTCCATAATGATTACAGCCAAAAGAAAAAACAACTTTACTTTAATCTCGTACTCATATATACGGGTAATAAAGTAAAGTCAAAAGAAGGGAAAAGAAGAAATGGCTTCGCCATAGAATTTTTCTTTTCACCAGCAAAATGAGATGATTGTTGACAATAAAGGTGGTATGTTCATTAGGGACACCCCTCAACGAAGAAGTCAATCTGTCACTTTTATTAACGAAGAGAGGGATGTTCTAAAATCGAACACCCTATCACAAGTAAAATTTAGAATTAGGATACAGAAGAATCTAAGATACTACTGTTCAACATGTAGATGAAAGGGATGTAACCAAACGTTACACCCCAGCTCCTGCGGTGAGCAACTGATGACTTACATCAACGAATCTGGCTGCAAGATTCTAAATAGAAGTAAACAGGTTCGGGAATCACGACCTCAAGCCAATCACGTAATTAACTTGCTTTAATCACGTGCATAGCGTATTATTAAATGATGATAGGATGAAACGTCCCACCACTATCACATGCCATGATTTTTTCTCTTTTTGAAAAGAGAGTTTGCGTATGCAACAATTCGTTACGATGCCCTAGTCAAACCACCGTAGCGATTTGCGACATTGGTTCGAACAATCTCTTACTTTTATATTGACGCCCTAAAACAGGGCCCCATACTATGAATCAATAGATTTTCTTTTCACAAGCATAATGAGATGTATATCGATGAGAAAAGTGAACTTGGTTGTGCAAAGGGATAACTGAAACGGTCACCCCTGGAGGTACAGAGCTAACCACCTTCTGCAGAAGTTAGAACCCGAATATGGTTGCCTTTATCATCATGCAGAATCTAAAGACTCGATAAAACACCGAGTAATCGATTTAATGTATCTACAGAAACAATCCGTAGCCAAGAACGATAAAACCTGTACCTTGATTCAGGGGAGTGGTTCGAACTACACGACTAACTTTACACTAAATAAGATTTCATTGCCATAATTCTCTCTTCCAAAAATCAGATTTACTTTAGTCATACATTCAAATGGGGGATGCACTAAAACAGTGCCCCCCTACAACAAGACATTAGATTAAATAATACCTCTCAAGCTATTCGTCTATACGGAGAAGATAACGACAAATTAGTGCTAGAAATTAGCATCACTTGGAGGAGCCATAAATCTACTTGATATAATTGCTTATCATGTTGACTTTGATGGACTCCTCAATGATCATGGATTCAACATTGGAACATGTAGAATAGGATGACCCCGTAAAACGAGGAGTCATAGATGTAGATAAAATTAAACGACATGTTGGAAAAGAATACAAGTTGCCATCGTGATTCACGATTGAAGGTCTATAAGTGAGAACGTCCTGCAATTAGTTGACATAATCGGCGATATTCTCACGTATATTTCGTACCTATTCACAAGATTACGCACTAAACAGCTATAATATATAACCATTATGCACTTGCCATGAAAAGAAAAAAACAACTTTACTTTAATCTCGTACTCATATATACGGATAATAAAGTAAAGTTAAAAGAAGGGAAAAGAAGAAATGGCTTATGCCATAAT
>JAXJWH010000028.1:0-1644 GCA_036308125.1 Agathobacter sp.
CTGCAATCATCATGTAGTATCCATGCCCATCAAGGACTTGCATCGGTAGCCACTCCTCGGAAATGCTTTTCGCTGAAATCCGAATGCGTTATTAAACTCATTATCTCCGGGTGCTAATCTGGTAGGCTCCGCCCTCTGCTCTTAACCTTCACAGGCACACATAATATCTGTTTCTCATAATCAGCATAAATGTGAGGTCAGTCATCGCACGAAACGGGGCATCGCCACCCGACAAATGTCAGGCGAGAAATAATTAACGGAATCGCCGTGTCCTATTCAGTTTTCAAAGTTCAGTAAGGTTTCAGAACCTTCTGTCGCATCAGTGTCTATTCGCTCTTTCCTTCGGAAAGTTGTTTCTCCTGATTTCACTTAGGTCATCAACCATGGTTAAATTGTATAAAAAAAAGACGCATCCAAAAACGGAGCGTCCTTCCGAAAACCAGATATTTTTTCGTAAGATTTTACGATTTTTATACGGCTACTGGTTTCATTCGTAGTATTTTCAGCATTTCCATAAGCTGCTGTTTCTCTAAATCGGTGCACTGTTCCAGCTCTTTTGTAAATGCATCTGTAATGATTATCGTGTTATCCTCTACCAGAGGCTTGTCTGTTTCAAAATAGAAATAATCAGCAGAAACATTGAACTCCTGACAAAGTCTCTTTATCAAATCATGTGGAATGGCAGTCTTGCCTTTTTCATAATTATAGATGGTATCTTTGCTCATGCCCATTCGCTCTGCAAATTTTTCCTGACTCAATTTCACTTTTTTTCGTAACTTCTTCAACTGCTCGCCCATGACTTCTGCGTCAAAGACTTCATTCTGAGTTCCCATGTTCTGCTTCACCTCCTTCGTACTTATTTTTTCTGCGGAGGCAAACAAAAAAAGACCTCCACAACAAAACAGAAAATTCTCTTCAAGTCTAAATTTCTACTTTTCCAATCGTTTCTTTAATTTTGTTATGTAAGTCTTTAAATTTTTTCCTAATTAAATCAAATATGTATTAATCTATTTTATCTTCTCTGCCTAATTACTTTTTATCTCTAATCGTCTTCTCTAAATCAATCTTGGCATAATATCACTAAATTACAATACACTTAAAATATTCATTCTTATCCATCAATTTCATTACATTTTTCTAAGTTTAATATTCATTCATTTGATTTTAGACATTTCAATATTCAGTTGTAGTATTGTATTTTACCATTATTTTCCTGTTTTTGTCAACGGTTTTCGACAACTTCTCGACAAATTTCTTACAATCGGTAATATCGGTAACTTTGACTTACATAACACTAAAAGCAAAAAAGACGCAAAGAAAATCAGGTAAGAATCTTACCCAACTTTCCCTGCGTCTCTGGTGCTTGACAATACTTCACTACACCCTGTGTAGCTTTTTATGAAATATGCCGCCCTTATCAGGTGAGCCATAATTCAGTTTTATACTTTAAATACACCTTTCTTGCTGTGGCTTATCAAATAGCCCTCTGTGTATTTCTTCAACACTAAGGTTCTCTTACATCTGTCGCATTTCATGCAAACAGCCTGTACAACTACTAAATTATCATCATTCTGGATTAAATAATCCCAAAAATGTCTGCCGCATTTTTTGCAGCGAAATTCAATTACTCCATTTTTATCCATC
>JAXJWH010000029.1:0-1641 GCA_036308125.1 Agathobacter sp.
CTGCAATCATCATGTAGTATCCATGCCCATCAAGGACTTGCATCGGTAGCCACTCCTCGGAAATGCTTTTCGCTGAAATCCGAATGCGTTATTAAACTCATTATCTCCGGGTGCTAATCCGGTAGGCTCTGCTCTCTGCTCTTAACCTTCACAGGCACACATAATATCTGTTTCTCATAATCAGCATAAAAGTGAGGTCAGTCATCGCACGAAACGGGGCATCGCCACCTGGCAAATGTCAGGCGAGAAATAATTAACGGAATCGCCGTGTCCTATTCAGTTTTCAAAGATCATGCAGGTTTTGCCGTTCTGCTTCATCAGTGTCTATTCGCTCTTTCCTTCGGAAAGTTGTTTCTTCTGATTTCGCTTAGGCATTAACCATGGTTAAATTGTATAAAAAAAGACGCATCCTAACACGGAGCGTCCTTCCGAAATTCCAATTTTTAGTCGTAGGATTTTACGAATTTTATACGGCTACAGGTTTCATTCGTATTATTTTCAGCATTTCCATAAGCTGCTTCTTTTCAAACTCAGAACATTCTTCCAGCTCTTTTGTAAATGCATTGGCAATATTGTCATCCTCCACCAGAGGCTTGTCTATCTCAAAAAAGAAAAAATCAGCAGACACATTGAACTTCTGACAAAGTATCGTTATTACATCATGAGGAATTAGTGTTATTCCTCTTTCATAATTGGATATTGTATCTTTACTGAGATTCAATTTCTCTGCAAAGTTTTCCTGATTCATGCCTGTAGAATTTCTCAATTTTCTTAACTGCTTTCCCATAACTTCTTTATTGAATACTTTATCCTGAGTTCCCATGTTCTGCTTCACCTCCTTTGTACTAAATTTTTCTGTGGAGGCAAATAAAAAAAGACCTCCACAACAAAACAGAAAATTCTCTCAAAGTCTAAATTTCCACTTTTTCAATCGTTTCTAAAATTTTGTTATGTAAGTCTTTTAAATTATTCTTTATTAAATCAAATATGTATTAAAATCTATCTTATCGTCTTTGCCTAATCATTTTTTCTCTCTAATCATCTTTTCTAAATCAATCTCGGCATATGTCTTTTCACTAAATTACAATACACTTAAAATATTCATTCTTATCAATCAATTTCATTACATTTTTCTAAGTTTAATATTCATTCATTTGATTTTAGACATTTCAATATTCAGTTGTAGTTTTGTATTTTACCATTATTTTCCTGTTCTTGTCAACGGTTTTCGACAACTTCTCGACAAATTTCTTACAATCGGTAATATCGGTATCTTTGACTTACATAACACTAAAAGCAAAAAAGACGCAAAGAAAATCAGGTAAGAATCTTACCCAACTTTCCCTGCGTCTCTGGTGCTTGACAATACTTCACTACACCCTGTGTAGCTTTTTTATGAAATATGCCGCCCTTATCAGGTGAGCCATAATTCAGTTTTATAATTTAAATACACCTTTTTTACTGTGGCTTATCAAATAGCCTTCTGTGTATTTCTTCAATACTAAGGTTCTCTTACATCTGTCGCATTTCATGCAAACAGCCTGTACAACTACTAAATTATCATCATTCTGGATTAAATAATCCCAAAAATGTCTGCCGCATTTTTTGCAGCGAAATTCAATTACTCCATTTTTATCCATC
>JAXJWH010000030.1:0-2072 GCA_036308125.1 Agathobacter sp.
ATTGAAACCGAAGATGTAATCAAAGACTATCTGAGTGTAGAAGAATTGTTTGCTCTGGCGGAGACTCCATGCAAAAAGCCCGTACTAAAAAACGCATCACTATTTTCATGTCTGACCAGTTTGCGTCTTGGTGACATCCTTTCACTTCGTTGGGAAGAGATTGTTGATTTTGCAGCTGGCGGGAAATGCGTACACACCATATGTGAAAAGACTAAGACCGAAGACATCATTCCTATCAGCGATGAAGCTTTGGAACTCATTGGATATTCCCCCAAGAAAAAAGGTAGAGTATTTGAGGGTTTGAAAAGAAGTTGGGTTCAACAGCCAATGAAAGAATGGATTCGTTCGGCTGGTATTACCAAGCACATAACCTTTCACTCCTACCGCAGAACATTTGCTACCCTTCAAGGTGCAGCTGGAACAGACATCCGTACCATACAAAGTATGATGGCCCACAAGAGTATTACAACTACCCAGAGATATATGAAACCTGTGGATAGTAACAAACGTGAAGCAAGTAACAAAATATCATTGACTAGAAAGGAATAAAGGTCATAAATCTACGATTAAAATGCCCTAAGTATGACTTATAGTACCATTTTAGAGTACCATTTCATACTTTGGGCTATTTTTTGTTAAAATTCGAACGATTTATTGCAGTTAATTATCACCATTGAGAAACAGTAAATAATTTTGTGATAAATAACAACATTAAATATCAACAGACTATGGCAAATTATATTCAAATTCGAGCAAAAAAAGCAAGTGATGTAATCGGAGCAGGCGTAATCTCCTATGCTTTAATTGGAAGTTTTTTACTCTATAAATTCCATATAAATTTAATGGAATATACAACACCTATAATACTAGGTTTTGTTGTAATAACAGTTTCTTTTGCTTGTACAAAAAGATTTTTCTACCATATTATGATGGAGAACTCTAATCTTTTATCTTTTAGCAAGCAAAAAGAATTCATCTCTGGTTCCTCTACAATAAATGAACCCCAAAATGTAGAGGATGAAGCCCAAAATTCAAGCCCTGACACGAAATATGACACCCAAAGCGAAGATAATGACACCCAAAATGACAGTCAAAGTGACACCCAAAACATTCCTGTCGCTGAAGAGATTGATGAAGAGAAGAAGCATAGCTATTCCTATCTCGATAAGTATGCGATGCTACAGGAGAACATCGAAAAGGAAAACATTAAACGCAAAGTACTCATCATGGAGGCTATACGTGAATATGTTACCTACACAGTAGCACCATATCTAAAGAAAGAGGATGTTTTGATTTTATTGGAGAACATCAACTGTATGGCAATAGGTCATACAAGTTCTTATAAAAGTATTCGCTCTGATTTAAACAATCCATTAAGGTCGCCCGATTTACGCCATTTGGCATGGAACATTGGCGAAAGATTAGGAATTTCAAATAGAGAACGTGCCATTTTTATTAAGGCTTCATTTCCATTTGAACTTCGTGATGCAACTGTTGAGTATCTTGAAAGGAATCTCCGTGATGTTATTCCGGCATCAATTCCAATAGATAGACCAGCCAAGGGTGACTATAAATTCAACTCAATGAAGAAGACTATAGCTGCTTAGTAATAATTTACTTGTTCAGCAAGATAATTATTCCAGTCTGCACTATTTCTGCGATTATTCATTATATTCATTTGCACCATGTTAAACCTCAAAGTTAAAAAACATGGTAACAAAAGAATTTACATTTAACGACCTACCAACAGTTGTAGGTGAGTTGTGCGAGAAAATCGCAAGTCTGGAAACAACGATTAAAGAGAACATCAAAAATCGTAATGAGGTAAAGGAGAACACGCATGTACTCATGAGCGTACAGGAAGCGTGTGAATACCTTAAAATGCCTCTGTCCACCTTCTATTACAAGGTGAAGAATGATGGTCTTCCTGCTATCAAGCAAGGGAAACATCTGTTAATCTATCGAGATGAACTAGACAAGTGGCTGGAACTTTCTCGCAAGAATCCGGTTCCCTTGACAGCCGAGGAAGAGAATGAGAAACTTTCGGCATCGTTCCGTCGCAAGGCAAAACC
>JAXJWH010000031.1:0-1540 GCA_036308125.1 Agathobacter sp.
AAGGGAATGGTGAAAAACCATTCCCTTATCGTATTAAGTATCAGTAGATTACTTGTTGAGTGCAGTAGCAACGTCAACCGCACAAGCAACTGTACAACCAACCATTGGGTTGTTACCGATGCCGAGTTTTGCCCTGCGAACTGTGCGTCAGAGTGCATACGACCCATAGTGTCGGTCATACCGTATGAAGCGGGGCCAGTTGCCAATGTGGATTTAAATTGCACAACTTTTGAAATTCTATTGAATTGATTATCTTTGCGAAAATGGACTTTTATGAGTAGAGAGGAAAAGAATAGGATTGCATATTACATTGCTTGTATTGGAGCTTTTGCTGAAAGGTTCTCTCTCAGCAATGCATTTGCATATAACTATCTCTCGAAATATAGTGGACTGGATTTTATAATAGATTGTTATGAGTCGGAGCACACATTGTCTATTGATGATGCAGTCGAAGATATGCATATGATCTGTAAACGAAATGGAGGGGAGCTGGAATGAAGCTATATCACGGATCGAATGTTGAGGTTGACATAATTGATCTCAACCGTGGAAGAAGAGGAAAGGATTTTGGAAAAGGTTTCTATGCTAATCCGGATTACAAGCAAGCAGTGGAATTTTGTTCCAATGTCATCCGTCGCGAAGGTTGTGGAGTGCCAACAGTAACCACATTTGAATTTGACGAATCAGCACTGGAGTGCTTGAATGTAAAACGATTCGAAGGATATTCTAAGGAATGGGCTGAGTTTATATTGATGAATCGTAGTAATAACTCCGACACTACAGCTCATCAGTTTGATATTGTAATTGGACCTATTGCTGATGACGGCGTTGGTACGCAAATCCGAAGACTGATGAGAGGATTCATAACCTTTGATGTATTTCTAGAGGAAATAAAGCATAGCAAAGTCACCTATCAATACTTCTTCGGTACAGAAAAGGCATTAACTTATCTTAAGAAATTATGACACAGGTAGAAAGACAATTTCTCATTGAAACTCTTTGTGAGGATCTCATACCAATGATAATGGAGGAATATAATCTGTCAGATAGAGAGGCTCTGGATAAGTTGTATAAGTCAAATACATTTTCCAAACTGGAGGATCCGCAGACAGGTCTATATTTTCAAGGTGCAGTATATGTCTTTGATTTTTTCAAAGAGGAATTTTCAAAAAAATAATTAATCCACTCTTCGGAGTGTTTTTTTGTAACCTTGTGTGACTAATAGTAAATTCGTTAAATCATACTAAGATTGATGCTTGAGAGATATGCTACCTGATTTTGCTTGATCTCAATTTGCAGATTCTATAATTTACCTTGCCATTTTTTATCTGCTACCGGACATGCCGCCCATCTACCCGTGGCACGTAACGGTTTATCTACCAATAACTTAAACCATCACTGGTGGGCAAAATCGGACACCAATAACAGCTTAAAACATTGATTATCAACCACTTCCCCACCACGCAAACCCACAAAACCACAAACCCGCAGACAAAAAAAGAGACACCCTCGAAAGGATGTCTCTTTTTTTTGTTTCCCC
>JAXJWH010000032.1:0-1577 GCA_036308125.1 Agathobacter sp.
ATAATAAATGTTGGGGTGCCAAACAAATATAGCTCAATATTAATTTAATAAAATAAAAAAAGATAGAGCATATTTGTTCAAAATCCGTTATAATGGAATTGCCTAGAAACCATGGCGGAGGAACACAATATGCTCTCATTTGATTATACTAAAGATTTATTAAATTTACAAGATGTAAATGTAATTAAAATTGAACATTTTAAAACTGACACTTTAATATACACACAATTACCAATAAAACCACATGTTTGTCCTTGCTGTTCACATACTACATCCTATGTTCATGACTATCGTATAAGACATATTAAGGATATTTCTGCTTTTGGTAAAAATATTACTTTAATTCACAACCATCGCAGATATGTGTGCAAAGAATGTGGCAAAAGATTTTCTGAAGCTAATTCCTTCGCACCAAAACATCATAGAGTTACCCTGCGATTAATTAATGAAATATTTAAGAAAACTGAATCCGAAAGGTCATTTACAAGTATTGCAAAAGAAGTTAATTTGTCCGTTTCAACAGTTATTCGATTTTTTGATATGTTAGCATTTTCTCGGCCTGAAAAATTACCGGAAGTTCTATCTATTGACGAATTTAAAGGCAATACAGGTAAAGAAAAATATCAGGTCATCATAACCAATCCGGCAGATGGAACTATATATGATATATTACCAGATAGAAAGCAAAGTCAATTAGTATCATATTTCAGACAATGGGATCAAAAGCAGCGCAATGATATTAAATTCTTTGTTAGCGATATGTGGAAACCATATGCTGAATTATCTGAACTATATTTTAAACAAGCAATACCATTAATTGACAAATACCATTATGTTCGTCAGGTAATATGGGCATTTGAACGAGTGAGAAAACAAATACAAAAGAAATATGGTAAAGAAAACAGATTATTGTTCAAACACTCAAAAAGAATTTTGACTATGAGAAAAAGTAAACTAAAACCCGAACAACTAGAAAAAGTTGAATACCTATTATACTTTAATGACGATTTAAGAAGTGCATATTTTTTAAAAGAACTGTTTTACGAAATTCTTGATTGTGAAGATAACCAAAGGGCGAAAAAGCTACTCTCAGAATGGATTTTAACAGCACAGAACAGTAGATTAAAAGATTATCAGGATTGTGCTGCAACACTACATAACTGGGGCAAATCCATATTCAACACGTTCGATTATCCATACACAAATGGTTTTACAGAAGGATGCAACAACAAAATTAAAGTTTTAAAAAGAAACGCTTACGGTTATCGTAATTTTGATAGATTTAGAAAAAGAATATTACATATGTTTAGTTACAAAAAATCAAACAAAGGAAATGCGGTTGCATAAAACTGCAACCGCATTGAAAAAATTCCATTATTCAATTTTGACCCCAACTATTGACACAGAGCCTCTTTTTTTAAAAGTCCCTTATTTAAGCGGTTTTGAGCATATAAAAAGAAGCGTAACTTTGTATCAAAATTACGCTTCTTCTTTGGTGGGGGGAGATGGATTCGAACCATCGAAAGCATAGCTAACAGATTTACAGTCTGCCCCCTTTGGCCACTCGGGAACCCCCC
>JAXJWH010000033.1:0-17662 GCA_036308125.1 Agathobacter sp.
CAAAACCCTAATTCAAGGACTAAAACACCATGAAAATCTGACAAAATAACAAACCCGCCAGGCCTTGTATTTATTGGGCTTGACGGGTATTTTATACTTATTTTCCTGCAAAAGTCAGGCTTTTAACATAATAACAAAATGTATTTTAACATACTATATTTAAAACATCAAGTGCAAAAATCATTTCAATTCTCTCCTAAGCCCCTTTGGATAATGATTCTTGACCTGCATTCCTGATATCTTGCCCCATCCGGCAGAAAATCCATCTACCAAAACAAGGCACCATCCTTTTTTCTTAAAATCCCCATCATCATCTGATAAAATAATAGATTCACCTCTGAAATAGCCATATGTTCTATCATCATCAATGGATAAATTAATGCAATTACATGCATCTTCTTTTTTCATTGAAACAGCAAGACTATGCGATGGCTCAAATCTGTTTTTCTTGAATTCTCCAAGGCATAATCCACTTCTTAAAACATGTAACCCGCTTAAATTCGGACAATTATCCGGAAGTCTGTAAAGCATTGAACCAAATTTCGCCATCACACCTGAACTAATCCACTTTGCAATACTGTCAGTGCAGGTTTGTGCTATAAATTCATCAAATATCTTTCTTTCTTCCTTTGACAAAACATCTTTTGTGCTATTTTTCTTTTTTGCCTTGCCAGTTTCACATCTATCCAATGATAAATTTCCTTTTTTACGAAAAACTGCAACAAAATGACCTTCACCTTTTAATTTATGTGGCCATAATCTTTTTGACTTTTCCACTTCCTTTGTATTATTCTTTGTCCATTCCGGTTTACCCTCGCTAAACCAAGGTGTATCAACATCCTCAATTTCAAAATCGTCATGTCCCTTTAAAAAGAATTCAACGTTTTCTTCATTTTCTTCTGGTGAAAATGTGCATGTAGAAAAGACCATCCTGCCTCCCGGAGCCAGCATTTTTGCCGCATTGTCAAGTATCTCCTTTTGCATTCCGGCGCACTTTAAAACGTTATTCTCACTCCATTCTCCAATAGCCTCTACATTTTTTCTAAACATTCCCTCTCCTGAGCATGGGGCATCCACCAATATTGCATCGAAAAATCCAGGAAATTTTTCAGCAAGTTTAAAGCTGTCTTCATTTGTTACAATCGCATTTCTTATTCCCATGCGCTCTATATTCTGAGACAAAATTTTACACCTTGCCGAATTTATTTCATTACATACAAGAAGTCCCTCTCCCATTATCATATTAGCAAGCTGTGTCGATTTTCCTCCAGGTGCGGCACATAAATCCAAAACCTTCATCCCAGGCTCAGGTTTTAACAAAGCCGCTGCTGACATGGCACTTGGCTCTTGTATGTAGTATAATCCCATCTCATGATAAGGATGTTTCCCAGGTCTTGATTCATTCGAATAATAAATTCCTGTCTTTTCCCATGGAATTTCATTGCCATTTTCGTTTATTCCAAGTTTATCAGAAATATATTCAATATCATCAGACGAACTAAGTTTTTGCAAATTAAAGCGAAGTCCATGATAATTATTATTCTGATATGATTTCAAAAAAGAATCCCATTCTTCTCCAAGCAATTTTTTCATTTTGTATTCAAACTCTTTTGGTAATTCAAATTCCATTTTCTACTCCTTACGTATTTTAATAATCTGATATATTGTAACTAAACCAGTCAAAAATTCCGAAAGTGTAAACGAGCACCATACTCCGTTTATTCCTAAAAATCTTGATAATAAAATCGAACAAAGAACAATAAGAACAAATCCTCTAAGTATGGACACAATAAATGCCCGTTTTCCCTCTTCAATTGCGCACATATATCCCGCACCTACTATATTAATTCCGGCAAAAATGTAACCAATAAAATACAGCCTTAACCCTGCAAAAGCCATTTCCGAAAGTTCTTTTGATTTTTCACTATTAAAAATGTCTATAAACAAATTAGTATTACTAAAAATAACCGCTATTAAAATAACAGAAAAAATAATTGAAAGTATAACTCCATATCGAAAAATTTTATTTATATTATTTTTTTCATTCTTGCCATAATAGTAACTAAAAAGTGGTTGTGAACCTTGCGCTATTCCATTGTATATTCCAGTTGCCACAAGGGCAATATTTGCTATAATTCCATATGCTGCCACTGCAACCGTACCGCCTAATCCAAGTAACAGAAAATTGAAAACTGCAGTTGTGACCGCTGAAGACAGCTCTCCTATAAACGCTGATATTCCAAGCACACAGGAACTTATTAATTTCTTTATTGAAGACATTTTAAAAACAAATTTGATATTATTTGATTTTTTTAAAAAATGCGTAGAACAAACCAGACTGTTAACAATAGGTGATGCAGCAGTTGCTAAAGCCGCACCTTTCATTCCAAATCCCAATGTAAACATAAAAATATAATCAAAAATTATATTAAATATACTTCCTGACATAGTCCCAAGCATTGCTCTTCCCGGATCATTGTCATTTCTTACAAAAGCATTTATTACATAATTCATCATAAAAAATGGAGCAAATACAAGGAATATTGAAAAATAATCTTGCCCCAGCTCTACAATTGTTGAATTTCCACCCAGAAGAGCTATCAAATCTTTTGAGCCAAAAATCCCCACCAAAACAAATGGAATTCCGCACAAGACTGAAAATAATATACCATTTGAAAAATAGTCATTTTTATCGTCCATATTTTTCGAACTTGAAATAGTATATTCAGTAGCAGAACCTACACCTATCATTGAACCTATTGCAAAAATAAGTCCGTATACTGGTAATGCCAGGTTTAAAACGGCTATACCATTTGTGCCTTGAACCTTGGATATAAAAAATGTATCAACCAAAATATAACACGATACACCTATCATACCTAATATATTTTGCGAAACGTATTTAATAAATTTTGTTAAAACACTCATAATCTCACCTCGAATAGTCTGATTGTGATTATATCATGTTACGCAAAATTAGTAAATTCTATTTAATACCTTTTCAATTCTATATTCTTGTAATAATAATTTATTATTTCCTCATAATCTTTGCCCTGCTCTGCCAGTTTACAGGCACCATACTGACTAAAACCAATTCCATGACCAAAACCACCACCTTCAATGACACATTCCTTTTCATTCATACTCTTTATCGAAAAGCATGCACTTGGAATCATTGACATATCACGAACCTTTTCTCCATTATTCAGAGTAACTATAGAAATATATTTTCCAAGAAAAGCCCTGATTTCATTTTCTTTATTTAGAATTTTTGTTTTATTTTCAAATTTCGCAATTAATTTTAAAACATATCCTGAATCACTAACTTTTTTTATAACTATTTTTTTAAGTTTTCCATTTTCTTTATCATAGTAGTTATTAAATTGCAAATCCGCTTTCCATCTATAATATGGAGAATTATTATCCTTAGATTTACATTTTCTTATATATTCCGGTGTTTTTCCCTGCCATACTTCCATATCCTCGGTTTTCCCCGGGCTGGTTGAAAAATAATAACAGGTTGCAAGTTTTTCATCCGAACAAACCACAATTCCTTCTGTTTCTTTAACAGCTTTATCAGTATTCTTATGTCGTCCTAACGCATTATAAACCTGAAATGATGTAGAATCATCTAAATCAGCCCCGTACTTTTCATATGTTCCATTTTTTATTTGTGCATACGCAAATGTTCTTGCACAAATTGCCTGTGCCTTAAGAGCTTCTAAAGAAAATGTCACCGGCATTTCCGAAGGCAGAACATAACACAGATAATCCTCTATATTTAGCTCATTGATAAGTATATATCCCTTTTTATATTTTTTAATGTAAAAATCCCCTTCATACTTCTTTTTGGGCGTTTCGTCCGCGGTTGTTCCATAGGAAATAAAATTTGCCGATATTTTTATGCTTGTCCTATCTTTCATTATGCTTTTTATATTTATTGATTTCTTTTTAGTTTCTTTATCGTTCACGCGCAGATTTTCACCATAAATCCATAAATTATCAAAATAAATGGAGTCATTATTCCTTATTATCACTCTGACATTTGTATTACTTGAATCACTACTGTCTTGATTTTCAACCAAAGCACAGACCTTTCCATTGCTTAGGTATACACTACATTTCTTGCTGTTGATTATTTCAGGCAACTGCTGTTTAACTGTATCTTTATTAACCTGATACACTGCCAAATTATCATCTATAGAATATGCTTTTCCATCTACATATGTAAGCATATCTTTTTCATTATATTCAACTTTTCCAATTATATAGTTTTCCTTAGAAATTATACCAACAATCTTTTTACCATCAAATATCAAATCCACAATTTTGCTGCATTGCTTATCTAATTTCCCTTTGTATTCATATATTTTCCCATTATAGTAATACTTTATTGTATTGTTATCTGTTGATATAATATATGCATTTCTGATAACATCTGATATGTTTTCGCCATTTAAAACCGCATCACTTGGAATAACATTTGTAGAACTGATTGAATTTATAACCACTAGAGCCGTTATTCCAAGAGAAAGAATAATTATCCCCAGCATTAAAATAACAATTTTTAAATCAAATTTCTTTTTCATTAATCCTCCTTTTATATTAGATAAATATTGCAAACAACTTTTCGCAACGCAAAAGGAAGTTGCTAAAATGCAACTTCCTTTTATCATTTGTTTATAATATATCCTTTGTATCTATGCTCTCTTCTGTAATATAATCAATCATTTGTATATCAGATTCTTTTGTGTTTCACAATTCATCTGTATTTAGTAAATTATCTTTAGTAAAGAGCCCAGAATGACGTTTCTTGCAATTTAGACTCCTAGCCAAAGCTAGGTGGGTAACCGCAACTCATCTTCTGTCTTCCACTGCGCAACTCGGAGGCCTGACATCCAATGAGCAATATAAGAATCCCGTTTAAAGTAAATGTAGGTTCTAAATATACAAGAGTGTCGTTCATTCCAGGTACTCTTTTCTGTGTTTTTATTATACTTTAATGTGTGCATATATGCAACATTAAATTCAAGTAACTTTTTACCAAATTTAAAGTTTAATTTTCTTCAATGATAGCCAACAATTTTATCTAAACATATAAACTTCTGGCTTTTTGCAATTTAAATGAAAAAATCAATAAAACAATCAAAAATATCGCCAATTCAACATATGACCAATAAGGAATATTCACAAATTCCGCGACAATCCCCACTACTCCAAGTAAGAAAGAAACACCTCCGAATAAATAACAGATTGGTGAAATAAATTTAATAAAGCCTTTTGAATCCTTTACTTTTTTTATCTCTTCTTCTGCTAAAAGCATTGAATTAATCTCTCCGCTATCTCCCATCTTCTTAGTTCCAATCACAAGATAAAATCCAATTATTATTATCAGAACATCAATTATTAATAATACTTTCATATTCACACCTCCATATTCATTCAAAGAATATTATACCAAATTGTACTTCATTATTCAAATTTTAGCTCGCAAAAATTAGTATAAAAGTCCTATAAAATTATTGCTTTATTCTTTTTTTTATTGTAAAATATAATTATACTTATGCAAAGGAGTTACGAACAATGAATATTGATAATATTAAAATTTTAATAAGCGATGATTCAATTTTAGCAAGAAAACAGCTGAAAGACATTATTTCTACTTTAGGAACTCCAATATTTTTAGAGGCTTCTGATGGGCAGAGTGCCATTGACCAATATATCGAGAATAAACCTGATTTAGTTTTTTTAGATATAGTGATGCCAAAGAAAGACGGAAATATTGCCATTCAGGAAATTATGAATTTTGATCCTAATGCAACAATAATAATTGCATCTTCTGTTGGTACGCAATCTCAGCTTAAATGTGCTTTACAGGCAGGTGCAAAGGACTTTATTCAAAAGCCACTGGATCAGCAACAGGTAATTGAAATAATTAACAGATTCCTTGAAGGGAGATAAATAACATGTACACACAATTTTTTGGAAATTACCTGCTCTCTAGGAAGTATGTTACTAAAGAGCAATTGTTTTCCGCGATGCAAAAACAGTCAGGTCAGCATATGCGTTTAGGAACACTTGCCATAGCTGCTGGTCTAATGACTGCATCAGAAGTTGATAGTATTGTCATCCAACAAACACACGAAGACAAGAAATTCGGAGAATTAGCGATCGAACTTGGCTATCTCACCGAAAATCAGGTACTTAGTTTACTCAAAAATCAGAATCCTGATTTCCTTCTTCTTGGTCAGATTCTTGTGGATGATGGGGTTATTACCAACTCAGATTTGGAAATGATAATTGCAGATTATCGTTCCCAGAACGAAATGACAGAAATTGAAATGTTGGATGATCAGGAGAATATCCAGCGACTGTTTGACAATTTCTTTATCACAGCAGAGGCTCCTGTAACTCGTTTAGGAAAGATGTTTTGGGAGTTACTCTTTAATAATTTTATACGTTTTGTGGGAGATGATTTTACACCACTGTCTTGTGAGGAATGTAAAGAATTTCCTGTGGAATGTTGTGCCAGACAGGAAGTCATTGGTGAATATTCAGTAGTTTCATACCTTAATATGAACGAGGAAACTGCCATTGAATTTGCATCCAGATATGTAGGTGATCATTTTGATACTTATGATGAATATGTTCAGGCATCCTTAGAAGATTTCCTGAATTTACACAATGGACTTTTTATCGTAAACTGTTCTAACGACCATTCAATGGAGTTATCGATTACAGCACCTACACATATTGATGATTCCATAATCACTTTCGAAGAAAATACATACTATATTCCTGTTTTATATTCATTTGGAACAGTTCATTTTATCATCCAGATTCGTTCAAATGCAAATATATAACAACAAAAGAGTTTCAATATAAAAATTGCGTAACAAATTAAATCTGTTACGCAATTTTTATATTTATGTCTATTTCATTCCAAGAAAATCTTTAACAATCTTAGGCATCTCATCTACTTCGCATACTGTATCATGTAAAACTTCAGCGCTTCTGATATCTTCAATTGCCTGTGGAATCTCAACATTACCAATTTTTGAAAGCTCATCAACAAGTTCAAAATCAGACATTGAATCATATTTTTTATCGATTGAATTCATAACGCTTCTTGTAAATTTGAATGGGCTTGCTGTTGAAGCAATAACAGTCTTAGTATCTGTATCATTAGTATCTGCCTTATATTTAGCATATACACCTGCTGCAACTGCAGTATGAGTATCAATAACATATCCTGTCTTCTCATACAAATTCTTGATTACTTCAGATGTTTCCTCTTCGCTAGTGTAATTTCCATAGAAATCAGCAAGCTGAGCCTTCATCTCATCAGTAATCTCATATTTACCATTTGTTGTTAAATTCTTCATGAATTCAGCATTCTTCTTAGCATCGTTTCCAGCAATTCTATAAATTAATCTCTCTAAGTTTGAAGAAATTAAAATATCCATTGATGGGGAACTTGTAAGAATAAAATCTCTATTCTTATCATATGTACCTGTTGAGAAGAAATCATATAATACCTTGTTCTCGTTTGATGCACAGATTAATTTTCCAATTGGAAGTCCCATATTCTTAGCATAGAAAGCTGCAAGAATATTTCCAAAGTTTCCTGTTGGAACAACAACATTAATCTTTTCATCTTTTCCAATTACACCATTTGAATACATTTTTGCATATGCATATACATAATATACAATCTGAGGAACAAGTCTTCCAATGTTAATAGAGTTAGCAGAAGAAAACTGGTAACCAGCTTCACTCATCTCTTTTGCAAGCTCTTTATCATTGAACATCATCTTAACACCAGTCTGAGCCTGGTCGAAATTACCGTTAATTCCTACTACATGTGTATTTGCGCCCTTTTGTGTAACCATCTGTTTTTCCTGGATTGGACTAACACCGTTCTTAGGGTAAAATACAACAATCTTTGTACCTTCTACATCTGCAAATCCAGCTAAAGCTGCTTTTCCAGTATCTCCTGATGTCGCAGTAAGAATTACGATATCATTCTCTACCTTATTTTTGCGTGCAGCAGTAATAAGCAAATGAGGCAAAATCGATAATGCCATATCCTTAAAAGCAATAGTTGCTCCGTGGAATAATTCCAAATAATATGCTCCATCAGCCTGAACTAATGGTGCGATTTCTTCTGTATCAAACTTGCTATCATATGCTTTGTTAATACAACTTTTTAATTCTTCCTCTGTAAAATCTGTAAGGAACTGTTTCATAACAACATATGCGGTCTCCTGATATGACATCTTTGCAAGTTCATCTAAAGATACATCCAAACTAGGAATACTTTCAGGAACAAATAAACCGCCATCATCTGCTAATCCTTTAAGAATTGCCTGTGATGCTGTAAATTTTTTATCACTATTTCTAGTGCTAGAATACATTAAGCCCATTTCTTTACCTCATAACTCTTTCTAAATCATTTTTACTATGAACAGTATAAAAAAATTCTCTTTCGTTGTCAACCTATGACGCACAAATGTCTTTCCAAAAGAAAATTCTTCTAAAACTGCTTTTTATATAGTATAATCAAATATATATATACTTTGGGAGGAGATATAATGTTACCAGGAGTTTATTTAGCTACAAAAAAAGACGGGACACCATATTACCGTTCAAATATAACATACAAAAACAAACATATCAGTTTAGGAAGTTTTTCTACTGAACGGGATGCCCATCAGGCATATCGCGCTGCTAATTCCATAATAAACAGTTCAGATTCAATTGAAGATTCATATTATCTTACATATGCCCTTCCTTTTGAAAAAATCGTTTCGCTTATTAATTACAGAGATAATAATATGTATATTCCAACACCTATTTATCTCCATAAAAGTTATTTTAGCTACTATCTGACCATTTCATATGAATTAAAATTTGATATTGATGACTTATTCTACTATTCAAGCCACAAAATCATACAACGTCAGGGACATCTTTTTGTAAATGATTACGGCATGCAAGTCAGTATCCAAAGCCGGTATGGAATAAAACCATATGCAGTCTATGGAAAAGATTATATTTTTGCCAATGATGACCGAACCGATTACCGATACTCTAATATAATTATCCTTAACAAATATAACGGTGTTACTCAAATACAAAAAAATGATAAAATTCTTTATAAAGCTAAAATTAAAATCAACGGTGTATTTACAATTGGAACATACTCTTCTGAAGAAAAAGCCGCCATTGCATATAATAAAGCAATTGACATGGCTCATACAGCAGGAATAAACAAAAAATATAATGAAAATTATATTGATACCCTGTCGCCTAAAGAATATGCCCAATTCTATACTCAGGTTAAAATATCTCCAAAATATATCAATTATATAAATTCCTTAACTAAACCCGATTAAAAACTTAAAATCTATCATCACGCACTATCAAAGAGCATGATGATAGATTATTTTTATTTCTCGTTAATATAATTTACAAGACCTTCGCAATCAATAATCTTTTGCATAAATGGTGGAAAAGCCTGACCCTGGAATTTCTCACCTGTTGTAATATCTGTGATTACTCCTGAATCAAAATCTACCTCTACTTCATCTCCTGAAGATATAGCAATTGCCGCATCAGGACACTCAATAATTGGAAGTCCGATGTTAATTGCATTACGATAAAAGATTCTTGCAAAAGTTTCAGCTATAACACAACTTACTCCTGCTGCCTTAATGGAAATTGGAGCATGCTCTCTTGAAGAACCACATCCAAAATTCTTATTTGCAACAATAATATCTCCTGCCTTAACATTCTTTACGAAATCTTTATCAATATCTTCCATACAATGTGTAGCAAGTTCCTTTGGATCAGAGGAATTTAAATATCTTGCAGGAATTATTACATCCGTGTCTACGTTATCACCATATTTAAAAACATTACCATGTGCTGCTTTCATCTTTTTTCCTCCTATAATTACATTACTTCATCAGGTCCGGAAATCTTACCTGTAATTGCACTTGCTGCTGCAACAGCTGGGCTTGCAAGATATACCTCAGACTCTACATGTCCCATACGTCCTACGAAGTTACGGTTTGTTGTTGATACACAACGCTCGCCTTCTGCCATTACTCCCATATATCCTCCAAGACATGGACCACATGTAGGTGTGCTGACAATAGCGCCTGCTTCGATAAATGTACGAATTAATCCCTCTTCCATTGCCTGAAGATAAATCTTTTGTGTTGCAGGGATTACGATAACTCTTATTCCTTTTGCAACTTTCTTTCCTTTTAGGATAGATGCAGCAATTCTAAGATCATCCATTCTTCCGTTTGTACATGAACCAATAACAACCTGATCAATTGCTATATCACCAACCTCATCGATTGTATGTGTGTTCTCTGGAAGATGTGGAAATGCTACTGTAGGCTTAAGTTCACTTAAGTCAATTGTATACTCTTCATCATAAACAGCATCTTCATCTGCTTCATATTCAACAAATGGTCTCTTTGAATGTTCTTTCATGTATTCTCTTGTAAGATCATCAACTGGGAAAATCCCATTCTTTCCACCAGCCTCAATTGCCATATTTGCAATTGTAAATCTGTCATCCATTGTTAAATATTTGATTCCTTCTCCAACAAATTCCATTGAACGATATAATGCTCCATCTACACCAATCATACCAATAATATGAAGAATTACATCTTTACCACTTACCCATTTTGCTGGTTTTCCAACAATATTAAATTTAATTGCTGAAGGAACTTTAAACCATGCTTTTCCTGTTGCCATACCAGCTGCCATATCTGTACTTCCAACACCTGTTGAGAAAGCACCTAATGCACCGTATGTACATGTATGCGAATCAGCTCCAATAATCACATCACCTGCAACTGTAAGACCTTTCTCAGGTAATAAAGCATGCTCAATTCCCATCTCTCCAACATCATAATAATTACTTATTTCATGTTTGCAGGCAAACTCTCTTACACACTTACAATGCTGTGCTGACTTAATGTCTTTGTTTGGTGCAAAATGATCCATAACTAAAGCAATCTTGTCTTTGTGAAATACTCCATCAACTTTCATCTTCTCTATCTCATGAATAGCAACAGGTGAAGTGATGTCATTACCTAATACAAGATCAAGATCTGCCTCTATTAATTGACCTGCTGTTACAGTGTCAAGACCTGCATGAGCTGCAAGAATTTTTTGTGTCATTGTCATTCCCATCTGTCTTTTCCTCCTAACATATCTATACTTACGGAACATCTGAATGTGAGTGAACGATTTTTCCGTATATCTTATGAAAGAATGATATCATAACTATTTCTATAATAAAAATACATAATAAACATATTTACCATAACTAAATTTTATGATATTATATAAATAACATTACGTGAGATTTTAGAAAGAATAATCAGAACACTTTTACAAACTAATCTTAAATGTTATGTTAATATTTTATTAGTAAGGAGAATATATATGAATCAGAATCTGTCTTCTTATTGGATTTTTTACACAGTCGCCAACGCAGGCAATATTTCAAAAGCCGCAAAGGAATTATACATAAGTCAGCCTGCCATCAGCAAATCAATTCAAAAGCTTGAAGAAAGTCTAAATTGCAAATTATTTTCCAGAAGTTCAAGAGGTGTTATATTAACAGATGAAGGAAACCTGCTATATGGACATGTCAAGGAAGCATTCGAAACTCTAGGCGCCGGCGAAGAAAAATTGCGACGTTCAATAGAACTGGGTGTGGGGCACTTACAGATTGGAGTCAGCAGTACTTTGTGTAAATATATGCTTCTCCCCTATCTAAAGGAATTCATCAAACGAAATCCTCATATTAGTATATCAATTAATTGCCAGTCAACTAATGAAACTCTTCGACTTTTAGATGATAACAAAATAGATATCGGATTAATCGGAAAACCTGAAAATATGAAGAATATCCATTTCCATTATCTTGATAATATTGAAGACATATTTGTTACAACGAAAAGTTATCTTAGGAATCTAAGTACTCGTGGCATTAAAAAGGATGAAATCTTACAAAATTCCACCTTAATGCTTTTAGACAAAAATAACATGACACGACAATACATAGATGATTATCTGCAGGAAAATCAAATTACAGTCGCTGAATCCATCGACATTTCCAACATGGATCTGCTTATTGATTTTGCAAAAATAGGTGTGGGAGTAGCGTGCGTAATAAAAAGTTTTGTTACAAAAGAATTACGCGATGGTTCATTAATAGAAATTCCACTCGGTATACCTATTCACAAGCGAGAAGTAGGATTTGCCTACAAAGAGAATTCTAAACTTTCAAAATCTTTACAATCATTTATTGAATTTTATACAAATTATAATCCAGAGGAGAAATAACATATGAAGGAACAAATTCATACAATTCCAATATCAGATGCAATGACAAACTCCGGAGAATGTCCATTTTGTTATATCGAACGCCGTACAGAAAATCATATGATGGATTTTGTATTAGGCCATGGTGCTTCATATATGGAATCAGATATACGAGATATGACTGATAAAGAAGGATTCTGCAGAGCACATTTCAAAAAAATGTTTGATTATGGTAACTCTTTAGGAAATGCCTGGATACTTAAGACAATGTATATGAGACATATTGAGGAAATGGATAAAGAATTCAAGAAATTCAGTCCATCTAAATCCACTAAAAAAAGTGGACTTTTTAAAAAAAGTTCATCCGAGAACTCAATTGTGGACTGGATAAACCAGCGTGAATCCACATGTTTTATTTGTAACAGTGTCCAAAAAACTTTTAATGCTTACATTGATACTTTTTTCAATATGTATAAAAAAGATGCCGACTTTAGAAAACAAGTCTCAGAAACAAAGGGCTTTTGTCTGGACCACTTTAAAGTTCTGCTTAAGGGCGCCGACGAGAAATTAAATGAAAAAGAACGTGAAGAATTCTATAACATGGTTTTACCTCTCATGCAGGATAATATGAAACGTGTATATGAAGATATTTCCTGGTTCATAGAAAAATTTGATTATAAAAACCATGATGCGGACTGGAAGGATTCTAAGGATGCAATTCAACGTGGAATGCAAAAAT
The DNA here is from genome assembly GCA_036308125.1 of Agathobacter sp. Classification (GTDB taxonomy): domain Bacteria; phylum Bacillota; class Clostridia; order Lachnospirales; family Lachnospiraceae; genus Roseburia. The sequence goes on from JAXJWH010000033.1 coordinate 13,100, forward strand.
TAAGAGGCAGCGATCCTTCTCTTCCTAATCATGTACTTAAAAAATAATACTTTAAACTACTACTTAAAATACTACTTAAAAAATTTAATCCCCCGCACTTATACTGTGCAGGGGATTTCAATTTATAAAATCATACTATTTCATTACTATATTAACGATCTTACCAGGAACATAAATTTCTTTAATTATATTTCCAGTTAATTTATCAGCAATAACTTCCTTGGCTCTTGCAAGAACGTCTTCTTTAGCATCATCCTTGTTAATTCCAAGTGTTCCTTTTGTTTTACCATTAATCTGAATTGCAATCTCAACAGAATTTTCAACTGTCTTTGCCTCATCATATGTTGGCCATGGCTCATATGCAATTGTATCATCATGACCTAAAATCTGCCAGATTTCTTCACCTACATGAGGACATACGCAAGAAAGCATCTTAATTAAACCTTCTGCATATTCTCTTGGACATTTGCCAACTTTGTATACTTCATTTACAAAAATCATCATCTGGCTGATTGCAGTATTAAATCCAAGTGCTTCAAAATCATTTGTTACTTTCTTAACTGTCTGATGATATACTTTCTCAAGTGCTCCGCCGCTTTCCTCTACAATATTGTCTGGATTTGTAAAGAAATTCCAAACTCTTGTAATGAATCTCTTTGCACCCTGAACATTGTTATCATTCCATGGCTTAGATACTTCAAGTGGTCCCATAAACATTTCGTATAATCTAAGTGTATCAGCACCATATTCTTCTACTACATCAGATGGATTTACAACAAATTCTGGGAATCTCTTACCCATCTTAATTCCATTAGAACCAAGAATCATTCCCTGATGAACTAATTTCTTAAATGGCTCTTTTACTGGCGATAAACCTTTGTCATAAAGGAATCTGTTCCAGATTCTGGCATACATAAGATGTCCAACTGCATGCTCTGGACCACCTACATATAAATCTACTGGAAGCCAATGCTTTAATAATTCCTGATTTGCAAATTCTTCATCATTATCAGGATCGATATATCTCATATAATACCATGATGAACCAGCAGAACCAGGCATAGTTGATGTCTCTCTTACACCCTTAACACCATTCTTATCGTACTGTTTCCATTCTGTTGCATTTTCAAGAGGAGCTTTTCCGTTCTTTCCTTTGTAATCCTCTAATTCAGGGAGAATTAATGGTAATTCCTCATCAGGAAGGAAATAGATTGAACCATCTTCCTTATATACACAAGGAACAGGCTCTCCCCAATATCTCTGACGTGCAAAAATCCATTCTCTGAAACGATAATTAACAGTTCTCTTTGCAACTCCCATTTTCTCAAGTTTGTCAGTTATTGCTTCTTTTGCTTCCTCAACTGTCATACCTGTAAATTCTTCTGAATTAATTAATTTACATCCTTTTCCAAGATAATCCTGCTTTTCGAATGCATGCTCTGAAACATCTGCGCCATCGATAACCTGGATCATCTCAATGTTATGAGCCTGTGCATATTCAAAGTCTCTCTGGTCATGTGTTGGAACAGCCATAACAGCGCCTGTACCATAGCTTGCAAGTACAAAATCACCAATAAACATACGAACTTCTTTGCCATTAACAGGATTAATACACTTAAGTCCTTTTAATTCGCAACCTGACTTTGTCTTGTTAAGTTCTGTTCTGTCCATATCACTCTTTTTGATTGTCTCGTTGATATATGCCTGAACTTCATCCCTATTCTCAACTCTATCAAGTAATCCTTTGACAATATCTCCGTCTGGAGCAAGAACCATAAATGTGATACCATATATAGTCTCAATACATGTTGTAAAGATAGAGAATTTTCCACCACCAACGATCTCAAATTCTACTTCAACACCAGTACTCTTTCCAATCCAGTTTCTCTGCATCTCTTTAGTTGACTCCGGCCAGTCAATTTCATCTAAACCTTCTAAAAGTTTTTCTGCAAATGCAGGCTGATCAATAACCCACTGAGGCATATTTTTTCTTACAACCGGATAACCACCACGCTCTGATTTTCCGTCAATAACCTCATCGTTTGAAAGTACTGTTCCAAGTTCTTCACACCAGTTTACAGGCATTTCAATATGCTTTGCATATCCTGCTTCGTATAACTGCTTAAAAATCCACTGTGTCCATTTATAAAATTTAGGATCTGATGTTGCTATCATTTTAGACCAATCATAATCAAATCCAAGTTCTCTAAGCTGTTTTGAAAATGTCTTAATATTTTCCTGTGTAAAACCTGCAGGATGATTTCCTGTTGTAACAGCGTACTGTTCTGCTGGTAATCCAAAAGAATCATATCCCATTGGATGAAGAACATTATATCCTTGCATTCTCTTCATTCTTGACATAATATCAGTAGCTGTATATCCTTCAGGATGACCTGCATGAAGACCTACACCTGATGGATATGGAAACATGTCAAGCGCGTAATATTTTGGCTTGCTAAAATCCCATACATCAGTTTTGAAAGTTTCATGTTCCTGCCAGTATTTTTGCCACTTTTGCTCAATTGCTTTGTGATTATATACATCTGCCATTTTTATTTCCTCTTTTATCTTTAATTTATCGCAATAAAATAATTCTACACATTACTGGTTTTTTTGTCAACTTTTAAAAGATTATAACTTAACCAAACTGGTTGACACAATACATTTTTATAAAAATATAAGCCCATAACATTCCGTTACAGGCTTATATGATTCGTATTTATTTAGAATTAGTTGTTGATAAACTTATCTTCTTCATTATTCCAGCTGTAAAGTTTACGAATTTCCTCTCCAACCTGCTCTGATGGATGCTCTGCTGCAAGCTTTCTCATAGCCTTGAAGTGAACCTGTTTTCCAGACTCAGACATGTCAAGTAAGAATTCCTTAGCGAATGAACCATCCTGAATGTCAGAAAGAACTTTCTTCATTGCCTTCTTTGTATCCTCTGTGATAATCTTAGGTCCTGTAATGTAATCTCCATACTCAGCAGTATTTGAAATTGAATATCTCATTCCAGCGAATCCAGACTGGTAAATTAAGTCAACGATAAGCTTCATCTCATGAATACACTCGAAGTATGCATTTCTTGGATCATATCCAGCTTCGCAAAGTGTTTCGAAACCAGCCTGCATAAGTGCACAAACACCACCACAAAGTACTGCCTGCTCACCGAAAAGGTCTGTCTCTGTCTCTGTACGGAATGTTGTCTCAAGAACACCAGCTCTTGCTCCACCAATTGCTAAAGCGTATGCTAATGCGATTTCAAGAGCTTTTCCTGTTGCATCCTGCTCAACAGCTACTAAACAAGGAACACCCTTTCCTGCCTGGTACTCAGAACGTACTGTATGTCCTGGTCCCTTAGGTGCGATCATTGTTACATCAACATCTGCTGGTGGAACGATACATCCATAATGAATGTTAAATCCATGAGCGAACATAAGCATGTTTCCAGCTTCAAGGTTTGGCTCAATGTCTTTCTTGTAAAGAGCTGCCTGCTTCTCATCGTTGATAAGAATCATGATAATATCAGCTTTCTTTGCAGCCTCTGCAGCAGTGTAAACTTCAAATCCCTGCTTAACAGCCTTATCCCATGATTTTGATCCTTCATATAAACCAATAATTACGTTACATCCAGACTCCTTTGCGTTAAGTGCATGAGCATGTCCCTGGCTACCATAACCAATTACTGCAATTGTCTTTCCCTCTAAAGCTGCGAGGTTACAATCTTCCTGATAATAAATCTTTGCATCTGCCATTTTTATATATCCTCCTAATATTAAAATCTTATTATACCATTTAAGTTATCTTAAATGTGAATTAACTAATCTAAAAATCTAACGTCACTCGAACCGCGAGTCAATCCTGTAATACCTGTTCTTGCTAATTCAAGTATCTCATAACCATCTAATAAATCGAGAAACGCATCTAACTTATCCTGATGACCTGTCAACTCAATAACCATGGAATCATGTGTTACATCAACTACCTTACCATGGAAAATTTCTGTAACATTCATAATTGCCTGTCTTTGAGTATCTTTCGCCCTAATCTTTACCAGAATTAATTCTCTTGTTACAGAACTTCCTGGCTTTAAGGTCTTAAGATCCAAAACATCTTCAAGCTTTTCTACCTGCTTTTCTATCTGCTCTAAAATCTCTTCTTCCCCACTTGCTACAATGGTAATTCGTGTATATTTAGGATCCGCAGTAACTCCTGATGAGAAACTGTCGATATTGTATCCACGTCTACTAAAAAGACCTGATATTCTGCTTGTAACACCTGGGTTATTCTCAACTAAAAGAGATAATACCTGTTTTCTCATATTTTAGAATAATCTCCTTGCTTAACTTGTTCACTCACAAGACAAATCATAGTACTATAATTAAAATTTGTCAAGTAATATCATTATTATAACTTAAATTCTATGAACCATTTATGATAATGTCCTAATATACCACATGGAAAAATGTCCCAGGTATGTTATTATATACTCCTATCAACATGACAGGAGGACATCATTATCAGAAAGGTCAAATTAAACATGAATGAACAATTAAAGTATGA
>JAXJWH010000034.1:0-3715 GCA_036308125.1 Agathobacter sp.
GGAACAGGGAAGGGCTACAGCGTTCTGGAGCTCGTAGAAGCCTTTGAACGTGTGAATGGCATCAAGATTCCTTATGTCATTGATGACCGCCGTGCCGGCGACGTTCCGGTCGTTTACTCTGACCCGTCGAAGGCTGAGCGTGAGCTTGGCTGGCGTGCGGAGTATGGGATCAATGAGATGATACGGGATAGCTGGAACTGGCAGAAGAGGAATCCGAATGGGTTTGAATAAAACTCGTTGCTCAGGATAAGACGGGACAAGGCACCTCGGACAGGAGGTGCCTTATTTCGTTTAATTATTGTATATTGGTTTGCTGTGATCGGCTGCGCTCACGAACTCTTGAGTCTCTTGTGCTCGTGAATTATTGAGCCGCTTGTGCTCGTGAATTATTGAGCCGCTTGTGCTCATGAATTATTGAGCCACTTGTGTTTGTTCGAATGTGAGCCTTCTATGTTGGCTTCGCCAACACCGGATTCGTTTTGACCTAAAACACCGGGCAAAATTGACCATGAACTACCGGGTTCCACCCACCGGAATCTAAACACCGGACTTACTGCAACCCAAAATGTACCTGTGTGCCTTTGCCAGGTGTAAGCTGGCGAAGCCTGCCTTACACCTGATGTTTGCCTAACTCACCAGGAGAGGGCGCCTGTCAAGCCCGAAGCCACCGAAGGTGGAGCGGAACGCTGGCTTTACTGGCGGCCTATGCTGGTGTATCTATCATTGTTTGCCTAGTATTGTTAGAGGTAAATCGCGATGGTATGAAGAAATGAAAAGGAGAAAGGCGGGTGTGGGTTTGAAAATGACTTGATAAGACTTATTGCTTTAACCTATGGGTACGCTTTACTCTGAACATAGATAAATGATAACGGAGCCCTCGAGAAACTCGAGAGCTCCAGCGTAGATCACTTGGAGTGATATTTCGCTTTGTGGTTGGCGAGAGTGGTGCCGGCCTTCGACTTCTGTGTTTTGGTTGAAGTCGGTTTAGCCAGGGTTCTGGCTGCACCACCAACTTTACCGCCATGGTGGACGGTTTTCGCTTTAGGCATTATGATACCTCCTCATTTCAGAATCGTGATGCGTCCACAGTAGGGGCATCTGGATGGGTTTCCAGTAGGAACGATTTTCCGACCGCATTTGCAGCGGTAGTAAGGATACTTAATCCGTGGCACTTCGGTTGCACCTCCTTCAAAATAGGTCTTGCTGAAGTGACTGGAACCGTGGTATCATAGCTTTGCGACAAGCCTGCCATGTGTTCCAGCACTTCGGCAGATTAGGGCCAGACTAAGTCTGGTCCTTTTTCATTATATTGTATCCTTGAAATATGTCAACCCCAAAATTTTGTGGACGCCTAAAATTAATGGGAATATTTAGAAAATGGCAAGATTTCTCACAAAATCAGGAATAAACACCTATAATTAAAGTATTTATTGAAATCTACATATGTTTCAATTATAATTTGAGTAAAGGAGTGGTGATAAATGCTTTTACAGTTCTCTGCTAGAAATTTTGCATCATTTAAAGATGAACTCATTTTAGATTTAATACCTTCATCAGATAAGTCACATCAAGAAAACCTTATTGTTAAAGATAAGTTTAAAGGTCTGACATCCGTTGCTATCTTTGGGGCAAATGCGTCAGGTAAATCTAATGTTTTGAAAGCACTTTCTGTAGCGCTTATTACAATTAGACACTCGACTTATATTCAGCCTAATCAGCCTATTCCTTACAACCCTTTTGCATTCTCATCGGAAACATTAAACATGCCGACGGAATATGAGTTTGTATTTTTGGCTAATGACGGAATTAAGTATATCTATGGATTTAGCCATGATGGAAAAAGAATACATGAAGAGTATTTATACGGCTATTATACTAACCAACCGACTAAGATATTTGAGCGTCTGAAAGACGATATTGAGTATACAGATGAGGAGAAACAATATATCAAACCTTTATTGGGTAAAACACCTTCAAACAAGTTGTTTTTAACAACAGCCAATACTTTCAACTATAGTAAAGTGACTCCCGCTTTTGATTGGCTGTCATACTCAATCGACTCATATGGTTTTAATCAGGATGATAACTCAGCTCTCGAATCTTTATATCTTGATGAACTGTCTGGCGATAATAGTGCTAAACTTTTCACTTTAAAGCTATTAAAGCAGGCAGATTTAAATATAAAAGATTTCATCATTAATAGAACTATTATTCCACAAGGCACTTCTGGCAATATCAATCTGGATCCTAATAGTTTTGTTCGTATCAATCCCACTACTGATTCTTACATTTATAGCATTTCTTTTTATCATCCTGCTGATAATGGAGATAATGTATCTCTACCTTTTGGCGCAGAATCTTTAGGAACACAGCAATTATTTAGAATTAGTGTTGTTTTAAATAAAGTCATGAAGAATGGAAGTGTTATGATTGTAGATGAATTAGATGAAAGTTTACATCCATTCTTAGTTAAAATGCTTGTTGATCTGTTTAGAAATCCTGAAGTAAATACCTGTGGCGCTCAATTAATATTTACATCCCATGACACAAATCAACTGAACTTAGATTATTTCAGAAGAGATCAAATCTATTTTACTTCTAAAGATTACAATAAGGGCGAATCAGAATTATATGCACTTAGTGATTACTCTGTAAGAAAAGATGAGAATATTCGCAAAGCCTATTTACTTGGTCGATATGGTGCAATTCCAAACATTGAAACGGAGGAATTAATAGTATGAATTCTTCTCGAAATTTCAATAAACAAAGGGCTAAGAACAGGCAAAGGAACAAAGTTATTCTTCTTATGCTTGAGAATCCAAGCAACAAAACAGAATTCACGTATTTTACATCACTTCAAAGAGACCTCAAACGGGTTACTCTTAGGCCAATCAAATCAAAATATTCTGATCCTATCAATATGTTGAATGAATTAAAACGAAAGCAAGAAGCTAATGAACAAGATATTTCAAAAGCATATGTAGTGCTTGATTTAGATGTTAATCAAAATCGTATAAATGTAATATCAAATCTGAATAAACAAGATCAGAAAATATTTATTATGTCAAACCCTTGTTTTGAGATATGGTATCTAAATCATAAGGATTATACAACTCATTTTTTTGAATCGAGTTCCAATGTGAAGAAGTTTATTTCTCAGGACAAGTATATACCCGGATATCACGAAAGTATGGATGTTTATGATTTGTTATCTCCATATATTAATGATGCAATTCTAAATTCCAAGAAACAGGTTGAATATGGGGAGGATTTATACTCGTGGCCTTCAAAAGATTTTAACCCTAGAACAGATGTCTATAAATTGGTGGAAGAAATCATCGAATTAGATTCTGAAAGCTCTTGAATAACTTGATTAGTAAAAGCAGTTCCACACGGGACTGCTTTTCTGCTTTTTTGTCAAGACAATAATAGATCGCCAGCATATTTCTGTAACCAAATACCAAGTGTAAACTGGTGTACATCACTTCTTAACCACGCCTATTGACTGATTTCGGTAAATCGCCAAAGGCATAAGGGCCCTTGTGGTACACAGGGTGCATCGCGAAAGCTGGAGAAGCTGCATGTTTTCGGGAATGACTATGACAGCCCGGATGGCACCTGCATCAGGGACTACATCCACGTCGTGGACCTCGCCAGAGGCCACGTGAACGTTCTCAAGGCGATCCAGGACAACTGTGAACTCGCAGTGTACAAC
>JAXJWH010000035.1:0-2021 GCA_036308125.1 Agathobacter sp.
ATATACTATCATACTTTTCCTTTTGATAAAATGTTTTATTCCTGTTTCTTCTGCCACTTTTACATTTGACCAATACTATAATCTTTGTTATATTTATAACTATCAAGTAAAAACTTATAAAAGAGGCGGAAGTTTGAAACAAAGAGGTAGTGGATAGAAAATAAATATAGGCATGACAACAAAGCCATCTTTCGGTGGCTGAAAATTGAATATATAAACGCAACACCTAATCAGGAAGTTGATAGAGGATCGTCTTTGATAAGATAACCCCTTTGCTTGAGCAGATTAAGTGCCTGTGAAGTGGTTAAAACTTTTTCCTTGCTCACAGGACGAGATTCAAGAAAACCATCCGGTGTATATGGCTTTAAATCTGTTAGTATGTGCCAGATAGCGGTTAGGAGCATACGACAGATAGCAATAATGGCTTTCTTGTGACCACGGCGTGCTTTAATACGCTTATAACGGTTACTGAATTCAGAATTTTTCTTAGATTTGATTAAAGCATTTGCAACTTGCACCAAAACTGGTTTAAAATAAGAACCAGCACGGGAAATCCTAGTGGATTTGATTTTTCGGTCGCTTTTATCATTTCGAGGACAACATCCTGCCCAGGAGACGAGGTTTTTTGCTGTGGGGAAGACAGACATATCACCACCAATCTCTGAAAGCACTTGAATAGCAGTCATCGGATTTTTATCGAATCCGGGAACAGTCCTTATTAAGTTTAAAGCAGCCTCGTATTTATCACTGAGACGAAGGATTTCCTGTTCTACTTCTGAAATGTGCTTCCTTAGTTCATCGATGTGGTCAAGGCACTGTCTAAGTTTAACAGCTTGTTCTTTCGAGATGGCACCATCAATAGCAGCCTGTATTTCTTCGATAGGAGTTTTACATCTGCTATCAACAAAAGGTGTCACATCAAATTTTTCACCAGGGTGTTGCAAAATCTGTTCTGTAATGGAACGAGCAGATTTACCAAATACATCAGAAAAGACATCATCAAGTTTTAGATTGGATACGGTAAGACAATTCTGAGCACGATTCTTTTCACCGGTAATCATACAGGTGAGTTTGTATCGGTATCTTACCAAATCTCTAAGTTCTCTGATGTCAGCAGGTGGGATAAAGGAAGGTTTAACCATGCCGCACATATATAAGTCACAAATCCATTTGGCATCTTTGCGGTCTGTCTTATTTCCTTTCATCGGCTTTGTGTATTTGGGATGAGACAGAGTAACCCATAAACTGTGTTGCTCTAAAACGTTGAAAACCGGAATCCAGTACTTACCGGTAGATTCCATACAAACATCATTACAGTTATATTTAGCAAGCCAATCACACAGCTCATTCAAGCCTTTTGTAAAGGAAGAAAAGCGAGCCTGCTTATACTCTGTACGATTGTTTGAATCCGTAATACCGATACAGGCATAGATCCAGGTTTTGTGGACATCAAGTCCACAGCAATTGAATTTTAAGATTTTAAACGACAAGTAACTACCTCCTGATTCTATAGTTATAAAACTGACAGTGACTGGTCATCCGGCGAGATCGAGTCGACTTCGGAAGAGATAAGTTTACGGGCTACAGTTATGCGCCACTCATTGATGCCTTAACGGATGACCGACAACAAATAATTATACGAGGTCGCCGCTATACAGCCCCGCCACTCACCTCCACGTGTTCTGTAGTGTGTCAGTCTTATAAAGAAATAATATCAGAAGGAAAATAAATTAGATAGCGAAAAGCCAATGCATCTGTTTCATGCCGCATTGGTGTCTTTCGCAGAAAGACGGGAAATAATTATGAAATACCAGTGGATAAAATAAATGCGGTAGAAATCGTACAGCCACTATTTTGCAGAATTTTTAAAAGATATTGTGTAGAATTAGTTAATGTGGGACTTACCGATGAAGGTAACAGTTCCAAAGCCCACTTAATTCTCGCCTGTAAATTAGAGGATTTAGAAAAGCAGCTTTCTATTTTATTACCGGAAATCTCTACCGACCTGATTACCAAGGTAC
>JAXJWH010000036.1:0-38468 GCA_036308125.1 Agathobacter sp.
GGCAATCGCCTTACAGCAGTTTTTGTTGTGCTGTCAAGGGTGGCGTCACTCATCAAAAGATTAAATATCTGCAATTTTCAAGGTTCGATTGAGCCTTTTTCTTTGGCTCTGTTTTTTCATAAGTCACTTGACACTACCAAATATATAACTTTAGTATAATAGTTACTATTAGTATATATATTTTTTTGGTATTGTCAATACATTTTTTGCATATTTTTTGTTTATTTTAGTATCTTTGTATCCATTGTTCCATAATCTGTGAAATCATGAACCATAACTTCATTATCGTCTACATATGCTTTAACTTTATAAGAATATATATACTTATGCACACCTATTACATTAGAACTTACACCTACATTAGTTTCTCCTCCAAAAGAAGCGCTGGTAATCGTATATGTTCTCTCTCTTCCGGTGATTACATCCCTCTCCTTAAAAGTAGCATCAATAATAATTACATGTCCTGTTCCATCAACTTCGACATTTGTCATAACACGATCATCATCCATTACTGATACTACGTCTCCAATGCAGTCTTCGCCAGTTACCTGTTTTGCTTCTACTGATAAATCCGAAACCATTAGAATAATTCCGCACATCATCGTAGCCATAAATTTCTTCATAATAATTCCTCCTATCAAATTATCATTTGTATATTTTTGATTCTAATCCTGAATATGTTTTTATTACATGAGTCAACTCGTTGCAACCTGAAACTTTTGCAACTGATTTAAAATGAATCATTTTTTTCTGCGGACCACTAACTGATGAACAAACCGAAATATTAATTTTTCCACCAAACGATGTTCCATACAATACATACTGCCTAACCGACTGCGTAATAACATCTTTTTCTTTAACTCGAGAATCAATCGAAAGCTTATATCCTTTCTTATCTACCTTTACACTTGACATTACTGACTTTTCTTTCATCCTCGAAGTAAAACATCCCACCTTTTCTTTTGCATAACAAACGTTATTACTTAATGGTGAAAATATCATAAAACCACACATCCATATTGCTAATATCTTTTTCTTCTTAAAAACTCCTTCACAAACTATATTTTTATTAATTCCTAGTCTAATTCTTCAACAGCCTCATATGTGTCTATATCAAGAAGTAAATATCCACTTCCACCTTCTTCCATTTTCCCTTTTTTCGAAGCCACTATATAATCTCCGTTTTTACAATGTAAATAACCAAATTTTTCATGTTCTTTAAGTAAATTTCCTTCCAAATCATACTCTTTAACAAGTTCACCTACATTAAAACATAATATGCTATTCTTGTTAACAACAACTTCACCAGAACAATATTTTGCTGGCAAAATTTTCTTAGTTTTACCGTCTGAAAATGAATATCTATATAGTCCCTCTCTATATTTTAAGTAATACATACAATCATCACGCATATAATATCTACCCTGAAAATCATCCACTAACTTTACAATTTCATCAGTGGTATCATTGAGGGCATATAAAGCAGCATCCATATTTGTATAATCTTCATTATAAACTCCCACCTGAAATAACAAATAATCTCCATTTGATACAAACCTATATGCTTGAAAATGCATGTCATCTTTCGCTTTTACAACATATTCCACTTTATCACTACCTAATTTCTTTCTCATAAGCCCGGAACATGTATCATCTGAAGTAAACATGTAATATACATACCCATTTCTAATCACAATATTCGGAACAATCCATGTTCTTGAGAAATCTTCTGTCTCTCCCTGTCTTCCCACATCAGTAAAATTTGCCCCATAAAGTTGCATATATTTTTCTCTTGATGAACCATCTTTACTAATTCTATACAGATATACTTTACCATCATCATCGCACCCTGCCATATACAGATAACCTTCGTAATAATTAATAGTTAAACTATCCATAAATCCTTTTTCTGCAACATCATCTTCATAAAAAGCATTACATTCCTTATTATCATGTTTGCAGTTAGGTTTATTGCACACAATAACTTTTTTCTTAGAACTATAATCATAGAATTTTAAATAATCATCAACAAAATAATATATTCCATCCTCACTCATGGCAAATCCATCATTCATGTCTTCATGACTGCCATTTTTCTCAGCCTTAAAATTCATTGTTTCAAGGTCGACTTTCTTGGAAGAACACTTAAAATCACTTTCAAAACCAAACTCATTTACTGTATCAGCTTTTTCCTTATTTTTGCCCATAAAGTAAGTTGCAGCAATAGCTACAACTACTATACAAACAATAAACAAAGAAAAAAATACAATTCTTTTCTTTTTCATTATTTTTCCTTTCCCTTACATTTACCTACTTCCTCAACGATGTTATCTCTTATACATCTCAGATTTAATTATCGTATAATCTTCCAACACATGAGTTACTGTGTCACAACCCGAAATCTTACCTACTGATTTAAAATAGTATATGCTCTTATGAGCACCTATAGCCTTAGAACTTACGCTAATGTTTGTCTCTCCACCAAATGATGCATTTGATAATTTATATGCCGAAACATTTCCTGTAATAGTATCTTTCTGTTTAAAGCGTGCCTTTATAGACATCGTATATCCCTTTTTATTAACCTTCAAACTGGACTTAACAGACTTCTCCTTCATACATGTAGTGAAGTATCCCACATCATCACTCGCATAACAATTCACACTGCTAAGTGGTGAAATTGCCATCACACTACAAATTAACATTACCATTAATTTTTTCTTCATAATCAAACCTCCATAAATTATATTAATACCTTTAACGGTTACTATTATTATATAAATCTTATAAATCGCTGTCAATATATTTTTGCATATTTTTTGTTTGTTTTGGTATCTTTGTATTCATTATTCCAAATCCTATGAAATCACGTATCATAACTTCATTATCAACTACATATGCTTTAACCTCATAAGAATATATTCTTAAACACACCTATTCATTTCAAACCTCCTCGTCCTTCATCTCTACAATAAAAGTCTATCACTTATTGATATAGAGTGCAATAATCAAATTTGATGAATTTGCTTGGTTTTTTCATCATTTTTGATGAATCGATTGTGCACAATAAAAAAAGGTTACGGTGCAACAATTCAAATTGTCACAACCGTAACCTTTATTTTAATAAATATATTATTGTAATCTTAATTATTTAAGAGTTACCTTAGCTCCCTCAGCCTCAAGCTTAGCCTTAGCATCTTCTGCTAATGCCTTATCAGCCTGCTCTTTGATAACCTTTGGTGCATTATCAACTGCTTCCTTAGCCTCTTTAAGTCCAAGACCTGTAAGCTCACGAACAACCTTGATAACCTTAACCTTGTTTGGTCCAACTTCTGTTAACTCTACGTCGAACTCTGTCTTCTCTTCTGCTGCTGCTCCGTCAGCTGCTGCTGCAACTACTACACCTGCTGCTGCAGATACACCGAACTCTTCTTCACAAGCTTTTACTAAATCATTTAACTCTAATACGCTTAACTCTTTGATAGCATCAATAAACTCTTCTGTTGTTAACTTTGCCATTTTATTATCCTCCATTTAATATTTATCGACTTTGTCGATTAAACCTAATCTACGGTCAAAACCGTTACTACATATTTCTAATTCGTTATCCGAATATCACTGCTTCTATTCAGCAGCTTCAGCTGGAGCTTCCTCAGCATTTGCTGCAGCGGCTGCTGCTACTTCTGCTGGCCCACCCTGCTCAGCGATCTGATTAAGAACACGAGCAAGATTTGTAATTGGTGACTGTAAGCTTCCAAGTAATTTTGAAAGAAGTTCTTCTCTGCTTGGAACAGCAGCGATAGCCTTCATTCCTTCTGTATCATAGTGTGTTCCTTCAACTACACCTGCCTTAATCTCTAAGGCTGGAGTTGTCTTAGCGAACTTAGCTAAAATTCTTGCTGGTGCTGTTGCATCTGTAGCAGATACTGCAAATGCGTTAGGTCCTTCGAGTGAGTCCTTTAAACTCTCAAACTCTGTTCCTTCGATAGCACGACTTACTAATGTATTCTTGTATACCTTGTAAGTAACACCAGCTTCTCTTAACTGCTTACGTAACTGAGTATCCTCTGCTACTGTAAGTCCACGATAATCTACAACTACTAATGACTGAGCATCTTTAAGTGTTGCAGAAATCTCATCAACGATTGGCTGTTTAAGTTCAACCTTTGCCATGATTCATTTACCTCCTTTTAGATTTTCGCATAAAAGACATGAGGTATATGTTCATAAATATTAAATATACGAACCAAAAACCTCTCTGCCTGTAAGACAGAGAGGTACAAGTCATTATTCAAGATGTTACCATCTAAAACTTTCCTCGGTAGGCCTTTCTCGTTACGCCTTACGGCACCTACTGTCTTCGGCAATATGCTCTATTATTATATCAAACTATATTACGGATGTCAACTATTTTCCGCAAAATCTTTTGCTTGGCGTTTGATAGGTCTATTTTACAGTTATATTACTGTGTAATCTTTACTACATTTAACTTAACGCCAGGTCCCATTGTAGAAGTTAATACTGCACTTCTAATGTACTGACCTTTTAAGCTTGCAGGTTTTGCTTTATTAATTGCACCCATAAGAGACTGGAAGTTGTCGTTTAACTGCTCGTCTGTGAAAGATGCTTTTCCAACTGGCACATGGATAATATTTGTCTTATCTAATCTATATTCAATCTTACCAGCTTTGATGTCGTTAACAGCTTTAGTAACGTCCATTGTTACAGTACCAGCTTTAGGGTTTGGCATTAATCCCTTAGGTCCGAGAACACGTCCTAAACGACCAACAACACCCATCATGTCAGGTGTAGCAACTACAACATCGAAATCTAACCATCCTTCGTTCTGAATCTTTGGAATTAATTCCTCAGCTCCAACGAAATCAGCTCCTGCTGCCTGTGCTTCATCTGCCTTAGCTCCCTTAGCGAATACTAAAACTTTAACTTCTTTACCTGTTCCGTGTGGTAATACTACAGCACCACGAATCTGCTGCTCTGCATGACGACCATCACAACCTGTTCTAAGATGAAGTTCGATTGTTTCGTCAAATTTAGCTGTTGCATTCTTCTTAACAATTGAGATAGCCTCAGCAACATCGTACTGATTCTGTCTATCGAATGCCTTTACAGCGTCCTGATATTTCTTTCCTCTTTTCATGAAAAATAACCTCCTGGTGGTATTATCGGGAGAGGACCCTCCCACTTTAAAGTTCAGCGGTCATGACTATATTCCGAATCTGTCATCCTTCCGCCGATATCAACTTATTAATCTACTACTTCTACACCCATTGATCTTGCTGTACCAGCGATCATGCTCATAGCTGTCTCTAATGTAGCTGCATTTAAATCTGGCATCTTAAGCTCTGCGATTTCCTGAACCTGAGCCTTTGTGATCTTTGCAACTTTCTTCTTGTTTGGTTCTCCTGAACCAGACTTGATGTTGCAGGCTTTCTTGATTAATACTGGAGCAGGTGGTGTCTTAGTGATGAAACTAAAACTTCTATCTGCGTATACAGTAATAACTACAGGGATAATTAAGTCGCCCTGATCGGCTGTCTTTGCATTAAACTGCTTTGTGAACTCTACGATATTAACACCGTGCTGTCCAAGAGCAGGTCCAACTGGAGGAGCTGGTGTTGCCTTTCCAGCAGGAATCTGCAATTTAATGTATCCTTCAACTTTCTTTGCCATTTGGAATTGCCTCCTTATTTCAATTTCTTAACATCTGCGAAACCAACCTCGACTGGTGTTTCGCGTCCAAACAGTTCAACATTAATAGTAACTGTCTGCTTTGCGTGGTTCATAATTGTGATCACTCCGGAAGTATCCTTCCATACTCCACCGATTACAGTGATAAGATCACCCTCTTCGAAATCCACGACTACATTCTCTTTTTTAATTCCCAAAGGTCTCATCTCGGCATCTGTGAGAGGTACCGGCTTACTTCCCGGACCCACAAATCCGGTTACGCCCCTGGTATTTCTAACGACATACCATGTATCATCATTCATATACATATGAATAAGTACATATCCTGGAAACATTTTCTTCGAAACCTGCTTCTTAACGCCGTTTTTGACTTCAGTTACGTCCTCCATTGGAACACGCACTTCTAAAATCTGATCCTCAAGATGTCTGTTCTCGATAGTCTTATCGATATTTGCCTTGACCTTGTTCTCATAACCTGAATAGGTATGAACTACATACCAGTTTGCCTCTGCCATAAATCATTTGCCTCCGTTTAGAAACTTAAACCAACTAAGAAATCAACACCGTACTGGGCTGCCCAGTCGATGAGCGAGATAATCAGACCTGTCACAACAGAAACTGATACAACCGCTATAGTCTGTCTTACGACGGATTGAGAGTCTGGCCAGATTATCTTCTTAAATTCAGCCTTAAGACCTGTGAACCAACTTGTCTTTGGAGCCTTTTCAACTTTTTCAGTTTTTGCCATTTTCTAACTCCTTTACTCAATCTAGACTATTTTGTTTCCTTATGCATTGTATGTGTTCTGCAGAATCTACAATACTTCTTGGTTTCCATTCTGTCCGGATGAGTCTTCTTGTCCTTTGTCATGTTGTAATTACGACGCTGACACTCTGTACATGCTAATGTAATCTTTGTACGCACGACTTCCACCTCCGTTAAAAATTCTTATTTATTGTTGTCTTTGCCCATTAAAAAAAATAGGCATTTAAAAAGACCTATTTCCAAGCCCACTTACTATATCATACTTAGAACACCTCGTCAATACTTTTTTCAATTTTTATATTGAATTTTTTATATATGCATTGTATAATAAAGTTAATTTAGGGAGGTTGACTTTTTTAAAGGGATTTATTTACCCCTGTGTTTATACACATTTCATGGATGAAAGGAGGGGAGCTGTTATGGCTAAAGTTGATAGCGCCTATGATTATTACATTTCTACATATGCGAATCAGGAAGTATCCCGTTATGATTCACACAAGAAGAGTGATTTAAGACGGGTTTATAATCGCATGGTTCAAAACAATAAAGAAGTTCCCCTTTATAAGATTAAGGATATAGAAGATGCCAAGTGTTTTGCAATTGACATCAAAGAACATGCCAAATCCGTCCAGAATATCGTGGCTTCACTTTCTGACAGATATGGTTCTTTTGAGGATTCTTTCCAAAAGAAAGTTGCTGTTTCTTCTGATCCTGACTACGTTGATGTTAAATATATCGGCGACGGGAACGAACTTAATAATACCGATTTTTTCAATATTAAAATTAATAAACTTGCCACGCCTCAGATTAACAGGGGAAATTTTATCAAGGATGAAGCATTTTTCTTTATTCCTGGGAATTACAGTTTCGACCTTACCACTACCACTTCGTCCTACGAATTTCAGTATTCCGTAAACCAGGGGGAGAACAATCTGGCAATTCTTAAGAAGCTTTCAAACCTTATTAATTCTTCAAACCTTGGGCTTGACAGTGCTGTTATAAGCAACGGAGATAATCAAAGTGCCTTATCTTTGACTTCACGACAGACGGGACTTAACGAAAGTGAACCTTATCTTTTTACTATTACGCCGGGCACTGACGCTTCTTCCATCAGTGCAATGAAGACTTTGGGTATTAACAATATAAGCCAGATAGCTGATAATTCTGACTTTGACCTGAACAACATTCCTCATAGTTCGCTTTCAAATACTTTTTCGATTAATAATATTTTTGAGCTTACATTAAAGAAGATTCACGATGCGGATTCTTTTTCCACTATAGGCTTTAAGGCAAATGCCGATGCCATTGCGGATAACATCCAATCTTTGCTTGATGTGTATAACGATTTCTTAAATTCTGCTTTAGCAAGAGCTGCCACAAATCCTACTTCCGGTAACAGACTGCTTAGACATGTAAGCGCACTTGCCAAAGATAACAAAGAGGCACTTGCCGATATCGGAGTTCAGGTGGATAACAAAGGAACTATGAGCATCGATAAAAATCTCCTATCGGATGCCATCACCCCTGAAAGAGCCGATGAAACGTTTCAGATTCTTTCAGATTTCAAGGAATCCCTTGGAGATAATGCTGACAAAGCTGCAATTGATCCTCTTAATTATGTAGACAAAGTAATAGTAACTTACAAAAATCCGGGACACAATTTTAACACCCCATATGTAACCTCGATTTATTCCGGTCTTATGATGGATAATTATGTATAAAAGCTACAGGCAACTGTAGCTTTTATTTTTATATATTCTATATTTATTTTTTGAGAATTTATACTAATTTTAGAGCATAGGCTGTAAGTCGCCTATCATGTCCTCTTCGATTTTTCTAAGCCTTTTTGCAATATCTTTTGCCTCATCCCCTGCCATTTTATATTTATTGAGTTCTTCGCTTATGGTTTTCACTCCCATTCCACAGCCATCTGTCAGAAGAGCTGCTGCCGTACTTTTGTCATCATCCATCATCATTTTGATTTTCGCCTGAATGGCTGACAGCGCCTTTGAAAATACGCTTACTTCCTTTTCTTTTGCACCTGCATCATGAAGCAGAGTGCAACAGTCGTCTAGTATTTTTTCATGGGATGTTAAGTATTTGTTAATTATCTGGATAAGCTGTTTGTCTTCTACATTATTTTTGATATATTCCATGCTGTCAATTGCCATATTAAGTCCGCTGCTACATTCGCTTAGAAGTTCTATTGAATCATAATTCATATTTTCTTTCATATTTTCCTTCATAATTCCTTTCCTCTTTGTCTTATTATGTGTAAAATTCCATAGATTTTACACCGGTTTATTTATATTTATTATTCTTCAATTTATTTGATTTATTCATATCCTGATAATTTTTTAAAATTCGATTCTGCGTCTTGTTTTTTATATTTTTATTTAATTTATCTTAATTATTTGCTTTTTACAGCCTTTTACTTTACTATAACCGTACATTTTACTTTAACACCATCTTCTGCGGCATAGATATAGCATTTTCCTTTTTTGTTGGCGGTTACGTTTCCTTGCGTATCAACGGATGCAACTTTTGAATTGCTGCTTGACCATACTGGTGTTGCTTTGCCTGTTGTGGCGGCTTTTAGCTTTGTTGTTTTACCGCAGGCTAAAGTTATATTTTCTTTTGACAATTTAATTACAGGCTGTTTTACATTGACTGTGCAGTTTTTGGTTACTCCATCTAAGGATACGCTTATAATAGCCGTTCCATGTTTTACAGCTATTATTCTTCCATCCGAGTCAACCGTTGCCACACTTTTTCGATTTGTTTTAAAGACGGGTTTTCTTCCCGAAGATACCGTTACACCAAGCTTATATTCTTGTGTTCTATAGAGATTTAAAGTTGTTTTGGACAGGGTTATCTTTGGGGATTTTACCGTTACTTTGCAGGTTGCTGTTGTATTATCTGCTTTGACGATTATATCTGCAGTTCCTGGCTTTCGTGCCTCCACATAACCTTTGTCATTAACGGTACATACGCTGGTTTTGCTTGATTTATAGGTTACATCATGCCCGTTAGACACCTTTGCCGTAAGGAAAAAACCTGCACCGTTTTCCATCTGATATCTTGTCTTGTTAAGTGTTATTCTGGTGGGATTTACCGTTACAATGCATGATGCCTCAGCGCCTTTTATCTTGGCAGTTATCTTACAGCTGCCTGATTTTTTGGCAGTTACAAGTCCGTATGTGTTAACTGCTGCTATGCTTGATGCACTGCTTTTAAATGTTGGAGTTTTGCCGTTGGTAGTAAGGGCAATAAGGTAAAATTCATCACCAATATTTAAAGTCTTAGAGTAATTATTCAATATTACAAATGGGAAAACCTCCGCCTTCACTTCCGTCTGTGAAAACTGTGATAATAATAAGAAAAGTGTCAGTGCAAATACTGACATATAAGATTTAATAGATTTGCGTGTCATCTCATCCTCCGATTTTGAAACGCAGAATCGACACCGATATATTAACAGTTATTTTTGCTTATGTAAATAGGCTTTTTCGCCTATTCACATTCTATACCGTACATTTAATTTCCTTACAAAAGGTGGCGGTATCTATTGATTCATCCGGGTTTTCGATGGTTATTAAATATCCATTTCCATTTCCCACCTGATACTGATATGGATTACCTTTGAAATATTTATTCATTATCGCCATAATATTTCCGCTGTGAAGAACCATGGCGATGTCATAAACCTCTTTGGTATTTTCTTTATCTTCTTTATCTTCTTTATCTTCATTACTTTCTATGGTGTTTATGGTTTCTTTTATTACTTTTTCAAAGGTTTTTACGCTTCTTTGCCAAAAATCATTAGCATCTTCGGCATTTGGAATTCCGGACTTACCGTTACTGTCCAGCCATTTCTGATAATCTTTATTGCCATCAAGTTCTTCATGATTTTTCCCTTCGAAATCTCCAAAATCATATTCCATGAATCCGTCTATAATAGTTATTTTTCTGTTTCCAAACAATATGTCTGCAGTTTCTGCGCACCTTTTCATTTTACCGGAGAAAACATAATCACAATTTGATAATTCAGCCAAAGGGCGTAACTTAGCTTTTCCGCCCTCGCTTAATCCTTCATCTATATTTTTGCCGATAAAGCATCTTCTTTCGTTAAGTGGTGTTTTTCCATGTCGTATAATATATATATTCAGACTAATCTTTGACCTATTCCGCATATTATCCTTTCCACCCTTTGGGACTTTCCGGCAATTTTACACAAAACCCGTCCGGTTTCCTCTCGATATCTTCGTTCAAATTCATCTGCCGGAACGATTCCGTTACCAATTTCATCACTGATTATTATTGCATCCGGATTTTCTTTTATTATTTTTTCCACTTCATCCATGGGATTTTTCCCATCAAGAAGCATTTTTCTGACTAAAAGATGAAAATCATTAATTATTTTATCTTCCATATCAGGGTGTATTTTTCTGACATATTCAAGTTTTCCCTGACCGATTCCTCCGATATATAATTCCACTATAACATTCCTCCGATAACAACTCCATATGCCATTGCACATTCACATACTGATACAAACCAGCCTGCCGTATCCCCCGTGATTCCGCCAAATTCTTTCATCATTTTCTTCTTATAATACCAAAAAATGATAACTGCCATTAACACAGCACCAATTCCTGCTTTCAGGGAAACTGCAAGCATTATTGCAACGCACGTCACAAGCATTATATATAATATCGATTTAACTATTTTCCTATGAGCAGCTGAGGCAAAGGTGAATAAAAGACCGTCATTTCTGGCAGAGGGTATGGTTACAACGCCTATGGCGCTTAACACTCTGGACAGGAAAAAGCCCATGACAAATACGATTATGCTCTTTTCGTCTTTTATCGAGGCAAACATGGCGATATATTGCAGATACAAAACCAAAAGCATGATAACTGAAAAAGCCCCTATATGTGAGTCCTTTAAAATCCGCAGTTTTTCCTCCCTTGGCTTATAACTGTTTAAGGCATCCATCGTATCCATATATCCATCCACATGAAAACCTCCTGTAATGATAAGGGGAATCACTGTGCCTATTAATACATATGTGATTTTTTCCATATCGCACATGCCAGCAATCCACCACCACAGCCAGATTAAGCCGCCTATTACAGCACCTACGAATGGGAAAAAAATAAGTGTATATTTCATATCTTCCTTTTTCCACTCAAACTGTGGCACCGGTATCTTCGAATACAGGGAAAAAGCTATAAAAAAAGATTTAATTACTGACATTTTTACTCCTAACCTTTATAGGAATTCCAACAACAACCTCCGTCACTTCATCTGCCATAGCTGCCAGTTCCATGTTAACAAGGGATATTGCCTTAATATATTCCATCGTTTCTGTATCGTAAACAATTCCGTCTTCCATGACATTATTGGTTACTATGACAAAATCCTGAAATTCCTTTATTATTTTCTTCAAATCACGAATTATTTTTGTGGCTGTTTCTTCTCCCGAATAAATTCTATCTTCCTTAAACATCTCGTTTGCAACCAGATTGGACATACATTCCAAAAGGGCACATTTTGGTTTTTCTTCTTCTCTGGCAGGTATCTTTTGGCAGACCAAATCCATATCACAGCTTTGCTCGATGGTTATAAAGCCTTTTCCTGCACGAAGTTTTCTATGCCTTTTTATTCTTTTTTCATCCTCAGATGAATATATTTTCATAGTTGCAATATAATATTTTTCCCCCGAAAAATTCTTTAGGATTTCTTCTGCGTATTCTGATTTTCCGCTTCCTGCTCCGCCGTATACTACTGTTAACATTTTTCTTTCCCTTAATTTTAATATCTTTGATACTGTTCCAGTGATATGTTATCAAAGGTCGAACTACTTTTATATACTGCCATGGCAACATCAAGAAGTGGAAAAAACATGGCAACTCCCGTTCCTTCACCCAGCGCAAGATTGGCATTTATTACCGGCTTTATGCCTATTTCTTTATTCAGGATATTAATCGCCGGCTCCTTACCGCAGTGTGAACCTATGATATATTTTTTGCATCCCGGAAGGAGTCTTTCGGCGGTAACTGCTGCCACCAGACTTATCAGACCGTCAACCACAACCGGAATCCCATAAAGTGCCCCACCTATGAATACTCCACACAGCCCTGCTATGTCAAAACCACCAACTGCCGAGAGAATTTTTAAGGTTTCTTCTTTTTGATATTCCTCAGTCAAAATATCACCGTCTATTGACATGCTATTTATTTTAGAATATTTACCCAGAGATTTCTTCTTAAGCGCTTCTTCTATAATGCTGATTTTATTTCTTAAGCCTTCATCGGTAAGTCCTGCACCTTTGCCTGTCACTTCAGAGGCTTTACATTTAAGGAATGCCACTGCCATGGCGCTGCTTGTGGTTGTATTTCCGATTCCCATCTCACCTGTTCCTAAAATGGTATATCCGTCTTCATGGCATCTTCTGACCATGTCTATTCCAATGGAAATTGCCTCCAGTGCCTGATTTGGTGTCATGGCATCCTCGTAAAGAAAATTCTTAGTTCCCTTTGCTACTTTTCTTGACAATACGCCTTCAAACTGCTCATCCGTATTCATTCCTATATCAACCGGAATAACATCCGCTTTTGCCACCGAGCACATTTTCCCCACCGAGCTTTGATTTTGCCCCATGCATTTTGCAACAATGGCGGTCACCTCCTGCCCGGACTGGCTTACTCCGCTTTCAACGATTCCGTTGTCGGCGCACATCACAATTATGCCTTTTTTATCCAGATTGAAATCAGCTTTGCCGGTTATTCCACCTATCTGAACAAACAACTCCTCGAAAATTCCAAGTCCTGAGAGAGGTTTTGCAACCATATCCCATATTTTCTGAACCTTTCTTTCCGTTTCAGTGTCAGGCAGACAGGGCTTAAGGTTAAATAATTCTTCTTTGGAATATATATGTAAATCTGTGGTCATAGCTATTTATACTTCCTTTAATATGATTTATTATTTATTAATTATATCTTACTTTACAGATTATACCCTATTTCATTATATTTTTACATAAAAAAAGACAGCCTCGATCGCTGTCTTTTAGGAGAAGGTATTTTACTATGGGGATAGTAAAAATATATAATGTATTGGGGGGTTTTTACATTGATTATATTACCACCATTTTACACAAAATACTACACAATCTTTCATGTTATTTACATATTTTTTTGTGCATTTTCACATAACCTTACATTATCACACCATCTGATATTTTTATTAACTTCGGGCAGGTTGATGCCACAATCGGATCATGGGTTACAATCACAATTGTTCTGCCGGATTTGTTCAGGTTAGTAAATACAGACATAATTTCTTCTGTTGTATCTGAATCCAAAGCGCCTGTTGGTTCATCCGCCAGAATAATCCCCGGATTATTAACAAGCGCCCTTGCAATCGCAACCCTTTGCATCTGTCCTCCCGACAAATGCTTTACTTTTCTTTTTGCCAAATTATCAATCCCCACCAGCTTAAGACTTTCCAGCGCTTTTGATTTCATCTGCCTTACCGAACCACTGTTAAAATACAAAGGAATACAAACATTCTCCAAAACACTTTCTTCTGACATCAATCCAAAATTCTGTAATACAAATCCAACTTTTTTATTTCTATATTCTGCCATCCAGTTTGCTTTTGAAAATTTCACCGCCTCACCCTGATACAGTATCTCACCTGAATCTGGTTTATCAAGACCTCCCAGAATATGAAGAAGTGTAGATTTTCCACTTCCGGATTCCCCGATTACAGCCACCATCTCTCCATCATTAATTGATAAATTAATATTTTTCAACGCTCTGACTTCGTTTTCTTTTCCTTTGTTATATACTTTCTCCACATTTTTTAACTCTATCATTCTACCACTCCCCTTTTATATCAGTTATATGAATTTCCTTGCATATCTCACTGATTTTTGCCAGACTCAATAAAATTATAGTTCCAAAATATACCAAAATTCCAATCATAAAATCCTTGAATGTAAGTGCAGGTATATAGTTAAATAATAATCTAATAAGCATATTCAAAAATAATCCCACAATATAACAACCACTACACAATATAATAACTTCCGTACAAAGTATTCGGATTATCTTTTTGTTTTTCATACCTGTAAGCCAGTATATGGCGTAAGTTCTTTTATTCACCCTGAACCAGTACGAGACAATAGATGCAAGGAAAACAGCCATTAGGATAATCATAATGCTGTACTGCAACTGATTGGATTCCGTTATCGCCTCTGCATTTCCGTCAAAAGCCGGAGTTTCAAATATTACGTCACCAAAGTTCTCGGACACAAGAGCCCTTAATGTTTCTTCCTGTTCTTTATTAAGCATTTCTTCAAAAATGAAATAAACAGTGTTTGCTTTACCATAATTTTTTTCATAGGCATTTTCACTAATTATTATATCTGCCACTCCGGCAAGGGATTCATATACTCCTTCTATAACATATTCTTTGCCATCCACATTATATTTTTCCCCTGTCATTTTAAGTCTGCCATCATAATCCAGCAAAGAATAATTAACAGCACATCCGTTATCACTGAAATCCTCTCTTGCATAACCTTCGAACCACAATCCTGACAAAAGGTTTTGGTTTTTATTAAGTTTTCTTGCCCCTGCTAACCTATGCCCATCCTTTGAAGCTGTCAGATATATCATTTGAGTTATTTTGGGATATGATTCTTCTTCAATCTCATTTTCTATGCCCAATATATCAGAAACAGACATGCCTTCAGTTTTTGTAACTTTATATGATGCCACATCCGAACCTGTGCAATAACTGTAATAATCCCCTCTGTATCTGGCGAATGAATAGGAAAAATTAAGCACAAATGCACATGTTATCATGCCAATAAGAAGCCAGCGGAAAACGTTTTTCTCTTTTTCATAAAAACTTTTCAAATCCCTTAATGCACAATACATTACCATACCATTCCCCCTATTCTCCTAACATATTCAATAATTTAAATTTCCTGTTAATTTTACCGACTCGTATAAATGAATCAAGCGCAATTACAGATATTATCACAAAGGATACCACAATATTTGCAAGGCTTAAATAAACTCCATCCTCCAAAGTATTATTATTGCTATAATTTCGATAAATCACCAGACCTATTATCGTTGGAATATAAAGTTTAATACAGCTTTCTATAAACTGCATCAGCATTTGCTCTTTTTCACTCATTCCGCATATAAAATATATCGCAGTTTCCTTTCTGTTTCTTTCAACTTCAAGTATATTGCTTGCCCCAACACCGACAAAGCATATTAAAAATGCCATAAAAGCCAGTATGAATTTCATTTCAAGCATTCTTTCATTTCCTTCTTTTCCACTGTCATATAATTTTGTGAAGGAAAAACAATCGGCAACATCCGCCAAAGAATCCATAACTGCATTTTCACCGTTTTCGCTATTTATTTTCACAAAATATGCCCCTGAATCAAAACCTTCGCTTTGTTTTTCATCACAGCCTACAATCATCATATCATTAGATATCTGAGTGCAGGAATTAATATCAAGGGAAGTTCCTCCCATTGTAGCTTTAAGAAAGAGCTTTTTATTTCCTAATATTCCTACAACAACGCCTTCTTCATCCATGGAATCCAGACTAATCCTATCCCCTACTTTATAATCTTTTCTAAAATCATATCCTATTACAACAGGAACTGCATCATCTGTTCTCTCATATTCATCAAACCAACACCCTTTGTATACATCAAAAACCACATCTTTTAGAAAATTTATGTCCGAATAAAAATATGACACTTCTTTTCCCGTCATTTCATCCATTCCCATATTCTCGGATGTGGAATAACACGAATCAACCGCCTTTTTTTCTTCAAGAGCAGCCATCTGCGTATTTATGTAATCCGTCATCTTTTCATACATTCCATCTTCGTAGTTCCCCGGCTTACTGCTCCTTGCCACATATACATACCGTCCGTTCAATCCTGCTTTCTCAACTAATGAATCAATATAATTCATGTGATTAAATTCCGAAAGTGAATCGTTCATTAAAAAAACGGAACATATAACAAAAATGATTATAATTCCGTTATATATTCCACTTCTAAATATCTTCTTAATCGTAAGCGAAACTATTCTCATATTCCCCCTCCATATAATAATTATAGTACTCTTTAAAATTCAAAAAGTACTATAACCAACAAAAACTACCAACTAACAACCGTTGATCTACTACTTGCCTTTCCATTGTGAGCCGCATAATGAATACCTTCTCCTCTATAGCCCACTGCCAACTTGCTCTCTTTCACTTTAGATGAAACCGATTTACAATTAGATCCCGCTTCCACATTTTCCCTAGCACAAAGCTGATCTCCTTCAGCATAATAGATCTTTGCAGTGCTTCGAATATTGTCCATAGAAGCCTTTGCAGTTGTCTTAACGGTAACCGAATCAGCTGCTATCGGATTATAGTCATTTGTATCCTCATAGCTAATCTTACCATTAACAGACACTCCATTCACTGTAAATTTTGCACTAGACGATGCATATACTGCAACCGTTACCGAAGAAATAACCACCAACAACCCCAAAGCATTAATCACTTTCTTCATAGTAAATTGTAACCCTCCTTAAATTTTAATTTATATATATATTACATTTATACATAATGCTTGTCAATACTATTTCACAAAAAAACTGTAAAAAAAAGGAATATGCGATTAATATCACACATTCCATCATCGTACAAATAAAAAATGCCCAGTTCCGGAATCGAACCAGAGACACGAGGATTTTCAGTCCTCTGCTCTACCAACTGAGCTAACTGGGCAAATGCCTAAGCATAGAGTTGCGGGAATAGGATTTGAACCTATGACCTTCGGGTTATGAGCCCGACGAGCTTCCAGACTGCTCCATCCCGCGATATTAAATTAATACTTATGAAATTATTATATAAGTAAGTGGGTAGAGGTGGATTCGAACCACCGAAGCAAGTTGCAGCAGATTTACAGTCTGTCCCCTTTGGCCACTCGGGAATCTACCCATAAAATATGAAACTGTATTAAGAACCGTACTGTCACTCGGTAATTAACTTATTCATCTCTACTAAAAGCCGATGATCGGACTCGAACCGATAACCTGCTGATTACAAATCAGCTGCTCTGCCAATTGAGCCACATCGGCAAATAGGATTGCTCCTATATGAATGGGACCTACAGGGCTCGAACCTGTGACCCCCTGCTTGTAAGGCAGATGCTCTCCCAGCTGAGCTAAGATCCCATATCTCTTGCCGAACAACTATTAACTGTGTCAGCTTGTTTATAATATCATACGTTAATAATCTTGTCAATTGTTTTTTTGGAATTTTTTATAATTTATAATATAATTTACCAATTTAATTGATGTAATAGTACTTTATGCCTTATTTCTTTTAATTAAATCCAAAATAAAAATGTTCTTTGCTAAGAAGCAAAGAACATTAATACTGGTATCAACGGATTATTATCATACATGAATAGCAAAAATGGCGAATCATATATATTTTTAATAATTCCGCCGAATAGCACTCCTGTACTGTCTAAGGCTATCACCGCAAAGAAAATCCATACAATAAGACAGCTTTTTCCAAGGCCTGCCGCTCCCCCTGCGACTTTATTAACCTGTCCGACAATTGGAATTTTATTTATAAGCTTTAGCTTTTTGCCTATTATCGAGAGCAATATCTTGGACAATACAACTACAATAATAAATGAAGCCCCAAGAATTGCCAGTTTGGTAATCTCCATGGCAAGCTGATCATAAAGACCTGAGTCTTCCATTATCTCCCCTAAAACATCCTGATTAGATGAAATTGCATTGATAAGGTTGGTTGGTATGTTAATTCCAAGGGATTGAAGGAGCTGTTCATTTCCCTCTGATATGTTGGCATCTGCTATTACATCACTTATTCTGCCCCTTGCCCCGTCAAATATGAATTGGTCAAATGGGGTATAATCCGTTATTACATTGGCAAAAACAGGGCTTATGGCAATTGCCAGGACCACCGTAAGCACCCATGTAATCAGCGAAAAAATCATATCCGCTATGCCCTTTTTATATCCCAACACTAAATTAAATGCTAAATAAAAAATCACTATTAAAACCAGCCAGTTCATTCCATCACTCCTCTTATGTATTCTAACTAAGTTTAATTTTCTGGGTTTTACCCTCTAAAACGAAATAGTATGTATTGCCATTTCCTTCGTAAAGTATCTTATAAAGGGTTGTGTCAAATGCGTATTTGAATTTTCTTATTCCATCAATTGAATATATCTCACATTCGTAGTTATTGTGTACGCATATCTGATTATTGGATAAAAATTCGATGCTGGAATATGCAATCTCAGTATCATGTTCCATGACTTTCTTCCCTTTGTTATTATATACCACTATACGATGGGTGCTGTCTGCATCCTGATTGCTGTAGGAAATACCAATGTATTTTTCGTTATAGAATATACTCTCAACTGTCGATGTAAAATCTATGGTTTTTTCAAGTTTAGGTTTCTGATTTCCACTAAAAAACATAATTGAGGAATCCCCTACTGCAACAAGGGTATCATTTGATATATATCTTATGTTTGGAACGATTGTGGAATCATACGAAAAACTTCCTACGTTATTGTTAATCTCATTTTGTCCCACCGAACCGAAATTGTAAAATGTTATATTCGTATCGGATTTTCCTGAAGTGATATCCACCATGTCCACAGCCATTTTCTGCGCATCATAGGACAGGGCAATATCTATGGGAATACATTCCTGATTTCCATAATATTCACCGTTGGCGAGTTCTTTGCCTTTCTTATCGTATAATTTAATAAAGTAATTGACTTTTTCACGCATCAAAACGGCTATTGTCCCTTGGGATGCCACGCTAACGGTTTTGATTGGAACGGAAGTTTTTATCTCCTGCTTAACCCCCTTTGTGTCCATGAGGAATATCTCTGTGCCACCTTTATCGTATATGGCTATATATTCCTGACACTGATTAACCATAGGTGTAGTCATCTCAAATGCCTGATTCCATATGAGATTTCCTTTGTTATCCTTATATACCGCACCGTCATTACTATATTCTAATATATTATCACAGAAATCGTAAAACATTGATGAGCTTTCCTGCCCTGTTTCAATGGTGTCCTTAATTACATAGGAATCATAGGTTCTGAATTTCATAAAAAGGAAAACTCCTATTCCTATAACCACCGCCACAGCCACACCTATAAGTATCCGCAGCAAAATCTTCTTTCTATATTGTGCTATTTTCTCATTTAATTCTTCTAAATCGGTTTCTACTGTCTTAAAGCCCGCCTTTTCTGCCATAGTCATCCCTTTCTGCCTGTTTTCAGATTTTTCTACCTTAAATTATATCACTTTGCCATTTACCTGAAAACCTTTTCGTACCTTTATTATTCAGTGGATTTTTCTACATGTATTACTTCCAGTTCACTTTCCGTTTCGTCCGGAATTATCACATCCCCCATAGTCTCTACAGACTGCCTGTTCTCACGCTGCTTTGCAACACCTCTTACAATTCCGTTTCCTGCAAATACCACAAGGGCTGCCACCAGAAGCACAAGCATCCTTGACGTAACCGAAGACGTTTCCTTAGTATCCGGCTTATTAAGGCTTTGTTCATACCAGCTGTTTTGCTGCCTTACCATATCTCTGTATCTGCCCTGAGGTCTTTTGATATTCTCAGAGGATGTCCTTTTGAAAAAGTCATCCGTTGCTATAATCTCCACCTGTGTGCCTTCATTATCCTGATTTTTCAAAGCATGTTTATTTTCGTCATTCTTATAGTATATATAAAAACCTGATTTTTTACAAAGACTATTTCCCTTATTTACATAAAAATTTTCTTCCTGCTCTAATGTATCAAGGAGATAAAATAACTGGTGCATTCCCCCGAACTGCTCTCTATGTATTTTCTCAAATTCAGGTGTTATTTTTGGGCGATATCCTTTCAAATCAAGCGCCCAGCCGACTATTATTTTATCTTCATAGCTTCTTTTTATCTCATAAAAAATCTTACTCCACACCTTATTACTCCACATAGGAACAGTCTGTTCATAAACCATATCGCAAACCGGAATCGCCCCTTCTATAAATGTGGCATATTTTCCGCCGCTTCGCTGGGTATGCCCCATAAGAACAAATGCTCTTTTTTCGCTATATTCATCCCTGTGTATTCTGTTATAGGCTTCATTTGATATATATATTTTCTCTTCCTCCAGGGGTGTGCCTATTTGTTTTACATTCTTGTGGGTATCTTTTGCATCCGTTAATATATCTATCATATCTTCTCCTACTCCTTCAAAAACTATCAACATATTATTGATTTTTCCCCATTGTTATCAACTTAACCCTTATATCTTTATCAACTTTAGCACATAACCTGTCCGCATTTGTAAAAAAAAAGTCGATAACAGTAATTTTCTACTGTTATCAACTTCTATAATTCTGTTCTTCCCTGCAAAGCTCGTAACAAAGTTACTTCGTCTATGTATTCCAAATCTCCACCAACCGGCACTCCGCTGGCTATTCGTGTAACCTTAATGCCTGTAGGCTTAATGAGTTTGCTTATATACATGGCGGTTGTCTCGCCTTCAAGGCTTGAATTGGTGGCAATTATCACTTCATCCACATCTCCCTGAAGTCTTACCATAAGTTCTTTGAGCTTGATATCTCCCGGTCCTATACCTATCATAGGTGATATCGCTCCATGAAGCACATGGTATACACCCATATATTTACCGGTTTTCTCATAAGCCACAAGATCTCTGGTATTCTCCACTACCATAATAGTCTTTTGATCCCTTGCTGCATCCTGACATATCGGACAAATCTCCTGATCCGTCAGGGTGTAACAATTCTTACAATATCTGACATTCTTCTTGGCAGATATAATGGCAGAGGACAAAGCCTCTACCTCATCTTCAGGCATATTAATAATGTGAAATGCCAGTCTTTGAGCTGATTTTGCCCCTATTCCCGGAAGGGATGAAAGCTCTTCTATCAGCTTTGATATTTCATTACTATAATATTCCATTATTTATTCACCATTTAATATCGGGTTAGAATGGAAGATTTCCAAGTCCCCCTGTAATTTTAGACATTGACTGCTGTGAAGCCTCGTCAACCATGCGAAGCGCTTCGTTAGTAGCTGCCTTAATAAGATCCTCAAGCATCTCAATATCATCAGGGTCTACAACTTCTTCTTTGAGTTTTACGTTAGTTACTTCGTGTTTTCCTGAGATAGTTACTTCAACAACTCCGCCTCCTGCTGAAGCTGTTACTTCCTTTTCTTCAAGCTCTTTTTGTGCTTCTTCCATCTGCTTTTGCATTTTCTGAGCCTGCTTCATAATGTTGTTCATATTTCCTGGCATTCCACCTGGAAATCCACCTCTTTTTGCCATTGGGTGTTCCTCCTTATTCTTCATCAAAATTCTCTTCAACTATGTCAAATTGGATAAGCTGTCGCAAATCCGGCACAGTTTCCTCTGCCGAGTAGCCTGACTCATTCTTGTGAATAAGTATCTCGATTTCTTTTCCAATTTTATTCTCAATCATATTCTTAAGTCCGGTTACGCTGTCTGCCCTGTTGCCGTTTAGGTATTCATAGGCATTGGCATCATCAAACACAAGCTCCAGACCTCCTGCTGCACTAAGGGTTGGCACAGCCTTGCTTAAATATACTCTGGTCGTTCCTCCTACTGATGAGAGTATGGACTTCCAGTTCTTAATCACTTCCTGAATGTCCTCGGGAATCGCCTTTGGAAGCTCCCTTTTGACCGGTGGCTCTTTAACTGCTGCACCATTAACTGCTGCAGGAGCTGCAACAACCTTAACGCCTTCTTCCATTTTCTTCTCGAGGGTTGCTATTCTGTCCACCAGCGAATCGTAATCCTGTTCCATCTGCGGTCTGCATAACTTAATTATGGCAATTTCTATTAATATTCGCTTCTGGGTTGCATATTTAATCTGATTTGATAATTCTGAAAAAATTCTTATATATCTTATAAGCTGTTCCGGTTCTATTAATCCTGCTTCTTCCTTCAGGACAGATATATTATCTGCGGACATGTCGAGGACATCTTCCATGTCATCTGAACTTTGTATAAGCATAAGATTTCTAAGATACCATGTAAAATCCACTACAAGCTGACCTAATTCCCTTCCATCGTCAACAAGTTCGTTAAGTATCTCAATGCCGCTTTTTGCGTCTTTATTGATTATCGCCCTTAAAAGCCTTGAAAATACTTCTGTGTCCACAGCCCCAAGCACATCAAGTACGTTTTCGTATGTAAGTTTCTCTCCAAGATGGAAAGAAATACACTGATCAAGCAGACTTAATGCATCTCGCATTGAGCCATCTCCTGCCTTAGCTACATACCTTAGTGCCTTTTCCCCAGCTTCGATTCCTTCTTCCTTCATAAGCTCAGAGAGTCTGTCTGCTATTGTGTCTATGGATATTCTGTGAAAATCATATCGCTGACAACGTGACAGGATAGTTATTGGAATCTTATGGGCTTCCGTTGTGGCAAGTATAAACATAACATAACTTGGTGGTTCTTCAAGTGTCTTTAGGAGTGCATTGAAAGCACCTGCCGAGAGCATATGAACCTCATCTATTATATATACTTTGTATTTTCCTTCTGTAGGGCGGTATTCCACCTCTTCTTTAATCTGCCTTATATTATCAACACCGTTATTGGAGGCTGCATCTATCTCGATTACATTCATAGATGCCCCACTGCTTATGGCTTTGCAGATTGCACATTCCCCACATGGACTGCCGTCTATCGGATGTTCGCAATTAACCGCTTTTGCAAAAATCTTGGCAATTGTTGTCTTACCGGTTCCTCTTGTTCCGCAAAATAAATAGGCGTGACCTATTCGATTAGCCTTAATCTGATTCTTAAGTGTTGTTACAATATGCTCCTGTCCCTTTACATCCTCAAATTCACTGGGACGAAATTTACGATATAATGCCTGATAGGCCACTACCATTCACCTGCTTTCATTATATTATGCTAATCGCCGAAACTTATTCCTGTTCTCTTGGCTTCTTTAATCATCTGGCTGTTAGCATCTACTATCTTAAGCTTTCCGGCTACCTCGCCTAATGGAACTCGCTTGGTCTTACCGTTAACCATGGCTATCATGCAGCCATAGTCCTGCTCCATTATTGCCTTTGCCGCAGCTGATCCAAGTCTTGTGCATAATACCCTGTCGTATGGACATGGGCTTCCGCCTCTTTGTGTATGTCCTGGTACTGTAACTCTTACTTCAGTTCCTAATTTCTCGCCGATTCGGCTTGCAATCTCATATGAAACTGAAGGGAATTTGCGTTTAGCCAGCTTGGCTTTGTATTCTTTCTTGGATAACTGAGCATCTTCCTTGGAGATAGCACCTTCTGCAACTGCAAGAATTGTAAATCCCTTGCCTGCATGTGTACGCTTCTGGATGGCATCTACCACCTTGTCAATGTCGTAGGGAATCTCAGGAAGAAGGATAATATCAGCTCCTCCGGCGATTCCTGCGTAGAGTGTAAGCCAGCCTACCTTATGTCCCATTACTTCTACAATAAATACTCTGTTGTGTGATGCTGCTGTTGTATGAATACAATCGATGGCATCAGTTGCTATATTGATGGCACTTTGGAATCCAAATGTCACATCAGTTCCATAA
This sequence comes from Agathobacter sp., assembly GCA_036308125.1. GTDB lineage: Bacteria > Bacillota > Clostridia > Lachnospirales > Lachnospiraceae > Roseburia. The sequence continues at coordinate 24,211 of JAXJWH010000036.1, forward strand.
ATATCATTATCAATAGTCTTAGGAAGGTGGATAACATTAAGTCCTTCCTCTCTAAGAAGGTTAGCTGTTTTCTGAGTTCCGTTTCCTCCAAGAATTACAAGACAATCAAGATTTAATTTGTAATATGTCTGCTTCATTGCCTCTACTTTATCTAATCCATTCTCATCAGGAACACGCATTAATTTGAATGGCTGACGTGAAGAACCAAGAATTGTTCCTCCCTTGGTGAGTATTCCGGAAAAATCCTTAGATGTCAGTAATCTGTAATCACCATATATTAATCCCTTGTATCCATTCTCAAATCCATATACTTCTAATTCATCCACATTCTCAGCAAGGCCTTTGACAACGCCACGCATTGCAGCATTAAGAGCCTGACAGTCCCCACCGCTTGTTAACATTCCAATTCTCTTCATTGGCACTTTTCCTTTCTCCATCCTTCTGGATTTATTATTTGTCTTACTAGTCTTATTGTTTATCTCATTCACAATCTTAATACATAGATATTATAATTATTTCAATCCACTATATTCATTTATCTAAAACGCTACCATTACATTATAATATAAAATTTCCCTATGGGCAAGTAAAGAGCCCCGGCTCCTGGTAAAACACATTGGAAAATTGTAAAAATGCATTAAAGAAAATGTAAACACGATATAAAAAAAGCAACACAACCTAAAAAGTTCCAAAACACACATATTATGTCTTGGAACTTATATATCCGATATTCAATTTTATGTATTGGATTTTCGTGCCAAAAACTTCGATACAAGAATATATATCCCATATCCCAAAATCGAACCTGCCACATTCAGCATGATGTCATCAATATCTGAACTTCTTCCAATAAAATACTGTATTATCTCTATAAACAATGTTATCAAGAAACTAATTAATAGCACCTTCTTAAATGGTCTTAACTTTTCCCACAACAACGGTATCAAAAAACCAAGCGGAACAAAGAACAGCAAATTCGCAAGTATATTTAATACTGCCACGTTTCCCCATCCGTCTACGCTGTTATTCTCCACGAAAAATTCCCTTAAGGAATTAAACGGAATCAGATTCACGCTGGCATTTGCATTTTCCATGTTGACATAGAAGAAAAATTCGCCAGTCATACTGTCAATTCCAAACTGATATGACGGAATCACAGTCTGGGAAAGTAATGCAATCATGTATACCACAAATATACATAACCAGAATTCACGCACTATGCCAACAGATTTTTGTGTTTTCTTAACATATATTATTCTTGCTAACATATATATAATGAATCCAACAAATACTGTCGGCAGCATATTACTTATATATAAAATAATTAAATCCATGTTTTTCCCTTATGCTTTTTTTATATATCCAGAAAAATCACTTGGCGAACCAAACGTCAAATAATATTTCTTTGACGACTTAAAATCACTATTAGTCCAAGTAGTAGTGCCCTTTGCTGGTATTCGTACTGTTTGTATTGTCTTATTAGTTCCAGCAATTCCAGTACCAACTTCTACAATCTTAACTACCAACACACTTGAATTATGATTCCTAACACTTATTTTAGCTTTTCCCACACCGGTAAACCTATAATTCGTATACAACTTAGAATTATTTGCTTGCCCTGAAAAATTATACTGTCCATCCGATTTCAAATTCCAATTTGTTTTTGGTGTTGATGTTCCCGCATACGTATTAACTGGTAATACAACTACCAAAATTGCAACCACCAAAACGCTCAAAAAGACCTTACTTAACTTTTTTCTTTTTTCTTTTTTCTTGTACATAATTATAACATAACTTTTAATTTTGTAAAGATAACTCCTGCAATATTTATAAAATTATACACATATTAAATTTCCAGTGTCCCTATGCTTCTTTATCCTCCATGTCTTCTTCCAGTTCACGCTTAAGTTCCTCAGGAGTCATAAGTTTTCTAAATATCTTCTCAAGTATAAGTTCATATATCATAAACACTCCTGCTGGTGCTATAAGAAATACAATCGGTGTAAGCATTGAACCAAAAACCGCTATAGCTAAAACAAGTACCATAAGGGCTGACCATGGCAGATGGGCAATGGCAAGCAATGCTCCGTTTTTCATAATTCCTTTTATTCCAAGTTCAAATCTTGCATTATATGAAAATGTGTATATCGCCCAGATATATTCAAGGATAATCATAACGCAGAAGAAATAATACATAGAGCCTAAAGATGAATTCTGCTTTAAGAATTCCTTACAAATCAGGCAGTCTGCTAACAATACCACAAATATTACAAGCATGATAAGCCACATTTTAGTGGATTTCTTGAAATTGCTTTTGAAAGAATCCCAGAATGTTCTCCAGACATACCCCTTACTTCTTCTTATTACTTTGTGCACTGTCTCATATAAAGCTGTTGTTGATGCTCCTATTGTAAAAATTGGAATACTGAATATAAACCATAAAATACTTATGTAAAAGCAATCTATAATTTTATTCACTCCTCTGAAAAATTTGTTATCGTAATTAAAAATACTATTCATACACTTTCTCCCAAAATAGTTAAAATATTATTTAGTAACCTGATTATTATATCATACTATTAGCTTCAAATAATAAAGTTAATAAAAATTTCACTATTATTTTTCCCTTTGACACTTTATAGCAAAGGAGAAATTATTCTTAGCAGACACTCGAAAATAGATAATCCTGATTTAATTCCTGTCTTATAATTCTGTGTCACCTCATTGCCAAAATATCTGCGGCAGTCCTTAAGAACTTCCTTAACCTGTGAGGTTTTATACATATAAACTCCATTTTCAAAATGAAGATACAGACTTCTGTAATCCATATTGACAGTTCCAACCACCGCAACCTCATCATCACTGACCCACTGCTTTCCATGGAAGAATCCTTCCTTGAATTCATAGATTCTTACTCCGGCTTTCGCAAGAGGTGCATAATATGACCTGGTTACTTTGTAGACTAACTTCTTATCAGGAATTCCCGGTGTAATTATTCTTACGTCAACACCTCGCTTCGCCGCCAGACAAAGCTCCCTTTTCATCTCATCGGTAATAATAAGGTAAGGTGTTGTAATATATACATAATCCTTGGCATTTTTAAGGATATTCATATATATGCTCTCACCGATATGTTCCCCAAGGAAAGGTGCATCTCCAAAGGGCTGTATATATCCCTTGTCATCATCACACATTTTTGGTGCGTTAACATATACCGGTTCAGGGAAAAATCTCTTGTAATCTGTATCAGTTTTTTCTATCATGTTCCACATGTGAAGTAACATTCTGGTATAATTTCTTACTGCGTTTCCTGTAAAACGCACACCACTATCCTTCCATATTCCATAAGGATGAGTCATGTTAAAATATTCATTAGCAAGATTATATCCGCCTGTGTATGCAACCTTGCCATCTATTACTGTAATCTTACGATGATCCCTGTTATTCATAACAAGATTTAAGAAAGGTATAAGAGGGTTGAATATACGGCATTGTATCCCTGCTTTTTCCAGATTTCTGGCAAATTTGGGATTGATAAAACCAAGGCTTCCGATGTCATCATACATTATTCTAACTTCAACGCCTTCCTTAACTTTCCTTTTAAGAACCGCACTTATGCCATCGAAACATTCTGCATCCTCAATGGCAAAATACTCCATAAGAATAAAATTCTTCGCCGACTCCAAATCCTTAAGCATGCTGTTATAAGCATCCATTGTGTCCGGGAAAAATTCCAGTTCCTCGCATTTGCAAATCGGACTCTTGGAATATTTCTCGATGTAGCGAACCTGATTATATATTCTTTTGTCCTTTTCCTGTATTTCTGCCATAACTGCTTCGTTCTGGAAAACATAATTATCCCACTCATCCTGCAAATCCAGATATTTTTTCTTCATCCTTCTTGCCGGAAGTTCCGTTCCGCATAAAATGTAAAAAACCACACCAAAAACCGGAAACGCAAAAATGAACATTATCCATGGCATCTTCATTGCAGAATTGCCTTCTTTTCCAAAAATGTATAATACAATTAAAACCGCAAATACGGTAGTTATAAGAGAGATTTCTGCAAAATATTCATTGATTGTATTTATTATAAATACAATCCACAATGCCTGAAGCATAACCGCCAATGCAACAAACGCAGCCCTTGATATACTGTTTTTGACTCTGCCTTTTGATTCAGTTCTCATATTCTACTCCAATTTGGTTATTCTTATTATCATACTCAAATGGGCAAATCCAAATAAGCTGCTGCCTATAGGATTTGCCCTCTATGGTTTATCCTTCCTAGCCATGATGCTTACTATCATCGAAGGATGCCCGTTCTTTCTTACGGCCTATGTATACATTCCATTTAAGATAGGCCTCTTGTGCATTTCTTGATTTGTAAATGACATTCTTCTCTTCATCCACAATATCAATAATGCTATACCAGCCTCTATCGTACTGGAACTGTGCTACCTTGTCTTCAAATTCCTTGGTTCCCAATACGAATTTGTGTGTTGTCTGCTGTGCCATTTGTCCCCTCCCGCTAATCTTCAAAAAACATTATACCTGTTTCCTAATGGGACAACACATATTCAACTGCGCCCATTAATGTCTCATCCCCTTTTGCCTTCTGACTCTCCTTTAAGGCTATTGCCTCCTCCCTTGTGAATAAATCTCTTAATTCTACCTGATGATTCTGTACCGGAATGTATGACATATGCTCCGGATTCAAAACAGGCTTCAAAACATAATACTGTAGTGCCTTAGCACCCTTACCTGTTGATAAATTGACTATATTATCAACCTGACACACTCCCTGTGTCTCACTGTAAATCAGTTGTTTCTTTTGAAACATTTTCCATTCCTCCATGTCGATTGCGACACTTCTATTATATCACACTTATGCTGCTTTTAAAAATGCTTTTAAAATAATTAGTTAGTTTGCACAATGGAAAAACCACATAACGGAATTCCATTATGTGGTCTGACTGTTCTATATGGTAACAATTCTATTTTGATAAAATTGTTATTATCTCCTGACATATCTGGGATACGTTCTTGCCATCTGTGGCAACCTTATAATCGGCAGCTTCCTCATAGAAGTCCTTGCGCTTACTCATAAGTTCGTTAATATATTCAACATTCATATGTCCGTTAAGAAGTGGTCTTTGGGTGCTGTCCTTAACCCTGTCAAGAATAGTCTCAGGCTTTGCAGTAAGATAAATAATTTTACCGCTTTTCTTCATATTCTTAACATTCTCAGGACGAATTACAACACCTCCGCCACAGGATACTATTGCCTTATCCTGTTTGCCTAAATCAATTACAAGCTGGCTTTCTATATCCCTGAAACCATCTTCGCCTTTTGTCTTGAAAATATCGTTGATTGACATGCCCTGTTCCTTTACGATTCTTTCGTCCATCTCCACAAGCTCCATGCCAAGTTCTTTCTGAAGGTTTCGGGCAATTGTGCTTTTGCCGGCACCCATAAAGCCGATTAGAAAAATATTAAAATCTATTTTATTATTCATTATACTTCCTCTTTACATCTTCCTATTGTTATGAATAAAATTTCTCTTTAACTTCTTCAACAGGCATTTCCTGACCTGTATATAATCTAAATGCCTCAACTCCCTGCCAGAGTAACATTCCCTTTCCTCCGATTACCTTGCAGCCGGCTTCCTTAGCTTCTCTAAGGAGTTTTGTCTCGATAGGATTATATACAACATCACATACGATTAAGTCCTTATGGAAACTGCTTAAATCCTTGACAACAGAAAGGTCATCAAGCGGTTTCATTCCAACTATTGTGGCATTTACAAAGATATCACTGTCTAAGATTTCCTCTTTCATCTTGGCTGTGTCATCAATATCATATACATTGATAACAAGCTCAGGTAATTTCTCCTTAATCTCCTTTGCCTTATTAACAGTTCTTTCGAAAAAGGCATCCTTCTTATTAAATATAGTAAGTTCTCTTACGCCGTCAAGGGCACACTGTACCTGAATTGCAGTAGCAGCTCCGCCGCCTCCTGCAATTGTCATTTTCTTACCCTTAATATCTACTCCGTTATCCTTAAGATTGAGTACAAATCCTACTCCGTCTGTGTTATGACCTGTTAATTTTCCGTCCTCATTTACAATTGTATTAACGGCTCCAATAAGACTTGCGGCAGGTGATAATTCATCCACAAGCTGTGCGGCAATATTCTTGCCAGGCATTGTGACATTGACACCACGCATATTGAAAAGGCGAACTGCATCAAGCGCCTGTTCCATTCCATCTTCCTTTACATCAAATGCAACATATGCATAATCTATTCCTAATCTCTCAAAACTATAATTATACATGGCAGGTGAACCGGAATGATCAACCGGCGAACCTAAAAGTGCCAACAGTCTTGTATGTCCTGAAATTCTTTTCTCCATTACCATATTCCTCCTAATTAACAATCACTATAACATATTATACATGTATTTTAAATATTTTGCATAAAAATCCACGCTATAATTTATATTTTTCTATAATTCTATAAAATCACATGCTATAAATTATTTTTCAATAATTCTATAAAAATTGCATGCTATAAATTATTTTTCAATAATTCTATAAAATTGCATACTATAAATTACATTTCTCGATAATTTCCATAGGGGTGTCCACAAAATTGTCACCGCCATTGGCAATAAGAAATTCCTTATCACGAAATCCCCATGTCACCTGAATACTCTTTAAGCCGGCATTTTTGGCGGTCATTATGTCAACCTCGGAATCACCAACATAGATTGCTTCATCTGGTTTAACATCTAATTCCTTAAGGGCTTTGTAAACCATGTCAGGAGCCGGTTTCCTTTCAACCCCTTCCATCTCTCCTACCGCAGATTCCATAAGACCGTTGAAATATTCCTTATTTAAGGATTTAACTGCGGCATCAAATTTGTTGGAAACGATTGCCATCTTAATCCCCTTATCATTAAGATAATTAAGCAATTCCATGACACCGTCATAAGGCATGGTGTTGTCGTTACAATGTAATTTGTAATATTCCTTAAAATCACTAAAGACTTTTTCAAATAGTGGATTATCCTCTCCCCCTTCAACAGCCCTTATTACAAGTTTCTTCACGCCGTTTCCTACGAATCTTTTAATCTCTTCCAGAGAACGCACCGGCATGCCGGATTCTTCCAATGCATAATTTACTGCATTTTTCAAGTCTTCCAATGTATAAAGTAACGTTCCATCCAAATCAAATATAATTGCTTTTAACATTTTTATCATCTCTTTCTTCCTATTTAATATACGGGAAAAAGAAACCGTTCCGATTGCCTTTTCCAAACATATTATTGTATTGTAAAATATTATATTTCTCTATCCATTCTGCCTCGTCTCCGTCTGCTTCGTCAAGGCTTCGGTAACAGCCATATTTCTTGGAATAAAATCCTCTGGAATTTATGGCAGGTACTTCCTCCATCATGTCCGACAAAAACTGATTGTAGGCAGGAAGCGGAATATTCGCCCTTGTAAGCGCCATGGTTGACAAATAATTAAGGCTTGTTATCTCAACCTCTTCCTCTGGAGTATCGTAATTAGTCCATATGAAAAATGGCACTGTATACAACGCTTCAAGCTCTTCCTTGGTAAGATTCGAAAGACCTTTTCCATTCATCATCTCATAAAATGCGGTATTAAGCCCCGGCTGGTGATCTCCGAAAAAGACAATCTCCACCGGCTCGTCTACTGCTTCAAAATATTTAATTAATTTCTCTACTGCCTTGTCACTTTCATTAATAAGCTGAAGATACTGATTCACGTCCGTATAGGACTTTCCGTATTTGTATACCCTCTGTGGAAAATTGGCATATTCCTCTCCGTAGCCTCCATGGTTTTGCATGGTAATCCCAAAAAGATACAAATTCTCGTTCTTCTTACGACTTTCAAATCTGTCTATAATTTTATCATACAATTCCTCGTCTGTAATATATTCTCTCATCAGCTTTGATTTATCGAAATCATCTATGAAATATGTTTCATCAAATCCCATAGAAGGATAAATCTTGTTCCTACTCCAGCCTGTCTCGTAGTAAGGGTGCATGGCAACGCAGGTATATCCGTTGTTCTTCATTGTGGATACTATTGAATTCGGTTCAGCATCAATATACTGCTGATATACAACTGACCCTTCCGGCAAAAATGCCATGGAATTCCCCGTTCCAAATTCCCACTCGGAATTAGGAGTCTTAGCTCCGAAAACTGACGATAATGCATATCCTTTAGTTGTATTTTCCTTCAGAGAATCAATAAAAGGAGTAAGCTTTATGTTAGTATTTATCTGTCCAAGCACACTTAAATCCGCAAAGGATTCATTCATTATTACTATAACGGTGGGATTTGTAACGTCTGCCTTGGATTTGGAAGAATCTTCTTCCTTATAATCTTTTGCTATTTCTTCTATTCTTTCTTCCGAATACCCCTCAGGCGGAGTGATAAAGCTGTCTCTTATCTCCAAAACAAAATTCAACACATAGCCATTTCTATAAGTTCCCTTCTGCTCCCATGTCTCCGTTGTCATGTCAATGGTTTCGTGATATATGCCGACACTGCCAGCAATGGCAAGAACCAGACAAACCACTCTCATAATCCATTTATTCTTATTGGCAGTTCCTAATTTCTCCCCAAGCAAAATGTATAAAATTCCACCAAGAATTACATATGCACATTTGTAACTTATGGAAAAATTATAATTGGATGCCACACTTAAACCTGTTGTTATGGATTTTAAATCGGCAAATGTAAGCTCGTTCCCCCTGAACATATACACAAAATAATTGGCAAACCCTAACACCAGAAGGGATATATATGATACTGCACATGTTATGCTGCCGTTATTGGTAAATATATGAACCAGTAAAAAAATCACAAGAGAACATATTATATTAAGAATCCATCTGTCATCTGTAGTCCTTTGAAATAATTCCTCATCAAGCAACATATACTGAATCGAAAAAGTCGCAAGGGCGGCGCCTGAAAGGAACAATATTCCGTTCAATATCCACGAAATCTTCCTATTAAAAGTCACCTGCAAATTCCTAATCACAAAATAAATTACACAAAATCCTAAAAATACATATATGGGATAATCTGTAGTAAAACAAAGCCCCCCCGCCAGTATGAACATTATGACACACCATATTGTATTCTTCATCTCAAATTCAAATTTTAAATTCATTCTCTTCAACCTCTCATTTTCTCATGATACAACAATTTGAAGTTCATGTAAAGAATCTGTTAATTCCCTGTCAGCCAGATATATACTTAAACAATTAAGTAATTTATTAATTTAATATTGACAATTAATAATGCAATAATTATCATTTATATTGTGGCACATATTTTCGTTAAATTTGCACGAAAAATTACGAAACCACAGAAATTATTTTTCAGAATCAAAATCTATAGGATTCTACGCTGACGCATAAAATCATAAATACAAAGCAAATTTTTCCAAATAAATACTTATTCACCGTTGACAATTAATTACAAAATATTTATAATTGTTTTTGTAACTAATTGTAGTTAATTTTCGTATAAAATTATTTAACCTTAATTTTTGAAATTATGCAATGGTTACTAATTTTTATAATGTATTGGGGTAACATTTTAATAATCAATTCATACTTACGTTCTATGTAATCCATTATAGTAATGGATTCATTTCAGTAGTCATTTTATTATTTTCTGTTACACAATACCACGATTATTAACACGTTTTTCAAAGGAGGAAATTATGAGTTTTAGTAAAAAAATGTTGTGTGGAGCTCTAGTAACAGCTTTATCTATTGGTGCTTTAGGAGTCAACTCTGTAGAGGCGGCAGATGTAAGAAAAGGTTCTTTTAGCTTGTATTACAATTCACCTACAAGTGGTTACACCACAGATCCTGTTAAATTAACAGTCTACAAGGGAACTAATTATTTTAAAGTAAGCAAACTGTGGGGATCTGCACCTGCAAAGATTGTTAGTTTAAAAGGGGCAAATGTAAAGCTTTCAAATTCAGTTAAATTAACAAGCGTTGATACTGTTGGTTTCACATACACAGTAAAGGATAAGGATGATGACATGGCTGTTATAAAAGTAAAACTTAACACCCCAAGAAGTGGAACATCCTATGCTAAAGGAAAACTGTATTACTAATTTCATAAGCCATGCATTATTGCATGGCTTACCCTAAAGGAGAAAGACATGAATAAAAAAACAAAATACACACTAACTGGTGCAAGTGCATTGGTCATAGCTGGTCTTGTGACTTATGCATTTGTCGGTAACGGTAATAATGGCAGTAAGGACAATTCAGCTGTATCCCAGATTTCGGTAACAGAAACTCCTGCAAGTTCTAATCCTGAAATCTCCACATCTGAATATCATCTAGTAAGCCTTGACAAAGCAAGAAAAGATGCCTTAAATGTTGTTCGTGATGGCAAAGAGGGTAAATTCAACAACTTCATTTTCAAAGATTTCACTCCTGCGATAACTGATTCTGAAACTATTTATGAAGTTAATGATATTTTTGATAATAGTAATAGCACAGTTGAGTGGCTTGAGGATCGATTCGATGTTTTATATACATTTATGGGAAAAGATATTGACAAAGATAAAATTGATACTGAAACTGGTTTAAGATATGACGACCTTCAAGAAGTAATTAAAAACAATGATACCAAGACAGATGTTGGTTTCATGTTATGCTACCAGGATGACGATTCCGATTTATATGCCCAGATAGTTGATGGTTTTATATGGATTGATACCGGCATGGAAGGTGTTTCACCAAATCTTGATGATTGCGACAAAGTGTATTATCACAATGAAACAGATTCGTTAACAGATACCTATGAAACAAATTATGGCAAGGTATCTATTAAGGAAGCCATTGAGAAAACTGAAAAATATTTCAACGAAGAATTTCCTTTGGATTCCATTCATAACCAATCTGTTTTTATGGTATGTCCATACAAGAATAGTTCCGGAAAATATGAATTTGCCATGAGTATAACAGATAACTACGATAATATCCCTGTCGAAGCATATATGAAATCTGTTGTATCAGGAATTGCTGAATCTGCATATTTCAAATTATCCATGGCAAACTATAACGGAAAAGAAGTAAATTTCTTCAACTCACTTGGCAAGGCTCATACCTGGGAAGAAACCAAAAAGATTGATAAAATCATTCCTGTAACTGAGGCAATGGAGATTATCGCTTCAAACATAGGAAAGAATACAGAATATACATTGGAAAGCATTGAACTTTGCTACACTGGAATTAAAGAGAATTATACTAAAAAGTACAAACCAACCTGGATTTTCTATGCCGTTAATAATACGGATTCCAAATCCACCAGATTCTATGTTGATGCACAAACCGGTGAATACAGATACCACATTTCGGAGTAATTATGAATAAATTTAAAAAAATAATCAATTATATGACAATGGAATTCAAAAAAATATTCAATTCTTACAGTGTCTACGGAATGGCGCTGGTAGTTGTCATGTTATGTTTTCTGATTCCTATATATAACGAGGACAGAAGTCGTACAAATTATCTATATGTCTTCTTCATGTGTAACAAAGAGGACATTCTTAACTCATCCACTTATACAGCAGATTGCATTATTTCCAACGTAACATCAGGGTACTTTATAATGTTTGCACCTATGATTGTAAGTCTAGCATTAATTCCAATTTTCTGTGAGGAGAAGGAAAGCGGACTAATTAGATACCTGCTTCCAAGAAGTGGATTTTCTGCCATGACCAAGGGGTCATTTATAGCATCCCAATTAGTCGGCGGAATTGTTTTATTAATGGGATATATAATTTTTTTTGCCATTGTAATTGCTCACTCCGTTTTCATTGGTGAAGCAGAATTTATGGATTTGCTCTCAGAAAACTGGTTTGAGATGATAAATTTATGCATTGGAACATTCCTTTATGGTGTTGTATGTTCCAGCTTTACTTTTTTAACTTCGATATTTGTAAAGAATCGTTATCTTCTGGCAAGTATTCCATATATGTTTTTATGGATAGTTGATCGTTTTATTAACAACGCTGGTAGAGAAACTTTCTTCTCAAAATATCTGCACATTAGTCGTTTCCTTTCTCCTTTCTACGTTGGAAAAGATTTAATTGTTATGTTTGGATTCTACCTTATCTTCTCAATTCTGGTAGTTTCCCTTGCAAAAAAAATCATGCAAAGGAGTGTTGATTGTGGAAAATAAAAAAATTAATAATGGTAAAATATATAGTCTTATAAAATATGAATATTTAAGATGGCTTATTAATCCACGAATTGCCATTTTTGCATGTATGCTCATTTTCATTGTAAATTACATGGTGGATGTTATGGTTAATGCCAGCAATACGATGGGGGAGCCTCTTGGTGTTTTTGAACTTTTTATTGCAACAGCCAACAGTGAGGAAATGTGCATTATTATGCCGGCTGTATTCTTCATTCTTATAGGAGATTTTCCAAGGAAAGACCCTAATGCATTATTATATGTGCATCGTCTTGGAAGATTAAAATGGCTTGTGGGACAGGTTGTCGTATCCATTCTTATTATTGCGACATATCTTGGTACTATTTTACTTTTCCTTATGGCTATGTCCGGAAAGAATCCATCTTGGGCAAATGAATGGAGCGAAGTCGTCACCAAATATCCCGTTTTATATGCCGATGAAGCTGAATTTGATATAAGTAAATTTATTTCAGGAAGATTATACAATAATTTCACTCCATACGAGACCTTGGGATACTCCTTTTTACTTCTCTTTGGTTTACTTCTCATGCTTGCAATGCTTAAGATTGTATTCTTCTTACTTAACAAGCAGACTCTTGGAGTTTTAGTTGTTGCTTCATTATTAGTATTTAGCTGGGCATTTTCAATACTTGATATTAAGATTAAGTGGCTCTTTCCTTTATCCCATGCTATCGGATGGCAACACTGTGATATGGTTTTTTCAACCATGACTGTCACCTTGGAGCAATCGGTTATCTATTTTGGAGTTCTTAGTATTTTATCATTTATCGGCTCAGTTTTTCTGGTTGATAAATTTGATTTTGGCAACACAAAGGGTACTACATAATTAAAAGGGGAATTAATATGGATATTAAAATTGATAAAGCTAATTTGGTGCTTGAAAAAAAGAAAATTCTTGATGATATTTCCATTGAGATGGAGTCTGGCAAGATATATGGTCTTATAGGGCGAAATGGTTCTGGTAAAACCATGATTATGAAGTGTATTTGTGGTTTTATGCATCTGACTTCCGGACAGGTTCTCGTGGACAACAAGGTTATCGGGCAGGATATTGATTTTCCTGAGAATCTGGGAATCATCATCGAAAACCCTGGATTTATTCCTTATTACAGTGGTTACAAGAATCTTAAGCTTCTTGCTGATGTTCGAAAGAAAATCGGAAAGGATGACATCATTAAGGCAATGGATGTTGTGGGACTTGATCCTTATTCCAAGCTTCACGTTGGTAAGTATTCTTTGGGAATGCGCCAGCGTCTTGGAATCGCCCAGGCAATAATGGAGGATCCTGAACTGCTCATTCTTGATGAGCCTATGAACGGACTTGATTCTGACGGTGTTGAAGACATACGAAAAGTACTGCTTAACCTCAAAAAACAAGGCAAAACAGTTATTATCGCCAGTCACAATTCTATGGATATCGACATCCTCTGCGACAAAGTCTGGAAAATCGAAAAAGGAAAAATCATAAGCTAGCCTTTCCCCCGGAAAATTCTCAATCCCCGACGATTGACACCACAATTTTCCGGGGTTTTTGCTGCCCTTTTTTATCGAAACGCATCTCCCCTCCCTAAGTTATCTTATCAAAGTCTAAAACCCTCTTCATTCCTATGCACCGCTCCCCCAAAATTTCATGCGACCATACGCAACAAATTGCCCCAAATAATTCCTTCTACTTTGCTTGCCCGCACATTTTTCCATGGGATATTACTAAGCCCCTTTGAAGAAAATGCTATTAATACTAAGTTATCTTTTGATAGTTTTGCCTATTGGTCTTCATTCATATGCATTGATTTTCCAAAATATTGCACCCATACTACAAATTGTAACCAAGGAAAAATTTTACTTCTACTAATGTTTGACGGCGCAATTTTTCCAAGGGATATTACTATGCCCTTTGAGAAAAACTATATTATATTTGGTTTGCGTTAGCGTAATCGTGTATTTGTTGACGTTAACC
>JAXJWH010000037.1:0-1835 GCA_036308125.1 Agathobacter sp.
GAAAAAGGTCGCAACTTTTAAAGTGCCTGAGATTTTGATATATGAATAACCCTTTGAGATTTTGATTTCCGTTGTGGATTTGCGATTCTCAAAGGGTTATTTTTAGTTAAAGTCTCTAGTTTGTGGATATTTCCCCTTTATTTGCTCATCAATTTCATTATCCGTTTGAGATTGACGACAAAAAGGGTCACTGCACCCTGCATTTCCATAGCTGACAGTCCATAGGACTCAGCCCTTGCGTACCCGTGTACGTTTTTGAGTTCAGCATTTTTAGCTTCTATTTTATAACGTTCCTTTGATAGCCGTTGGAACTCAAGACTATTCTGGAACTCTACTTGCTTCTTATGCTCATCAGATAAGATTCTTATCTCTATGCTTTTCCTTGTTGATTCACCAATACATTCACTGCGTAGTTTGCATATGGAACACTTTCTTTGACTCCACCTATACCGGTAGGTTTTATTATGGTTTTTATTGTCGTCATATTCTCGTTCACTTCCCTTTGCAGATAATACGCCCATAGGACACACATATCTATCTGCATCCTTGTTATATGAGAACATCGCATCCAATGCGGATATCTTAGGTTTGTGACCTTGAGTTATCACCGGGTTTAACTTTGCGACTACAGCAATGTTCTTATCATTGGCCATTTCAAGATTCTCTTTTCCTGAATAAGCCGCATCTCCAATTATAGTGTCAACTTCAACCCCGTTATCCTCAGTCTTTTTAAGTAAGGATG
Source organism: Agathobacter sp. (assembly GCA_036308125.1). Lineage (GTDB taxonomy): Bacteria > Bacillota > Clostridia > Lachnospirales > Lachnospiraceae > Roseburia. The sequence continues at coordinate 743 of JAXJWH010000037.1, forward strand.
GAAGTTGCTTTCCGTCGGACTTTTCACCTGTCGTTACAGTAGCAGCTGTGATTATCCTTTCCGGAGTCATCGCTATGTGGGTCTTATACCCTAAGAATGAAGTCTCTGCAGACTTGTGTCCGGTTCTGGCTTCCTTATCATAGGATATCGGATTGTGAGAACGAACGTCATCAATCGCTTCAGCAAGATAGTTGATACTTTCTTTGAGTGCGGGGTTGTTAGACAACATTGGATCGGATGAAACAAACTCCATCAGTTCCTCGCAAGTGGTTAGTTCATCCTTAAGGTTATCACTATGACCACTCAATGGCAACAGGCTTTCATACTTGCTATCCCAGTCTTTAATTCTATTACGCAATGCCTTGTTCCTATGTTTAAGAACGTCAATAGGCGATATTGGATTAGCTTTTGATATTGTGTGCGTAGCATCTACAATGATGGACTTACTTGTGATAATGCCTTTCTCGATAGCGACACCTACAGTCTTTGATATTAGCATATCAAGAAGATTCACATCTTTTAACCTCTGACGCCTGAACTTTGTCAACAAGCTAGGATCAATGACATCATCCTCAGGCATAAGGCCGAGGAATCTCTTGTAAGACAGATCATATCTTGAATGTTCTACAACATCCACATCTGAGAAGTTATCTATAACTTTTATCATCAGATACTTGAAAAGCATAATTGGATCTGCTGCCGTTCTGCCATTGTCTAAACAATACTTATCCTTCAGTTCATCGTAAATGAAGCTAAAGTCGATTAGTTCATCAATTAGTCTGTATTTATTGTCTGTTGGAATAAGCATATCATACAAAACAGCATATTCACTAAACTTTATTTCCCCTTGAGTGTTAAGCATAACCTATTGTATATCAATACTTAAAGATACAAAAACTTTATCAGATAAGCAAAAAAAGAAGACACTATCTTGATTACAAGACAATGTCTTTCGTATAGTTTTTCAGTGGCCTCGCCTCGTGAACGGGAGGGGCCCGCTCCGCAGGAGTGGGAGGGATTCAGTTTCAGAAAGTGCAGTTCTGCTGATTTTTTATACCTTGCTATTTCTGTCTCAAGAATACATGTACAGGAC
>JAXJWH010000038.1:0-2676 GCA_036308125.1 Agathobacter sp.
ACGTATGTCGGCCGGATAATTGTAGAGCTGACGTACATGGTTAAAATTGTTCTCCCAGACCTTTACGGCACCAGGATAATCAGAACCCCATTTTTCTTTCAAGGATTCAAAGGCTGCTTCAGCCGATTCCAGGTTAATGGCTCCATACATTGCCTTACAGTCAACGCAAAATTCTTTTAAATATTTTGAAGGAATGTACTTCGTGGCATTTCTGATAAGGTGAACAATACAACGCTGAACAACAGTCTTAGGGAAAATGGAATGGACTCCTTCTTCGAGGCCGGATACGCCGTCCATGGATAGGAACAAAATATCTTCAACACCTCTGGCTTTAATGGAGTCAAAGATTTTCATCCATGTGGATTTGGTGTAAATGTCATAATAAAAATGTCGAAAAAAAAGCATTTAAAAAATGCATAATTTGATTAAAAATACTTTTTGTAAATGAATTTAATTTATAGCAAAGGTATTTTTATGAGAACAGATATTTTTGATTTTATTAGGACAATTATAATGAATGGTATAAAACCAAATTATTCAAAGATAGCAAGACAGTTTAATTGTGATTCAAGAACTGTTAAGCGTTATTTTTTAAACAAGATTTCAAACTCTAATAAACCTAAAAGAAAAACAAGAGTTTACAAAAGTATTCTAGAACCTTATACAGATATTATTAAAGATAAACTTGCTCAATCTATATCTTTTAAAGGTATATATACTTTTATAAAAACTAAAGGATTTAACGGTAGTTATTCTACAGTAAGAAGATATTGCTGCAAATTTGAACAAAACAAAAAGAAAGAAGCAATTATAAGATTTGAGACTCAACCTGGTTTACAAGCCCAAGTAGATTGGAAAGAAAGTCTAAAATTAAAAAATAAGTCAGGAGAAGAGTTTGAAGTTAATATCTTTTTAGTGTTGCTTGGATACTCAAGATATAAGTACCTAATGCTTACGACTGATAGAAGTCAACCAACTGTTTTTAAGGGGTTGTTAAATAGTTTTAAATACTTTGGTGGAGTTCCTAAAGAAATATTATTTGATAATATGAGAACGATTGTCGACCAGAGTAGAACGCAATATGGTAAACCTATTTACAATACAAAATTCTACTCCTTTACCAAGGATGCTGGATTTATTGCTAAATCTTGTCTGGCATATAGACCTCAAACAAAAGGAAAAGTTGAATCTCTAGCTCGTCTTGTTAATCGTATAAAAGTATATAACAGTGAATTTGAAAATTTAGAAGAGTTAGAAAATATTATCATTAAATTTAATGAAGAGATTAACAATGAAATATGTCAAGGTACTGGAGTAAGACCAATTGATAGACTAAGGGAAGAACAGAAATATTTAAATCCATTACCTAAACTAGACATCTTTGAAGAATACTTGAATTTAAACACAAATAAGAGAAAAGTAACTTCAGAATCAATGATTAGCATAAACGGGAAAAAATACTCTGTTCCACCACAGTATATAAATATGGAAGTATTTTATCAATTTAAAAATGAAATAATCGAAATATATAACTCTAATCAAACTCTTATTTGTAGTCATTCAGTATCTAATAGAAAGTTAAATTATCGAAAAGAAGATTTTGAACAGATTGCTGAAAAAGCATTAACTGAAAGTAATGTAATATCAAAAGTATGTGCAAGTAATTTAGCAATGTATGATTCTATATAAGGAGTGTTAATATGAGTTCATACAATAAATTAGTTAATAATTTAAAGACTTTGAAATTAGAAAAAATGGTTGAAATGTTGCCGTCTATTTTAGATAGCTTTAAAAGTGACAATATATCATTTTCTGAAGCGTTACTAAAATTAACTGATGCAGAAATAGATTTTAAAGATGACCGAGCAAGAAAGATAAATGTGCAAATTTCATCGTTTCCATACCAGAAAACTATTAATGATTTTGACTTTAATTATCAACCGCAAATCAATAAATCAGCGATAGAAGATTTATGTTCATTACGATTTATGGAAACTAAATCTAATGTAGTATTTATGGGGACTCCAGGTGTAGGCAAAACACATTTAGCGATATCTATTGGTATTGAAGCTGCAACTCAAAGATTATCTACTTACTTCATTAACTTCTCAACATTAATGGCAAAGATAAAGAAAGCAATAGCAGAGAAACGAGAAGAAACCATAATAAAGCATTACCTTAAGTATTCATTACTTATAATTGATGAAATAGGTTATTTACCTATAGATAAAGAAACAAGTTATGTTTTCTTTCAGTTAATAGCAGCTAGATATGAAAAACGTTCTACTATACTGACGACCAATCAACCATTTTCTAAATGGGGAGATGTATTTGGCGATAACGTTATTGCTTCCGCAATAATAGATAGATTAGTACATCACTGTGAGATAATCAAAATTTCAGGATTATCATATCGACTCAAAGGTAGAAATATATTCGACAACGACGAAAATTAAACATTTTTGAGATGCTCTTTTTTTTACTAAATGATATTGACATTTACACTCCGTTACCACAGCACCGACATCTGCAGGCTCTTCCCCGCTATTCTTAATACGCTCGATATAATCCGGGTATATGACAACGCGGTATGTAACAAGCTGACCGAACGGCTTATCTCTTTCATCCACTGTAATTTCGCAGTCAAGAAGAGGTACGTTTCCTGAGAAGAAGAGA
>JAXJWH010000039.1:0-8644 GCA_036308125.1 Agathobacter sp.
ATGAATATACTATAAATCATTTTGTCGTGTATGTCAACACTTATTTTTCATATTTATTCGTATATTAATAAATCGCTTTTTTCGTATGGGAAGTAAATGAAAAATAACTCCTTATTTTCTCCCCGAAACCCTCATGCGAACAAATTCTTAAGATGAAATAATATTACGTTAAGGTTTTCTTAAGAATTCTTAAGGTATTCTTTCGTTTTTATCCAAATTCTGTACACATTTAAGGTGTATCATAACACATGTCATTGAAAAGGAGCTGCGGAGTTGCGAATTTGAACTGTTGATATCTGCTATGCCACATTCAATTGTATAGTTATAGGTTTTGTATATTTTTTAATCTTTGATGTTATTTTTCTCTCACCATTTGATAGATACAAACACCAAGGTGCCTCACATAAAAATCCTTTAGTACCAACTATTACAATTTGTAGCAGATACTTGTCCGCAATTCTACCGGTTCCGCCTAACAATTATCCAATATTTGGTTTATTTATATACTTTTTTTCATAACTTATTACTCCCGGGGCCAGCGCAAGCTGGTCCCGATTTTTCTGTACTATTTTATCTCCATGATTCATTCTTTTCATTACTTTATTTTGCTATTCCATTATTCACTTTCATGCCTGTTTGTCTAATTTTACAATTTCGTTATTCGCTTTTCTGCTTGTTGTTTCCCTGCCATACACTTACTTTCATACTGGCTCATTCCTTCTCATTCTCTATCCCCGCCACATCATTATTCTTATTTCCACTCGTTATTCATCCCTTGCCACATCATATTTATTTCAGAATATATTCTCCACCTGACTAATATCCGCAAAATTGCACAAAAAAAAGACAGCACCGAACGCTGTCTTAACAAGGAGAAGATATTTTGCTATATGAGGGTATAGCAAATAACTATATATAATGTATTGGGGGGGGTTTTACAACACATATAATAACATTTATCAATTTATAAGTGTGCACAAAATTTTTGCGTTTTTTCGTAAATGCATTGTATATTTTTCGTGTTTAATTGACTTTATTCGACATTATGCTTAAAAAACATCAATTATATTCCTAAATATATGTCAATTTAACATTTAACTATTTATCCTACACTTTTATCTTCCCACACTTTTATCCTGATTATTTATCTTACGCACTTATCTTAATTATTTACCCTGCACTTTTATCCTGATTATTTATCGATACAGAAATAATTAAATGTTCCCGTATACAACAATTTGTCTTCATCGCTGGTTACTTTGACATCTATAATGCAAAATGTTCTGCCTCTGTTTACAACAGTTCCTTCCGCTGTCACCCTGCCCTTATTGACATTTCTGATAAACTGGGAGCTTGCCTGCTGTGTCACATAATTTCTTCCATCACTTCTCGCCGCAAATGCTGCGCATGTATCTGCCAATGTAAAATATCCGCCGCCATGAACAAATCCGTAGGAATTTAGATTGTCTTCTGTTATATCTATATATGCTACTGCCTTATCCTTGGTTATCTCGGAAATTACCACGTTGCTTGCGTTTGCATAGTTGTTTTTTTCTATTGCTTTTTTATTTTCTTCCAGTAAATTCATTTTTTAACCTTCCTATGTTACTTTTCATTCACTTACCTATCATTTTATCCGCAAGGTATTATAAACTGTTTCCCTGTAAATATCAATTCTTTAGGCAAAATAAGAAGAGTCTCCAAAAAACCTACATAAATTCATTGCCTTGATGGCTTTTTCATATTTCATCACCCTTAATTCTTAGATTCATAGTACATATATGTGAATATCTCAGAAAACATGGATATCGAAAATGAAAACCCCAATCCTATGCCCATAGTAAGAAATCCTTCATAATCAGATATTTTCCCTATAATCAAAAAAGTAAGCATCAACAAAAATGAAATTGTTTGTGTAAATCTAAATGCCTTACTTTTAGATTTCAATTCAATCAATTGATTTCGCTCGTCCATCTTGTCCAATTTATCCTCTTTGGCAAATTTAAGAGATAAACTGCGGATAATTAATCCACCACCAAAAAAATATAGAGCAACGTTCAGAATAGTACCATTGATATCCAATGTATGATTTATCAAATCCATTATTAGATTTAAAGAACCTAATACTAACATAAATATACCCTCTGAAAAAGACTTTTTGTTATAAATTTTCATATTGCAAATCCTCCAATTCCTTGTTTTCTTTTAAGCAACATAATTCCTCAACACTAACTCCAAATACCTCTGCAATTCGATAAGCTAACATGAGCGAGGGATTATATTGCTCTTTTTCAATCGAAATAATCGTTCGTGATGAAACATGAACTAAATCCGCTAATTGCTGCTGTGTCATTTTTGCTGCTTTACGCAATTCCTTTACCTTTGTTTTCATGCACTCCCTCCTGATAATGTGAAGTTTACTTCATAAGAAGTTAACTTCATGTTATCACATAAAAATAACAGTGTCAAGAAAAAAACTGAAGTACACTTCACAAAACTACTACCTTTTAGTACTCTTCACTATACGATGCTATCAACTAAAAAAAGCTATACCTGGTCATCAAAACCAAATATAGCTTTCTTATGTTAAGCCAACGCTGATATAATCCTAATTAAATGTACCTGTGCCCTGGTTTGGTGGTGTGTTATTTTTCTTGCCAACAATCATATCAAGACCAATACTTAATAAAAGAGAGGCAAGTAAAAGTGGCCAAGGTGTAAGGCTTGTCAGATTAAGCTGCTTGTCATAGATAATTCCAAGACATGCCAATGGAATAAAAATCTCGTAAAAATTTCTGCCCATGATTCCTCTTATGATAATGCATGCAAGAATAAGTGTTTCTACGACTTTAAATAATGAAATACTAGGTAACAAGCCTAAATTATTTACCACAACCCAAAGGGCAAGAACAATAAATATTATTCCGGTTACTTTATCCTTATTATTATTCATCTCTAATCCTCCACGTTATAATAAGTTATTCTTTGAAAACTTCATATTTGTAAGCTTCATATTTATAAATTTCTTCTTTATAAACTTAATACTGATTATAACTAATCTGGAAAATTTTGTCACTATTTTTTGATTAATAATCCAAAGGATATCTTAACGCATTTTCCTATGAAAATTAAAGTATGTCTATATATTCACCTGACAATGCTTTATTCATGCTACGTACGGCACAGAATTTTCCGCACATACTGCAGGCTTCGCTATGGTCATCCTCTGGAAGTCTGTCATTTCTGATTTCCCTTGCTGTTTCAGGATCTAAGGCACATTCAAACTGTGCTTCCCAGTCAAGAGCCTTTCTGGCATCTGCCATTTTATCGTCAATGTCCCTTGCTCCTTTGACACCCTTTGCGATGTCGGCGGCATGGGCTGCAATCTTTGATGCCATTATTCCCTGCTTAACATCATCAAGGTTAGGAAGCGCAAGATGTTCTGCCGGTGTAACATAGCATAAAAATGCAGCACCGTTCATGGCGGCAATTGCTCCACCTATGGCTGATGTGATGTGGTCATAACCTGGTGCAATATCAGTAACAAGAGGTCCTAATACATAAAAAGGCGCACCCATGCAGATAGTCTGCTGAACCTTCATATTTGCGGCAATCTGATCCATAGGAACGTGTCCCGGTCCTTCAACCATAACCTGAACATTGTGATCCCATGCCCTTTTTGTTAATTCCCCAAGTCGCACAAGCTCCTCAATCTGACACACATCAGTAGCATCCGCAAGACATCCCGGACGGCAGGCATCCCCGAGGGAAACTGTAACGTCATATTCCTCACAGATATCAAGAATCTCATCATAATATTCATAGAAAGGATTTTCTTCCCCTGTCATGCTCATCCATGCAAAAACAAGGCTTCCTCCACGACTTACAATATTCATTTTACGCTTGTGATTTTTAATCTGGTCTATGGTTTTTCTTGTAATTCCACAATGCACCGTAATAAAATCCACTCCGTCCTGTGCATGAAGTCTTACCACATCAATAAAATCCTTTGCAGTAAGTGTTGCTAAATCCCTCTGGTAATGAATTACGCTGTCATAAACCGGAACAGTTCCAATCATGGCAGGACATTCATTTGTCAGCTTCTGTCTGAAGGGCTGGGTATTGCCATGGCTTGATAAATCCATAATCGCCTCCGCTCCCATGTCAACTGCCTTCATAACCTTCTTCATCTCAAGGTCATAATCCTTAGCATCCCTTGACACTCCAAGATTAACATTAATCTTGGTACGAAGCATGCTTCCGATTCCCTCCGGTGAAAGACATTTATGGTTTTTGTTGGCAGGAATTGCGACTTTTCCCTCGGCTACAAGTTTCATAAGCTCTGCTACTTCCATATTTTCCTTTGCGGCAACAGCTTCAATCTCCGGAGTCACAATATTTTTTCTTGCTGCGTCCATTTGCGTTGTGTAATTTCTCATCTTCCCTCTCTCTTTCTTTTCTACATTATTTATAGTACCTGAATATTTTTTACAATAAAAAAGACACCCTGTCGGATGCCTGCGTCTTGAAATATTATTGCCTTCATTGCAAAATTCCTGCAATTTCCAGTCATTATAATTCTATCCTTATTCTCCTACGTTGGCATTATCCAAATCAGGTTGTGGGTCGAAATCCTTACTAATTTCCTCTCAGCCGACTTTGGTCAGCTCCCCGTTTTCTTAAATTTATATCTTTTTTATGATGGTAGTATACTATGAATCCTTTTTTCAGTCAATATACATATAAATAATATACATATAAATAAACAACCGGATTATGTAACAATTTTTTCTGAAAAAATCACAGAATATTATAACAATTTTCTATTTTTAGTTAAATTCTTCGTGAATATGCCCTTTTTTCAGGCACAACATATCTAATTTCACGAAAACTTTAAGAAATTCTTAAGAATTTTGTTTAAAAATAATAAAGCATTTCTTGTCAATAAGTTGTATACTAGTATCTGTTGCAGTTAATATGGTAGCTACTTATTATTTAATTGAATCAGTATTTGGTTTTTAGATTCTATGTCAGGTTCTAAGTTAGTTACCGGATTTTATAAATTTGAAATGAGGTAACAATATGACTCCTACATTGTACTTAGTAATTCCATGTTACAACGAAGAGAAGGTTCTACCAATTACATACAGTCTTTTTCTTGAAGAAGTTGAGAAGTTAATAGATGAAGGACTTATTCATGGCAACAGCAGAATTCTTTTTGCTGATGATGGTAGTAAAGATGCAACATGGGAGATTATCAGTAATCTTTCAGACGAAAATGAACGTATATTAGGCATTTCTTTAAGCAGAAACCGAGGACACCAGAATGCATTACTTGCAGGACTTATGGAGGCTATGCCTTTTTGCGACATCACAGTTTCAATGGATTGTGACGGTCAGGACGATATTCATGTATTAGGTGATATGGTTCGTGCATATAATAGCGGCTCAGAGATAGTTTATGGGGTTAGAAGCAGTAGAAAAAAAGATACTTTCTTTAAAAGATTTACTGCTGAGGGATTTTATCGTATAATGAACAAGATGGGTTGTAATCTTATATTCAATCACGCTGATTACAGACTCGTCTCATCAAAGGTACTTCAGGAATTTTCGAATTTCAAGGAAGTAAACCTTTTCCTACGAGGAATGTTTCCTATGGTTGGCTTCAATAGCAGCATTGTTTATTACGAGAGGGATGAAAGAAAGGCAGGACAATCCCATTACCCCCTTGCCAAGATGATAAGTTTTGCAATTGACGGCATTACGAGTCTTACAACTTTCCCAATCAGAATAATTACCTTTATTGGAATTATAGTTTCCATGTTTAGTTTTATAGGCATTATATGGGCCCTTGTTACCCACGCAATGGGCAATACCGTCGATGGATGGGCAAGCATAATCTGCATCGTGTTACTTATGAGCGGAATTCAGCTTCTCAGCCTTGGTGTTATCGGCGAATATGTTGGTAAGACATATATGGAGACGAAAGCTCGTCCACGTTACATAGTAAAAAGCCACGTTGGTTTCCCTTTAGTAGGTAAAAAATCATTCTCCCATAAGAAAGGGGCATAATTTTTATGAGTAATATTGGAAAACCTACCAATAGCCTTTTTAGAAAAATTGTATATTCCATAAGCAGCATACTTTTTATTGCTATGCTGCTTTTCATCTGGGTTCAAGGGTGGATTTTTGGAAAAGATGTATTTAATTACTCATCCTACCGCCGTTGGATTCGTATTCCACTGCTTGTTATAGGTACTATACTCCTTTTCATTTTTATGAGATATGCTTTTTTGCGTATCAGTAAAATGTCAACGAAGCGCGCTTTTATATGCAGTGGCTTTTTGTTTGTTATAATGCTTTCAATTTATGCAGTTTTAATGTGCAATCTTCGCATTATTCCACAGAATGACAGTCGTTCTATTTTAGATCAGGCTTTAACTTTTGCAAAGACCAACACTACATCAATTGATACCAACAGCATATATTACAATTATTTTTCAAAGTATAGTAACAATTATTTACTTACTATTCTTTTTTCTTACTTTTTTAAATTATTAGAAGGACTTGGCATTAAGGACTATTATTTAGGACTTTATTTTGTCAATGCTCTTTGTCTTGTACTTGGCACATTCTTCACATGGGTTTCAGTTGTAAGAATTCGCGGTGCAAGAAGCGGACTTAAAGTTCTTCTTTTATTTACACTTAATCCAATTTATTATCTTATGATGTTTTGGATTTACTCAAACACACTTAGTATTCCATTTATGATGGGTTTATTTATGCTTGGAATACTGATATATACAACTAATAATTTCACTTTACAGGGAATCTACAGTATCACCGGTGGTTTGCTTGCTGCTGTTGCATTCAATATCCGACCTACTGCCGTCTTCCCGGTAATAGCCCTTTTTGTAGCATGGCTTTTGTATGCATTTTCAAGAATTGTTGGAAATATAATCAGATATGTATACAATAAGGATAAAAACGCTTTAACTTCTGACTGGTTTGTTAATAACCTTGTCACATGGATTATGGTTTTTGTTTTTTTCATCGGTACTTTTGTCAGCGGACACAATCTGATAAATACAATTAACGATGATTATTTCGGCAGTGCATCTGCAGGCAATTATCCTGTTACACACTGGCTTATGATGGGTTCTCATGATGAGGGAAAATATAATCTTGAGGATGATCATTTTACTTTTAATCTTCCGGATGATGAGAAGCAGAAAGTTACTTTAAACCGCACTATTAACAACTACAGAAATCTTGGATTTTCAGGTACATTTGACCTTTGGCGTGATAAGGCAACTACATTGTGGAGTGATGGAAGTTTTGACTGTTCAAGCAGGCTTAAACAGAATACCAAATATTCACCTATATACAAATTTGTAGGCGGAAGTTATGCAAACACCACAAGGCTGTATTGTCAGTGTTTCTGGCTTGCAATTATCTTAATGGCATTATTGTCACAGATTAATGCGTTACTTAAAAGACAACTTGATTCTTTCCAGTTTTTCTCTGTGGTGACTATATTTGGTGCTACGATTTTTTATTTTGTATGGGAAGTTAAACCGGCTTATGCCATTCCATTTTTACCATTTTTCTTTATGATTGCTGCTGACATGAGCAACGAAAGCATTTTGGGTAATTTCCTTAAAATACAATATAACAAACTGGTTTCTGCCAAGAAATCAGCTGAGGATGAAACTTTAGAAAAAGACGTAAAAGAAGACCTTCCTAAATATGTTAAATGGCCTGTATATAAATTCTATCTTAAAGTTTTATCTGCACTCCAGATACTTGCTTTATATGGTTCATATGTTTTAGCTGTTATTCTGCTTCAGAATGGCGCAATTGACATGAAAAACGAACAGGTATATGACAATTACAGCATCAAAATGTGTGGTTCTACATGGATGTATGACGTAGAAATGAATGACAATGATTGCATCGTTCAGGGATTTTATCCTGAAAACAAATTCAACGAGATTAGTTTCAGGGTTAAGAAGGAGTTAATTAATGCTCCTGCAGACAAGGGAGAATGTTTCTCTGCTGGTGCATCGTTGGAATTACTCAACTGGTTGTTTGAGATTCCTGACAGCTGCATGTTTAGTTATGACAAATTCAATGTTACTATTACAGACAGTAATCAGGAAGAAGTATATTCAACCACAGTTACATCTGAAGACATTAACGGAACTGTTGCAACAATCAAACTCGATAAGACATTGGAAGCTGCTCCTAGAGGTGGATATATTATAAGAATTCTAAAAGGAACAATGCGTTCAGAGGAATTCAATAATTATGTTTTTGAAATCGGAGACAGTCTTGACGACATCCTTTCACTTAAGGAATGCGACCTTGTGCTTCTTAACCGCAAGGGAATCAGCCTTGATTCATATAAGGGTGATTGTTTCTGCTGTGGCAAAGCACTTTCAACAGATTTCCATATGTCAGTGACATACAATAAAGCTAATAATTAATACTTTATTATATTTATAACAAAAAGCAACTGCATTAGTATTAATGCAGTTGCTTAATTTTTTACAACTCTATTATTCTTTTCTGTTTCAATAATTCATGGAATACTCTATTTTTTAATTTACAATATTTATTAACTTCACCTATACTTTGAAGG
>JAXJWH010000040.1:0-4180 GCA_036308125.1 Agathobacter sp.
AGTATATAGAATCCTGGTATAATCGCCAGAGAATTCACAGTGCACTTGGATACAAAACACCTCAACAAGTAGAGGATGAAGCTATCGAAGCTGCATAAAAAAGTTCAACTTTTTGTGTCCAATGTCTTGACATAGGTCCACTCTGCTTGAGAGATATATGTCTGTTTGTACGTAAATTTCTAAATACCTGTCCTAGATTATCATATTTTTGCATATTTACTTCCTAAAAATCTTTGATGCTATTATTCTACTACATGAAGCTTACAAAATAAATGTAAATACAGATATGCTTTTCTAAAGTGGATTAGATTCGCCAATATAGAAAAAAGTTACACAATATCAATTGTGTAACTCCCTTACATTGTATATATCGGAGGGAGTTAAAAATACTTTAGTGTAAAATTATTTTTTTTTTAAATATTTTATACAATACATATTTTTAAAAGGAAAGAGGCGATGAAGTTGAACACAGCAGAACCAATTAGAGACAAAAAGAATTTGCTGGAATTCAAAGAATATTACAGAGAGGTAAAACCTATGCCAAGAAATTATCTTCTTATTACATTAGGTCTTAATACGGCACTCAGAATATCTGATATTTTGACTCTTACATGGGATGATGTTTATAATAATTCCACTGGAAATTATCGAAAACATATCCAGATTATAGAGCAAAAAACCGGAAAAATATCTAGGATCTATATCAATCAAAGCATTCAAGAAGCGTTAGACTGGTATTCACAAAGTAAATGGTGTAACAAATCAAAATGGATTTTTTGGAGTCAGGGCAATGTGGATAGACATATTTCAAGAATGCAAGCGCACCGAATTATAAAAGAAGCTTCGGAGTATTATAATATAGAAGGGGTAATCAGTTGCCATTCAATGCGAAAAAGTTTTGGTTACTATGCATGGAAAAAAGGAGTATCACCTGTGCTGCTTATGAACATTTATAATCACTCCTCCTTTCCTGTAACCAAGCGATATCTCGGTATCGAACAAGACGATCGCGACACTGTTTTTCAAACAATCACATTATAAATTACTATGGACTAAATCTATGCTTATGGATTTGGTCCATTTTTTGTATAGAAAATTCTGTACAGTAAACCAGTATCCCAAAGGTTACAAAATTGATATTGTGTAACCTAATTATAAACAAATTAACATCAAAATATTCAAGGAGGAATGGTTTATGTTGAAACTCACATTAAAACCGGGAGAATACATCGATATTGGTGAAAATGTTCGTGTTATTTTTTCCGGTGGTTCCGCAAACAACATACATCTACTTATAGATGCTCCAAAGGAAGTTGCGATTGCCCGAAGCAATGCTGGAGAAGGTGGAAAGAAAAAAAGCAGTTATTACATTGAAAATAAGATTTCACCCGAAGCCCAACGAGAAATTGCAGGAATCATTATGAAAGAGAAAATGAAGAAACAGCATGAACTAAATATGGGTGCAAAGAAAAAAAACTCTGAAAAGTAAAGCACTCTGGAAAAATCGTATATTTAGCATGGCTAACCTAGGGGCCTGCTTGATATAAATGATTCAGCGCTTCTTAAATAAAAAGTAAACTGAATCAGAACATAACAACTGTCAGCGAAAGGATTCCATGACAGTACATAGGAAAACGGATTTTCCTATTAAAAATTTCATACACACACGGAGGTAAAAATTATGAGTATGATAGTACAACACAACTTAACAGCAATGAATGCTAACAGAATGTTAGGAGTAACAACAAGTGCACAGGCAAAATCTTCTGAAAAATTATCTTCAGGATACAAGATTAACAGAGCAGCTGATGATGCAGCAGGTCTTTCAATCTCTGAGAAAATGCGCAAGCAGATTAAGGGCTTGAACAAAGCTTCAAGCAATGCGCAGGATGGTATTTCAGCAGTACAGACAGCTGAAGGTGCTCTTACAGAAGTTCACTCAATGCTTCAGCGTATGAACGAGCTTGCAACACAGGCTTCTAACGGAACAAACAGCGATACCGATCGTAAAGCTATCCAGGATGAGATTGATCAGCTCACAACTGAAATCGATCGTGTTGCTGAGACAACAAAATTCAATGAGACATATCTTCTTAAAGGACAGGGAACTTCATCAGATAAGTATGTAAATGCACATGATGCGGGTCTTGCAGGAAAGCTTACGGATAATGGTGATGGAACAGCTACATTTAAGTTAGATAAAGCTCTTGAAGATGGACAGAAAGTAAATATCGCTGGTACAGAATACACAATTGGCTCCAAAGAAGCTAATACAGATGGATATAAAAAGAAAACTGATCTTGATACTATGAAAGTATCTGTTGGTGACTCTATTACAACAGGCGGAACGACTAAGACATTAGTAAATAAGATTGCTAATGCAGTCGGCATTTACAATACTGATGATACTATTGAGATTGATGGAAAAACTTATACTATTGCAAGTGCTACAGATTTAAGTAATGCTACTCCAAAACTTAGTGCCGCTGATGCAGTACTAATGGTTAACGATGCTCTTGCTGCTGGTAAGACAGCTAAACATACAAGTACAAAAGCAGATGTTGGTATGTTCGCTGCTGGTGCTGCAACAAATGTAGACATTGTATCTTCAATTGGTGTCGATGATGTATCTACACTTACTGTTAATGCTGCTACTAAGGGTTCAGTTACAGCACAGGAATTAAATGGTGGAACCAATATTGCATCTGGTGATATTGTTACAATATCTGGCGAAAAGCTTACAGCAACAACTAGCGATCCAGCTAATATGTCAGCAATTAAGGATGTTGTAAAACAGCTTAAAGACGGTGATTCAATTACTATCGGTGGAAAGACATTTGATATAAAAGCCCAGACAAATGTTGGAGCAGACCAATTAACAGTAAATGATGCACTAGGATTATTGAACAATAACGATGAAGTTTCAATCACCGCTGTTACAGATAACGCAAAAAATGCTTTGTCTACAGCTAATCTTAAATCGGCAACTACATATACAGCTGTTGAGACTAAAGTAGCTGGTTCTGACGAGAATCTTCTATCTGAAACAGATGCCTACGCTAAAATGGCAGAAGAATTAACAAAAGCAAGTTCAATCGGAACAGATACTGCTGCTACTGTTAAGAGTAATAATTCTGGCGAGTTTACTATTACTAAAGGAACTGTTAACGTAAAGGATGCTTTAAGCTTTTCACTTCATGTGGGTGCAGACGCAGACATGACTAATAAGATTACAGTAGATTTAGATTCTATGAACGCTGCAAGTCTTGGAGTTAAAGGTCTTAAAATTCAGGATGATAACGGAGCATCAGCTACATATGCAATCGATGCAATTGCAGATGCTATATCAAAAGTATCTTCACAGCGTTCAGCTCTCGGTGCTGTTCAGAACAGATTAGAGCATACAATTGCTAACTTAGACAACGTAGCTGAGAACACAACCTCTGCCGAATCAGCAATTCGTGACACAGATATGGCTACAGAAATGGTAAATTACAGCAAAAACAATATTCTTGCACAAGCTGGTCAGTCTATGCTTGCACAGGCAAATCAGTCAACACAGGGAGTATTGTCAATTCTTGGATAATAGATTGTAATTACCACCATGATAAAAAGGGGGGGAAAATCCTCAGATTTCCCCCTTTTTATTTTTCTTCTTCCCACTCTTCTATCACACAAGTATGATGCTTCTTATCGTTCCCCTCTTCATCATAGTTAATTCCAACCAAAAGAATCCGATTATGATAACTAGCCAAAGCTCCCTGATATCTCTTTTCCTTTATCTGTTTAATTGCTGTATCTGCAGACTGATTATACTTCAACTCTACTACCATGGCTGGTCTAAATCCCGCATTGGATCTTGGAATAAAAACAAAATCAGCAAATCCTTTTCCGACAGGCATCTCACGGATAACATTATAATACGCAGGAGCTGTAAAGTATGCCATAGTAAGAACACAGCTTAATGAATTCTCATCATTGTAAGTCAATACTGATGTGTAGGTCTCATGTGCAAGTTCAATAATTTCTGCTACTTTGTGGCTCTTCAGGGGTGATGGTGGGTTAAAAATACCATCAACCCCAGTGTTTATCAGATTAAGCGATATTTAACTTTCTATTAGGAAGTGGAATCCTGATATCAGAGCATACAAGGTACACCATATCGAGCATGTTCTGGATA
>JAXJWH010000041.1:0-79399 GCA_036308125.1 Agathobacter sp.
ATCTGGGACCATGACTATAAAGTAACTTATTAACTATGTGGGTGTAAAAGGATGTCCAACAATTCATCCAATACCTGCATCATAAAAAATAAGTCTATAGCCTCTTTGAATGAGGTCTATAAACTTATTATACGAGGAGTGTTAGTATAGATGGAAAATAATATCATCCAAACTGAATATTCGGAATTAATGCAAAAATCATATATTGATTATGCCATGAGTGTAATTGTTTCCCGTGCATTGCCGGATGTAAGAGATGGACTTAAGCCTGTACAAAGACGAACTTTGTATGATATGTATGAACTTGGAATACGTTATGACAAACCATATCGTAAAAGTGCCCGTATTGTAGGTGATACAATGGGTAAATATCACCCACATGGTGATTCATCAATTTATGAGGCAATGGTTAACATGACTCAGGAATTTAAGAAGGGACTTCCACTTGTTGATGGACATGGTAATTTTGGTTCAATTGAAGGTGATGGCGCAGCTGCGATGCGTTATACGGAAGCTCGTTTACAAAAGGTTACACAAGAGGCATATTTATCAGATTTAGATAAAGATGTTGTTGATTTTGGACCAAACTATGATGAAACTGAAAAAGAACCAATCGTTCTCCCTGTTAAGATTCCAAATCTCCTTGTAAATGGTGCAGAAGGAATTGCAGTAGGTATGGCAACAAGTATTCCACCACATAATCTTGGGGAATCAATTGATGCGGTTATTGCCTACATGAAAAATCCGGATATAACAACCAATGAAATAATGGAATACATAAAAGGACCGGATTTTCCAACAGGAGGAATTGTAGCAAATAAAGATGAATTAATTAACATTTATGAAACCGGTGTTGGAAAAATTAAAATTCGAGGCAAAATTGAAATTGAAAAAGGTAAAGCCGGCAGAGAAAGAATGGTAATTACAGAAATTCCATATACCATGATTGGTGCAAACATTGGAAAATTCCTTAATGATGTATATGGTCTTGTGGAAAGCAAGGCTACATCTGATATTGTGGATATTACAAATCAGTCTTCAAAAGAAGGAATAAGAATTGTATTGGATTTAAAAAAGGGGGCTGATATAAATGCCCTTGAGAATTTATTATACAAAAAGACAAAACTTGAGGATACTTTTGGTGTTAACATGCTGGCAGTTGCAAATGGACGACCTGAGACAATGGGTGTTTTGCAGATTATTAAACATCATGTTAATTTTCAATATGAAATTACTACAAGAAAATATAATAATCTTTTACAAAAAGAAAAAGACAAATGTGAGGTTCAGGAAGGTCTTATTAAGGCATGTGATGTAATTGACCTTATTA
The DNA here is from genome assembly GCA_036308125.1 of Agathobacter sp. Classification (GTDB taxonomy): domain Bacteria; phylum Bacillota; class Clostridia; order Lachnospirales; family Lachnospiraceae; genus Roseburia. The sequence goes on from JAXJWH010000041.1 coordinate 1,331, forward strand.
TTGAGATTTTAAGAGGTAGTAGTAGCATTAAAGATGCAAAGGCTTGTCTTATTGAAGGTAAAACCGATAATATCACATTCAAAACAAAGAAATCAGAAACTCAGGCAAGTAAACTTTCATTTACTGAAAGACAGGCAAATGCCATTCTTGAGATGCGTCTATATAAGCTTATAGGCTTAGAGATTGAAGCCCTTATGAAAGAACATGAGGAAACTCTTAAGAATATAGAAAAATACGAAGATATTCTTTCTAACAGAAGTTCTATGGCAAAAGTTATTATCAGTGAATTAAAAAGATATAAGAAAGAATATTCAACAGAGCGTAAAACTCAATTAGATAATTTAAAAGAAGCTGTTATTCAAAAGAAAGAAATACAGGAAACTGATGTGGTATTTCTCATGGACAGGTTTGGATATGCCAAAGTGGTGGATGTATCTGTCTATGAAAGAAATAAGGAAGCGGCTGATTCAGAAAACAGGTATGTCTTTAAGGTAAAGAATACTGACAGAATATGCATTTTTACAGACAATGCGCAGTTGCACCTTCTTAAAGTTCTCGATTTGCCATATGGTAAATTCAGAGATAAGGGAACACCGATTGATAATGTATGTAATTATGACAGTAAAGTGGAAAATTTCCTGTTCATTGATTCTTTGGAAAATGTAATGCAAAATAAAGTTTTATTTGTAACAAAACAGGCAATGATGAAACTTGTTAATGGAACAGAATTTGTTGTTTCAAGAAAAACATCTATTTCAACGAAATTAGGTGATGGTGATGAAATCTTGAAGGTGTTACTGGTAAAGGATGAAAGTGATGTTGTAATCCAGACTAAAGATGATTATTTCCTTAGAATGGAAATAACAGATGTACCTGAGAAGAAGAAGGCAGCACTTGGTGTCAGAGGCATAAAACTTGCCAATGATGATGAAGTTGTGGATGTGCATATTCTTGATGGTGAAGAGGATAAGTCTGTTAAAGTAAAAGGCAATGAAGTTGTATTAAACCGATTAAGAGTTGGAAAAAGAGATACCAAGGGAGTGAAAAGATAGTCATGATGACATATGATGAGGCAGTTTCATTTATTAAAGAAATATCCAAAAGTGGAAGTATTCTTGGATTGGAAAATATTGAAAATTTAATGAATGAACTTGGCAATGTTGAAAATGAATTAAATATAATTCACATAGCAGGCACAAATGGAAAAGGCTCCGTTGGAGCTTATTTAGAATCTGTTTTTATGGAATGTGGATTTAGTGTTGCAAGATACTGTTCTCCTGCGGTTTTTACCCCTCTTGAAATTATGACATATAATAGAATAAATATATCTAAAGATGAATATGCAGATGTAGTGTCACAGGTGAAAAGAGCCTGTGACATTATGGTATCTGGAAATATGTCAATGCCTACTGCATTTGAGGTGGAGACAGCGGCGGCTTTTGTATGGTTTGCATCAAAAAAGCCTGATATTGTACTGTTAGAAACTGGAATGGGAGGTATTGAGGATGCAACAAATGTCATTAAATCCCCTATGGCTTCAGTTATTACCACAATAAGTAAAGACCATATGAAATTTCTGGGAGATACAGTTGAAGAAATTGCAAAGGCAAAGGCTGGGATTATTAAACCGGATTCAATGGTATTTTGTGCATATCAGAAAAAGTCGGTATTAAATGTAATATCAGATAAAGCAAAGAAATGTAATTGTGAATTTTATTCTGTGGAATTGGAAAAGGAAAAATTAATAGATATTTCTCCTGGAAAATTAGTATTTGAATATCCTGTTGAAGGAGAAAATGTTAAATTTGAAACTAAAATGTCAGGGGAATATCAGATTCATAATGCATCTCTTGCAGCTTTAATTACCAGTAAAATCTTAATTAATAAATATGGATTTACTAAATCAGACACAATAAAGCATATTAAAAAAGGAATTGAAAATGCCTCATGGCCGGGACGTTTTGAAACAATAAGCAAGAACCCGCTTGTTATAATTGATGGGGCACATAATGAAGGAGCAGCTATTGAATTAAAAGCCACATTAGAAAAAAGTTTTACAAATACAAAGTTAACTTATATAATAGGGGTGTTAGCAGATAAAGAGCATGAAAAAATGCTTAAATTGCTGTTACCTTTGGCAGATAAAGTATTTACAATTACTCCGTCAAATATAAGAGGTTTGTCAGGTGAAAAATTAAAGGAAGAAGCTTTAAGATATCATAACAATGTAGAATATTGTGAAAATGTCAGACAAGCGGTTGATAAAGCCATTTTGACAGGTAATACAGTAATTGCATTTGGTTCGTTGTCTTACTTAGGTGAATTAAAGCAGATTGTTAAAAGTAATATAATACAAAAAGACAGGAAATGATATGATGGATAAAGAAAAAATTGAACAAGGTGTCAGAATGATACTTGAAGGAATTGGAGAAGATGTAAACAGGGAAGGACTTGTTGGAACTCCGGACAGGATTGCCAGAATGTATGAAGAAATATTTGCAGGAATGGGACAGACTGCCGAAGAACCATTGTCAAAGACTTTTACTGCCCGAAATAATGAGATGGTAGTGGAAAAGGATATTACATTTTATTCGATGTGTGAACATCACTTTATGCCATTTTATGGTAAGGCACACGTTGCGTATATTCCAGACGGTAAAGTTGTAGGCTTGAGTAAGCTGGCAAGAACAGTAGAGGTATACGCAAAAAGACCACAGTTACAAGAGCAGCTGACCTCTCAGATTGTAGATGCAATTATGGAATATTTAAAGCCAAAGGGTGCTATTGTTATGATTGAGGCTGAGCATATGTGTATGACAATGAGAGGTGTAAAGAAGCCTGGAAGTAAGACTGTCACTTATGCCACAGCAGGAGTTTTTGATGAAGATGACAGGCTTACAGATAAATTTTTCAGATTAGTTGGAAGATAAAGCATATAAAGTATATTAAATATATAAAACATATAACATATTTTTAACGACAGAAAGGAAATGCTATGAAGATAGGAAAGTATGATTTTGATGTGCAAAATGACACATATATTATGGGAATTTTAAATGTTACTCCGGATTCTTTCTCTGATGGAGGTAAATGGAACAATTTAGATAGTGCATTACGTCACACAGAAGATATGATAAGGGATGGAGCAACAATTATTGATGTAGGCGGTGAGTCAACACGTCCGGGATATACATTAATATCTGATGAAGAGGAAATCGAAAGAACTGTACCTGTTGTTGAGGCTATTAAGGCACGTTTTGATGTGGCAGTTTCTATAGATACATACAAAAGCGGTGTCGCAAAGGCAAATATTCAGGCAGGAGCAGATCTTGTAAACGATATCTGGGGATTGAAATATGATCCTAAAATGGCTGATGTTATTGCAAAGGCAAATGTGTCATGTTGTTTAATGCATAACAGAAATGATATGAATTATAATGATTTTATGACTGACATGTTATCTGATTTGGAAGAATCTGTTAATATTGCTAAAAAAGCAGGAATTGCGGATGATAAAATTATTTTGGATCCAGGTGTTGGATTTGCAAAAAGCTATGAAAATAACCTTACTGCAATCAAGGAAGTTGGAAAAATCAAAAAATTTGGTTATCCGGTTTTACTTGCAACTTCAAGAAAATCAGTTGTAGGTCTTACTCTTGATACAACAAAGGATGAAAGGGTTGAAGGAACTCTTGTTACAACTGTATACGGGGTACAGCAGGGATGCGCATTTGTAAGAGTTCATGATGTTCTTGAAAATATGCGTGCAATTCGCATGACTCAGGCTATTATGAATGAATGTAAAAAAGGATAAAAGCTGATATGGATTATATATATATTAAAGGGTTGCAGATTTTTGCCAATCATGGTGTTTTGCAGGAAGAAAAAAATATGGGACAGTTTTTCTATGTAAATGCAAAATGCTATTATGATATGCAAAAAGCTGCATTAAATGATGATATTAATTTAGCACTTAATTATGCAGAAGTCTGTGAATATATTGTAAAAGTTTTTACGGAAGAAACCTTTGATTTAATAGAAACTGTGGCAGAAAGAGTTGTTGAAAGTCTTTTGGAGCATTATGATATTTTAGAGCAGGTTGACTTGGAATTAAGGAAACCGTCAGCGCCTATTGGGCTGCCTTTTGAGGATGTTTCCATAAATATATCAAGAAAATGGAATAATGTTGCGCTTTCCTTTGGCTCTAATATGGGATTTAAGGAAGTGACTTTAAATAATGCCATTGAAAAAATAAGCAGTAATCCTAAAATCAAGGATGTTAAAATCTCAGATTTTATTGTTACAAAACCGTATGGTGGGGTAGAACAGGATGATTTTTTAAATGGCTGCATGGTATTTAAGACAACTTTAAACCCGCAAAGTCTGCTTGATTATTTACATACCATAGAAAATGAAGCCGGAAGAACAAGGGAAATTCATTGGGGACCTAGAACATTGGATCTTGATATTATTTTTTATGACAAAATGGTATATGAAAGTGAAGATTTGATTATTCCTCATGTTGATATGCAAAACAGATATTTTGTGTTGAAGCCCCTTAGTCAGTTATGGCCTAATTTCAGGCATCCAATTTATAATACCACAGTTGAGCAGATGCTACACGAAGTTGAAAGGGTAGAAGATAATGAAAGCAATTTTATTTGATTTAGATGGAACATTAATTGATTCTTCTGAAGGGATTACAAAATCTGCAAAATATGCTTTAGAGCATTATGGAATCCATGAAGAGAATATGGATACACTTAGAAAATTCATAGGTCCACCTTTGGTAAGAAGTTTTAAGGAATTGTATGGCTTTTCTCAGGAGCAGTCAAGGGAGGCTGTGGAGATATATCGTGAGAGATACAAAGTCAAAGGGATATATGAATGTTCATTGTATGATGGTGTTGAAAGCACAATAAAAGAATTAAAAAACAGAGGCTATAAAATAGGTCTTGCATCTTCAAAGCCAGAAAAATCATGCGAGATAATACTTAAGCATTTTGGCATATATGATTTATTTGATGAAGTGGTTGGCGCAACCTTTGATGGAAAAATAGACACTAAGGAAGAAGTATTAAATGAGCTTTTAAGAAGGTGGAAGGATACTGATAAAGACGATATCTGCCTAATTGGTGATACTATTTATGATGTGGAAGGTGCTAATAAAGTCGGGATAGAGACCATTGTTGTAAGTTATGGATTTGGAAATGTTGAGAAGATGCTTGAAGAAGGTGCAAAATGTTCCTGTGATTCTATGATGGAGCTTTTGACACTTTTTAAGGGGGAAGAAAATGAATAATTTTTTAAAGTGGTTTAAAAACAATAAATCCGGCGTGGTTTGGGGAATTATTTACCCAATCACGCTGTATTATATTGTATTACTATTTGGTATGACAATAGCCAGAATTATTTTTGGAAATGGAACAGATAAATATATGCTGTGTCAGTTAATAGCAACATTAGTTACCATTCCTGTAATGTATTTTAGCTGTTACAAAAGAAAATGGTGGGATATTACCGGTATTTATTCGAAGAACGAAGATAAGGTTGAACTGAAAGAATTTATTCCAAAGGCAGCATGGATTTTTGCAATTATTTTGCCGGTCAGTATTGCTTTAAATAATATAATTCTTATGCTTCCGATATCTAATACATCAGAAGGATATCAGGTGGCAAATACCAATTTTTACTCAGGAGATGTTATCTATACAATTTTAGGTGCAGGAATTTTTACTCCAATACTGGAAGAACTGGTGTATAGAGGAATAGTATATAAAAATATAAGAGCTGTTTCCAAAGCCGGATATTCAATTTTATTTTCAGCCCTTTTATTTGGTTTGATTCATGCTAATATAGTTCAGTTCATATATGCGTTTTTGATTGGCATATTGCTAGCGTATTTTCTGGAGAGAGAAAAAACAATTTTAGCTCCAATTTTAGCACATATGTTTGCAAATTTGTTTGCTATCTTTCGTGAAAAGTATGTGAATTTGTCATTCATGACAGATAAAACTTTAACAGCCTGGCTGATTTCTTTTGGATTTTTGGCTTTAGGAATTATTTTATTATGGTTTTATTCCGCTGGCAGCAAGGAAGCAAATGAACAAAAATTATAAAAAATGAATACCAAAAAACAGACACAATTCAGGCACAATTTAAAATTTAAGCTATTTTGGCGGATAAAAGTAAAAAAAATTTTTGCTTTTATCCGTCTTTTATTGTGTCAAAAACCTTGATTTTATATAAAAAATCTTTATATAGTCTGAAAATAATATTTATAATATTAAGTAATTAAATTATTAGACAACTTGAGTAAAAAAGGGGGTTTACTTTAGCAAAATGAAGTTGTAAAATCAATAACAGATAAAAAAGAAACGCACACATTATGCTGGGAAAGGATAAGTCTTATGAAAGAAGTATGGAATGAAAGCACAGCAGTTGCTAAGGGATTATATGATCCAAAATTTGAACATGACAACTGTGGTATCGGTGCTGTTGTAAATATTAAGGGAGTTAAGACTCACAAGACTGTTGAGGATGCTTTGAAGATCGTTGAGAATTTAAAGCACAGAGCAGGTAAAGATGCAGATGGAAAAACAGGAGATGGAGTAGGAATTCTTCTTCAGATTTCACATAAATTTTTCAAGAAAGCAACTTCAAATTTAGGAATTGAAATTGGAGATGAGAGAGATTACGGAGTAGGAATGTTCTTTTTCCCAAATGATGAATTCAAAACAAATCAGGCAAAGAAAATGTTTGAGGTTATAGTTCAGAAGGAAGGAATGGAATTCTTAGGATGGAGAGTAGTTCCAACTGAACCAGATAAACTTTCTAAGAAAGCAAGAGATTGCATGCCATGTATCATGCAGGCTTTCATAAAAAGACCAAAGGATGTTGAAAAAGGTCTTGAATTTGATCGTAAACTTTATATTGCAAGACGTGTATTTGAACAGTCAAATGACAATACATATGTTGTATCATTATCAAGCAGAACAATTGTTTACAAAGGAATGTTCCTTGTAGAACAGTTAAGACAGTTTTTCGCAGATCTTCAGGATCCTGATTATGAGTCAGCAATCGCAACTGTTCATTCGCGATTTTCAACAAATACAAATCCAAGCTGGATGAGAGCACATCCTAACCGTTTCATCGTTCATAACGGCGAGATTAACACAATCAGAGGAAACTCAGACAAGATGTCAGCCCGTGAGGAAAATATGGAATCCGAGAAATTAAAGGGTGAGTTTCAGAAGGTTCTTCCTGTTATTAATGCAGAAGGTTCCGATTCAGCAATGCTTGATAATGCATTAGAGTTTCTTGTTATGAGTGGTATGGATTTACCTTTGGCTGTTATGATTATGATTCCTGAGCCATGGGCAAACAACGCAATCATGTCACAGAAAAAGAAAGATTTCTATCAGTATTACGCAACAATGATGGAGCCATGGGATGGACCTGCTTCAATTCTTTTCTCTGATGGAGATATTATGGGAGCTGTACTTGACCGTAACGGACTTCGTCCATCACGTTATTATGTTACAGACGATGATTACCTTATTCTTTCATCTGAGGTTGGTGTTTTGGATATTGAGCCAACAAAGATTGTTAAGAAAGATCGTTTACGCCCTGGAAAAATGCTTCTTGTAGATACAGTAGCAGGAAGAATTATCGATGACGATGAATTAAAAGAAAAATATGCAGAAAGCCAGCCATACGGTGAATGGTTAGACAGAAACATCGTATGTCTTAAGGATTTAAAGATTCCTAATCAAAGAGTTCCTGAATATACAAAGGAAGAACGCCAGAGAATGCAAAGAGCATTTGGATATACATATGAATCACTTAAGGATTCAATTCTTCCAATGGCAAAAAATGGTGTTGAAGGAACTGCTGCAATGGGAACAGATACACCATTAGCTGCATTATCAGGAAACAGAGAACCATTATTTAACTACTTTAAGCAACGTTTTGCACAGGTAACAAACCCACCTATCGATTCAATCAGAGAAGAAGTTGTAACATCAACAACTCTTTACATCGGTGAGTCAGGAAACGTACTTCAGGAAAAACCTGAAAACTGCAGAGTATTAAAGATTAACAATCCAATCCTTACAAATACAGATTTAATGAAGATTAAAAATCTTAATAAAGAAGGATTCAAGGTTGAAGTTATTCCAATTACATATTATAAGAATACAAGCCTTGAAAAAGCTGTTGACCGTTTATATATCGAAGCGGACAGAGCCTATAGAGATGGCGCTAACATCTTAATTCTTTCAGACAGAGGAGTAGATGAAAATCATGTAGCCATTCCTTCATTACTTGCAGTTGCAGCATTACAGCAGTACCTTGTTAAGACAAAAAAACGTACTTCCCTTTCTCTTATTCTTGAGTCAGGAGAGCCAAGAGAAGTTCATCATTTTGCAACATTATTAGGATATGGAGCAAGTGCTATTAACCCATATCTTGCACAGGATACTGTAAAACAGCTTGTTGATGAGCATATGCTTGACAAAGATTATTATGCAGCCATTGATGATTATAATAATTCAATTATCATGGGAATTGTAAAAATTGCAGCAAAAATGGGAATTTCAACAATTCAGTCATATCAGGGTTCAAAGATTTTTGAGGCAATTGGTGTTGATAAATCTGTAATTGATAAATATTTTACAAATACAGTAAGCCGAATTGGTGGAATTACAATTAAGGATATTGAGGATGATGTAAATGCACTTCATTCTGCGGCATATGATCCACTTGGATTAGAAACAGATGTAACACTTGATAGCAAAGGCCGTCACAAAATGAGAAGCGGTGCAGATGGACATTTATACAATCCTGCAACAATTCATCTTCTTCAGCAGTCTTCACAGAAAGGTGATTACAAATTATTTAAACAGTACACAGCCTTGGTTGATGAGGAACAAAAGAATACAAACATTCGTGGACTTATGGACTTTAATTATCCAAAGAAGGGTGTTCCAATCGAGGAAGTAGAAAGCGTTGATTCAATTGTTACAAGATTTAAGACAGGTGCCATGTCATACGGTTCTATTTCAAAAGAAGCACATGAAACCCTTGCAATTGCCATGAACAGACTTCATGGAAAGTCAAATACAGGTGAGGGTGGTGAAGATAAAGACAGACTTACACCTGATGCAAACGGCGATAGCAGATGTTCTGCAATTAAGCAGGTTGCTTCCGGACGATTTGGTGTAACAAGCAGATATCTTACAAGTGCCCAGGAGATACAGATTAAGATGGCTCAGGGAGCAAAACCAGGTGAAGGTGGACATCTTCCAGGAAAGAAAGTATATCCTTGGATTGCAAAAACAAGACTTTCAACACCAGGAGTATCACTTATTTCACCACCACCACACCATGATATTTACTCTATCGAAGATTTAGAGCAGCTCATTTTTGACTTAAAAAATGCCAACAGAGATGCAAGAATTTCTGTTAAGTTAGTATCAGAGGCAGGTGTTGGAACAGTAGCAGCTGGTGTAGCAAAAGCAGGAGCACAGGTAATCCTTGTATCAGGTTATGATGGAGGAACAGGTGCAGCACCAAGCAGTTCAATTCATAACGCAGGACTTCCATGGGAGCTTGGACTTGCTGAAACACACCAGACACTTATGATGAACGGACTTCGTAATAAGGTAAGAATTGAAACAGACGGAAAACTTATGAGTGGTCGTGACGTGGCAATTGCAGCATGTCTTGGAGCAGAGGAATTTGGATTTGCAACAGCTCCTCTTGTAACAATGGGATGCGTAATGATGAGAGTATGTAACCTTGATACATGTCCTGCAGGTATTGCAACACAGAATCCTGAACTTCGTAAGAGATTTGCAGGAAAACCTGAATATGTAGAGAACTTCATGCGTTTTATTGCAGAAGAATTAAGAGAATACATGGCAAAACTTGGATGCAGAACAGTAGATGAGCTGGTTGGAAGAAGTGATCTTCTTAAGGTTCGTGAGGGATTAGAAGGAAGAGAAGCAAAGATTGACCTTACTAATATTCTTGAGAATCCATTTGAAGGTGGAAAAGAAAAGGTAACTTTTGATCCAAAACAGGTATATGATTTTGAACTTGAAAAGACAAAAGACCTTCAGGAAATTTTAAAACAGCTTAAGAGTGCCTTAGATAATAAACAAAAGAGAATGATTGATGTAGAAGTTACTAATATAAATCGTTCACTTGGTACAATTTTTGGTTCTGAAATCACAAAGAAATATGATGATACTCTTGAAGATGATACATATATCATTAAATGTAACGGTGCCGGAGGACAAAGTTTCGGAGCATTTATTCCTAAGGGACTTACATTGGAACTTGTGGGAGATTCAAACGATTACTTTGGTAAGGGACTTTCAGGTGGAAAATTAGTTGTTTACCCACCAACAGGTGTTAAATATAAGAAAGATGAAAATATCATCATTGGTAACGTTGCTCTTTACGGTGCAACAAGCGGTAAAGCATTCATAAATGGTGTTGCCGGTGAAAGATTCTGCGTTCGTAACTCAGGCGCTACAGCAGTAGTTGAAGGTGTCGGAGATCATGGATGTGAATACATGACAGGCGGAAGAGTTGTTATTTTAGGTAAAACTGGAAAGAACTTTGCAGCAGGAATGAGCGGTGGAATCGCATACGTATTAGATGAAGATAATGATTTATACATGCGTACAAATAAGTCAATGGTATTTACACAGGAAGTGTCAAATAAATATGATGTATTAGAACTTAAAGAAATGATTAAAGAACATGTAACATTGACTAATTCAGAAAAAGGTAAAGAGATTTTAGATAATTTCAGTGAATATCTTCCAAAATTTAAGAAAGTTATTCCTTATGATTATAATAAGATGCAAATGGCTATCGTTCAGATGGAAGAAAAAGGATTAAACGCAGAGCAAGCACAGATTGAGGCATTTTATGCCAGCACAAAGGCTTAAGGAGGGAAGTTAGAATGGGAAAACCAACAGGATTTATGGAATATGAAAGATGTGAAGCAAGTTCGGTAGAACCAAAGGAGCGAATCAAGAACTTTAATGAGTTCCATATCTTCCTTTCCAAAGAAGAACAACAAAAACAGGCAGCAAGATGTATGGATTGTGGTGTGCCATTTTGTCAGGCAGGAATGGAGATTTCAGGTATGACATCAGGATGTCCGCTTCATAATCTTGTACCTGAATGGAATGATTTAGTATATACAGGAAACTGGGAGCAGGCTTATAACAGACTTCATAAGACAAATAATTTCCCTGAATTCACATCAAGAGTGTGTCCTGCACTTTGCGAGAAAGCGTGTACATGTGGACACTGGGGAGAACCAGTTTCTGTAAGAGATAATGAGCATGGAGTAATAGAAACTGCATACGAAAAAGGTTATGCAGGTCCTAAGCCTCCAAGACAAAGAACAGGAAAGAAAGTTGCTGTAATTGGTTCAGGTCCTGCGGGACTTGCCGTTGCAGACCAGCTTAATCAAAGAGGTCATGAGGTTACCGTATATGAAAGAGAAGACAGAGTAGGTGGTCTTCTTATGTATGGTATTCCTAATATGAAGCTTGAAAAACAGATTATTGACAGAAAAGTTAATGTAATGAAAGAAGAAGGAATTAAATTCATTACAAACTGTAACGTAGGTGTTGATGTAAAACCTGCCAATTTATATAAGGAATATGACAGAGTTGTATTATGCTGTGGAGCAAAAAATCCAAGGGATATCAATGCAACGGGAAGAGATGCAAAGGGAATTTATTTTGCAGTTGATTATCTTACACAAAATACAAAAAGCCTTTTAAATTCTGATTTAAAGGATGGAAAATTTGTATCTGCCAAGGGTAAAAATGTTGTAATTATCGGTGGTGGAGATACAGGAAATGACTGTGTCGGAACAGCAATTCGCCAAGGTGCTAAATCAGTGGTTCAGCTTGAGATGATGCCATGTCCACCAACTGAAAGAACAAAAGACAATCCATGGCCTGAATGGCCAAAGGTATTAAAAACCGATTACGGCCAGGAAGAAGCAATTGCATGTTTTGGAAATGATCCTCGTATTTATAAAACTACGGTTAAAGAATTCCATAAAGACAAAAATGGAAATTTAAAAGGGATTACTGTTGTTTCATTAGAAAGCAAAAAGGATGAAAAAACAGGAAGAATGAACATGGTTCCTGTAGAAGGAAGCGAAAAGAAACTTCCTGCAGATATCGTTCTTATTGCAGCAGGTTTCCTTGGAACTGAGAATTACATTGCAAAAGCATTTGGCGTTGAATTAAATCAGCGTACAAATGTAAAAACTGAGCAGAATAAATATGCTACTAACGTTAAGAATGTATTTGTAGCCGGAGATATGCACAGAGGTCAGTCCCTTGTAGTATGGGCTATAAGAGAAGGTCGTGAGGCTGCAAAAGAAGTTGATGAAAGTCTTATGGGTTATTCATATCTTTCGATTCAATAATCAAAAAAGATGGAGATTCAATTGAATTTCCATCTTTTTATTTTACTTTTGAATTTGTATTTGGTCTTTGTATTTATCGTATAAACCTTGCAATTTTCCCATGTCTTCTTCTGATAAGTTTTCCTGCACATATTTTTTAAGACTGGCAGTATCTTTTTTTGCTACATATCCTGATAACTTAGGTATGTCTGATGCTGAAACGGTATTTGTAATAATTTCTTCAGCTGTTTCTTTATCTTCAGTTTCCATGTTTTCGAGTAATTTTTTAACTGATTCGTTTTGAAGATAAGGATTTTCGGTTGAAGCTTCCTGTTCTAAGACTTTTTCAAGGGCAATTTCTGTTGCTTTTTCCTTTACCTTGTCAAATACAAAAAGTTTTAAAACAAGCATCATTCCCAAAATAAAAACAACCGTATAAATGAGAACGATTAGTACTTTGTATCCCTTATTTGGTTTTGAATCATTCATAATAGCCTCCTTGCACTTTGTAAGTTAGTTTTTACAATTTCACTTTATAAGCAACGGTGATAGTATATCATATTAATGTTAATACTGGCAAGCGGGATGATATTCATGTATAATAAGCGATATCTTGAATTAAATAGGAAAGAAAAGAGGAATTAATATGCCTGGAATTATTTTTTTTGATATAGACGGAACAATATGGGATTCAAAAATGCAGATTCCCCAAAGTACAAAGGAAGCCTTTTCTTTATTAAGGCAAAGCGGTCATAAGACTTTTTTATGTAGTGGAAGAGCAAGGGGAAATATTTTGTCAGAAGAATTATTTAATCTTGGAGTAGACGGAGTGATAGCAGCATGTGGTAATCATATAGAAATGGATGGTAAAATTCTATATGAAAGAATTTTACCGGGAGAAACAGTAAAAAGGGTAATTGAGATACTAAGAAGATGTCATATGCCGGTGGTATTAGAAGGTCCTAAGAATCACTGGATAGATGAAAAAGGATTCGAGGATGATCCATATGTTGATTATCTGTATATGCAGATGGGAAAGACAGCACTTCCGCTTAAAGAATATTCGGATGATATTTTAATTAACAAATTTTCTGCAGACATCATTGCAGATACGGATTATGAAACAGTCAAAAAAGAATTGGGAGATGAATTTGATTTATTAGAGCATGATGGTAATGTTGTTGAATTTATTCCAAAGGGAACATCTAAGGCTACGGGAATTGACTGGCTTTGTAATTATTTAAAAATTGAACATGATAAGACGTATGCAATCGGTGACAGCATTAATGATTTGCAGATGCTTGAATCGGTGGCACATGGTATTGCCATGGGAAATGGAACAAAGGTGGCACAGGAGGCTGCGGAATATGTGACAACTGATATACATAATGATGGAATATATAATGCGATGAAACACTATGGACTGATTTAGACACATGATTATGTTATTAAAACAGGTAATCGAAAATATAATATAAAAAAATTATAAAAACCATTGACAAATTTGTGTATTGGAACTATTATTTATTTAGCAGTTAGCACTCGAGCAAGATGAGTGCTAATAAAAGTGATAAGGAGGCAATTAGGAATGAAGTTAGTACCATTAACAGACAGAGTAGTATTAAAACAGTTAGAAGCAGAAGAGAAGACTAAGTCAGGAATTATTTTGACAGGAGCAGCTCAGGAGAAGCCACAGGAGGCTGAGGTAGTTGCAGTTGGACCTGGCGGATTAGTTGACGGAAAAGAAGTCGTTATGCAGGTTAAGGAAGGACAGAAAGTTATCTATTCTAAGTATGCCGGAACAGAAGTTAAGATTGAAGGAAACGAATACATTATCGTAAGACAGAACGATATTTTAGCAATCGTTGAATAGTATTTGAATATTAATTTGTGATGATTATATTTTAATTACAGTTTTTATTATAATTTAGTAGAAAGCAGGTAAATGACATGGCAAAGGAAATTAAGTACGGATCAGAAGCAAGAAGCGCTCTTGGAGCAGGTGTAGATAAATTAGCGAATACAGTAAGAGTAACACTTGGACCAAAAGGAAGAAACGTTGTATTAGATAAGTCTTTTGGTGCACCTCTTATCACTAATGACGGTGTTACAATCGCAAAGGAAATTGAATTAGAAGATGCATTTGAGAATATGGGTGCTCAGCTTGTTAAGGAAGTTGCTACTAAGACAAATGATGTAGCAGGTGACGGAACAACAACAGCTACAGTTCTTACACAGGCAATGGTTCAGGAAGGTATGAAGAATCTTGAAGCAGGAGCTAATCCAATTGTATTACGTCGTGGAATGAAGAAAGCTACAGATGTTGCAGTTGCAGCTTTAAAGGATATGAGCCAGAAGGTTAACGGAAAAGAGCAGATTTCAAAAGTTGCTGCTATCTCAGCAGGAGATGAAGGCGTTGGTAATTTAGTAGCAGATGCCATGGAAAAAGTAACTAACGATGGTGTAATTACTATTGAAGAATCTAAGACAATGGAAACAGAACTTGCACTTGTAGAAGGAATGCAGTTCGACAGAGGATATTTATCAGCATACATGTGCACAGATATGGATAAGATGGAAGCTAATCTTGATGATCCATATATCCTTATTACAGATAAGAAGATTTCTAATATTCAGGATATTCTTCCATTATTAGAGCAGATTGTACAGTCTGGTTCTAGACTTCTTATTATCGCTGAGGATGTTGAGGGAGAAGCTCTTACAACACTTATCGTAAATAAATTACGTGGAACATTTAACGTTGTAGCTGTTAAGGCACCTGGATATGGTGACAGAAGAAAAGCAATGCTTGAGGATATTGCAATTCTTACAGGTGGTCAGGTAATCAGCTCAGACCTTGGCCTTGAACTTAAGGATACAACAATTGATATGCTTGGACGTGCAAAATCAGTTAAGGTTCAGAAAGAGAACACAGTTATCGTTGATGGTGCTGGAGATAAAGATGCTATCGCTGCAAGAGTTAACCAGATTCGTGGACAGATTGACGAAACAACGTCTGAATTTGATAAAGAAAAATTACAGGAGCGTCTTGCTAAGATGGCAGGTGGTGTAGCAGTTATTCGTGTAGGTGCTGCAACAGAGACAGAGATGAAAGAAGCTAAACTTCGTTTGGAAGATGCTCTTAATGCTACAAGAGCAGCAGTTGAAGAAGGAATTATCGCAGGTGGCGGATCTGCATACATTCATGCTTCTAAGAAGGTAGAAGAGCTTGCTAATACATTAGAAGGTGATGAGAAGACTGGTGCTAAGGTTATCTTAAAGGCACTTGAAGCTCCACTTTACTACATTGCAGCTAATGCAGGTCTTGAAGGCGCTGTAATCATTAATAAAGTTAAAGAGTCTGAGGCAGGAACAGGATTTAATGCAGCAACAGAAGAGTATGTTGATATGGTTGCTAATGGAATTCTTGATCCAGTTAAGGTTACAAGAAGTGCATTACAGAATGCAACATCAGTAGCTTCAACATTACTTACAACAGAGTCTGCAGTAGCTAACATCAAAGAAGATGCTCCAGCAGTACCAGCAGGTGGTGCAGGCGGAATGGGAATGATGTAATTCCTTAAGGATTGATTATTTTAGGTATCAATGCATATATATCAGGACACATGTGTACATTTGTGCGCATGTGTTCTTCTTTTGTGTAAAGATATCTTTTTGAATTTAAAAAATTTATGTTTTTCGAGAATATTTTTGTGATAATGATTGTTGCTAAGGTAAATGAGTCATGGTATAATAAGTCGGTATGTTGTGAAAATGATAAATTTTATTAGTGAATCTAATATAGATAATACTAAATAAATTGTTGGAGGAATTATGAGTAGAATAGCAATTCTTACAGATAGTAATAGTGGAATTACACAGGCTGAGTGTAAGGAATTTGGAATACATGTTTTACCAATGCCTTTTTATATTGATGACAAGATGTATTATGAAGGCGTTGATCTTTCACAGGAAGAATTTTATGAAAAACTTGCACAGGATTGTGAGATTAAGACATCAATGCCATTGGTTGGAGATGTAACGGATAAATGGGACAAATTATTAAAGGAATATGATGAGATTGTTCACATTCCAATGTCATCAGGATTAAGTGGTTCATGTGAGACTGCATATATGTTGTCTCAGGACTATGATGGTAAGGTACAGGTTGTTGATAACCAAAGAATTTCCGTAACAATGCGCCAGTCGGTTCTTGATGCAGTTCAATTAGTAAATGAAGGCAAGAGTGCAAAGGAAGTTAAGGAAATTCTTGAAAGAGAGAAAATGGAATCTTCTATCTATATTATGTTAGACACATTATATTATCTTAAGAAGGGTGGAAGAATTACACCAGCAGCTGCAGCTTTAGGAACTTTGTTGAAATTAAAGCCTGTTCTTCAGATTCAAGGAGAAAAGCTTGACGCATTTGCCAAGGCAAGAACTGTTAAGCAGGGAAAATCAATTATGATAGAATCAATGAAGAAGGATTTTGAAGAGAGATTTGGCAGTCCTGACGGAAGTAAAATGCATCTTGAACTTGCTTATACAAAGGATTTAGAAGCAGCAGAGGAATTTAAGAAAGAAGTTCAGCTTGCATTTCCAAATAATGAGATAGTTTTAAATCCATTATCATTATCAGTATCATGTCATATTGGACCAGGAGCGCTTGCCATTGCATGCTCTAAGAAAATTGATGCGTAGATGACTGGATTTTTACAGGTATATTTGATATATTAATAGATGGATTTGTGACAGTGGATAATATTATTATCAACTGGTTACATAGATTTTGTACATTATGTATGTGCAATAATGATATTGCACTTTAAAGGAGGCAAATTAATGTCAAAAGTAGATGTTGTTATAGGTTGTTTTTATGGTGATGAAGGAAAGGGTAAGGTAATTGATTATCTTGCAACTACGGCAGACATAGCTGTTCGTGCCACAGGAGGAGATAATGCCGGTCATACAATTAAGGCAAATGGTGTTAAATATGCAATGCACCTTATTCCATCAGGAATACTTTCAGGTAAAACAGTAGGCGTTATCAGCAACGGAGTTGTATTAAATCCGGAGGTTCTTTTGGAAGAAATTAATAACCTTAAAGAACATGGATATGATGTTGATAATCATCTCAAGATTTCTGATAAGGCACATGTTATTTTCCCTTATCATCGTAAGCTGGATCTTGCATTAGAGAAGAACAGAAAAGCAAAGAAGATTGGTACAACAGGAAAGGGAATCGGACCTGCATATTGTGATAAATTCGAAAGATCAGGAATCAGAATGGAAGATTTATATGCATCTGATTTCAAGGAAAGACTCAAAGAAATGACAGAATCAAGACTTGCATTACTTAAGTTCTATGATCCTGAAACAGACTATGAAGCTGAACTTAATTTTGATGAATTATTTGCTACATATACAGATTATGCAAATCAGCTTAAGCCTTATATGTGTGATGTGGTTACTTATTTACACAAAGCATTAGAAGACGATAAGAAGGTTGTTATTGAGGGCGCTCAGGCAACTTTACTGGATATTGATTTTGGTTCATATCCATATGTAACTTCTTCAAATCCTACAATCGGAGGTATCTTAACAGGAACAGGACTTAGTGCTTCTGATATTGGTAATGTTTACGGAGTTATCAAGGCTTACTCAAGTCGTGTAGGTGAAGGCCCATATGTAACAGAACTTTTGGATGAGACAGGAGATAAGATTCGTGAATTAGGTCATGAATATGGTACAACAACAGGAAGACCAAGAAGATGTGGATGGCTTGATTTAGTTACTCTCAAATATGGAAAGAGAGTAAACGGACTTACAGCTCTTTCAGTTAACCACTTAGATACAATTGGTAAATTTGATAAGATTAAAGTATGCGTAGCATATGATGTTAACGGAGAGATTACAGAAGACTTCACAACAAATCTTAATGTACTCAATAGTGCAAAACCTGTATATAAGGAATTAGATGGTGGCTGGGGTGAAATTTCAGACTGTAAAACATTTGAAGAACTTCCAGAGAATGCTAAGAAATACATTAATTTCATTGAAGATTACATTGGAATTCAGGTTAAATTTATTGGTACAGGTGCTGATCGTGAAGCAATGATTATCAGATAATTTTTGGTGTTCACAGTTTAAACATTAATATTGTGTAAAGTAAATGCGTTGGATATTATCCAACGCATTTTTTATAATTTTAAGGAGGCCATTACTTTGATAGAGATTAATAATTTGGTGAAAAAGTATGGTGAACATGTAGCGGTGGACAGGTTGAGTCTTAAACTTGAAAATGGCAGGATATATGGACTGCTTGGAGCAAATGGGGCAGGAAAATCGTCCACTATGAACATTGTTACAGGGTATTTAGGAGCTACAAGTGGAGAGATAAAAGTTGATGGTTTTGATATTATGTCAAAACCTAAGAAAGCTAAAGAACATATTGGATATTTGCCGGAAATACCCCCTTTGTATCTTGAAATGACAGTAAGGGAATATATGGATTTTGTTGCAGGATTAAAGAAACTGGATAAGAAGTTGAAAGAAAAATATATTTTAGATGCGATGGAAGAAACTGGACTTTTGGATGTGTCAGACAGACTTATAAAAAATTTATCAAAAGGATATCGGCAAAGAGTGGGACTGGCGCAGGCAATTCTTGGCAATCCTGATAATGTAATATTGGATGAACCTATGGTTGGACTTGATCCAAAGCAGATTATTGAGATCAGGGATTTAATTAAGAAACTGGGAGAAAACCATACGGTATTACTTAGTTCCCACATACTTACAGAGATAAGTGCAGTATGTGATCATGTATTTATCATATCAAAGGGTAAATTAGTTGCTAGTGATACAACAGAAAATCTGTTAAATCAGATGTCGGGAGTAAGGGAGATTAAGTTACAGGTGAAAATACCACTAGGGAAAGATAAGAATATTGTTACTGAGTGTTTAAGTGACATTGAAAATATTGAACAAATTGATGAAGAGGATAATGAAAATGATGAGATATATTCTTATACTATAAAAGCAGATTGCAAAAAGGACATAAGAGAACAGATTTTTAAGAAAATGGTGGAAAATAGTATATCTATATTAGAACTGCATACGGTTGAAAAATCTCTTGAAGATGTATTTTTGGAATTGACGCAGGAAGGAGAAGAAAGATAATGTTTGCAATATTAAAAAGAGATTTTAAAGCATATTTTCAAGGCGTAATAGGCTGGTTGTTTGTTGCGGTTATGTTAGCTGCATTTGGATTATATTTTTATGTTATTAATCTGAATTCAGGCTATCCGTATTTATCATATACATTAAGTCAGATTATAATTATTCTAATGGTGATTATTCCAATGCTGACAATGAGAAGTTTTTCGGAGGAGAGGAAGAATAAGACAGAACAGCTTTTGCTGACTTCGCCTGTTTCGGTTGGCAAAATTGTAATGGGAAAATATCTGGCAATCTGCCTTATATATTCTATTGATATAGTATTGTTTTGTGTTTTTCCGTTGATTTTATCTGTATTTGGAACTGTAGGAATTGGGGAAAGCTATATATCAATACTTGGTATCTGGTTGTTGGGATGTGCCTGTATAGCTATTGGAATTTATATATCTTCCCGTACGGAAAATCAGATTATTGCAGCAGTTATTACATTTGGAATTATATTTTTAAGTTATTTATCCAGTGGAATAATAGGGATTGTTTTTTCGGAAGAAAATTATATAACAAAAATATTAAGTGTGTTTGATTTATTTACGCCCTTTAGTAGTTTTGTAAGTGGTTGTCTTAATATTTCTTCGATAATTTATTATCTGAGTGCTATTGCAATTTTTTTGATTCTTACAAGAGAATCCATTAATAAAAGACGCTGGAGTAAGACTGAAAAAAGAGTGCGCAAGGGAATGCTTTCAACTGGGTTTGTAACAATATCTATGGTATTTATAGTAGGAATAAATATTTTAACAGGGCTTTTGCCTGAAAATGTCAAGTCTTTAGATTGTTCATCGACCAATTTATATGAAATAGAAGATAAGACAAAGGAAATAGTTGAAGGATTAAAAGAAGATATAACAATATATGTTCTGGCAGATGAAAATAATAAGGATGCAACATTAAATGAAACCATTGAAAGATACAAAGGTTTATCTAAAAAAATAAAAGTAAAATATATTAATCCAACCAATAATCCTTCCTTCTATGAAAAATATTCGGATGAAGAACTGGCGAATAACAGTCTTATAGTAGAAAGTGATAAAAGGTCAAGTGTTATTGATTATTCTGACATATACGAAACGCAGATTGATTATTCCACCTACCAGACTACGGTGACAGGGTATGATGCCCAGGGACAGATTACAAGTGCAATTGAGTATGTGACGATGGAGGATGACAAACTGCCTGTTGTATACGAAATTACAGGACATGATGAGCTTGATATAGGTGATAATTTTAAGAAGGTTGTAAAAAAGTGCAATATTGAACTTGGAGATTTGGATTTATTAAAATGCGAAAGTGTTCCAAAGGATGCAAAGGCGATTATTATTAATTCACCAGCTAAGGATTTTAGTGATGACGAAACAAAGATGATAAAATCATATTTAAAATCCGGGGGGGAAGCGATTATCACAGGTGTATATACAGCCGGTAAACTTGAAAATTTTGATTCAATACTGGAAGATTACGGTGTTAATTTTGAAAATGGAATTGTATGTGAAAATGACGGTAATCATAATTATCAGAATAATTCTTTATATATGCTGCCTAAGATAGAAGAAGATGAATTAACTCAGAATGTATCTGATGGTTATATATTTTTTGCAGGGGCTATGTCAATAAAATACGATAGTGAAAATGAAGATGTATCATATTCGCCATTGTTTACAACTTCAAAATCATCTGTTTTGAAAAAAGATTGGCAGAATATAAAAGATTCAGAATATGAAGAAGGGGATATTAAAGGTCCGTTTACCCTGGGGCTAAAAGTCCAGCCAATTGATAAGGATTCAACAACACAATTAATGGTATTTGCAAGTCCTTATGTATTTGCAGATGATTATGATGAAGTTGTCAGGGGAACAAATTCCATGTTCTTTGGTGACATGGTGTCCGAACTTGCGGGAAATGTGGAATTGTCCTCAAGTGCAATACCGGTTAAGGACTACCAGCTTGGTGTGATAACCGTAAATTCCATAACAGCTGTTACATTGGGTGTTATAACAATGATATTTATTCCCGGACTAATGATTTTTGGAGGTGTTGTTATATGGTCTGTCCGCCGAAAAAAATAAATCTATTTTTTGAGAATATGGTAAAAAAATGAGTAAACCCAGAAAAGTATAGGGAATATAATTGTGGCGATTATAGAAGCAAAAAGGTATTTCATGGTGCTGCTATTGTCTGTTAAGGCAAAATAGAAAGTCAGTCCATATAATCCTAAAAGTGCAATTATAGCGATAATTGCTGTGATTTGTTTTAATTTTTTCATTGAATACTCCTTTAAAATATGGTAATATCGTTATATTAACTAAATTATGTGAAATATATAGACATAATAAACAAAAATAAAAAGGTAGTCAAGAAGGTATTGGAAAAAGATTAATATTTTGATATAATAAGTGTCGAGAAGTTATGCTAAGCATAATTCATGAGAATTTTATAAATACAAAGGTGGTAGTAAAATGGCATTATTACAAGAATGGCAGAAGGTTGCATATAATGAAAAAGCAAACCAGGGGGAGTTACAGCGTTTTTGGCAGCGCTATTTCCTTATTGAAAAAGGAATTTATGAGAAGCTTTTAACTAATCCTGATGAAGTAGTTGAAGGAACAGTAAAAGAGCTTGCCGAAAAATATGAAATCAGCATTATGGATATGACAGGTTTCTTAGATGGAATCAACGATAGCCTTGTTGAGCCAAATCCAATCGAGACAATGGATGAGGATACAAAGGTAAGTCTTGCATTTGATAAGAAGAAACTTTATATGAACATGGTTGATGCAAAGGCAGACTGGTTATATGAGCTTCCAATGTGGGATGATATCTTCGATAAAGAGACTAAGAGAGCATTATTCTTAGAGCAGAAGAAATCTGGTACAGTTGTAGTTGGAAAGAAAGTTGGACGTAATGATCCATGTCCATGCGGAAGCGGCAAGAAGTACAAGAAATGTTGTATGAATAAATAATTCATATTAAGACGTATATAATCATGTAATATTTGCAAAATAATATTTGAAAAAATATTAGAATTCGCTATAATAATTAAATAGATAATACGTTGAAGAGAAGAGTAGATTGATTTGACATAGCAGAGAGGAATACATATTGGTGTGAGTATTCTTATGAAGAATTAATTGAAGACCACCTCTGAGTGACTTTAATACAGTCCGGTGATTCCGTTATAATCATTTTAAGGTTCATACTTAACGTATGGATGAATTCAGGGTGGAACCACGATTAAATCGTCCCTGACACTAATTATTTTAGTGTCAGGGATTTTTTATTGTAAATTAAAAACAAAGAAAAGGAGAATAGAATAATGAAGATTACATTAAAAGACGGTTCTGTAAAAGAATACAGTGAAGCTATGAGTGTTTATGATATTGCGCTTGATATCAGTGAAGGACTTGCACGTATGGCAGCAGCAGGTGAAGTTGACGGAGAAATCGTTGATTTGCGTACTGTAATTGATAAAGATGTTCAGTTAAATATTATTACAACAAAGGATGAAGCAGCATTACCAATTATTAGACATACAGCATCTCATGTTTTAGCTGAAGCGGTAAAGCGTTTATTCCCAGATGCAAAGATTGCAATCGGACCTGCAATTGATGATGGATTCTATTATGATTTTGAACATGAGCCATTTTCAAGGGAAGATCTTGATGCTCTCGAAAAAGAAATGAAGAAAATCATCAAAAAAGGAAATAAAATCACAAGATTTACTCTTCCAAGAGAAGAAGCTATTAAATTTATGGAAGAGAAGAATGAACCATTTAAGGTTGAACTTATCAAAGACCTTCCAGAAGATGCTGAGATTTCATTCTATGATCAGGGTGAGTTTGTAGATTTATGTGCAGGACCTCATCTTATGAATACTAAGGGCATTAAAGCATTTAAGCTTATCTCTTCTTCTATGGCTTACTGGAGAGGTGATTCAAATAAGGCACGTCTTCAGAGAATTTATGCCACAGCATTTAATAATAAAGAAGATTTAGAGGCAGATCTTGCAAGAAGAGAGGATGCTAAAAACAGAGATCATAATAAATTAGGTCGTGAAATGGGATTATTTACAACTGTTGATGTAATCGGTCAGGGACTTCCACTTTTTACACCTAAGGGAACAAAGATGATTATGAAACTTCAAAGATGGATTGAAGATCTTGAAGATAAAGAGTGGGGATATGTTCGTACACGTACACCACTTATGGCAAAAAGCGATCTTTATAAGATTTCAGGACATTGGGATCATTACATGGATGGAATGTTCATTTTAAATAAAGATGAGGAAGATAAAGAGACAATGGCTCTTCGTCCTATGACTTGTCCATTCCAGTATTATGTTTACATGAATGAGCAGCATTCATACAGAGATCTTCCATATCGTATGGCTGAAACTTCTACACTTTTCAGAAATGAAGATTCAGGAGAGATGCATGGTCTTACACGAGTTCGTCAGTTTACAATCACTGAAGCTCACATTATTCTTCGTCCAGATCAGGCAGAAGAGGAATTAACACGTTGTACAGAACTTTGCCACTACATTATGAAAACTCTTGGAATTGATGGAGATGTAACATATCGTCTTTCAAAATGGGATCCAAATAATACTGAGAAATATCTTGGTGATGAGGAATATTGGAATAGCACACAGCAGTATCTTCGTGATGTTATGGTAGAAAACAATATTACATTTACTGAAGAAGATGGAGAAGCTGCTTTCTACGGACCAAAGATTGATATTCAGGCTAAGAACGTATACGGTAAGGAAGATACAATGGTTACAATTCAGTTGGATTGTGCTTCTGCTGAGAAATTCGGAATGTATTATATTGATGAGAATGGAGAGAAGGCTCGTCCTTGGATTATTCATCGTACATCTATGGGATGTTATGAGCGTACACTTGCATGGTTAATTGAGCATTATGCAGGAAAATTCCCAACATGGCTTTGCCCAGAGCAGGTAAGAGTACTTCCTATTTCTGAAAAATATATCGATTATGCTAACAAAGTTGCTGATGAACTTAAGAAAAACGATGTTGATGTAACAGTAGATAACCGTTCAGAGAAAATCGGATATAAGATTCGTGAAGCTCGTCTTGATAAACTTCCATATATGCTTGTTGTTGGAGCACAGGAAGAAGAGGAAGGTACAGTATCAGTACGAAGCAGATTTGAAGGAAATGAAGGAACAAAATCGCTTGATGAATTCGTAGAGCAGATTTGCAAAGAAATTCGTACAAAGGAAATCAGAACAGAACTTCCTGAGGATGAGAAGAAGAGATAAATATATAAAGCGGACATTTATATTATGTTAGATTTAGAAGAAAAGAGGATATAAAACTTGGACTATAATATTAATTTTCCGAATTTAGGTATTTATTTTGAACATGTTGGCAAGAATATTATGATTGGAGATTTTTCCATAGCATATTATGGAATAATAATTGCCTTTGGAATGTTATGTGGAATAGCTCTTGCAAGTACTGTTGCAAGGTTAGATGGTAGAAATCCGGATACTTATTTTGATCTGGCAATGTGGGCGATTATTTTTTCAATCATTGGAGCAAGAGTATATTATGTCATCTTCAGATGGGATTTGTATAAGGATGATTTACTAAGTATATTCAACATAAGACAAGGTGGTCTTGCTATATACGGTGGAATTATTGCAGCTATAATTACAACTTTTGTTTTTGCAAAAATTAAGGAGTTGTCATTTGGCGAATTATGTGACACAGCCTGTTTAGGCTTGATTTTAGGTCAGATAATTGGAAGATGGGGCAATTTCTTTAACAGAGAAGCTTTTGGCGGATGGTGTGATGGATTGTTTGCAATGCAGATTCCATTGTCAGCTGTAAGAAGTGGTGATTGCACTGAGGAATTACTTAATCATGTGATTACAATAAATGGTATTGAGTTCATTCAGGTTCATCCAACATTCCTGTATGAATCTCTTTGGAATCTTGTACTGTTGATTCTTCTATTAGTATATTTCAAGCATAGAAAATTTGATGGGGAAGTTTTCTTACTCTATCTTTTCGGATATGGAATAGGAAGATTCTGGATAGAAGGCTTACGAACAGACCAGTTATTGATTCCATATATTAATGTTCCAGTTTCCCAGGTGCTTGCAGCAGTTTTGGCTGTTGTGGCAATAGTGTGGGTGATTGTGGGGCGTATCAGAGAAAAAATGTATTCAGAGGATGAAATAACCTTCTGGGGAAGACACTGATTGTGGTGGAAAGTGGTTATGGAAGGGTAAAAAAGCGGAGTTTATAAAAATTTAATAATTTATCTATCTACCCACTTTCCCCCACAAAACCCTTATAAAATGGGGAAAAACACAAAAATATGACAATAGTACTATGCGAAGCAGTAATGCTTCGCATTATTTTTTTGTGATAAAACCTTGATTTTATTTATTTTATGGGGTATGATGTAATAAAAGTGGCGGAAAGTGGTACATTAAACCCATTTGGTGGTAGTAAGTGGTGGGGAAGCACTTATTTAATTAAAAAGGAGGTGAGATGTCATGTTCATGGGCGAATATAACCATACAATTGATGCCAAGGGAAGACTTATTGTTCCTTCTAAGTTCAGAGAACAGTTAGGGAACGAGTTTGTCGTTACTAAGGGATTAGATGGTTGTTTATTCGTATATTCCAATGAAGAATGGCATCGAATCGAAGAAAGCCTTAGGGAGAAACCATTAACGTCTAAGGACGCAAGAAAATTTATGCGTTTTTTCTTTGCAGGAGCAGCATGTTGTGAATTGGACAAGCAGGGAAGAATATTATTACCTGCCAATTTAAGAGAATTTGCAGGTATTGAGAAGGACGTTGTATCAGTCGGAGTTTACAGCAGAGTTGAGATTTGGAGCAAAGAAAGATACGAAGAAAATACTGACTTTGATGATATGGATGAAATTGCAGAGCATATGGCAGAGTTAGGTATTGGAATATAGGAGGACGAGATGGAATTTAAACATTATTCCGTACTAAGAGATGAAACAATTGATGAATTACACATTCGTCCAGATGGTATATATGTGGATGGAACGCTAGGCGGGGGTGGCCATTCCCTTGAGATATGTAAGAGATTGTCGGATGGTGGCAGATTAATTGGAATTGATCAGGATGAAGATGCAATTAAGGCTGCCAGCGAGAGATTATCTGATTATAAGGATAAAGTGACTATCGTAAGAAGTAATTATTCAGACATGGTTAATGTCCTAAAGAATCTTGGAATCAGTAAGGTAGATGGTATTGTCCTTGATTTAGGAGTTTCTTCATTTCAGCTGGATACTCCGGAGAGAGGATTTACATATAGAAGTGAAGATGCCCTACTTGACATGAGAATGGATAACAGGCAGTCGCTTACAGCAAAAGACATTGTGAATAATTACAGTGAGATGGAATTGTTCAGAATAATACGTGACTATGGAGAAGACAGGTTTGCCAAGAATATTGCAAAACATATTGTAAAAGAAAGGCAGATAAAACCAATCGAAACAACAGGAGAGCTAAACGAGATTATAAGCAAGGCTATTCCACAGAAGGTTAAAGCTACAGGAGGTCATCCATCCAAGAGGACATATCAGGCAATAAGAATCGAATTGAATCATGAGCTTGATGTATTAAGAGACAATCTTGATGATATGATTGATATGTTAAATGATGATGGAAGAATATGTATAATAACATTTCATTCATTAGAGGATAGAATTGTAAAATCAAACTTTAAGAAAAATGAGAACCCATGCACATGTCCAAGTAATTTTCCAGTTTGTGTATGCGGAAATAAATCAAAAGGTAAGGTTATTACAAGAAAACCAATTTTACCATCTGATGAAGAATTAAAGAGCAATAAAAGGTCAAGAAGTGCAAAGCTTCGTGTATTTGAAAAACACAGTTAGTTTGGAAAAGGAGTTCATATGGCAAAAAGATATTATGTACACGGAAATGCTGCAAGAGAACTTGAAAGTACTCAACCGGCAAGGAGAGAAGAAAAAACAAGAAGAGAGCTGGAGGAGGCAAGACGCAAAAAGAACCGAAGAAATGCGGCCAGAAGAAATAGGGAAAGAGCCCTTGGAATGAGCAAAGGCTATGTAGTTTTCTTATCATCATGTGTTGTTTCATTGGCAGTTGCATCAGCTATGCTGATTTCTACTCAGGCAAGTGTATCAAAACAGATGAAAGAAGTTTCTGCATTGGAAAGTCAGATTCAGAGTGTTAAATCAGAAAACGATGCAAAATATAAAGCGTTAACATCTTCACTTGATTTGAAAAAAATCAAAAAGATTGCTACAAAGAAACTTGGTATGAAAAACGCAACTGAAGATCAGATTATTTATTACACAGTAGAAAATAACAATTTTATGGATCAGTATAGTGATATTCCAAAATAATTGGCGGTGATACAGGATGGCAAAGGTTAGGAAAAAACGCCGGGAACCCCGTAAGTTTACAAGAAAGATGAAAACTAAACTTATGGTTTTGTTTCTAGTAGTTTTTGCAGGCTTATGTATTTTAATAGGAAGGCTCATGTATATTCAATATACAAGTGGCGAAAAATACGAGAGAAAAGTTCTTTCATTGCAGTCATATGATAGTATAACAATACCGTTTCAAAGAGGGAATATTGTGGATACAAATGGGACTGTGCTTGCTACAAGTGTTGCTGTATATAATGTTATTCTTGACAGTTACATTATAAATAGTGATGAGGAATATCTTGAACCTACACTTGAAGCACTTGTGAAATATTTTCCAGAATTAGATAAAGCTGAACTTGAAAACTATATTAAGACAAATCCGGAGAACAGATATTACAGAGTATTAAAGAAACAATCTTATGATACTGTAAAAGAATTTCAGGATATGCTAAATGAAGAAGATAAGGACGGAAGAAAGGTAAATTACAATGTAAAGGGTGTCTGGTTTGAAACAGAATACCAAAGAAATTACCCATTTGATTCATTAGCAGGTTCACTGATTGGTTTTACGTCAGATGGAAACGTTGGAACAATTGGTTTGGAAAATTACTATAATGACACCTTAAATGGTGTTGATGGAAGAGAATATGGATATCTTAATTCAGACAGTGATTTTGAAAAAACTGTAGTAGAGGCTGAAGATGGAGATACAATTGTATGCTCCATTGATGCAAATATTCAGTCAATAGTTGAAAAGAAGATAAAGGAATTTTGTAATGCATATAAGGATAATGAAAGGAAAGGTGATGGTGCTGAAAATGTAGAAGTGCTTATCATGGATCCTAATAATGGTGAGATACTTGCCATGGCAGATTATCCTACATTTGATTTGAATAATCCAAGGGATCTTTCGGATTATTATTCCAAGGAAGAACTCAAGAAAATGAGTGAAGAAGAAAAATACGAGATTCTTGATGGAATATGGCAGAATTATTGTGTGACAACAACTTATGAGCCAGGATCTGTTCAGAAGCCATTTACAGTTGCAACAGGTCTTGATACAGGAACTCTCAATAAAAATATGACATTTGTGTGTAATGGATATGAGATGTTTAGTGGTCAGAAGGTACGATGTGTAAATAGAAATGGACACGGAACTGAAACAATTGAGAAGGCACTTATGGATTCTTGTAATGATGCCTTAATGCAGATGTCTTATAAAATTGGTAAAGAGAAATTCCTACAGTATCAGTCAATTTATGGATTTGGACAAAGAACCGGAATAGATCTTCCAGGTGAACCTAATACATCAGGTCTTGTTTTTAACATGGATAACATGACTAGAATTGATTTGGCAACTAACAGTTTCGGACAGAATTATAATTGTACAATGGTGCAGATGGCAAGCGCTTTTTGTTCTTTAATCAATGGAGGAACATATTATCAGCCTCATGTTGTGACAAAGATTACAGATTCAGACGGGAATGCGATATCTAATATATCACCTACTGTTTTAAAACAGACTGTATCTGCTTCAACCAGTGAGACGGTAAAAAAATACCTTTACAGTGTTGTTGATGAAGGAACTGGTAGCACTGCTAAGGTTGATGGATATTCAATGGGCGGTAAAACAGGAACAGCTCAGATGTATGATGAGAATGGTAAGAGAAAGAAAAATTCATATCTTGTTTCTTTCTTAGGATATGTTGGTATTGAAAAACCGCAGTTGGTCATCTATTGTATTGTTGACCAGCCTAATGTAAAGGATCAGGCACACAGTACATATGCACAGAATCTTGCAAGAGAGATTTTAGAAGAAGTGTTGCCATACATGAATATTTACCCGGATGAGGAACAAAAAGGAACTAATAAGGGGTTAGGTATCAAAGGTAAAGAGAATTAGAACTAAATTAATAAGATAAAATATACATCATAACCTCGTAAAAGCATACATAATAATATATTATGAAGGCTATTATGAGGTTTTTGTAATATGAATAGAAATAGTACTGCACATAGAAAGAAAATATGGTTTATGTTCCTTGTAGTTGTAATGGGGATAATTGTCCTTATGGGAAGACTTGTTTATGTTATGATATTTAAGGGCGATTATTATAATAAAAAGGCAATTGATTTGCAACAAAGGGAACGGGGAATAAAAGCTCCAAGAGGAAAAATAATAGATAAAAACGGAGTTATTCTGGCAGGAAATGAATCAGTATGTAATATTTCAGTTATACATAATCAGATAACAAATCCCAAAAAAGTTATCAGTGTTTTATCTGAATGTCTTGAGATAGACGAAGATGATATAGCAAAAAAAGTAAACAAAATTTCATCTATAGAAAAAATAAAAAATAATGTTCCAAAGGAAACCGGAGATAAGATTTTATCTTATGGCCTGGATGGAATAAAGATTGATGAGGATTATAAAAGATATTATCCATATGAAGATTTAGCTTCAAAGGTGCTTGGATTTACAGGCGGTGATAATCAGGGAATAATAGGTCTTGAAGCTGTTTATGATGACATTTTGAAGGGAAAAGATGGAATAATACTTGCAACAACAGATTCAAGGGGTGTTGAGGTAAAAGATACAGGAGAAAAAAGAATTGAGCCTGTATCAGGCAATGATTTGCATATATCAATGGATTATAATATTCAAAAATACTGCATGCAGTCTGCTAAGACAACTTATATCAAAAAGGAAGCTGATGCGGTTAGTATAATTGCCATGAATCCTCAAAATGGTGAAATGTATGCAATGGTTAATTATCCTGAATTTAATCTGCAAAAGCCATTTGAACTTGTTGAATCATATAAACAGTATGAAGGGACAAAGAAACAGCAGGAATATCTTAATATTATGTGGAGAAATGGCTGTGTAAGTGATACTTATGAACCGGGGTCCATATTTAAAATAATTACTGCTGCTGCTGCCTTAGAGGAAAATCTGGTAAGCGTGGAAGAAAATTTTTATTGTCCGGGATATGTAACTGTTGAAGACAGAAGAATAAGATGTCATAAGACAACCGGTCATGGCTCGCAAAGTTTTGTAGAGGCAATAGAAAATTCGTGTAATCCGGTTTTCGTTGAGATAGGATTAAGACTTGGAGCGCAAAGGTTTTACGATTATTTTGATAAGTTTGGGCTTTTTTCAAAAACAAATGTAGATTTGCCAGGTGAAGCTTCAACCATAATGCATCAAAAAGATAAAATAGGACAGGTAGAACTTGCAACAATATCCTTCGGGCAGTCATTTCAGGTATCACCAATTCAGATGATAACAACTGTTTCATCTATTATTAACGGTGGTAAAAGAGTGACACCTCATTTTGCAGTTGGTGTGGAAAATGAGAAGAAAGATATTGATAAAATTAAATACAAAACCAAAAATAACATATGTAGTGATGAAACATCTAAAACAATGCGACAGTTACTTGAAAAAGTTGTTTCAGAAGGAGGGGGGAATAAAGCATATCTTGAAGGATTTGAGATTGGCGGAAAAACAGCCACGTCACAGACTTTGCCAAGAAGTAAAAACAGATACATTTCATCATTTTTAGGTTTTGCACCTGTGGATAATCCAAAGATTATATTACTTGTTATTATAGATAATCCTAAGGGGGCTTATTACGGAGGTACAATAGCAGCTCCGGTTGCAAAAGAAATATTTAAGAATATACTTCCTTACTTGATAAATAGCGAGGAATAACGTATACTAAAAGGTAATTTGAGTGGAGGTAAGTTACCATGAATTTAAATGAAAAAAAGGTTTTAGTCGTTGGAACAGGAAAAAGTGGAATAGCAGCGACCAGACTGTTGTTAGAGAAGGGAATACAAACAGTACTCTTCGACGGAAACAAAGAACTTAATGTAGAAAAATTATATGAAGAAAATCCAGAATTAAACGGTGTCAGGGTGATTTTAGGAGAATTATCTGAATCTGAAATGAAAGATTTTGATTTGGCTGTCTTAAGCCCTGGTGTACCAACTGATATTCCGATGGTGCTTCAGATGAAGGACAATGGAATAGAAATCTGGGGTGAGATAGAATTAGCTTATTACTTTGGCAAAGGAAGAATTATAGCAATAACAGGAACAAATGGAAAGACAACAACAACTGCATTAACAGGGCAGATAATGGAAAATTATTTCAACAAAGTAAAAGTTGTTGGTAACATAGGTATTCCATATACTTCAGAAGCTGTTGATACAACAGATGAAACAGTAACTGTTGCAGAAATTTCAAGCTTTCAGTTAGAAACCATTCATGATTTTAAACCGGAAGTATCTGCTATATTGAATATTACTCCGGATCATCTTAACAGACATCATACAATGGAATGTTATATTGAAACTAAAGAAATGATTACAAAAAACCAGACAAAAGAAAATACATGTGTTCTTAATTATGAGGACGAAGCGCTTCGCTCTTTTGCAAAGGAATGTCCGGCAAAGGTTATTTTCTTTAGCAGTCAGAATAAGCTTTCAGAAGGTTTTTATCTTGATGGTGAGAATATTATTTATGCCCATGATGGCAAAGAAGAGCAGGTAATTAATGTAAATGAACTTAATATTCTTGGAAAGCATAATTATGAGAATGTAATGGCAGCCTGTGCCATGTCTGTTGCAATTGGTGTGCCAATGGATAAAATAGTCGAAGTCTTAAAACAGTTTGTAGCGGTTGAGCATAGAATAGAATATGTTACACAAAAGCGTGGCGTAAAATTCTACAATGACTCAAAGGGAACTAATCCTGATGCTGCAATTCAGGGAATTCGTGCCATGAATCGCCCAACCATATTAATTGGTGGAGGTTATGATAAGCAGTCAGAATATGACGAATGGATAGAAAGTTTTGACGGGAAAGTTAAAGAACTTGTATTAATAGGTCAGACGGCTGAAAAGATTCAGGAATGTGCCCATAAACATGGATTTATGAATACGGTTATTTTTGAAACATTCGAAGAGGCAATTGAATATAGCTACAGTAAAGCCACAGATGGAGATGCAGTATTATTATCACCTGCATGTGCAAGCTGGGGAATGTTCCCTAATTATGAAGAGCGTGGAAGAATATTTAAGGAAATAGTACGTAATCTAAAGGAGTAATTTTAGTGGCAAAAAAGAAACAAAAGGAGAAGGGGATTGCGTATTTTGACTACAATCTGCTTTTCCTGGTTATATTTTTATTATGTTTTGGACTTGTAATGTTGTATAGTTCGAGTTCTTACACATCATTTAACAAATATGGTGACAGTGCATTCTATTTAAAAAAACAAATAAGAAATATATTGTTTGGAACGGTGTGCATGATTGTGATGATGTCAATTGATTACAGAATTTGGAAAAAACTGTCCATATGGGTATTTTTCATTTCGGTAATATTGTGTGGAATTTTATTAGTGCCTGGAATGGGATTAAGCTCCCATGGTTCATCGAGATGGATTGGGTTAGGACCTATACAGTTTCAGCCCTCTGAGATTGCCAAGATTGCTGTAATAATGTTCTTTGCAGCTATTTTAGAAAGAGTGCCAAACAGGTTAAACAGGATGAAGGATCTGGTTAAGGTTTGTATTCCAATAATCCCATTGATTGGTATGGTAGCATATAGCAATTTAAGTACTGGTATTATTATTCTTGGAATTGTTTTTGCCATGCTTTTTGTGGCAAGTCCAAGGTATGTACAGTTTATAATTCTTGGTGTCGTGGCGGTAATTGGAATTGTAATTTTTATTGCAACGGCAGGGTATCGAGGAACACGAGTACAGACATGGCTGAATCCGGAGGCGGCTGGTAATGATGGTTATCAGACCATGATGGGATTATATGCTATAGGTTCCGGAGGCTTGTTTGGAAAGGGGTTAGGGGAGAGCTTACAAAAGCTTGGCAATGTGCCTGAGTCCCAAAACGATATGATTTTTACTATCATATGCGAGGAGTTAGGATTGTTTGGTGCGATTTGTCTTATTCTGTTATTTTTACTTCTTATATGGCGAATGATGATAATTGCCAACAACGCTGCAGACTTGTATGGAGCATTGGTTGTAACTGGTGTAATGGCGCATATATCACTTCAGGTGTTATTAAATATTGCGGTAGTAACCAATACAATACCAAATACAGGTGTTATTCTTCCATTTATAAGTTATGGTGGAACATCAATAATGTTTTTAATGGGAGAGATGGGTTTAGTGCTTAGTGTATCAAAGGGAATTAAATTGGAAACATTTTAGATACAGGAGAAGCTATGAGTTCAGAAAATAAAGAAAAAAAACAAAAAAATTTTAAAATATTAAAAATAGTTGGGGGTGTGGCATTTTTATTAGCTGTAACAGCTGTGATTGTACTTAAAGTATTTACTGTCAAAAAAGTACAGATTGAAGGAAATGAACTTTATGATGATGAAGTCATAGAAACATCGGTTTTGAATGATAAATATTCATGGAACAGTTTATATGTATTTTTGAAATATAAATTTGTTGATACAGAAGAGATTCCTTTCATTGAAACAATGGAGATATCTCTTAAGAATCCTCATACATTAAATATTTCGGTGTATGAAAAGGGAATGATGGGATATATATATATTCCGGGAATATCTGAGAATGCATATTTTGACAAAGATGGTCTTGTGGTAGAAATATCTTCTGATATAATTGAAAAGGTTCCACAGGTTAAAGGAATTGATTGTGATGAAGTTGTATTATACGAAAAACTTCCGGTTAAATCAAAAGATTTAAGGGAAATCTTAACTTTGACACAGACATTGAAAAGAAATAAACTTGTTCCTGATGTTATTACATATGGTGTTGATAATGAACCGAAACTTAAATATGGTAAGATAAAAGTTTTAGTCGGTTCAACAAAATTGTTAACAAAGAAAATAGAGCGCTTATCTGCAATAATGCCAGCCATAGATAAGATGTCTGGAACACTACATCTTGAGAGTTGGACGGAAGAATCTACAAATATTGTGTTTGATAAGGAAGAAACAGAAAAAAAATAGTATTTTAGTGTTGATTATTTTGCTGAAAAATTATATTATTAATTATAGGGTGCGAATATGCGGAGAGTATAGCACATAATTAATCAAACAGACATTTTTTTTCTGTAAATATTTGAAAATTTGTTAGATTGAGATAAATTTGGGATAGAAAGAGGAGGAAGAACCTTGCTGGAAATTAGAACAACAGAGGCAGAAGCCAGTGCTAAGATTATAGTAGTCGGAGTTGGTGGAGCTGGTAATAATGCTGTTAATAGAATGATTGATGAGAACATTGGAGGAGTTGAATTTATCGGGATTAATACTGATAAACAGGCTTTACAGCTTTGTAAAGCTCCATCATTGCTTCAGATTGGGGAGAAGCTTACAAAAGGATTAGGAGCAGGCGCACAGCCTGAGATCGGACAGAAAGCGGCTGAGGAAAGTGCTGAGGAATTAGCTCAGGCAGTTAAAGGCGCTGACATGGTATTTGTTACATGTGGTATGGGTGGAGGAACCGGAACCGGTGCTGCACCTGTAGTTGCAAAAATCGCCAAGGAACAGGGAATTCTTACAGTTGGTGTTGTAACAAAGCCTTTCAAATTCGAAGCAAAGCAGCGTATGATTAATGCTGTTTCTGGTATTGAGAGATTAAAAGAGACTGTTGATACACTTATTGTTATTCCTAACGATAAATTATTAGAGATAGTAGACAGAAGAACAACTATGCCGGATGCCCTTAAGAAGGCTGATGAAGTATTGCAGCAGGCAGTACAGGGAATTACAGATTTAATTAATCTTCCTGCACTTATTAATCTTGACTTTGCTGACGTACAGACAGTAATGAAGGATAAGGGAATGGCACATATTGGTATTGGTAATGCCAAGGGTGATGAGAAGGCTATTGAGGCTGTTAAGCTTGCAGTTGCATCTCCACTTCTTGAAACTACAATTTCAGGTGCAAGTCATGTCATTATCAATATTTCCGGAGATATTTCGCTTATCGATGCAAGTGATGCGGCAAATTATGTTCAGGAGCTTGCAGGCGAAGATGCTAATATTATCTTTGGTGCTAAATATGATGAGACTATGACAGATGAAGCTACAATTACTGTAATTGCTACTGGTTTGGAAGATGTTGCATCAAGACCTGTTCAGGCAGCGTCAGTACAGGCTGCAACAATGGCAGGAAGAATGGGATATCCTACACAGCCAACAACTACATCAAGACCTACAACAGCTACAACATCACGTCCAACAACAACAGTTAATAGTGGTATACATAGCTCACAGATTCCATCAACACCAAGACCAGTTGGTTCTGTATCACAGCCAACAGGAACAACACAGTTTAGTGGAATCCAAAGACCACGTCAGCCAGAAAGTACTGTAAAGCCGGTTGAAATCAATATTCCTGATTTTTTAAAGAATACTAAGAGATAATAATAAATGACCTGTAGATATCGAATTGATATCTGCAGGTTTTTTATTTTGTAGACATGGAATGATAAAATTCGCCTTAGAGTAAAGATTATAATTAATTCATATTAATTAAAGTTGAAGAGAGGTGATAGTATTAATGTTTTTTACATTGACAGATTTTTATTAAAAAACATATTTTTAAATATGGGAATTATTATAATGAATTTTCAATTAATAAAAATTCCGGTAAGAAAAAGGTTAAAGTGGATAATGGCTTCATCTTTGTTAGGAAGTGTTCTTAACACAATTATTCTATTAAGTGTAAGAAATTATTATGTGTATAGTTTCTTGTCTTTGGTGATTATTATGCCATTGGTTTTAGTGTTAGCTATGGGAAAAATCAAAGTTCGATATATTTTTATGCTTTATGCGGTTACCTTTTTGTTAGGTGGAGTTATGTCGATGATGGAAAATTGGAAAATTTATGATGAAAGCGGCTGGATAAAATTGCTGACGGGAATTATGGTTGCGCAGATACCGCTTTTTATTTTAACGGTAACAATTAAGCAATGTAAAAACATGTATAAGGTTGAATTAAAAGAATCCGGGGAGAAATTTTTGGGAACTGCCATATATGATACCGGTAACCGTTTGAGAGAACCATATGGAAATAGAAGGGTACATATTATCGGGAAAGAAGCAATGAAAAAATTGCATGTAAAAGAAGGGTATATGCTGGTTCCATATTCTTCGATAGGGAGAAAAAACGGATTGATAAAAGTATATGAAATTGAAAGTATAAGATTGAATAACAATGGTAAAATAGTTGAATTAAAAAATGAACTGTTTGGATTAGATGAGGATGAAATATTAACCAATAAACCTTATGAGATAATATTAAATGAAAATATATTTGATGAAGGAGCATAAGTGATGATTTATGGTGCAATAAAAAGATTTGTATACTTATGGATTAATCCTGAATGTGATGATGAACTATTTTATGTGGGTGGACAGGAGGTTTTACCTGCGCCACTTAAGGTGCAGGAAGAACAAAAATGTTTACTGGCACTAAATAAAACAGATGCAAAAGCAGGGGAGTTTGGGAGAGAACAGGCTAGGGAAACTTTGATATCCCATAATCTAAGATTGGTTGTATATCTTGCTAAAAAATTTGAAAATACAGGTGTAGGTGTTGAAGATTTGATTTCAATTGGAACTATCGGACTTATAAAAGGAATAAATACCTTTGATACATCCAAAAACATTAAATTGGCAACTTACGCATCAAGATGTATAGAGAATGAAATTCTTATGTATCTAAGAAGAAATAATAAAACAAGGTTAGAAGTGTCCTTTGATGAACCGTTGAATATGGATTGGGATGGAAACGAATTACTTTTGTCAGATATATTAGGAACAGAAGAGGATATAATTTATAAAGACATTGAAACGGAAATAGAAATAGAATTATTAAAAAAGGCAATGAAAAAATTAACCCCAAGGGAATATGAGATAATTAATTTAAGGTATGGATTAGATAATAAGGGGCAACGGGAAATGACACAAAAGGAAGTGGCAGATTATCTTGGAATTTCACAATCATATATATCGAGACTGGAAAAAAGGATAATGGTAAGATTAAAGCGAGAAATACAGAAAATAGAGTGATTAATTATGTATAACGTGATATAATAATACTATATAATTTGTATGGGAGATGAGTTTATATGGTATTGGAATTTTTAGGGGCGGACAGAGAGGTAACGGGAAGTTGCCACTATGTCAAATTTAATGATAAGCACATATTGGTGGATTGTGGTATGGAGCAGGGCCCTGATTTGTATGTGAATCAGGAGATACCGGTTAATGCATCTTTGATTGATTATGTGTTTATTACTCATGCGCATATTGATCATTCAGGATTATTACCGCTTTTATATAATCATGGTTTTAGAGGTGAGGTATATGCCACAAAGGCAACGGTTGAACTTTGTAATATTATGCTTAAGGATTCAGCGCATATTCAGGAATTTGAAGCTGAATGGAAGAACCGTAAGGCACGAAGAGCAGGTTTGCCGGAAGTTACACCATTATATGATTTAAATGATGCAATAGGTGTTTTGGGACATTTTAATTCATGTGATTATCATAGCAGGATAAATATATGTGAAGGATTGGATGTAAGGTTTGTTGATGCAGGTCATTTACTTGGTTCTTCATCCATTGAGATGTGGATAACAGAGCAGGATGTCAGTAGAAAGCTGGTTTTTTCAGGAGATATCGGAAATGGAAACAGACCGCTTATAAAGGATCCTGAGTATATTGAAGATGCTGATTATGTCATAATGGAATCAACCTATGGAAACAGAAATCACGACACACCACCTGATTATGCGGTGGAGCTTGCTAAGATAATGAATATGACTTTTACAAAGGGCGGAAATCTGGTAATTCCGGCATTTTCAGTTGGTAGAACTCAGGAGATGCTATATTTTATAAGAAGAATAAAAATGGAAAATCTTCTTCCTGAATTTGAAGGCTTTGAGGTATATGTAGATAGTCCTTTGTCTGTTGAAGCGACGAATGTATTTGGTGAGAATGTATCGGATTGTTTCAATAAGGATGCGATAGGTCTTGTAAATCAGGGCATTAATCCAATTAAATTCCCAGGACTTAAAGTATCTGTAAGTAGCGATGATTCTAAAGCAATCAATTTTAATGAAAAACCAAAAGTAATATTGTCGGCATCAGGTATGTGCGAGGCAGGTAGAATAAGGCATCATCTTAAGCATAATCTGTGGCGAAAGGATTCGACAATTTTATTCGTAGGATATCAGGTTCCGGGAACCTTAGGATATTCCCTTTTAAACGGTGTCAAGAAAGTAAAGCTTTTTGGTGAAGAAATTGATGTTGCAGCTGACATTGTCAAACTGCCTGGAATAAGTGGTCATGCTGACAGAGAGCATCTGACTAAATGGATTGGCTCGCTTAAATCAGCACCTAAGAAAGTATTTATAGTACATGGTGAAGAGGCTACGGCAGTGGAATTTGCAAGGCATGTATGTACAGAAGTAGGTTTTGAGGCTTTAGCTCCATACAGTGGTGATACATATGATCTTATAACCGGAGAATGTATAAAAGAAGGCAGCAGACAGCTTGTTGAGAAGAAGGACCATATATTCAGAGCCAAGAATACAGTTTACGATAGATTGCTTATTGCAGGAGAAAGACTTATTGCAGTTATTAAGAAGTGTCAGGGAATGGCAAATAAGGATCTGGCAAAATTTGCAGACCAGATTACTGCTTTATGTGATAAGTGGGACAGATAAAAGGAATAGGAGTTTAAGTAATGAACAGACAGGAATTAATACTTTATGGTATTACTGACAGAAGCTGGTTAGAAGGTGGCAGACTTTCTGATAAAGTGCAAGAAGCCATAAATGGAGGTGCTACGATAATTCAGTATCGTGAGAAAAATCTTGATGGAGATGCATTGTTAGAAGACGCAAAATCTGTGCTTGAAGTTTGCAGGAAAAATAATATAAAATTAATAATCAACGATAATGTCAGTCTTGCAAAAGAAATAGATGCAGATGGTGTTCATTTAGGACAAAATGATATGGACATTTCAAAGGCAAGGGAAATTCTTGGAAATGACAAGATAATAGGAATAACCGCCAAAACAATAAAGCAGGCACAATTGGCAGAAGAAAAAGGTGCAAATTATTTAGGAAGTGGTGCAGTTTTTGGGAGTAAGACAAAAAAGGATGCAATTCCAATGGAACATGATTTACTTCAGAAAATATGTGAAAGCGTAAATATTCCTGTTGTTGCAATAGGCGGAATTAATAAAGATAATATTCTTGAATTAAAGGGAAGAAAAATGGCAGGTGTAGCGGTTGTGAGTGGCATTTTTAAAGCACATAACATTGAAGAAGCTACAAAAGAATTGTTTGAAAAAGCAAAAGCCATAATTTAGTGCATAAATTATAAGCCTGAGAGTATTAAAAAGGTACTCTTGGGCTTATTTTTTGTTTGTAAAAATAAATATGTGCAAAATGTCCAATATTTTCCAATAAAAAAATAATTATTCGTGAAACAAGAAGGTATGTTTTTTTGATAAAATATTGATGACTTTTAAGGAAAAACCTTGAATTGAGATAAAAATATCATTATACTAATATAGGCACATTATAAAGCTCTTTGTGCGTGGAAATAAGGAGGAATAAGACAATGAGAATTGCAGTAGTAGGAACCGGATATGTAGGATTATCAAATGCAATATTATTAGCGCAGAATAACGAAGTGTTTGCGGTAGATATTATGGAGGAGAAGGTTGATTTAATTAACAACAAGAAATCTCCAATAGTGGACAAGGAAATTGAGGACTACTTAGCAAATAAAGAGTTAAATCTTAAGGCTATCACAGATGGTAAAAGCGTATATAAGTCAGTAGATTATGTAATAATTTCAACTCCAACTAATTATGATCCACAGAAGAATTTCTTCAATACTTCATCAGTAGAAGCAGTTATTGAAGATGTTCTTGAAGTTGAAAGTGATGCAACAATAATTGTAAAGAGTACAGTACCTGTTGGATATACAGAGAAGATGAGAGAAAAATACAATACACAAAATATTATCTTTTCTCCAGAATTTTTAAGAGAAGGAAGAGCTTTATATGACAATCTTTATCCTTCAAGAATTATCGTTGGTGTACCTGATGGTAATGATAAGATGAGGGAAAAGGCTGTTAAATTTGCATCTTTATTGGAAGAGGGTGCAATCAAAGAAGGTATTGCAAAACTTGTTATTAATTCAACAGAAGCTGAGGCAGTTAAGTTATTTGCAAATACATATCTTGCACTCAGAGTAAGTTTCTTTAACGAGCTTGATACATATGCAGAAGTAAGAGGTCTTAATACTAAGGAGATTATCGAGGGAGTATGTCTTGATCCTAGAATTGGAAGTCATTACAATAATCCTTCATTTGGATATGGCGGATACTGCTTACCAAAGGATACAAAGCAGCTTCTTGCAAATTATCAGGATGTTCCAGAAAATCTTATTGAAGCTATTGTAGATGCAAATAGCACAAGAAAGGATTTCATTGCAGATAGAATCCTTGAAAAAGCAGGATATTATGAAGGAGAAGGCGGAAGAGGCGGTGTTCCTGGAAAACAGGTTGTAATCGGTATTTACAGACTTATCATGAAGGCTAATTCTGATAACTTCCGTCAGTCAAGTATTCAGGGTGTAATGAAGAGATTAAAGGCAAAGGGTGCAGAAGTAATAATTTACGAACCAACCTTAGAGGATGATATTTTCTTTGGAAGTAAAGTTATTAATGATTTGGAGGAGTTTAAGAAAAAATCTCAGGTTATAGTTGTAAACAGATATAATGGTGAACTTGATGATGTACAGGATAAAGTATATACAAGAGATTTATATCAAAGAGACTAGTAAGGAGTTTGTATGAAAGCTAAAAAGGAAAAGATTGCGATAGCAGTTGGAATATGTGCAATAGTAATATTAGTAATTTTCCTTGTGTTGATGCAGGTAGAACAAAACAAAAAGCTAAGTGATTCATCAACATATGATACACAAATGGAAGGTGACAAGGAATTATCAACAAGAAGTACAAAAGCAGAAGAAAAGATTTACATTAAGAGTGCTACTGTTGATGGACAGGTTGAATTAGCTAATGATAGTTCAAGAGATATAGAGATTAATGGTTATTATTTCATTGTTAACGGTAATGATAAGGTTGCGATTAGTGATAATCCAACAATTCAGGCACATAAGACTTATGAAATGAATGTGTCAGGTTATCTTAACCGAGATGGAAAAGATGTCATTGCTTTATATTCATCAGAAGATGTAAATACGGATTCATATTTGATTACAAATGAAAGTCAGCCGGTTGAATTTAGTGTTGCAAGCGGATTTTATTCAGAAGATTTTGATTTGGAATTAAATGCAGCGGAAGGAACAACCATTTACTACACATTAGATGGAACAACTCCAACGGCTAAATCAGAAAAATATGAAGGTCCTATTTCAATTTCGAATGCATCTAAAAATGAAAATGTAGCTTCAGCGGTTCAGGAGATTTCATCAATTACAACTTATGTTCCGTCTGATAATGTAGATAAGGGAACAGTTGTTAAAGCGATAGCCATTGATGCGTTAGGTAAGGCAAGTGATGTTGTAACAAATACATATTTTGTCTCAATAGGAGATAAGGCAATGTATCAGGATATTCCTGTGGTATCAATTGTTGCAAATCATGATGATTTATTTGATTATTTTGATGGTATGTATGTTCTTGGAAGAACTCATGAAGATGATTTGGCAAAAGAAACTCAAAGTGAGATAAATGCCAACTACAAAGAAAACCGAAAAGCAAAAGCATTAATTGAATATTATGAAGGAAACAAAAGTCTGACATATAAGACAGATGGAAAGATAAGTATAGTACAAGACGATATGGTTGACTATACACAAAAGAGCTTTAAGGTTGCAGTTAATGGAAATGAAGCGGGAAAAGGTTCATCAATAAGTGACAAGTTACTTGATAATAATTATTTTGTTTTAAGCAACAGTGTAAATGATTACGCATTCAAATTAAGACAGTATTTAGCAAATTCATTGTTACAGGATACTAATGAAGTTGTTATTGATAATACTCCATGTATCGTTTTCTTAAATGGAGAGTTCTGGGGAAT
Source organism: Agathobacter sp. (assembly GCA_036308125.1). Lineage (GTDB taxonomy): Bacteria > Bacillota > Clostridia > Lachnospirales > Lachnospiraceae > Roseburia. Next base: position 44,590 of record JAXJWH010000041.1, read on the forward strand.
GTATCAGATGAAGAACGCATTTAACAGTTCTGAGGTGGCAGCCCAGACAGGTCTTAATAAAGAAGATATACTTACTGCTGTTGATGGTGAAGTAGTAGAAGATACACAAAAGCAATACTTATATAATAATTGTTACAATTATGTTATAAAACATGACATGCGTTATGAATCAAGTTATAATAGAGCGTCAGAGCTAATGGATATGCAAAGTTATGCTGATTTTATCTGTTCAAAAATATATTTAGCAGATTATAGCAATAATTACAAAGAATATATGTGGTGCTCGGCAAAAGAAGGTGAATACGGAAAGTGGCATTGGGCACTTGGTGATATGGAGAATTCAATAGATTCTTCAGAATTATCAACAAGCAGTATTGATACTTTCTTAAGACCTGCAGTTGCAAATAATCAGTTTCTTAACAGCCTGATGAGAAGTGAACAATTTAGAAAATTAATTGCAGATACTATGAATCGTATGGCAAAGGGTTCATTCTCAGAAGAAAACGTAGATAAAGCCCTTAATGATATTCAGGACAAATACGCAAAGACTGTTACGAATACATATACAAGATTTGCCGGTGCGGTAACAGTTGATACCTTCAAACAGGAACTTGATTATATAAGGGAATTCTTTGAAGAAAGACCGGAATATATAACAGGCAAGTATCTTGAAGAATACATAAGTAAGTAGGAGGAAAAGTTGTAATGATTGAAACAATACTAAGTAACTTTCACTTGGAGAAGTTGTGGTATATATTTAAAAAGAAATTTGCACTTATGTTAATCGTAGGTGTGATTTGTGGTGTAATTGGTGGTGGATATGCATATGCAACTGATCAGAAAACTTATACTGCAGAAACATCATTTTATGTATGCAGTAATCCTGATTATGTTGCAGATACAAGTGTTAACTTAACAGGTGCAGATATTGGAACTGCGATTAAATTAGTTCAAAGTTACATGATTGTACTTAAAAGTGACACTGTAATGAATGCAGTTATTGATGAATTAGGATTGAATTGTTCTCCTGAAGCATTAGCAGCAAAGATTTCATATTCAGGAATTGAAGATACAGCAATTTTCAGAGTTTATGTAAATGATTCTAATCCTAAGGTTGCAATGGATATTGCCAATGCAGTTGCAGATATAGCCCCAGGTGAAATTGCCAGAATTGTAAAATCAGGTGGAGTAGAAGTAGTAGATTATGCAACTTTACCAACATATGCAACATCAACAAGAAGCGTTGCATTATTTGGTTTATTAGGTTTTGCAGGTGGATTTTGTGTTGTTCTTATTATAGCAATGCTTTTAGGATTACTTGATACAACTGTAAGAAGAAAATATGAGCTTCGTCTTGCATTCAATATTCCTCTTCTTGGAGATGTTCCAAATATGCAGGATGGAAAAAATGGTCTTAAGATTAATAAGATTATCGATAAGGACAGTCCATTTGCACTTAAGGAATCATATAATTCAATCAGATCAAATATTTTATTCACCGGAAAAGGTGAGAAATGTCCTGTATATGCAATAACAAGTGCGGATCAGGATGAAGGAAAAACATTAAACAGTATTAATATCGCAAAGACAATGGCATCCATGGGTAAGAAAGTATTATTAGTTGATGCCGATATGCGTAATTCATCAATTGGAAGACAATTAAAGCTTAGAAAAACTACAGGATTAAGTGAATTTTTAGCAGGAATTGATTCAAAGCCTAATTTCCAGGAAATTGATGAGAATTTATGTGTAATTACAGCAGGAAAGGTTCCACCTAATCCAGCTGAATTATTAGCAAGTGAGAAGATGAATAATCTTATTGAAGGCGCAAAGCAGGGATTTGATTATGTATTTATCGATTTCCCACCTGTAGGAATTGTTTCAGATGCACTTGCAGTATCAGATAGTGTAGTCGGATATATCATTGTTGTAAGAGCAGGTGTAAGTAAGATTGCACGTGAAAAGATTGCAGTAGAGAATCTTGAAAAAGTTAATGCTGATATTTGTGGATTTATCTTTAATGCCATTAATATCAAATCAGAAGATTATGCATATAGAAAATATGGATATGATTATAAATATGGAAGCGAAGAAAAGCGCAGTAATTAATGTTTTAGATATTAAGTGAGGATAACTAGATGAGAATTGACTTTCACGCGCATATCCTTCCTAAGATGGATCATGGATGTAAGGATACGGAAATGTTTCTTAATCAAATGCATCTTGCAGAAAAAAATGGGATTGATGTCATTGTGGCAACTTCCCATTTTTATCCGCATTTAGAGTCGGTAGAAAACTATCTGTCAAGAAGAGGTAAAGCATTTGAAAAAGCGATGGATGTATATAAAGGGAGCATAAAAATATTAAAAGGGGCTGAGGTCCTTGTATGTAAAGGCATGGAAGAAATGCCTGATTTGGAAAAGTTGTGTGTAGAAGGAACAAATTCATTATTACTGGAGATGCCACTGACAACTAAAATTGACAGTGAGATTATACAGACAGTTGAATTGATTCAGGAATTGCATAAAGTAAATGTAATATTGGCGCATCCACACAGATATGCATATCAGGATATGCTTGAATTATTGGAACTGCCAATTTCAGTGCAAATGAATGGTGATGCAATAAAGACATTTGAGGGAAGAAAAGTTATCAAAGAATGTCGGAAAAGAAATGTAATAGCTGCCATAGGAAGTGATATGCATGGAATTAAAACAGGATATAAATATTACAATAAATTATGTAAGAAACTGGGAACTGATGTGGATACAGTAATGATGAGAACCCAAAAATTAATTAACATGGATTAAACAAGGATATATACAATGGAAAATGAAAAGAAATTAAAATTAGTATTTGCCGCATCCTCTGGTGGTCACTATGAACAGTTAATGATGCTTAAACCATTAATGGAGAAACATGACAGCTGTGTTGTTGGAGAAGCAACATCATATAATGCAAAGAGTGATATAAGAACATATTATATGCATCAGGTAAATCGTAAAGAAATTTTATTTATTCCAAAGATGATTGGAAATACAATAAGAGCAATTAAAATTTTACATAAGGAGAAACCGGATGCAATAATTTGTACCGGTGTACTTGCTATGATTCCTCTTTGCTTACTTGGAAAATTAAGAGGAAGTAAACTTATTTATATAGAGTCTTTTGCTAAGGTAACATCTGCTACAATGAGCGGAAAACTGCTATACAAGTATGCAGACAGATTTTATGTACAGTGGGAAAGTATGTTGGATATTTATCCAAATGCTGTATATAAAGGTGGAATTTATTAGTAAAGGATGGATATATTATGATTTTTATAACTACAGGTTCACAGAAGTTTCAGTTCAATAGATTGCTTAAAAAAGTAGATGAACTGATAGCTGATGGCACAATTAAAGATAAAGTATTTGCCCAATCGGGTTATAGCGATTATAAACCGGTGAATTATGAATATAAGGATTTTATGAGCAGAGATGAATTTGCCAAGAAGATGGGAGAAAGTACTATAGTAATTACCCATGGTGGAACAGGTGCTATAATCGGAGCAGTAAAAAAAGGAAAAAAAGTTATTGCAGTTCCAAGACTTGCAAAATTTGGCGAACATGTGGATGATCATCAATTACAATTATTGACACAGTTTGATGAAATGAATATTATATGTTCATGCTATGACATTGAAGATCTGGCAGGATATATAACAAAGATTGATAGCATGGAATTTAACAGTTACAAGTCAAATACGCAGGTTATAATGGATGATATAGAACAGTTTTTGATTGGGGATTAGAACATGAGTGATAAAAATAAAGTTAATTTTAGCAAGAAATTACACAAATATATTGAGTATGGAACTACAAAGATAAAATTGCTCTTTGCTCAGAAGAAATTCACAAAAAATGATATCACCTTTAAATACATATTAAATAAAGCACCATCTGATACATTGATTGTTGTTTTAAGTTCATGTACCAGAAAGGGATTAAAGGCAAGATATAATTATATGAGAACATTAAAGAATATTAATGCTAATCAGCTTTTTATTCTTGATGATTTTGCAAAAGACCATCGCGGTGGTTATTACATCGGAAGTAATTATACTTTTGGTGAGGAAGAAGTTGTTCATTCGCTGATAGAGAAAATAATTAAAGATACTAAGGCAAATAAAGTAATATTCTGTGGCTCAAGTAAGGGTGGCTGGTCTGCATTAAATATCGGATTACAGTTTAAGGATGCTTATATTGTAGCTGGAGGTCCACAATATTTTCTTGGAGATTACCTGATAAGTTCAGAAAATCTGGATACATTAGAACACATCATAGGCGAACAAACAGAAGAAAAAATAGAAAAAATTAATCACTATTTGAGAGATAGAATCCGATATAATAACTATAAGGATACTCAGAAAATATATCTTCATTACTCAAATAAAGAGCATACATATTTCGAGCATATCAAGGATTTAGTTGAAGAGTTGGAAAGTGACGGATACGATTTGAATGAGGACATTGCTTCATATGAGAATCATTCGGATATAAGTTATTTTTTCCCGGATTTTATGGTTGAAAGTATCAAAAAAATTATGTTGGAGTAATGAAAATGGCTAGAGTAAGTGTTATTGTACCTGTATACAATACAAAAAAGTATTTAGAAAAATGTCTGGATAGTCTTGTTAATCAAACATTAGATGAGATAGAGATTGTAATTATCGATGACGGTTCAACGGATGGCTCTATTGATATTCTAAGAAAATACAGTGAAAAATATACAAATAAAATTAAACTAATCTCTAAAGAAAATGGTGGACAAGGTGCAGCAAGGAATGTCGGAATCAAAGAATGTTGCGGAGAATATATTGGCTTTTTGGATTCAGATGATTACGCAGATATCAATATGTATAAAGATATGTATGAAGCTGCAGTTAAAGATGATTTGGATTTAGTGGAATGCAGATATAAATATATCAGGGAAGAAACTAATGAAGAATTAAAGCCTTACGGTTATGTCAGACCATACAAAAACCAAAAGGACATGTTTAAAAATCCGTTAGTTTCACCATGGAACAAATTAGTTAAGGCAGATATTTTAAAGAAATTTGAGCATGTTTTTCCAGAAGGATTAATTTACGAAGATACTTCATTTTTTGTAAAGATGATACCAAACATTAAGAAGAGCGGCTTTGTTGATAAAGAATATATTTATCACATATTAAGAGGCACTTCGACAATGAATGCTAATAAAAATAAACGTGTTGGAAATATTTTTCCGGTTCTTGAGGATGTGATTTCATATTATAAAGATAATAATTTATTTGAAAGCTATCATCAGGAATTAGAAATTTTTTGTTCCAGAATTTTATTGTGCAGTTCAATGCAAAGGATTGCAATGGTATCAGATAAGAAATTGCAAAAAGAATTTGTAAATGAAACATTTGAGATGTTGAAAAAGTATTTTCCAAAATATAAGAAGAATTCTTATTTGGGAAATGGAGGAAAAGACATTTATATGAAATTTACAAATAAGATTTTTACGCCACTTTTTTTGGCAGTATTTAAAAAGATGGGAGAATAAAAATGAAAGTATCAGTTGCAATGACTACATATAACGGTGAATTATATTTGATAGAACAGTTGGATTCTTTACGAGAGCAGGAAATGAAAATCGACCAGCTTGTTATATGCGATGATGGTTCGAAGGATGATACTGTAAAGATTGTTAATGAATATATTTCAAAATACAATTTGGAAGATTCATGGCAGATAATTCAAAACGAAAAGAATCTTGGTTATGCAGATAATTTTCATAAGGCGGCATCTTTATGTAACGGAGATTATATATTTTTCGCAGATCAGGATGATATATGGAAGGCTGACAAGATAAAAAATATGGTTTCCATAATGGAATCAAATCATGATATAAAATTACTATATTCTGATTATGAACCTTATTATTGTACAGATGATGCACCTGTCCTTACAAAAGATGTTGTGGACAAAATGACAGGAGATAAATCTGTTGTAAAACAGGATTTAAATACTTGGAGTATATACATCCGAAGCGAAGGTTGTACGATGTGTTTTAGAAAAACATTTTGGGATAGAATTCAGAAATATTGGTTTTCGGGGTGGGCTCATGATGAATTTGTATGGAAGTTAGCTTTATGTGAAGACGGACTTTATACATATCATGAATCAACAATGAAGAGGAGATTACATTCAAATAATGTATCTAAGAGGAAAATGAGAGATCTTGGAAAAAGAATTGATTATTCTAAGAAATTAAAAGAATCTCATATTAAAATGCTTGAATATGCCAATGATTTAAAACTTAGTCAGGATGTAAATAAATTAATACAAAAAAATATCGAGTGTATCGATTTAAGAATTCAAATGATGGAAAATAAGAAGTTATTAAATATATTTCCTTTGATTTTTAAATATGCAAGATATTATTATAGTAAAAAATCAATTCCGACTGAATTTTACATGGCATTGAAAGGGTAAGGTTATAGAAATGTCGGATAACAAAATAACGAAAAAATCATATATTAATACAGAAACAGGGAAGAAAATATTTTACAGAATATCTGTTTTGTTTTTATTTGTATACATTGTTTTGCCGCAGTATTTTGGATTGAACACTCCGGGGTTTGATCTTACGGCTCAGCGAATGATGATTATATTTGTGTTCCTGTATTTAATGGATAATCGAAAAAGGGCATATGATTTTTACAATTTTATATTGCGTAATAAATTTTTTCAATTTATATTTATTTATTTGTTTGTCTGTCTTTATACAGCATTATTCAGAGGCCATATAGGTTCATTCTTATATCCTTTTATTGAATTTTTAGGAATGCTGATAGTTGCTTATATAATAATTAATAGTATAGGTATGGAAAAAGCATTTAAGCTGGTTATTGGTTGCATTTATTTGTTGTGTATATTTGGAATGGTTGAATATTTTATGGGAAGATCGCCATTTTCGTATTTAGAGACAATCAAAGGTTTGTATACCGGAGCATCAGTAAGATCTGGAGCATACAGAATCATGGGACCAGCGAATCATTCATTGGGTTATGGTCTTATGCTGGTAGTTTTTTTACCACTTATATCATTTGACTTTAACAAGAAAAAGTTATACATATTTACAAGACCGGTTTTATTAGTACTTTTGATTTTAAATGTATTTTTTACAGGTTCAAGGTCTACATTAGCTGTAATTATTTTGGAAGTACTTGCAATTGTAATTTTTAGCAGTAGAAGTGAGAAAAAGAAAACTATATTAGGTGCAATTCTTTTTTTGGTTATTTTTGCTGTAGTTTTGATGTTGACATATAAAACCAGTTTTGGAAGATATATTCTTTTACAGATTACTTCAGTTATTGATGAAGTATTTGATACAACGTATTCAGTAAATTTTGGTGCTGATATAAATACATTGAAAAACAGTTCAGAATATCGTTCATATTTGCCAAAGATTTTTGAATTATCTACATTCAATCCATTTATTGGAAGAGGTTCAGGATATCAGTTCTATTGGTATGTAGATGGATATCTTATTAATTCGATAGATAATTTCTTTGTGGCAACTTATATACGATATGGATATCCAGGAATGATTTCATATATAGTATTTATTGTTTATGTTGTGATTAGTTTAGTTAGAAATATTGTAAAAAGTAAATCAGAATTTATGAAATGCCTGCTTATAGGTATAGTTTTTTATTTCGTGAATTTGTGGTATTTGGATACGCTGCAAACAATAAAATATGTGTATTTATTATTTGCATTCTATTTAGTATCAATTAATAGTGAAGGGGAGGTGACTACGAACACTAAGTAATATTTGGATTCAGGGGGTAAATTTGGATGAAAAAAGTAATTAGAATAGTAGCCGTATGTGTTTTTATGTGTTTTTTAATTGTAAACACATATGATTATAATTTAGTTAATGAAGGTAATATTCCGTTAAGTGAGGGAAAATATATTGTTAAATCAGACTTCGATGTAAATGAAATACCAGATAAAAATAACACCGGAGTAGTTGCAAACGAAGATGATTTAGAGGAGGTAGTTGGAGAAAAAAGTTATAGCGGAGTATTTTTCAGAAACGGTGGAACAGGGTTAATTAAGTTGGAATTCGTATATACCAACAAAACGGTAGCTGGAACAATTGAATTTAAAAATTTAGATTTTTCAAAAAATAAGATACAATTGTTAAATGAGGCTTCTGTAGATAGAAAAATCAACTTAAAATTTACAAATTGCAAATTTGGATATTTTTCATGTTCAAAAGCATTAAGTAATATAAGTTATGAGTTTAACAATTGTGAGCTTGTGCATTTTGATGGAAGCAATGCTGCATTTGATAAGTGTAAGTTTGGTGGTTCATATAACGATGCCATTAATCCTTTTGTAAATGTAAGTGTGAATAATTCCTACTTCAAAGATATGTCATATGAATTAAGTTCAGGTACAGTTCATACAGATGGAACTCAGATATATGGTGCAGATGGTATCGATGTTTCAAATATAAATTTTAATAATTGTAGATTTGAATTGCCACAATTGGTGATGCCAAATAGAAATGCATACATAAATGCCTGTATAATGTTACAGTTAGAAAAAAGCAATGGAAGTGACATTAGTTTTAAGAATTGTTATCTGAATGGTGGCGGTTATTCAATATATGCATGGTTAAAGAATGAAAATTATGAATTGAAAGATACTCAGTTTGAAAATATTAAGGTTGGTTGTTTATCTAAATATGGTAAATTGTATAATAGAGTATCTGAATATGTGGAATTTAAAGATGTTGATTACACATCAAATATGTATATATCTTCTGTAGAAAGAAATAAAGATAATAATTCTACAGTTTTATATGCAACAAATGATACAAATAAAGAGAAAGAATTTATTGTTCTTACATCAAATGGCAAGAAATATTCATATAAGATTGATGCTTGTCCAAAATATGAGGAAGTATCAGAAGGAATGAAATTTGAAGATTTTCCATTTGATGTTGAATATGTTATCCCAGAATATTGTGACTGGATTGTGTGCTATGAATTAGGTGATGGCGAATATACTTCAGTATCTGATTTACAACAAATAAGATATGCGAACTGGACAGATTCTGATGTATTAACAGCAGATGTTAATAATATGTTGTCAGGAAAAGAAGTATTACCTGATAATGAAATGGAAGCAGATGATTCGCAGGATTTACCTACAGAAGATAGTTCACAGGATGATTCCATTGTTGATAGCGGTGTTTGTGGAAGCGATGTTTCATGGACATTATCAAAGGATGGAGCATTAACATTAGAGGGTAATGGAAAAACATATAATTATTATTCAAAATCTTCAGCTCCTTGGTATGATGAAAAAGATGAGATTAAAGAAGTAGTTATCGATGAAGGAATTTCCAGTATAGGAAATCAGTTATTCAGAAATCTGAATAAAATAGAAGAAGTTGAAATTCCAGAATCTGTTGATACAATTGGAAAGAATGCATTTATAGGCTGTTCTTCATTAGAAAGTGTATCAATTACAAATACAATAAAAGAAATTGGTGAAAATAGTTTCCAATCAACTGCTTTAAAAACTGTTTATTACACAGGAACATCAGAAGAATGGGAAAACGTAACAATTTCTGGAAATAACAATAAATTAAATCAGGCAGAGGTAGTAATAAAACCTAAGGAGATAGCAAATGGACAGTGTGGAAGTAATATTTCCTGGATATTATATGAAGATGGTATGCTTGAATTATCTGGAACTGGAAGTACATACAATTACAGTTCAAAGAGCGTTTCACCATTTTTAGAACTGTCCTCACAAATATCATATATAAAGATATGTAGTGGTGTAGAGTGTATTGGAACACAGGTGTTCAGAAACTGTACACAGGTTAAAAGGGTTGATTTTCCAAAAACATTATCCAAGATTGGAAATAATGCTTTTATAGGATGTAAAAATATTACAGATGTTAATTACGAAGGTTCTGATGAAGAGTGGCAGAATATTAGTATAGGTAGTTATAATACGTCCATTACAAGTAGAATAAATACTAATTAGGCAAAATAAAGCATCTATTCATTTCATATGGATAGATGCTTAATAAAGGAATGACAGAGGTGACTATGGTTTCGATTATAATACCATCATATAACAGAGAAGAATTAATTGAGCGTTCAGTAAGAAGTGTACTAAATCAAACATATAAGGATTTGGAAGTAATTGTAGTTGATGATTGTTCAACAGACAATACTATGCAGGTTCTTAAGGGCATTGATGATGAAAGATTAAGAGTTTATCAGTTAGAGAAAAATTCAGGTGCATGTGTTGCTAGAAATAAAGGTATTGAATTAGCAAAGGGTGAATATATTGCATTTCAGGATAGTGACGATGAATTTTTACCTACGAAGATAGAAAAACAGATTGAAATTTTAAAAAGAGATGATGTTGACGTATGTGTGTGTCAGATAGATCGAGTTGGCTATAAATCAAGTTATGAGTCTGGTTTATATCCAGATATTGAAGAAGGAATAATTGATTTTGATATTTTACTTAAAAGATCTACAATCAGCACACAGATGATAGTGGGCAAAAGAAAAGTCTTTGAAGATATTCAGTTTGATAACGAAATGCCTAGATTTCAGGATTTTGATTTAGTAATTAGAATTGGTAAAAAATATAATGTATACTTTTTGAAGGAACCTTTGTGCAAAGTTTATTTACAGAATGATTCAATTACGAAAAGTAATGTAAAAGGAATTAAAGCATATGAGCGTATCATTGAAAAATATTCTGATATCTGGCCTTCTCATAGACTTGCTTATTGTAACATATTACAAAATTTAGGTGCAGCATATACATTAGAAGGAGAACACAAACCTTCAATATATTCTGAAATATTAAAATATAATTTCTCTATAAAAATACTTTTAAAATACATATTGTCAAAATTACATTTATACAAATATTTTATTAAAAGATAGGAGAAATTATGTCACTTATACATGGAATAAAATGGAGAGTTAATAAAAAAATAACTCCTGCATTATCTAAAGTAAATTATTTATCCGTAAAGAATAAAAAAATTGATAAAGTTAGGAGAAAATATATTGACGATATTGTAGTTTCACTTACTTCTTATCCTGCAAGGTTTAAAACATTAGACATGTGTTTAAAAAGTTTGCTGGTACAGACAATTAAACCTTATAGAATAATTGTATACCTTGGTAATGATTCTTCGTATGAGGATATTCCAGATAATATTTTAGAATATGAAAAATATGGAATAGAATTCAGGATAGATAAGACAGAAGATTTAAAGCCTCATAAGAAATATTATTATGCAATGCAGGAATTCAAAGATAAAAATATCATTACTGTAGATGATGACGTTGTTTATCCTCCTAAAATGTTAGAAAGATTATACGAAGCACATTTGAATAATCCAGGTGTAATATGTGCCGGAAGGGTTCACAGAATAACATTTGATGAAAATGACAGGATAGATGAGTATGATAAATGGATGCATGGTGATGATTTAATAAAAACTCCAAGTGTTCAGCTTGTTCCTATTGGTATTGGAGGGGTGTTATATCCTCCAAAAACCATGAATGAGAAGATGTTTGATGTAAAAAGCATAAAGGAATTGTGTTTAAAAGCTGATGACTTGTGGCTTAAGTGTTCATCATGTTCAGTTGGAACAAAGGTGTTTGCAGTATGTAATGCCAGCAAATATTTGTATGAGCTGGAGGAAGCACAAAATACTGCATTAAAGAAGGGAAATGTCAATTTAAAACAGAATGATTTATACTTCAAAAAGGCATTTGATTTTTTTGAATTAGAAGAGAAAGATTTTAGAGAATGATATTATGAATGTGAAAGAAAGAAATTATGAAATTGATATACTAAAAGGTTTGGCTATAATACTTGTTGTTATGGGACATACAAATTTTGGGGGAACCCAATTTATTTACTTATTTCATATGGCAGTCTTTTTTATTGCCAGTGGATATTTTTATAATTCAAAAAAAATAGTTGATTTTCATGGTTTTATACAATATTGTCTTAAGAAAATGAAATCCTTATGGTTTCCATATGCTCTTTGGAATACAATTTTTGTTTTATGTAATAATTTATTTATTAAATTAAATGTATATACAGATAATAGTGGTATTTTAGATTATACTTCAAATCAGTTTCAAGTTGTGCATCATCACATGAATTTGGTTGAAAGTTTGAAAGAAATATTAAAAGGTGTTTTCTTCCTTGGTGGAACAACTTTAGGAGGTGCCTTTTGGTTTTTGAGAATGCTTTTTATTATTTCTATTTTATTCGCGTTTATAGGTTATATTATATATAAATGTAAAATCAAAGAAAAAGGGATGTATATAATTCAAGGTGTTATTTCAGTTGTATTTTTATTAATTGGATATTATATGTCGGTAAAGGGAATTTCTTTAATAGGCAATATTCAAAGAGTTTTTTCTTGTTATATTTTATATTATTTAGGAATACTGGTTAGAAATGTGAAGTTTGATAAGATTGCATACAAATTGGGCATTATGGGAATCAGTATTGCCGGATTACTTGTATGTTTAAATTATGGTAATATTTCATTAGGTTCTAACAGTTATCCAAATCCTGTATTTTTGCTTGTTGCATCCTTATTAGGATGGGGATTAATGTATGAAATAGCTTACTTTATTACAAAAATAAAATATGTTAATAAGGCGATATCCTGCTTGGGCAAATATAGTCTGAATATTATGATTTTACATTTTTTAGCATTTAAGATTGTTTCTTATATTCAGGTTTTCATGTATGAAAAACCTAAATACCTGGTTGCAAGTTTCCCAGTATTATATAATCATGGTGCATGGTGGGTTATATATACAATTGTTGGTGTTTGCATCCCTGTATTATTTACATTTTTATGGAGTGAATTATGGAAGAGAATAAAGGCAAGAAGTTAGTATCAATAGTTATTCCAATTTTCAATAAAGGCAATGTGTTGGAAAGGTGTTTAAAGAGTATCCTTGAATGCAATCTTAAGGATTATGAAGTCATTCTGGTGAATGATGGTTCAAGTGATAATTCTTATTCGATATGTAAAGAGTGGAGCGACAGAGATAAGAATTTTATTTTGGTTGATAAAGAAAATGGTGGTGTATCTGATGCCAGAAATGTAGGTTTAAGTCATGCTACCGGCGAATATGTTACATTTGTTGATCCAGATGACTATATTAATTTTAAATTATACAATGAAGTTGTAAAAAGTGCAGACGGAGTCGATGCGATATTCTTTGGTTGGGAAGAAAAACGCGGTGACATGATAGTAAGTAAAGATTACGGATTAAAAAATTCCATGCTGGATAATTCTGCTGATGTATTAAAATATGTTTTACATCCATGGAGTGGGTACAGAGGCTATGTATGGAATAAGTGGTTTAAGACAGAATTGGTAAAAGATGTCAGATTTGACACAAATATATCGCATGCGGAAGATTTGTTATGGGTAATAGAAGCCTGTAAGAAAATTAAAAGTATAAAACTGATGGATGCAGCAATATATGTACACGAGATTTATGAAGACAGTCTTTCTCAGTTTAGCAAATTGACTCAGAAAAGATTAGAAATTTTTGATATCAGGGAAAGAATTATAAATTCTTTAAGTGGTAATGATAAAAATGTCGCAATGATGGCATATCACTGGGAACTTTTGAATTTTTTAAATAGAGAATTGTATAATGGAGATAATGATTCTGTTAATCTTGTGATGTCTAAGTATAATAAGATTTATGAAAAAGAATATTATAACTGGGTATCCATAAAGCAAAAAATTAAGAATATTCTTATGATAAACAGTGGAAAAAATTATAAAAGTTTTTCCTTCAATAAGGTTATTCTGGCTATACTAAAATAGGAGTTTTTAGACTAATGGAAAAAGTAAGTGTTATTATACCTGTATATAATGTTAGTGAATATTTAGACGAATGTGTAGAGAGTGTTGTTAATCAGGATTATGAAAATCTGGAAATAATACTTGTGGATGATGGTTCCAAAGACAACAGTGGAGATATGTGTGAAGAATGGAAGAAAAAAGATGATAGAATTGTTGTTTTCCACAAAGAAAATGGTGGATTATCCAGTGCCAGAAATTATGGAATGGACAGGTGCAACGGAAAATATATCATGTTTTTAGATTCAGATGATTGTGTGGAACACAACATTGTTTCTGTTCTTTATAATCTTATTAAGGAAAATGATGTACTTATGTCAGGGTGCAGTATGAAGAAGATAATTGACGGAAAGAAGGAAATTCAGTCCGTTGAGATGGAGTCTGGAAAATACAATTTCGAAGAATATTTAGAGCAGATGTATAAGCCTGGGACGACTCATATGGGACCATTTGGTGTTTTGGTTACTGCATGGGCAAAGATGTACGATAGAAAATTATTTGACGATATAAGATACCCGGAAGGGAAGATTAATGAGGATAATTTTATTATACATAAATTAGTTTATAAGGCAAAAACTGTTGCATGGGTGAATGAGGAATTATATCTTTATAGAATAAGAGAGGGTAGTATTACCCATGGAAAAAAGAAAAAGACGATTAAAGAATTAGATAATTTCTATGGCCACTATGACAGAGTGAAGTTTATAGAGAAACTTTCTATTAATCAAAATCTTAAAAATACAATTAATTATAAGTGCTTTATAGTTGGCTTTATTCTTTGGGGAGATTTGATTTGTGATTATGGATTTGATAACGAAGAATTAAAATTATGTCTTAAAGATATAAAAGATGCATTTAGTAAAATCAGATTTAATAGTCAGGCTATTTCAAAGGTAAATTGGATTAAATATAAATTAATTCTTAGTTTTCCAAAAATATATTATAATTTTAAAAAATAGCTATTATATTGATTAAAAAGGAGAGAGGGTTATGAATAATGATAGTCTTATTTCAGTAATTGTTCCAGTGTATAATGTAGAGATGTTTGTTGACCAATGTATAGATTCAATAGTAAAGCAGACATATACTAACTTGGAGATATTGTTGATAGATGATGGTTCATTGGATGAAAGTGGTAAAATTTGTGATAAATGGGCAGCTATGGATAACAGAATAAAGGTGTATCACAAAAAGAACGGTGGTCTTTCAGATGCAAGAAATTATGGTATGGACAAGGCAACTGGTTCATATTATATGTTTGTGGATTCGGATGACTGGGTGGAAAATACGATTGTTGAAGAATTGTATAGTCAGATATGTCAGACAAATTTACAGATGGTTTGTTGTAATTTTAAAAAATTTAAAAATGATGGTTTTCTTGATGAGCATATTAAGTTGGAAGAGCAAATATGTGATTTAGAAGAATACATAAAAAGAATATATAGCTTTGAGGGGCGCACAAAGAACCAGTTTGAGATATTGGTCCCTGCATGGGCAAAGTTATATAAAAGTAGTTTGTTTGATGATATAAAATACCCATTTGGAAGAATCAACGAAGATAATTATGTTATTCATCATCTGGTGAAAAAAGCGGGAAAAGTAAAAATAATTGACAGGCAGTTATATTGTTACAGATTAAGAGATGATAGTATCTCACATGTGAAAATTTCAAAAAAGAAATTTGATAATTTTTATGGACAGATGGACAGAATTGAGTTTTTGCAAGATAATAAAATTGATGAAAAATTGAAGGAGAGTATTGAATATAATACGATTCATTCAGGAAGAACATTGTGGACACAACTTATCTGTCAGAAGATATGTAAGAAAGATGAATTGAAGAAGGAATATGCTGATGTCAGGGAGGCTTATTATAAATATATAGCAAACAGGAATTTGAAATTTAGTGTAAGAATTTTATGGAATTTATTTGCTAAATGTCCTGGTTTGTATTTATTAATTAGTAAAATAAAAAAATAGTTGGGAAACCAACTATTTTTTTATTTTAGAATTAATAATATCATATATTTGTGTATAATATTCTTTAAATTGTTCATTTGAATAAGAAGCTGAATCCAGATTTAACATATTTTGAACATATTGGAAATCTAGTTCATCTGGTTCTATAAAATGAATGTATGGTATATTTTTAAGCCATTCATACTGACCTTTTACTTTTCCACTTACATTATTAAGTGCGATACATGGAGTTGAGGAGATTGTTGCCAGCAACATGCCATGAAGTCTGTCGGTAATTACTAGTCTGGCTGATGAAAATTCTTTAACTTTATCATCCACACTGGATTCTCTTTCCCATGGAGAAAGGTAATCTCTGTTTAAAACAGTATCAGTCTGACTATATGTATAATTCATCTCATCTAATTGTTTCTTAATAGATGAAAAATCCACGTCATTACTTTTTTCTTTATCACTTCTCATACAGAATAATACTTCGTTGTGTCTGTCAGAATATTTTGCAGGATATTCAAGATAAGTAACAAAATCAGGTACTAAAAAGCAGTTTTTAGAAGTGAGAGGAGTCTTTTTAATAACAAAATCATATGAAGATTTATCTCTGACAAAAAATGTTATGTCCTTACACTTCTTAAGAAGTTTATTCATTTTCTTTAATTCTTTGTAGCCGTGATTCCCAGGTTCAAAATAAACTGTCTGAGGGAGAATTACTATTTTTTTGTTGTAGTAGGTTTCTAATACTTCATTAAAAAATGTCTGATGTCCTGGCCATAAAGTTCCGATAAAACCTCCACCAGTGATAAAAATTATATCATCATTATTAATTCTCTCTGATAAATCACGTTTCATTAATTTATGTTCATATTGAGATAGGGCAAGCACTTTATTGCCTGGAAATTTGTCTTTAAGAAACTTAAGCTCTGCCTTAAGAATAGCCTGATCTCCGATGTTAGCATAAGCTGGAGCATTAAGAATAACAAAACGGCTTTCCTTTGATTTCCTAAATGATTTATAATCTGCTGTATGGTATATTTTAGTCTTTCTATATTGAGAATATAGAGCATCTTTTAGTAATTTGAAATTTCCTTTTTTCATGTTTGCTCCTTTGTAATTTTTACTTGAAAATCAATACAACTTACATTATAATAAAAAAGATATTTTGTCAAGAAAAAAATAGATTCGAGGATGATTATGAGTAATACAAGAACTGCCAATTCGGTAAAAAACATATTTGCAAGTTTTGCAAATCAGATAATTATGTTATTATTAGGATTTATCAGTAGATCTGTATTTATCAGATTTTTAAGTGTTGATTATTTGGGAATACAAGGTTTATTTAGTGACATACTAACCATGTTATCTCTTGCGGATTTAGGTTTTGGAACGGCGATGACATTTAGCATGTATAAGCCTTTAGCTGAGAAGGATTATAAGAAACTTGCAGGATTAACAACTTTCTATAAGAAGGTATACAGGGTAATTGCACTGGCGATAACGGTAATCGGTTTAGCACTTGTTCCTTTTTTGAAATATCTTGTTAAATTAGATACGGAACTGCCACATTTAACTATTTATTATCTGCTTTATCTTGCTAACACAATTGCATCATATCTTGTGGTTTATAAGACATGTATTTTAAATGCTGACCAAAAAGGTTATGTTATCACAAAATATACAAGCATATTCAGCGTTTTACAAAGTGTTACGATGATAATCTTTTTGGTATTAACAAGGAATTATATCGTATATTTATGTGTTCAGGTTGCATTTACATATTTTAGGAATTTCTATATTTCATATGTCGCAGAGAAAATGTATCCGTTTATCAAGGAAAAAGTAGTACTTGATAAAAGTGAAACCAATGGCATATTTAAAAATATAGGTTCAGTATTTTTGTATAAGATATCAAGCGTGCTTATTAATGCTACGGATAACACATTGATTTCAGTTATTGTTGGAACTGCAACTGTAGGTTATCTTTCAAACTATAACATGATAATTACTAAGATTACTTCATTTGTTAATACATTATTTTATTCTTTAACTGCAAGTCTTGGTAATCTTATTGTTAAGGAAAAAGAAGAAAAAAGATATGAGATATTCCTGATTATGCAGTCTTTAAGTGTATTTTTAAGTTCATTTTGCATAATCTGTGTGTATTTTTTAATGCAGGATTTAATTAAAGTTTGGCTGGGGGAAGCATATCAGTTAGACAAACTCGTATTAATTGCATTAGTGGTTAATTTTTATTTTTCGATTTCATTATTGCCTATATGGGTATTCAGGGAAGCTACAGGATTATATCAGAAGACAAAATTTGTTATGTTATTTACAGCGGGAATTAATATTATTCTTTCTATAATTTTAGGTAAATGGATAGGTCTTGCCGGAATTCTTTTTGCAACTTCCATTGCAAGAATACTGACATATTTTTGGTATGAGCCAAGACTTTTATTTAGAACATATTTTGGAAAATCATGCATTGTATATTTTCTTGGAGTAGCAAAGAGTCTTGTGGTAACAGCTTTAATATTTGCAGTTATATATGTAATATCAGGTTTTATAGTCGTAGATTCATGGCTTGCATTGATACTTAAGGCTATGGTGGTAGGAGCGGTTACACTTGTTCTTTTGATATTAATTTACTACAAGAGTGAAGGAACAAAGTTATTGTTAAATAAAGTAAAGGGATTTTTAAAAAGATAAAATTATATTTGAATTTCACCGATATATATAATGTAGTATTCGCAATAAAATAGCGGTACCCCAAGGAGTTATATAAAAGGGGAATATACAACAGTTCACATGCATATACTTAGAGTATTAGGGTTTTTAGGTGAGGTAGTATTTATGAAGAAAAAACTGTGTATATTATTGGTAGTAATTTTAGTTGCGCTATTTGCTGAAGGAAAATGGCTTGATGAGCATACCAAAGATGCGAATGTTGCAGGTTCCGGAGTATCATTATCTGATGAATTGAATATTGATGGGGATTAATTCATATGCCGGAACAAAAAAGCTATGTAACATAAGTTACATAGCTTTTGTTTTTGTATCAAAATGAAGTTCTTCTAACCAGGAATTTATATAGTCTTTTGAAATATCATTTCCCGGATTAACAAAACAATAATAATCACCCTTCATATGATTAAGCCCAAATATTTTCGCTTTGGCATCAGATTCATGGTTTATATGAAAAACCTGAATTCGTTGATTATTCTGATACCATTTATTACATAACGCTGCTGTATTGTCATCAGAACCGTTGTTGATAAGAATAATTTCCAAATTCTTATGGTACTGGTTAATAACAGATTCGATACAGCTGTCTAACATTTCATCACAATTGAAACATGTGATAATTACACTAACTAAATCTTCACTCATAACTAAATCCTCCATAAGATATTTTACTGTATTTTAACGGTATTTACCATACATTTTTTAAGAAAAAATGCGAAATTGATTACATTTTTTCCTAATTGTTTTGGCACAGAGTGGAAAATTTTGGTATTATATATTTGTTGACGAAAAAAATATACCGTATGACGTTTTTGTTACCAGAAGGTGGTAGTATAGGGGGAGTTGGAAAACTGATATTATTTTTTTGCACTTTTTTTATACGAATACAAAAGGTTATTTTTTATTAGAATATCATGTAAAATTATATTAAAGAGAATCCCATTAAAACGTAAAAATGGGTTGATGAAAGAAAATATTTGGAATAAAATAACTTTATGTGTTTGGGAGGGTATCAGTTTTGAAGTATTATGAAAGGTTTAATTATCAATGATAAAATCAGAATTATATTTAGCAGAATTAGTTAAAGCATGTTTGGAGAATACAACTCCATCAGATATTCCTTCAGATATTACATTGAAAGAAATAGTTGATATTGCGCGTGTCAATCATATGGATTATATGTTGCTTAGTCCTTTGCTTAAGACTAATCTGTCAGAAGATGATAAGGAATTACTTAGACAAAAAGTCAAAAGAAGCATGATAAAGACCTGTGTTCAGGTGGATGAACAAAAGAAAATGGTTAAGCGTTTTGAGGAGGCTGGAGTTGTTAATCAGCCGATGAAAGGTGCTTATTTGAAATTTATATATCCACAACCTACAATGCGTGAGATGAGTGATATTGATATTTTGATCGGTGAAGGGTGCATGGATAAGGCATCAGAAATCCTTACAGATTTAGGATATGAACTTCACCAGAAAATTCATCATCATGATGTATATAGAAAAGCTCCATTTATGATAATTGAAGCACATCATTCGATGTATGATAAGACAGTAGATAAAAAGCAGTATGAATATTTTTCGGATTTTTCAAAAGCTGTTCTTAATGAGGGGGCTAAATATACTTACAATTTTACTCCGGAAGATTTTTATGTATACATGATGTCACACATGGCTAAGCATTTTTATAAAAGAGGATGCGGAATCCGTAATATTGTTGATGTGTATGTATATCGCAATTATTACAAAGGAAAACTTAATGAAAAATATATAGATGAAGAACTTGAAAAATGCGGCATTTATTCATTCACAAAGCATATCGAAAAATTATGTTATATTTGGTTAGATAATCTGGAAAGTACACAGTTTTATGACAATTTATTTACATATATGCTTGAAAGCGGAATATACGGTAAAGATGAGAATGGAATCTGGAATGAATTTGCCAAGGAATCAGGAGAGAGCAGATTACATTACAGATTCAAATTAAAGATGTTCTATTTCTTCCCACCATATCACTACATGGTTAAATATCATCCATGGGTAGAAGGTAAGAAGGCTCTCATGCCTATTGCATGGATAGTTCGTGGTGTAAGTGGATTAGTTAAGAAAAAAGGTTCTAAGAAAAGGGAAATGTTACAGAAGATAGATACGAATGATATCAAAGTAATTCAGAGTATATATAAAGCTATGGATTTTGATTTTCGTTAATAAATTAGTGTAAGGTGTTCATATGGAAAAGATAAAGAAATTATTCAGATTTATTAAATATAACAGACATAAAAGAATGTCAGTGAAGGCCTTTTTCCTGTCAGCAATTTACAGATTTAAAATTGTAACAATGGAACCTAAACGTTTGAGAAAGAACTGGGGAGAAGAAGGAAAAGAATCACCAGATAAAGACACAGTTGAGAATTACAAATATGCAGTTAAGGTTGCATATGCAGTAGACAGAATATGCACCAGAACAAAATGGGAGAGTAAATGTCTTGTAAGGGCGCTTACAGCCCAGCACCTCCTTGCAAGAAAAGGAATTCATACAACTATGTATTTAGGATGTGGAACTGAAGATGATAAAATGGTTGCCCACGCATGGTTACGTTGTGGAGAAATGTATGTAACAGGTGGCGACGGTGAAGGGTATGCAGTAGTAAGCAAGTTTTATAGATAAAAATAAAGGGTTTCATAATTGAAACCCTTTAATATATATAATATCTAAGATTATTAACTTAAAGAATCAAGTGGGTTAGATAATCCTTCGTCATTAACAAAATTGTTATTTCCTTCTCTGAAAAGGTTATAAGATTTTTTAGAAGAATAACCGTTTCCTACAAGGTTAAGACCTGATACAGAATCAAATCCTGCGCGGTTATTGTTAAGACCAAAAGTATTAGTCTTCTCAGTACTGCTAATGTTAAGTTCGTTAAGTTCTGGTTTTGTCCATTGTTTCATATTACTACACTCCTTTGGGGTTATTGATTTGCGAAAATAATAAAATATTCGCAATATAATTATATCAGTTTGCATTGAAAATGTTATTAGTTCTAACAGAAATGTTAGAAGATTGTTAAGATATTATTAAAATAAGGGGGCATTTTAATGGCAGCTATCTGGGGAAAAATATCATTTAATGGGAATATACAACCTTCAATTAATAGTATAATGAGTCAGGTTTATAATGAAAAATGCAGACTTGACAGAATATCCATGACAGGTTCTTCAAAATATTACATGGGATGTGGAATCATAAATGTAACTAGAGAATCCCGTAACGAGATTGTTCCTATAATTGATGAAGAAAATGGAGTATGCATCACATGTGATTGCATTTTGGATAATAGAAATAAATTAAAAAAAGAATTAAATATTAAACCAGAAGAATCTGTTCCTGATGGAACTTTAATATACAGAGCATATTGCAGATGGGGAATAGATTGTGTTACTCATTTCAGAGGTACATATAGTATAGCTGTATATGATTTCGTAAAACAGACTTTGTATCTGATAGCGGATCCTGTTTCATCAAGGTGTTTATATTATTATAAAGATAATAAAGGGGATATAATCTTTTCCACACTGATAGAGCCAATAAGGGCTGTGTCTGATGAAATTAATTTAAATAAAAATTATATAAAAGATTATTTAACAGCACCAGGGATGATGCCAAATGTTTTGTCAAAGGAAACTCCATATGAAGGAATTTACAAATTGAATCCCGGTACATATCTTAGAATACAAAATAATTCAATTGAAGAAGTAAGATATTTTTCGCTGCATAATACAACAACGAATTTTGAATATGATTCTCCGGACTTAGTGGGGAAGAATTTTAGAAAATTGTTTACAAAATGTGTGAAGGATGCAATGAATACAAGTGGGAATGTTTCAATAGCAATGAGCAGCGGACTGGATTCTTCCAGTGTAGGGGCGTTGGCAGCAGATATATTGGCTAAAGATGACAAAAATCTGTGGACATATACTTATGTTCCATGTGAAGAAATTAAATCCCGCAAAGGAAACATAACAGATGAAACAAAGGATGTTGAAAAAATAGTTAATATGCATCCGAATATGATACCGGAATTTGTATGCAACGATGGCAGGAACTGTCTTTGGGATATTGATAATGTGCTGGATATTATGGAAATGCCTGTTAAAGCATATGTAAATATTCCCAATTTATGTGAAATCTACGATAAAGCATATAAAAATGGTTCTAAAATTGTTCTAGTAGGACAAAATGGAAATTCAACAATATCACATGGGTATATTGATGATGTATTGGCAGATTTGTATTTGAATAATAAGATGCCAACATTTCTTAAATATTTGAATAATTATAGTAAAACGGTGAAAGAAAGCAGAAAAAAAGCATTAAAAGGATGCAGGAGATATTTTAAATATACAAAACATGTTTTGGAAGATGCCCAGAAAGATAATTTAAGTTATGCATTAACAAATCAGTTTGTATCAGAGGATGTATTAGAAGATTATCCTTTGAAAAAAAGATATAAGGAAGGCGGCATACGATATATTGACAATATTCCAACAATTAGAAGTGAATATCGTGATTTTCTATGTAAGGACAGCCTTTATACATATCTGGGAGAACTTGAGACAAAATTGGGTTTAAGGTATGGAGTTATTTTAAGAGATCCTACAAAGGATATAAGACTTCTAAGATTCTGTTATCATTTGCCATACAAATATTTTGCATACCAGGGAACACCAAGATGGCTTGTAAGAGGTAATTTCAGGGATATACTTCCTACGGAAATTCTTGATGACTGGATGAGATACGGAGTGCAAAATGCTGACTGTTACAATAGGCTTAATAAAGATTGGCCGGATGTGATGGTCAAGGTAAGAAAAATGCTTGAAGAAGCACAAACAAATGTTAATTTAAAAATGGAAGAAGCAACAGAATTCTTTAGGAAAAATGAATCCGGCATTTTAAAAGAGTCAGAGTCAGATTTTGATAATCTTATGTTTGTTGCAATTGCTAACACTTTTGTGAGGTGGGTAAAAAGTAATAAAAAAGTCTAACAAAAATGTTAGAATTACTTTCATATAAAACACCTTCTGCTATATTTATATTTGTAAGCGGTAAATTTTTACTAATTTACCATATAAATATTCAAATTATAAGGAGGTTGTTAGTATGAAAAGATGGACAAAGCCAGAGATTTCAGTGTTAGAGATTAGTGCTACAGAGCACAAGTGGTTAGGAAATCAAAGAGATGGTGGATACATCGGTGATGGTGAGATTTCAGGACATCTTAAATGGGAGTGTGGAGGAAGTGACAAGCCTGCAGATAAGCCAGGTATTGAGCCAGAGAATCCTACAGAAGCTTTAAGCTAGTATTTTTAACCGGCTGTTGCACAAATGGTGTGGCAGCTTTTTTATTGCAAAAGAAAGTTTTAAATGTTAATATGTATCAGAAATTGTGCTTTGATGTTGTAAAAAGGGATATTGACAAGGATAGTATAATATATGTTGGTAGGCAAAAATGTAAAATGCTTATGGACAATTTGAAAGAATCAGGTGTAGTATAATGATTGACAGGTTTATATTGGACTTCTCGAAATATGCAGTTTCGCATGTATATGATATATATGCGTTATTGGCAGGGACAATCTCCTTTGTTGCGACGCTTTTGCTAAGAAAGCGATTGAAGAGATTTGGGGAAGTTATGGATTTACTATTTACAATTATTTTAAGTTTGGTACTTTATTATTATTTTACAGAAAGTTCTATGTTAATCAGGTTTAATTGGAAATATTTTGTATTGGCAGTGATGGATGCGCTTGGGGAGATGTATATATTAAGAGCATTCTTAAAAGGGAAGAAACAGGTTGTTACAACAGCTGTAATTTTTATTTGTTCTCTTGTCATTGCCTATTTTTATTGTGTTAATTTTATGTCACATATTAAATGGTGTTATGGCTTTAAAGGGGCAATGCTTTGCCTTGGAACAATAGAGATTATATATAGATTATATAGATTTAGTAATAACAAAAATGAACAGAGAGGTTAATTATGTCTGCGATATATGGAGTAATTTATGACCATAAAGAAGGCGATTATGGTCAGCTGGAGAAAATGCAAGATGGATATAAGGATTGCAAAATTGACAGGTTTTCAAATTTAGTTAAAGGTAATGTTATGATGGGATGCGCTCATCAGTATTTGTTGCCGGAATCAGAAAGAGAAGTTTTGCCAGAGGAAACCTTTAATTATATATATACAGCAGATGCGATGCTGGATAATAAAGATGAATTATGCCAGAAACTGCAGCTTCCAATGGATACTCCTGACGGAAAAGTATTATTTGAGGCATTTGTAAAGTGGAAAACAGATATTGGAAAACACGTTTTAGGTGTTTTTGCAGCATGTTTTTATCAAAAGGATACAAAGACTGCATATCTGGTTACAGACCAGACTTCAAGCAGATGTGTAAATTATTATGTAAATAAAGACGGTTTTTTCTTTTCAACAACAATAAGACCAATAATAAACGCAGTTGATGAGAAAATTGAATTATCAAAGAAGTGGATTTGTATGTGCGAATCCAATTGTTCGGCAGATTTATTAATGGTGCCGGATTTAACTGTTTTTGAAGGGGTATTTCAGCTTGAAGCCGGATGCTATGTGAAATATTGCAATGGTGAAATTCAAAAGAAGGAATATTGGAATTTAGGAGAAACAATTAAAAAACAAAAGGTCTCAGATGAACAGGGGCTTAAGATATTCAGGAATACTTTTAAGAAATGCGTTAAAGACGTTTTGCGTTCAAAGGAAAATACAGGAATTACATTAAGCAGCGGGCTTGATTCTTCTTCGGTTGCCTGTGTTGCAGTCAATGAACTTCTAAATCAGGGAAAGAAACTTCATAGCTATACTTCTGTTCCTATTGAGGGTTATCAAAATAGCGATAATCCTTATCTTGTGGAAAACGAAGAATTCGGAGTAAGAAGAATTGGTAAGGAATATCCGGATATTATTATGAAATTTATCAACTGTCCTACAAAAAATGCTTTTTCGGATTTAGAAAATCTCATTGGTGTTTTGGAATGTCCATATAAATCCGGAGTTAATTTAGTATGGCTTGATGAAATTTACAGAGTAGCCAGGGAAGATGGCTGCAAGATGATTCTAAAAGGACAATTTGGTAATTCAACTATCTCTTATGGAACGTTAATGACGACAGTATATCAGTCCCTTAAAGGTTTTCATTTTGTGACAGCAGCAAAAGAGATTAATAAATTTGGCAAAAAGAATAAAATTGGCAGAAAAAATGTATGCAGAATAATTTATAAAGCATATAAGGAAAATAGAAAAAGTCCACAGACAGATCCTTTTGAAGAAGGATTTACAAAGTCGGAATTAATAGAAAAATATGAAATTAAAAAATATTTTGATGATATAGAACATACAGAGTCTAACTGCTGGGTGGATACTCAGGAGGAAAGATATGGCAGCATATATTCAAGAAGAATCCTGGCACATTTAGGTGCGTTTGACACCAAGCTTGGACTGAAGCATGGAATAATTGTCAGAGATCCAAGTAAGGATATAAGAATTATGAAATTATGTATGGAACTGCCAATTACCTGTTTTGCCGGAAATGGATACGAAAGAAGACTTGTAAGGGAAGGTATGCAGGGAATCGTCCCAATGAGTGTTTTAACTGATACTAATCACAGAGGAAGACAAGGAGCTGATTTTGTATACAGGCTTAAATATAACTGGGATGAAATTAAAGACTATGTAATGGGAATATTCGATAATGAATCGATATATGATTATGTGGATAAGGCAAAAGTCATGAAATTAAAGGATGATATTCTAAATTCAAAAAATTTATTCGATGGAGAAGACACAAGATGGGCAGTAAAACTCCTTGTACTTGGTTCTTTGTCGGAATTTTTAAATCAATGGAAATAAATATTTTATCACGGAGGAAAAAATGTACTATTACACAATGTTTAATCACACTATAGAATGTGATTTCGAAATAGAAGAAGGAATTGCAATCGATAAAATCGACAATGCTGATATCAGAATTGAGGAAAAACTTCCACCTAAGCATGTTATGGATGCTATTGCTGATGGAAAATTTGATGATATCAAAAAGGATGTAGCATGGTTTTATGTAAAGGATATGTTTGTTTATTACATAGAAAATGGAAATCATATAATTGTTCATCAGGTGGTTGACAAAGTAAAAGAATATACCAAGACAACTTTTATAACAGGACTTGCCATGGCTATCTGCCTTACTCAAAGAGGACTTGTGCCAATGCATGGAGGAGCAATCTGTGTTGATGATGCAGGTTTTATTATAACTGGAGCCAGTGGTAGTGGAAAATCATCTACAACAACTCAGGTAAGGGATAAAGGCGGAGTGTTCATGGCAGATGATATTGGTGTTATTGATACAGCAACAAATGAATTACTGCCGGGATTCCCTGTGCAGAAACTTTGTGCCAATATGGTTGATATTTTAAAACTGGATAAGTCGGAGTTAAGATATATTGGTGAATTCAGAGATAAATATGCTCAATCATTATCAAAAGACCAGTATTTATATGAGAAAAGACCACTTAAGGCGATTTTTGAGATAAAAAAAGCTGATGTAAGTGATGTTGTATTTGAAGAGGTTACAGGCAGCGAAAAATTAAAAATAATTACTGACAATATTTATTGTGTATTTTACGTTAAGAATATGCCTATGGAGCCTGAGAGCATGATAAGATATTTAAAAATAGCAAAAGATATTAAGGTATTCAGAGTGTTAAGACCGGAAGGCAAAGACACTTTGGCAGAAATATCTGACTGGGTATATAACACAATGAAAAACGAGGCAAAGGCTTAGTATATTAGCAAAACAAAGTCCGTAAAAATAAAGTGTAACATTTTTGTTAGAAAATGTTACAAAGGAAAATCCGCATGATATTATAATATTGCAATTGAGCTTTATAAATATTATTTTTAAGGAGGATATGGACATGAAGGCATGGACAAAACCAGAAATCGAAACATTAGGAATTGAGAATACATTACAGGGAAAGGACATGAGCAAGGACTTTGATGAGATCAGAGTAGACCAGAACGGAAACTACTGGGTAGGATTCGGATCAGGTGTTGATTCTAAGCCAGAAATCGATGGAGAAGTAATCGTTAAATAATTATTTCGATATAATTCAAGCAGAGAGTTATGGCTCTCTGCTTTTAATTTATTTGTAACGAACAGAACACTTATGTAAATGGCGAAAGCAAAGCAATTTACATGAAATTTAAAACAGGAAATAAAATGTAACATTTTTGTTAGAAAACATTACAAAGAAAAATGTGCATGGTATTATAATATTGCAATTGAGCTTTATAAATATTATTTTTAAGGAGGATATGGACATGAAGGCATGGACAAAACCAGAAATCGATACATTAGGAATTGAGAATACATTACAGGGAAAGGATATGAGCAAGGACTTTGATGAAATCAGAGTAGACCAGAACGGAAATTACTGGGTAAGCTTTGGATCAGGTGTTGATTCTAAGCCAGAAATCGATGGAGAAGTAATTGTAAAATAAGACTTTTTCGTATCAGAGAGTTTTGAATAAAGCTCTCTGATTATATGTTGAATAGCAAAAAAGGGCTTTCTTTTGGAAAGCCCTTTTGTTATAATATTCGAAGTGTTTTTATTCGAAAGGTATTATATGTGATGAAAGAAAAAATTAAGAGATTATGGAATGACAGAGATAATCAGCGCAGATATGCAAAGTGGTTAATGCATTATTCAAAGCCATATATTGGTAAGATAACAGCGGTTACACTTCTTAATCTTTCTTCGACAGTAATTACACTGGTCATGGCTATGATTTCGAAGAAGATAATAGATGATGCCACAAGTGGGGCAACTAAGAATTCTGTTCTTACATTTGTTGGAATATATCTTGGGCTAATTATTTTGTCACAGGTAGTTACAGTTGTTGTTACATTGGCTTCAACCATGCTTGGAGAGAGATTTTCATTCGGAATAAGAAAGCAGGTATACGAGAAGATAATCACTTCAGACTGGATGTCAGTTAAGGCTTATCATACAGGTGACCTTATGACAAGAATGACAAGTGATGCAGGAAATATAGCAAATGGAATCATTTGGACAATTCCGGAGATTCTTCAGTTGATAGTAGAACTTATATTAGTATTTTGCCTTTTGTTCTATTATTCACCTTTGCTGGCATGTTTTTCTTTAATAATTGCACCTGTTGCAGCAATATGCATGGCATGGTTAGGTAAGAAATTAAAAAAATTAACAGTTAAGGTTCAGGAGTCAGAAGCTGCATATCGTTCATTTATGCAGGAGAGTATGGCTAATCTTTTGATAGTTAAAGCATTTGCAAATGAGGACTATTCGATAAAACGATTAGTTGATTTAAGAGAAGAAAGATTCTCATGGGTATATAAGAAAACAAAACTTGGATTGGTAAGTTCGACAGCAATGTCATTTTCATTCCAGTTAGGATATATAGTTGCTTTTGCATATGGAGCAATTCAGGTAGCAGGTAATGTGATTACATACGGAACAATGTCATTGTTCCTTCAGCTTGTTAACAGAATTCAGTCTCCAATAATGCAGCTGGCACAGCAGATTCCAAAGCTTATATCTATACTTGCATCAGCAGGCCGAGTTATTGAGCTTCAGGCGATTGCCGAGGAAGAAAAATTAAAAGAAAATATTGAAGCTAAGAGAATTGGCATTACAGTTGATGGTTTATCATTTGGTTATACAGATGAAACAGTAATTGATAATGCTTCATTTGAAATAAGACCGGGTGAATTCGTTGCCATTGTAGGAGAATCAGGAATAGGTAAGACAACCCTTGTGCGCCTTATAATGTCATTTTTGAATGGAAGCAAGGATGCCATTATGTTTTATAATGAAAATGGTGAGAAAGAGCCTTCAAACGCTTCAACCCGTAAATTTATTTCATATGTACCACAGGGAAATACTCTTTTTAGTGGAACCATAAGGGAAAATATTCGTATGGGTAATCTTGAAGCCACAGACGAGGAGATTATAGAGGCACTTAAGATGGCTTCGGGTTATGATTTTGTTATGAGTCTGGATAAAGGGCTTGATACAGTTATTGGTGAACGTGGACATGGTCTTTCAGAAGGTCAGGCACAAAGAATAGCAATAGCAAGAACTTTGGTTCGTAAAGCACCATTTATGATATTGGATGAGGCAACATCCGCCTTAGATGAGGCGACAGAACTTAAAGTTTTAGAGGGACTTAAGAAATTAGATCCAAAACCTACATGCCTTATTATTACTCACAGAAGAAGTATACTTGATTATTGTGACAGGGAGATTCGAATTGAGAATAAGAAAGTTAATGAAGAAAAGATATCAAAATAAAAAACAGGTTGCTTTCTTAGGAAAAATGGTGTAAGATTTTAAGGTATTAGTTCGCAGTGGGAGGAACATTTAATGGACAGAAATAGTACAATTCATATGAAAAGACAACTTAATGTTACAGATTTATCAGGTGAGAAAGTAATGATAGATTTTGAATCTGGTAAATATTTCATGATTAAGGGTGTTGGTAATGATATCTGGGATATGATTCAGGAAGATATCACTGTTGATGAGGTTATTAAGAAATTACTTGCAGAATATGAAGTGACTGAAGAAGAATGTGAACAGTCTGTAATGGAATTTCTTGCAAAACTTGAGGATTTTCAGATTATTTAGTTTATTATTTATATAAGGACTCAAAAAGCTATCGCGCATGCGATAGCTTTTTTGTGTGAAATTTTATTAGACTGTAGGAAGTTCGATATAAAAGGTACTTCCTTTCCCAATTGTACTTTCACAGTATATTTCTCCCTTATGCATATCTACGATTGATTTTACTATTGCAAGTCCCAGACCACATCCCCCGGATGAACCTGGGGTTCTTGCCTCGTCTATGCGATATGTACGTTCAAATATATGCTCTAAATGTTCCTTAGCCATTCCAATACCGGTATCTTTAATGTAAATTTGTACTGTAGATGCGTTTTTTAATGTTACGCCTAAAGTAATAGATGCATTGTCGTTGGAGTATTTTAAAGCGTTGCTGAATAAGTTATCAAGTACTCTTAAAAATAAATTAGGATCAATATTTACGTCATGTGGAAAATCCTGTGGAACATCAAGTATCAGTTCTCTTTTAGCAAATTTGTTGTCTGTTTCCGTCGTAAAATAAAATTCTTCAAGAAACATTCCGATGTTTAGTTTTTCTGGGTGAATTTCCTTTTTAATGTCAAGAGAAGAAAGAAGAAACACATCATTAATTAAATCTTCAAGATAGTGACTTCTTTTGTCAATTAATTCAAGCATTTTGTCTAATTCTTCTTTGGACATATTTTCAGATGACTTTATTAGTTCTAAAGTGTTTCTGATAGCCGTAATAGGGGAACGTAAATCATGGGAGATATTTGCAAAAATCTCGTCACGTTCTCTTTTGGCTTCGATTAGTTTTTGGTTTGTATCTGATAACTGCTGGTTTGCTTTGTATAAGGCTCTTGAAAGCTCAGATACGGTAAGTTCTGGTTCTATAAATTTTGATTTTTTATTATTCATTTATTTGTTTTCCGCCTTAATTTATGATTTTTTAGTCTTGAATAAATATCCTTTGGACCATACAGTTTCTATAAGCTCATTCATTTCATCGTATTCCTGTAGTTTTTTTCGAAGACGACTGGCAGTAACCATAATAGTTCGTCTATCGGTTTCGACATAGCTTCCAAAAAGCTCATTTCCGATTTCTTCAAAAGTTACAGGAGTGTTTGGTTTTTTGATTAATATGTGCATTAATTCATATTCACGATTGGATAAAGAAAGTTCTTCGTCATCGTAATATACTTTGTGTTGTGCCAGATCCATTGTAATTGGCGGATAAGAGATGGTATTACTGCTTGCTTTTAGGGCAAGTGCTTCTTTGCTTCTTCTTATCTGCACATGAATTCTTGCATTTAATTCTCTAAGACTGTATGGTTTTATCACATAATCATCAGCTCCGTATATAAGTCCGTTAACTTTATCATCTTCAGATGTTCTTCCTGAGAGAATTATAATTGGAGCATTTGTAATCTTTCTTATTCTCTTGCAGGCTTCAAAACCATCCATCCCCGGCATCATAATGTCAAGTAAAATGCAATCAGCTTTCCAGGTTTTAAGAATTTTAAGTCCGTTAATTGCATTTTCTGCATATTTTACATCAAATCCATTTTGTGAGAAGTATTTTGCATTAACAGCAAGTACTTCCTTGTCATCATCAATTAATAATAGGTTAGCCATGTATTACCCTCTTTTTCCTATAAATTTGCTTAATGATAGCATTTTTTTGTGCGAATTGCAACGAAAGTTATTTAAATCGAAAAAATATCTTGAAATATCTTGAGGTAGCATATATACTTATAAGGATTTGATAAGTTATACTATTTTATAAAGGGGTGCACTGAATGAATAAGTCAAATGTGGGAGCCAATACAGACACAGTTCACATACTCATGGATGTATTTATTATGGCATTATCTCTGGCGATTACTACACTTTTTCATGGCAATAGTTTGGATGTCAAGCAATATGAGACACTGCTCATATTGGTAGTGATGTACGCCATCATTTTTATATTATCAAATAAGCAGGAACATGTGTACAATGTAACACTTTTTTATTACTTGGATCGTATATACAAAAAGATTACAAAATCATTTCTTTTAGGAGCATTATGTACATCAACGATTCTTTATTTTTTCGCATCTAGGGAATTAGAATCATATATATATCTGATGTTTTTGATTTTATCTTATGTTCTTTCATGTTTTTATGTGTTTTTTTCGCGTAAATTTGTAGGTAAAGTTATCAATCATCAAAATGTTCCAAGAACAGCTTTTGTAGGTAGTGTTGATTCATTTAATAAATTTTTTTATTTCCTGGAAAAGACAAGTATTTATGTTGAACGGGTAGGATATATCAGCATGAATAGTGACGAGGATTCAGATGAATACATTGGCAATATTGAAGATTTGGAGAATTTGATAAGAGAATATAATCTGGATCAGATTTATATATTGCAAAAAAGAGAAACAGATCTTGATTACATACAAAGATATATAGATTTGTGTATAGAAATGGGAGTTACCTGCAGGGTAATTGTTGATTTCTATAAGAGACGAAGAGCAAACAGTTATGTCAGCTCAGTCGGAACATATCCGGTTATTACATATCACACTATTTCCCTTAATACCGGGGCTAGTATGATTAAGAGATTTGTAGATATTGTGGGAGCGCTTGCAGGAATAATTTTAACATCACCAATTATGCTTGTTGCTGCCATTGCAATTAAGATTGATTCACCGGGGCCGGTTTTATTTAAGCAGGTCAGAGTAGGGCAGAATGGAAGACATTTTAAAATTTACAAATTTCGAAGCATGTATATAGATGCAGAGGAAAGAAAAGCTGAACTTATGGAGCAAAATGAGATGGATGGTTTGATGTTTAAGATGAAAAACGATCCAAGAATCACAAAAGTTGGTAAATTCATCCGAAAATGTAGTATTGACGAACTTCCACAGTTTTTCAATGTGTTAGGTGGCAGTATGTCATTGGTTGGGACAAGACCACCAACAGTGGATGAAGTAGCTCAGTATGAGAGAGGACAGTGGAGAAGAATTAGTATAAAGCCGGGAATTACAGGAATGTGGCAGGTTAATGGTCGTAGCAACGTTCAGAACTTTGATGATGTTGTGGCTATGGATGTTGAATATATTGATAACTGGTCATTGTTTTTAGACATAAAGATTATTTTTAAAACAGTGGCTGTGTTATTGGGACATGACGGAGCTTATTAATTTATGATATAAAATCTTATGGGCGATTATCTTTATAAAATACATAAAAAACTGTTTGTAAATACAGATTTGCAAACAGTTTTTTTGTGCATTGGATTATTTTAAATACTGATACATATTCTTTAAGGCGTTTTTTTCAAGGCGTGATACCTGAGCCTGGGATATATTGATTTCATCTGCAACTTCTATTTGTGTTTTCCCTTCAAAAAATCTTAGTTTTATAATTTTTTCATCTCTTTTTTCAAGATGATTTAAGGCATCATTTAAGGATAGGTCTTTAATCCAGTTTTCCTCTTTATTTTTTTTATCTGATATCTGATCCATTACATACAAAGTATCGCCACCATCAGTATAAACGGGATCGAACAAAGAAAGTGGTGTTTGAATGGCATCAAGTGCAAATACAATATCTTCTACGGGGATATCACAGTCCTTCGAAATTTCTTCTAAGGTAGGATCGTGGTCGCTGGTCTGGGATAGTATTTCCTTTGAATGAATGGCTTTATAGGCGATATCCCTAAGTGAGCGGGGGATTCTGTAACTTGAATTATCACGAAGATAGCGCCTGATTTCTCCGATAATCATTGGTACTGCATAAGTAGAAAATTTTACGCCAATTGTAGGATCGAAATTATCAATGGATTTGATTAAACCAATACATCCAATCTGAAACAAGTCATCGGCATTTTCGTTATGGTTGTGAAAACGTTTTATTACAGACAATACAAGTCGCAGGTTACCCTTTATATATTTTTCCCGGGCAATTTTATCTCCGTTTTTAATTCTCTTAAATAATTCTTCTTTTTCTTCTTCTTTTAAAATTGGTAACTTAGATGTATTTACGCCGCATATTTCCACTTTGTAAGTTGACATATTATTTCCTCCAGGCTAATTTGTTATTAATGATGATGTCCATTTTTGGGGATTTTATTCATATTGTTTTGTGAAAAATGCATGGATATACATTAATACAACGGTTATGTCTTGCAATTTTATGGATTTTTTGATAAACTAGCAAAAGCGTTAATAAATAATACCTTAAGTATGTATATAAACGGGTAGTGTCAAGTGACTTATGAAAAAACAGAGCCAAAGAAAAAGGCTCAATCGAACCTTGAAAATTGCAGATATTTAATCTTTTGATGAGTGACGCCACCCTTGACAGCACAACAAAAACTGCTGTAAGGCGATTGCCG